>NZ_FOXO01000007.1 GCF_900115735.1 Butyrivibrio proteoclasticus
CACCAGAAGAGCAGACAGACATCTTTGAGCTGCTCCACAGAAGGAGAAAGAGATCCTCCACCATCTTCTGCTCTCAATATACAAAAGAGGGTTGGTATGAACAGCTCGGAGGAGATGATTCCCCTCTGGCAGATGCTATACTAGATCGTATCGTACATGACGGATACGTCATCAACATCGTTCCAATAGATCCATCCAAGGATCTTTCCATGCGAGAGGTTTATGGTTTATCAGAAACTGACCGTATGTAATTGTAAAGGTACAAATAAAGGTGGCTCACGCTTGTCCGGACACGTGGCTCACGCCACACCGGATAGGCGGCTCCGCCGCACAAGAATATTCAGTCATGGACCGGTTTTGGAAGAATGGCAATTTGAATCATGTGGTGCCCAAGTCGAAGATCAGGGCAGGAATTAAGGATATTGTTTTGGAAGCGTCACGATAATTGTATAATAAACGTGACAAGTAGAATAATAGATATATGAAAAAGTCTGCATCATAAGGTGTGGGCTTTTTTACTTGCAATATATTTTGAATGGTCATATTATAAAAATGAAAATAACAATTTCAAAAACATGAGGGGGTTATGGTAATTGATTATTTGATTGAGAACTTTACAGATGGTGAGCCCATTTTTCTTGAAGAAATACCTGCAAATTCCAAGGATTATCTAAGGCAGGAGATGAAGAAGCTTGTTGATGAAGGCAGGCTGGAGCGACTTTATAACGGCGTTTACTATCTTCCATATGTTACAAGCCTGGGAACAAAGGGAAAAATATCTGTAGAAAAGTATATCGATAAGAAGTATCTGAATTCTGGTGGTGCTATTTCTGGATATGTTACAGGACTTCAACTGGCAAATCAATATGGCTTTACTTCACAAAATCCAGCTTGCTATGAAATTTGCAGCAATGAAGCTACTACTAAGCAGAGAAAACAGGACTTTGACGGTAATGCCATTATTGTGTACAAGCCTGTTGACACTATTACTGAGAGAAATGTATCTGCTCTCCAGTTCCTTGATCTGATGACAAATATTGACAAATACAGCGAGATCAGCGGTGGAGAACTGTTGAAGAAATTGAAAAAGTATGTTAATACAACAAGACTGGATTTTTCGGTAGTAAAGGAATATTTGCGTTTTTACCCTGACAGAGTATATAGGAACATATATGAATCTGGCTATATGAGGGAATTGGTGTGAGGACTAATTGCTTGTGAGTATCGTTATACTACAAATGAGTTTAGAGGTGGCTGAATGATATTTTTTACAGCAGATCAACACTTGGGACATCGGGGAATTATATCAATGCAGAATCGGCCTTTCGATTCTATTGAGGAAATGAATAGGACCATCCTTACAAACTACAATGCAGTAGTTCACAAGGATGACACGGTTTATATACTGGGAGACGTTTGTCATCATATGACGGCAGATGCTGCAAATGAAATTATACAGAAAATGAATGGCAATAAATATCTCATTTCTGGTAATCATGATAAAAAGTATGATCCGAGTCTATTTGAGGATGTGAGAGATTTTATGACTGTATCTCTTAACGGACGCTATTTTGCTTTGATGCATTATCCCATGCTTTCTTGGCCTAAGAAAAATAGTGGTAGCATACAGCTTCATGGTCATATTCACGCTCGGATGGATTATAACGAGCAAAACCGAAAAGAGGGAATATTTAGATATGATGTTGGGGTAGATGCCAACAGTTTTTATCCGATTTCTGTAAAGCAGATAATTGATTTCTTTAGCACTAAATGAATGCTGGAAGAATATATGCATATCGCACTGAAATATGTATGATGGCATTAGAAAATTGCTGAAGGTGGTTATTTCCATTTTGGAAACAACCACTCAGTATAACAATAGTAGCAGTTCGTCAGATAAACTATACAATATATCTGACGACAGAAAAATGTTATTGAAAAAAAGTAGCTTTTGTTATAATGAAACTAACAGGAGCTCCCACACCTCTCATTGAAGTGTCCAATGGGAGCACATTTTTATTTTAGGGGTTATTATGCAACTTAAAAAGTCTAAGACTTATAAGGAGCAGGTTGAGATATTAAGAAATAAGGGACTTAAGATTAACGACAGTGGTAATGTTATCTTGTTTCTCAATCATGTAAACTATTATAGGTTTTCGGGATATTTTCTTCCATTTATTTCAAAAACAGACAAAAAATTTCATGAAGATACAAGTTTTGAGCAATTAGAGAATATATACTATTTTGATTCTGAATTAAGAAAGTTGATAATGGGAACTATAGATGAAATAGAGATATACTTAAAATCTCAGATTTCATATTACCATTCTCAGAAGTATGATGCAGAAGGCTATACAGATAGTACAAATTATAATAGCAAACATAACCACAATGCCTTTTTACAACGTGTGTCAGCTTGTATAGCTGAAAACCAGCGTACACTTGTTGTAAAGCATCATATGAATAATTATGGTGGGCATTTTCCTATATGGGTATTGATCGAGTATTTTTCTATTGGAATGCTTTCATATTTTTATCGTGATTTACCTAATATAGATAAAGCGACTATTGCACAAAATACATATGGTGTGAATTATCAGGTACTCGATAGTTGGTTTAGATGTCTTACTGATTTACGAAATAAATGTGCACATTATTCTAGATTGTACTATTGGATATTCACAGCGCTACCTAGGATGCCACAAGGTGAGAAGTATATTCCTACTAGGAGATTATTTGCGCAGCTATATATGCTGAAGCTGATGTATCCGGATCATAAAAAATGGAACGAGGAATTTGTAAAGCCGTTGGCAAAACTAATGAGAAAGTATAAATCAGACATAGTAAAGGCACATATTGATTTTCCATATAAATGGAAATCGATGTTGATGTATAAATAGTTGTCCGCTATTTCTTACCCCCTTCACTTCAAACTATGTAAAAGAGTGTTACAGCCGTGGTTGTTCCGGTGAGCACGCATTGCGGACGAGAATGGAACTTCCAGTATGGAATGCTCGAGCTTGATAAGGCTGAGCGTTTTCTTAAAGAAAAATACTCTTTTCTCAGTAGTGATCAATTTCCTGGCCTTTAGCAAGGTTAACAAGGTTCCGCTTACAGGTATAGCAAAATACTAAGCTGCCCAGATCAGATTAGTCCTGCGAAGACTGATGCAAATATGACAGTAAGGATGCCGGCTACAGCGATTGAAAGTGAACTCATGGCACCTTCTATTTCGCCAATCTCCATAGCTTTGGCAGTTCCTATTGCGTGGGCGGCAGTTCCGAGGGCAAGGCCTTTGGATATAGGCTCATGTATCCTAAAGAGTTTAAAGATAATTTCAGCTAAGATATTTCCTAAAACTCCGGTGATGACAATAACTGCAACTGTGATAGTTACATATCCTCCAAGCTCCTGTGAAACGCCCATTCCTATGGCTGTTGTGATTGACTTTGGAAGGAGGGTTACATAGCTTTCATGAGAAAGTCCCATGAGCTTGGCAAGTACGAAAACTGTCACAAGGCTTGTTATAACACCTGAAAAAATGCCGATAACTACAGCTTTTGCATTATTTTTAAGAAGCTCCCATTCTTCGTATAAAGGAATGGCAAGGCACACGGTAGCAGGTGTCAAAAGCCAGCTAAGATATTTGGCGCCTTCGTTGTAGGTGTCATAATCAATCCCGCATCCAAGCAAAAACAGCATTGTCACTATCATTGAAATAAGAAGCGGATTAAAAAGTCCAAGGCCTGTTTTCTTTTTAAGGAAGTTTCCAAGACCGTAAGAAATAAGGCTTATTGTTACGCCTGCATAGGCGCTGCTTTGCATAAATTCGTTCATAGTGTTTTCTCCTTCTTATCCCTTCGAATGATAAACTGCGATACCAATCCGGTAGCAGCCATTACTGTAAAGATCGTGATCACGGTAATAACCGATACGGGGATAAGAACCGGCTTAAGTACATTCCATGATGACATAAGACCTACGCCGGCAGGAATAAACAAAACAGGCATGATCTCAATGAGGAATTTACCTGCGTCCTTTACCTGATTGAGTTTGAGAATTCCTGTGAGAAGAAAGACAAACATAAGAACCATTCCATAGATGCTGGCTGGTATTGGTAGTGGAAGAATGGCTTTTAATATTTCACCCAAAAGAGAAATTGCCAGAATAATAAGAAACTGTTTTAAATACTTCATTAATTTTCCCTCGATATTACAAAAAAAGTACTTTCCTATTATACATAAAGATTTTAAAGAAGCAAGAGGCGGAATTGACAGTATTTTTCTTTTATGTTAGTTTGACATAGAAAAAATAATAGATTTCATAGAGCTTAGGTGTCCATCATTGCGGATGGGTGAAAAGGGAATCCGGTGAGAATCCGGAGCGAAGCCGTCACTGTGTCAGGGAGTCTGTGCTTGTTATCACTGAGAAATTGGGAAGATAGCACAGATGTTGATCGAAGTCAGGAGACCTGCCTAAGTTTTGCAATTTTGATTTGCGGACTTCGAATCAGATTCATGTGAAATATCTTTTGATATATCTATCTGAATTTGAAGACCACTACGCATGTGGTCTTTTTCTTTTTATTGCGTCAAAGTTGCAGAATGAAATCCCTGTAAAGGAGAGGAAAAATGAAAAAGAATCTAGTTACTACACTTGTTCTGACAGCTTTGACAGCACTTGCAGTTTGCGGTTGCGGCAGCAGTCAGGCAGGTAATTCCGAGAGTGCTGCTACAGAAACATCAGCTGCAGCAGAAACACAGGCAAGCACGGAAGCAGCTACTACTCAGGAAACATCTGATCAGGAAGCTGCTGATAAGGTAGCTGCTTTAATTGATGCTATTTATGTTCAGACAAGGACAGACGAGACAGATGCTCAGTGCGCTGCTGCCAAGGAGGCTTGGGATGCACTCACTGATGCACAGAAAGAAATGGTCGAAGGAGAATTTGCTGATCCTGATTATTTTGGAAGAGATACAGGTGATGCTTCATTGGATGATCCACTTAATCAGGACGAAATAGGTGAAAATGAGATCCTTGTTGTAAGCTTTGGCACGTCTTTTAGTGACAGCCGCGTTGAGGATATTGGCGGAATTGAAAAGGCAATTGCTGCAGCAAATCCTGATTATTCAGTAAGAAGAGCATTTACAGCTCAGATCATTATCAACCATATTCAGGCAAGAGATGGTGAGAAGATCGATAATGTGGATCAGGCTCTTACAAGAGCAGTAGATAATGGGGTAAAAAATCTTGTGATCCAGCCTACACACCTTATGCATGGTGCAGAGTACGACGAGCTTGTTGAAACAGTTAATAAATACGCTGATTCTTTTGAGACAGTTAAGATCTCAGAGCCACTTCTTGGAGAAGTTGGCGCTGATGCAACGATCATCAACGAAGATAAGCAGACTGTAGCAAAAGAGATAACAAATGCAGCTCTTTTGGATGCTGGCTTTGAGAGTCTTGAAAAGGCTGCAGATGAGCAG
Source organism: Butyrivibrio proteoclasticus (assembly GCF_900115735.1). Taxonomy (GTDB): domain Bacteria; phylum Bacillota; class Clostridia; order Lachnospirales; family Lachnospiraceae; genus Butyrivibrio; species Butyrivibrio proteoclasticus_B. The sequence goes on from NZ_FOXO01000007.1 coordinate 5,487, forward strand.
ACTGCTTTTGTATTCATGGGCCATGGCACAAGCCATGCTGCAAAGGTTACCTATTCTCAGATGCAGACTCAGATGAATGAACTTGGCTACAAGAATGTATTCGTCGGAACTGTAGAGGGTGAGCCTGAAGAGACATCATGTGAAAATGTAATCGCTGCTGTTCAGGAAGCAGGTTATACAAAGGTCATCTTAAGACCTCTTATGGTTGTAGCAGGAGATCATGCCAACAACGACATGGCAGGTGATGACGAGGATTCATGGAAGTCAATGTTTGAGGCAGCAGGCCTTTCAGTTGATTGCCAGATCGTAGGTCTTGGCCGAATCGAGAATGTTGAGGCTCTTTATGTTCAGCACACAGCTGATGCAATAAAAAAAAACAGTGATTCAGTAAAATCAGAGGAATCTGGTATAGCTCTTGAAAAAGGTACTTACGAAGTTTCTTTTAACACAGATTCAAGTATGTTCCGTGTTAATGAAGCTAACAATGGAAAAGGCACACTGACAGTAAATGAAGATGGAACAGCGTATGTTTCAATTGCGCTTGTTTCCAAAAAGATAGTTAATCTCTATGTTGGAACAGCAGCCGATGCTGAGAAGAATGAAGCAGACTGGCTTAAGCCTTATGACGTTGAGGTTACTTACAGCGATGGAAGCAAAGAAACCGTAAATGGTTTTGATGTTCCTGTTGAGAAGCTTTCAGAGGAGTTCGACCTTGCCATTTTAGGTGAAAAAGGCAAGTGGTACGATCATAAAGTTTCTGTAACACAGTAATATTTTCTAATCCGGAGGCATTTATTTTGAAAAAGACACTTGCAATGATCATAGCTCTTTTGCTCATAATTACGGGGTGTGGTCAGAATACAGAAAACAAAATACTTGCCGACGGAGAATATGTTTGCGAAGTTTCTTTAGAGGGAGGAAGCGGCAAAGCAACAGTTGAATCTCCGACTGAAGTAGTAGTGAAGGATGGAAAGATCAAAGTAGTGGTCACATGGTCCAGTTCAAACTATGATTACATGATAGTTGACGGGCAAAAATTTCTTAACGAGGCTTCGGCCGGAGAAAAATCAAAGTTTACTATACCTGTTCCTGAATTTGATCGGGAATTTACGGTGATTGCGGATACAACTGCCATGAGTACGCCCCATGAGATAGAGTATAGGCTTAACGTTCATGGAACAGGAGAAAAAGACATTTCTTCAAAAGAGAGCACAACCCCGGTAATAAACTTAGGACACACTTCGACGGAAGGACTAAGTCTTACAGGAAGCCTTGAACTTAAGTATGCAAAAGAGTTTAAGGTAGACTTTTACGAGGATAGCGAGAAAAACAAATATAATTTCATAACTATTGGAAGTGGAGATTTAGAGCAGAGTTTTTTGCAGAGCTGCTCAGATACGGCTTCCCAATATGAAACAATAAAGACTGATAAAACTTATCTGGTGTCAACATCTGTAATGGACCTTATTGCTTCAATAGGAGCTCTGGACAGTATAAGACTATCAGGAACCAAAAAAGAAGACTGGTCAGTAGATGAGGCCAAAAGGGCCATGGAGAGCGGCAGCCTTCTCTATGCGGGAAAATATGCGGCACCTGACTATGAGCTTCTTTTATCGAAAGGCTGCAATTTTGCAATAGAAAATACGATGATCTATCACAACCCGGAGGTCTATGAGAAACTTAAAAGCCTTGGGATCACAGTTATGATAGAGCGCTCAAGCTATGAGAGTGACCCTCTTGGAAGACTTGAGTGGGTAAAACTCTACGGAGTAATTTATAACAAACTTGATGAAGCAACAGCTCTTTTTGATGAGCAGGAAAAAAGAGTAAACGAGGTTAAAGCAAAAGAAAAAACAGGGAAATCGGTAGCAGTTTTTTCTATTAATTCAAATGGAACAGTGACAGTCAGACAAAATGGAGATTATATAAGCTCCATGATAGATCTGGCGGGAGGCATTTATGTTCCAAAAGGTTTGACTGACGAAGAAGATAGTAATCTTTCCACTATGAATATTACAGTGGAGGATTTTTATGCAGGGGCAAAAGACGCAGACCTGCTTATATACAACGGCACCATCGAGGGGAATATAGACAGGAAAAAAGAACTGACGGAAAAGATGCCGCTTCTTGAAGAGTTTAAAGCTTTTAAAAGTGGCATGATATATTGCCTTCCGGAGAGCTTTTTTCAGCAGAGCACAAGCGCTGCTGATTTTATAGAGGACGTTAATAATATACTTGAAGGCGATACAAAAAAGCTTAGCTTTTTGTACAGGTTAGAGGAATGATTTTGCAAAAAAGAACCGCTGATCAGATTCTTATTATTTTCATATTGGTAGTTCTACTTGTGATCCTTGGGTGTATTTCTGTGCTGACAGGAAGTGCAGATATAGGCATCAAAGAGCTTTATGCTCTTTTTAATGGATCAGTAGATGATCTTGCCAGGAATATTTTACTGACAATAAGACTGCCACGGATCCTTGCGGCAGTTATCATGGGCGGAGCGCTGGCTGTTTCAGGCTTCTTATTACAGGTATTTTTTGGAAATCCCATTGCAGGGCCTTATGTGCTTGGTGTGTCTTCATCAGCCAAGCTCTTTGTCGCACTTGTAATGGTCTTTTTATTAAAAAGCGGCAGGGTATTTTCATCCTTTGGAATGATAGCTGCAGCATTTTTGGGGTCACTTCTTTCAATGGGGATCGTTCTGAGCCTGGCTGGTAAAGTCCGCAATATGTCTCTTTTAGTAGTATGCGGCGTTATGATCGGGTACATATGCTCTGCAATAACTGATTTTGTTGTGTGTTTTGCAGAAGACTCTAATATTGTTAATCTCCATAACTGGTCACTTGGAAGCTTTTCAGGAACTACAATAGAGCATGTGCGGATATCGGTAATCATCGTGTTTGCATGCCTTTTTTTATCATTCATGCTCTCAAAGCCTATTGGCGCATATCAGCTTGGTGAAGCGTATGCAAGGAACATGGGAGTCAATATAAAGGCATTACGAGTAATCCTTATTCTTGCATCAAGCCTTTTGTCGGCAACAGTGACAGCCTTTGCCGGTCCTATATCTTTTGTGGGAATAGCAGTTCCACATATCATGCGTGGTCTTTTTAAGACAGAAAAAACACTTATCATGATACCTGCGTGTTTCCTTGGAGGAGCAATTATTACACTTATTTGCGATGATGTAGCAAGGACAGCCTTTGCACCCATGGAACTTAGTATCAGTTCTGTGACGGCTGTGGGGCTTGCACCTGTTGTTATCCTGCTGCTTTTAAGGCGAGGTGAGAGACGAAGTGAATAAAGTATTAAGAGTTTACAAGTTGGATGTCGGCTATAGAAAAAATGTAGTTTCAGGCATCACAATGGAGGTTATGCCGGGTGAGATCGTGGCACTGATAGGTCCTAACGGGGCAGGCAAGTCTACGATCCTTAATACCATCACAAGGCAGCTTGAGAAACTATCAGGAAATATTTATATAAAAGAAAAAGAGGACAAACTTGTAAATGGCGAAGAACTCTCAACTGTGATGTCTATGGTCACAACAAAGAGGATCACGCCGCAGCTTATGTCCGCAAGAGAAGTGGTGGCAACAGGGAGATACCCTTATACAGGAAGACTTGGAATACTATCTCCAAAGGACTGGGAAAAAGTTGATCAGTCGATCGCTTTGGTTGATGCAAAAGAATTTGCAGAGAATGACTTTGGTAAACTTAGCGACGGACAGCGACAGAGGATCATGCTTGCCAGGGCAATCTGTCAGGAGCCTGAGATAATGATCCTTGATGAGCCCACTTCTTTTCTTGATATTCAGTTCAAAGTGGATATCCTGTCAATAATCAAGAGGATGGCTAAAAGAGAAAACATAGCGGTTGTGCTCTCTATGCATGATCTTGAATTTGTAGAGGCTTTAGCGGATAAAGTGGTTGCGATAAATGATGGAAGAGTCGTAGCTGTTGGAGCACCAGAAGAGATAGTAACCGGTGAGACAATAGAAGAGATATATCACATGGAAAAAGGCTGTGGAAAGACGCTGATTGACGGACTTAGAGGCTATTCAGACGCTCTTTTTCAGCTTATAAACAGGTAAATATATGAAAACAAAAGTAATAATGGTTCAGGGAACTATGTCCAATGTGGGAAAGAGCCTTTTAGCAGGCGGCCTTTGCCGTGTATTTAAACAGGACGGGTATAGAGTTATGCCATTCAAATCCCAAAATATGGCGCTTAACTCTTTTGTCACAGAGGATGGATTAGAGCTTGGAAGAGCCCAGGCAATGCAGGCAGAATGCGCAGGAGTAAAGCCTTCTGTGTACATGAATCCTGTTTTGTTAAAGCCCACAAATGACATAGGGTCTCAGGTTATAGTAAATGGCGAAGTTATAGGTAATATGCCTGCCAGAGAGTATTTTAAATATAAAAAGAAACTGATACCCGATATACTTGCAGCCTATCACGAGCTTGAAAAGCAGGCAGACATTATTGTGGTTGAGGGCGCAGGAAGCCCTGCGGAGATCAATCTGAAGGCAGATGATATAGTCAACATGGGACTTGCAAAGCTCATTGATGCGCCGGTCCTTCTTGTGGGGGATATCGACAGGGGAGGCGTATTTGCCCAGCTCCTTGGTACTTTGGAACTCCTTGAAAAAGACGAGAGAGAAAGAGTAAAGGGCCTGATCATCAACAAGTTCAGAGGGGATAAGAGTCTTCTTGATTCCGGAATAGAGATGATAGAAGAGATGGGACATGTGCCTGTTGTAGGAACGGTGCCATATACAAGACTTCTCATAGATGATGAGGACAGCCTTAGCGAAAGGCTTACGGATCACAGGCAGGAGAATGGCCCTTCAATAGAGGTAGCAGTAGTAAGGCTTCCCAGGATATCCAATTTTACAGATGTTGCTCCATTTGAAAGCATTGATGGGGTAAACGTGAGATTTATAACAAATCCCAGAGATATAGAGAGCGCGGACCTTATCATCATCCCCGGCAGTAAGAATACTATAGGAGACCTTAGGTGGATGCGGGAGTCCGGAATAGAGGCGGCCATAAAAAGAAAATCTTCCTCCTGTCCGGTTATTGGCATATGCGGAGGCTTTCAGATGCTTGGAGGAATAATAAGCGATCCTGACAAAGTTGAAGAGGGCGGAAGTATTAAGGGACTTGGCCTTTTGCCTGTAGAAACTATGCTTAAGGATAAAAAAAGAAGAACCCAGTGTGAAGGTACTTTTGACCGGATGGATGGCTTCTTTGATGTGCTCTCAGGAGCAAAATATACAGGCTATGAAATACATATGGGTGAGACTAAGGGCAGAACCGGAGAAGCTCTTTTGTCATGCCAGCAGGAGAATGTTTTTGGCACCTATGTTCACGGAGTCTTCGATGAAGGTGATATAGCTCTTGACCTGGTAAAAAAGATAGCAGATAAAAAAGGCATAAAGCTTGGAGAGGCAGTAAATTACAGGGTCTTTAAGGAAAACGAATATGACAGGCTTGCGAAGGTCGTCAGAGATAACCTGGACATGGATTATATATACAGCATTTTGGGGTGAATATGGAGAATATCGAATTTGTACTTCCTTCTGAAATTGAAAAGAGAAGCTTTGAGATAATAACAAAAGAGCTTGAGGACATGGGCAAGATAATTCCTGATGAAGAGGCTCCTGTCACAAAAAGAGTGATACATACAAGTGCGGATTTCGAATATGCTGATACTCTTGCCTACTCAGAAAACGCCATAAAGATTGCCAGAGATATGATAAAAAACGGCGCACATATCGTTACCGACACCAATATGGCCATGGCGGGCATCAATAAAAAGAGACTTGCTACGTACGGCGGAGAAGTCCACTGTTTCATGGCTGATGAAAGTGTTGCTAAGGAGGCGAAAGAGCGCGGAGTCACAAGGGCAACTGTAAGTATGGAAAGGGCAGCAGAGCTTAATGTTCCTATAATTTTTGCCATAGGAAATGCCCCGACAGCCCTTATTTCCTTATATGAGATGATGGAAAAAGGTATCTACAGACCTGAGTTTGTCATTGGTGTGCCGGTGGGATTTGTAAATGTAGTAGCGGCAAAAGAGCTCTTTTTACAATCAGATGTCCCGTACATAATAAACCGCGGAAGAAAAGGCGGCAGTAATATAGCTGCAGCTATCGTAAATGCATTGGTATATGGCCTATGAGAAAAGGATTTACAACAGGGAGCTGTGCTGCGGCTGCATCAAAGGCAGCAGCGTACATGCTGCTTTCGGGAAAAGAAAAAAGCACGATTAAGATAGAGACCCCTGCTGGTGTTATGTTTGAGGCTAAGATCGTGGATATACAACAGGGAAAGACCTATGTAACCTGCGCTGTTATCAAGGATGGTGGTGATGATCCGGATGTTACAACAGGAAGCCACATTGTTTCAAAAGTAAGTATTATAGAGGATTCTTTTGAAAAAGATATACATTCCTCATTGAAAGTAATAATTGACGGCGGAATCGGAGTTGGAAGAGTTACAAAGCCTGGACTTGACCAGGAGGTTGGAAATGCTGCAATAAATCATGTTCCCAGGGAGATGATCCAAAAAGAAGTTACAGAAGTGTGCAGTATTTTTGACTTTAATGGCGTTTTGAAAGTTGAGATCTCCGTTCCAGAGGGGGAAGAGCTTGCAAAAAGGACATTTAACCCCAGGCTTGGAATTGAGGGCGGAATTTCGATACTTGGAACCACAGGCATTGTTGAGCCCATGAGTACTAAGGCTATTCTTGATACCATAAGGGTAGAGCTTAATCAGAAAAAAGCTCTTGGGCAGAAGGTTGCCATAGTATCTCCTGGCAATTTTGGCCAGCAGTTTATGAAGGATAATTTTGGATATGACCTTGATAAAAGCGTAAAGTGCTCCAATTTCATCGGTGAAACCGTAGACATGGTATGCGATATGGGATTTGAGAAAATGGTTCTTACAGGCCATATCGGAAAGCTCATCAAAGTTGCGGGCGGTATCATGAATACTCATTCCCATGAGGCTGACTGCAGAATGGAAATCCTTGCCTGTTGCGGAATCCTGGCTAATGGTGATTCTGCACTTGCAAGAAAGATACTTGGGTGCACAAACACTGAGGAAGCACTTCGCCTTGTGGAAGAGGCTGGGATACTTAAGGAGACCATGGACATTGTACTTGAGAAGGTTTTGTTTTACCTAAACTTCAGGGCTCAGGGGAAAATACAGATAGAATGTGTCATCTATTCCGGGGATTTTGGGATACTTGCAAAGTCTGCCGGTGCAAAAGATTTACTGATGTAAAAGAAAGAGGAAAAAATGGTTCATTTTGTTGGTGCAGGGTGCGGTGCTGCTGACCTTATAACGGTAAGGGGCATGAAGCTCTTACAAAAAGCAGATGTAATAATCTATGCAGGATCTTTGGTTAATCCACAGCTTTTAGAATATGCAAAAGAGACCTGCGAAATATATAACAGCGCCCTTTTGACCCTGGATGAAGTCATGGAGATAATGGTCCTTTCAGAAAGAAATGGAAAGGAAGTGGTCAGGCTTCACACAGGGGAGCCTAGTATATATGGGGCTGTTATGGAACAGATGCAGCTTCTTGATAAAGAAAATATAAGCTATGACAGCTGCCCGGGTGTCAGCGCCTGCTTTGGGGCTGCGGCTTCGCTTAATCTTGAATACACACTTCCTGATGTGAGTCAGACCCTTATAATCACCAGAATGGAGGGGAAAACCCCGGTCCCTGTAAATGAATCAATTGAGAGCCTGGCAGCTCATAAGGCCTCAATGGCAATATATTTAAGTGCGGGAATGCTTGATGAATTATCAAAAAGGCTGATTAACGGTGGATACAGCGCTGATACTCCGGCTGCAATTGTGTATAAGGCAAGCTGGCCTGATGAAAAGAAAATTCTCTGTACTGTGGGGAGCCTTTATGAGAGCGGACAGAAAGAAGGCATTAAGAATCTGGCAGTTGTTCTTGTTGGAGGAGTGATAGCAAAATCCGGATACTCATTGTCAAAACTCTATTCACCGGATTTTGAAACAGGTTTTAGAGGAATAAAAAAATGAACCAGATCAAAGTGGTACAGGCCTCCTATATTACAGATAAAGGAAGGCAGTTGGCAGAAAAGCTCTTTTCCGAAAATAGTGATATTCTTGCTGAGATAAAAAGTGAGGATGAGAAGCTCTCTGACTTTTTTAAAAGATGCTTTGAAGAACATCAACCTATAGTATTTATCGGAGCTGTGGGAATTGCAGTAAGGCTCCTTTCTCCATGCATTCAGAATAAATTAAAAGATATCCCGGTAGTTGTAATAGATGAGCTGGGACACTTTGTCATTCCGATTTTGTCAGGGCATTACGGAGGTGGTAATGACCTGGCAGCTCTTTTGGCCAAAAGAATAGGTGCTACAGCAGTTATCACAACTGCAACGGATATTAACAGAGCCTTTGCCATAGATGTTTTTGCCAGGAAAAACGGCCTTGTTATCTCTGAAAAGGAAAAGATAAAAAAGATATCTTCCAAGGTTTTAAGGGGCGAAAAGGTTAGGTTTTTCTGTGACCTTAAGGAAAAAGAGTTTGTGGGAGAAGAGCCGGCAGAGCTATCAGAAATCAATATGAATTTACAAAATGATAGCACTGGGCTTTTATGCATTCCTGATTTTTATATAGGTGATGATAAAGAAAAAAAGACCTTTGGTGATGCGCTTTTTCTTTATCCAAAGCGCATGGTCTTAGGAATGGGATGCAAGAAAGGCAAGAGCTTTGAGCAACTGAAAGAATTTGTTCTTGAGCAGTATGACGAAGAAGAGCTATCCCAAAATCTCTATGCCATCTGTTCAATAGATGTGAAAAGTAGCGAGATTGGCCTACTTAAGCTGTGTCAGTATTTTGGAGTAAAGCTCCTCACATTTTCCTCTGAAGAAATTGAAAAGGCCGAAGGGAATTTTGAGGAATCTGATTTTGTAAAGAGCAAAGTCGGCGTGGGAAATGTATGTGAAAGGGCAGCAGTTTTGGGCGCAGGCAAAGGGGCGGAGCTTTTAAAAACTAAGACTTCCAGAGATGGAATGACCCTTGCGGAAGCAAAGAGAAGGATGATCACAATAACATGGTAGGAAAGATATTTTTAGTTGGAATGGGGCCCGGAGATAAGAGTATGATGACCGGGCAGGCAATTGAAGCTATGGAAAGCAGCGATATCATTGCAGGCTATACAGTCTATGTGGATCTTGTTAAGGATCTTTTTCCGGAAAAAGACTTTTTTACAACCCCTATGAAACAGGAAATTGAAAGGTGCAGGAAAAGCTTTGAATTTGCAAGGGAAGGGAAAAATGTAGCACTTATCTGCAGCGGCGATGCTGGAGTTTACGGTATGGCATCACCTGTGTATGAACTTTGGGAAGAGTATCCTGAGGTAGACGTTTGTGTGATACCTGGCGTTACTGCAGCAATTTCCGGGGCAGCGGTCCTGGGAGCACCCATAAATCATGACTTTTGCGTAATATCCTTAAGTGACTTATTGACCCCATGGGAGCAGATAGAAAAGAGACTGAAAGCAGCGATAGATGGGGATTTTTCGATAGTTATCTACAATCCTTCCAGCAAAAAGCGTGCAGACTATTTGAAAAAAGCCTGTGACATCATGCTTTCAAGCGGTGCAGACGAAAAAAGAGCCTGCGGTTACGTGGAAAATATTGGCCGAGAATGCACAAGGGCCCATGTGTGCACTTTATCAGACCTTAAAAACGAGAGTGTAAACATGTTCACCACAGTATTTATCGGTAATTCAAGATCTAAACTTATTGGTGATAAATTGGTGACTCCAAGAGGGTACAGGATAAATGAATAAGATAATCATTTTTGGCGGAACAACTGAAGGAAAAGAACTGGCAATAGACCTTGCAAAGGCTCAAATACCAAGTATTTATCTTGTTGCAACGGATTACGGGAAAATGGTGATAGATGATGATCCTTTTATTGACGTGCGCATCGGAAGGCTTGACAGATGGCAGATGAAAGAGCTTTTTGAAAGAGAAATGCCACTGGCGATAGTTGATTCAACTCATCCTTATGCAGAGCTTGTGAAAAAAGAAATCGATGATGCAAGAAAGGATTTTCATGATATTCGTTTTTTTAGAGTGCACAGAAGCAATGAGAAGATCGCTGCCCCTGGCGCAAGGTTCTTTGAAAGTGCCAGGGACTGCGTCAAAGCACTTCTTGAAACGAGGGGTACAGTTTTTTTGACAACAGGCTCTAAGGATATACCTGAGTTTTGCCGTGAAAAGAGCTTATTAGAACGCCTTGTGGTAAGAGTCATCCCAAATAGTGAGAGCCTTAAGATCTGTTACGACAATGGACTTTTGGGAAAGCAGATAATAGCCATGCAGGGGCCATTTTCCTATGACATGAATCTTACTTTTTTTAAAAACTATGATGCAAAGGTCGTGGTCTTAAAGGAGAGCGGAAAGGCCGGAGGAGAGCTTGAAAGGATACAGGCCGCCAGGGATGCAGGGGCTCAGATCTTTATAATAAAGCGCCCGGTCGAAAATGCCGGTGAAGACTATGAAAGAGTCAGAGAGAAAATTATCAGTCTGTTTGGCCAAAACACAGGTAAAGAGCGAGTAAAGAGCCTGCAAGTCACTTTGGCGGGCTTTGGAATGGGGAAAGAAACCCTTACTTTGGAAGTACAAAAGGCCTTAGATGAAGCGGATTACATTTTTGGTGCGGGGAGAATGCTTGAGGGCATAGACTCAGACTGCCCAAAGTATCCTTATTATCTTGCATCTGACATAATACCTGCTCTTAAAAAGATAAAAGAAGAAAATGAAAAAGAAACTATTAAAGTGGTAGTTCTTTTCTCAGGTGATACTGGATTTTACAGCGGCGCCGGAAAGCTCCTTGAAGCGCTTGAAAATGAGGGCTACAGTCCCATAGTTTTGCCGGGAATATCATCAGTAAGTGCCCTGTGTGCAAGAATAGGTGAGAACTGGCAGGATAAAGCAATAATCAGTACTCATGGAGTAGATGAGCAAAAATGGACCGGAGAGCTAATAGCATCTGTAACAGGATATGCCGGCACCATAGTCATTACTTCCGGTGTAAAAGATATAAACAGAATCGGAAAACTTCTAAAAAAACTGGAGGATAATAAAAAAGGTAAGTTCACAGTATATGCCGGCTGTAACATTTATGGTGATGAAAAGATTTGTGTGCTTGACGCCGCAGGATGCATGGAACTTAAGGAAGAAGGTCTTTACACCCTGATGATCAAAAATGAGCAGAAGGCAGAAAAAAAGCTTCTTCCGGGACTTAAGGATGAAGAATTTATCAGGGACAAAGTACCAATGACAAAAGAGGAAATAAGAACTTTGTCTATTTGCAAGCTAAAGCCATGTGATGGAGATGTCATATATGATATCGGAGGTGGAACAGGCTCTGTTTCAGTGGAATGTGCAAGATTATCTCCTAAAATAAAAGTTTACTCTGTGGAGAAAAAGAAAGAGGCATGCGACCTTATTAGGAAAAATGCTGACAAATTCATGCTTTTAAATCTCGAAGTAGTGGAAGGCGTTGCACCAGGAGCTCTTGATAATCTGCCTGCTCCTGACAAGGTTTTTATTGGCGGTAGCAGTGGGAATCTAAAGAGTATATTTGAAAGATTAAGAAGCTTTGAAAAGAAGATAAGAGTTGTTGCAAATGCAGTTACGATCGAGACAATCTCTGCATTAAATGAACTTATCAAAGATTATGAGATCAAAGATGCAGATATAGCACTTGTCCAGGTAAGTAAAGCAAAAAGCCTTGGACAATACTCCCTTATGGAAGCAGAAAACCCGGTATATATCGTTTCTTTTACGATTGGACATTGAGGAAGAATGAATTATCCAAGAATACTTATAGCAGCCCCTAAAAGCGGAAGTGGAAAAACCACAGTAACCCTCGGGATACTTGCTGCCCTTAAAAATAAGAATATAAATGTGTGCAGCTTTAAATGCGGCCCGGACTACATTGACCCCATGTTTCACAGAAATGTGGTAGGTATCCCTTCAGGGAATCTGGACACTTTTTTTACGTCAGATGACCTTACAAGAAAAATCTTTGCAGATGAGTATGCGGGGGATATCGCTGTAATAGAAGGCGTAATGGGGCTTTACGATGGCTTAGGCGGAGTAGAGGAACAGGGTTCATCTTATGATCTGGCAAGAGTTTTAAAAGCACCGATTGTGCTGGTAGTTGATGGGAGAGGCGCCGGAAGATCTGTTATTGCGCAGATAAGAGGCTTTCTTGACTATGACAGTGAAAAACTTATAAAAGGCGTGATTCTTAATAAGACATCAAAGAGCTTTGCGGCTGTACTTATGCCCCTTATAGAAAAAGAGCTGGGAATAAGGTGCTATGGGTATGTTGAAAATAAAAAAGATATTGAGCTCTCAAGCAGACACTTAGGCCTTATTCTCCCCAAAGAAATAGATGATCTTAAAGAAAAACTTGATATGACAGCCGGGATAATTGAAGAAGGCGTAGACATAAAAGGCCTTTTAGAGCTTTCTAAAAAGGCAGAAACTATTTCTTTTCCCAAAAGAAAGGCTGATACAAAGGCACTAAGAGCAAGAATAGCAGTGGCATGTGATGAGGCTTTTTGTTTTTACTACAGAGAAAACCTCGAACTCTTAAAAAGCCTTGGGGCGGATATTGTTTTCATTTCACCAATCAGGGATAAGGCGCTTCCTGAAAATACAGATGGCATCATTCTTGGTGGGGGCTATCCTGAAAATTATCTAAAAGAGCTTTCTGATAATAGAGATATGCTAAATGATATAAAAGAAAAGCTCGCCCTTGGACTTCCCGTTTTGGCGGAGTGCGGAGGATTCATGTACCTTACGAAAAAGATCACGGATCCCGATGGAAATTCTTACGAAATGGCTGGTTTTATCGATGCTGATACAAGCTGGGCAGGGAAACTTGTACGCTTTGGCTATGTTGATCTAAGTGATGACGAGCTTCATATTAAGGGTCATGAATTCCATTATTATGACACAGATAATAACGGAGAGGCTTTTGTGGCAAAAAAGCCAACCGGAAATCGTAAGTACATGTGCATCCATCATATAAATGGCTCATATATTGGTTTTCCGCACCTTTATTATCCTTCATGCCCTGAGTTTGTCGAGAAGTTTTTGACAATGGCAGTAAAGCACTGAAAAAATTCGTTTTTTTTTCACATTTTTTTGCAGATTTTTTCACAGGTGATTTGTTATATTTAAATCTGCGTTTTTAGGTAGGTTTTTTATTTTTTGTAAAAAGGGTTTTGTTAAAGGGAAAACATGTTTTCGAAAGACACACAGATATTACTTTGTATATCTTCTAATGTATCTGAACAAGAGAATATCCGTAATCTGATAAATGGGGACAGAAATTGTGTCTTTGTTAAATCTGAGAGAGAGGCGCTCTCGCTCCTTAAGTCCAGACTTCGTCCGTCACTTATCCTGTTGGATCTTGATTACCCGGGGAATGATTATTTTGCCCTGTTTTCAAGGCTTAAGTCTGATCCGGTATTGGAGAATACACCTGTGATCATTCTTATTCCTGAAGATTCAGGAAAAGAAGCTTTTTTCCTTACCATTGGTGCGGCTGATGTTATCAGAAAGCCTTTGGCGCAGGAAGTTCTTAACAGACGAATAGATAATGTTATAAACAGTCAGTATGTAAATGATTATCTTATCACTAAGATGTATTCATATAGAGATTCTCTTGCTGAGGAGCATAAAAAGCTGGTTATTTATACTAAACAGATCATCAAATCGCTTTCTTCTGCAATTGATGCCAAGGATACATATACTAATGGTCATTCGGTGCGAGTTGCCGAGTATGCCTGCGAGATTTCTGAGGCGATGGGCTACGATGACAAAATGCTTGAGATTATCTATCAGGCAGGTCTGTTACATGATATAGGTAAGATAGGAGTATCTGATACGGTTCTTCGCAAACCCGGAGAACTCAATGAAAAAGAGATGGCTGCTATCAAACAGCACCCCATTATTGGTCATGAGATACTTTCATCTATTACAGAGATACCACTTATTTCTTACGGCGCCAGATGGCATCATGAGAGATATGACGGAAAGGGATATCCTGACGGATTGAAGGGCGATGAGATACCGCTTATCCCTCGTATAATCTGTGTGGCTGACGCCTATGATGCCATGACATCAAACAGGTCATACAGAAGGCAGCTATCGCCGCTTGAAGCCAAAGAAGAGATTCTTAGAAACTGCGGAACACAGTTTGATCCGGAGATAGGTAAGATAGCAGCTTCCATAATTGAGAAAAATATCTCAGGTGAAATAAGCTTTAAAAACAGAGAGACTACATTTACATCAATTTTCTCACCAAGCAATAATAAAGCGCTTTATGCATAATGAAGTGGATTTTATTGTCATTTTTGATTTTCAATGACAATAAAATCCACTTTTTTTGACTAAAGTCATCTGCTAAAATCAACCTTATGAAAGTAAGAAAAGACTTATACGAAAAAAAAATAAGAAGACAGTATCTGGTGCTGATACTAACGCTTCTTTTTACGCTTTTGACACTTATCTTTGGGTCGCTATACTTTAGATTTTATAGATTAGAGCTTGTTAAGCAGGCGGAAGCCCACACTTATGACAAGTACTTTGTGATGATAACTGATAATTACAAGACAGATTTCTGGCAGTCGGTGTATGAGGGAGCGCTGGAAAAAGCCAGGGAATCTGATATCTATGTAGATCTTTTGGGGATGAATCTTTCAAGGGACTATTCCTGTGAAGAACTGATGAAGATAGCAACAGCATCAAAGGTTGACGGGATTATGGTTTGTGCCGATGAGTCAAGTTCCATGACTGCACTTATAAATGATGCGGTTAGTAATGGAATACCTGTAGTCACTCTCTATGGTGATAACACTCATTCCGACAGGCTGAGTTTTGTAGGAATCGGTGGATACAGCGTAGGCAAAATGTATGCTAAGCAGATCATCAATATTATCAAGGATGCGAGGCGCGAAAAGCTTTTTGGAGACGAGGGAATTGAGGAAAACAGAAAGGTTCAGGTCGCAGTTCTTGCAAATGCTGATACCAAAGATGCCGGACAGAATATCATTATTTCTGCCATTCAGGATACTATCAGTGAAGAAAATGTAACAGATGCAGAGTTTGATGTTTCAATTGTTACAGTTGATAACACAAATGCATTTTCAGTGGAAGAATCAATCAGGGATATCTTTTTAAATGAGGATGTTCCTGATGTAATTGTGTGTCTGAATGAGCTTAATACCACTTGTACGTATCAGGCAGTTGTCGATTTTAACAAGGTAGGTGAGGTCAATGTACTTGGATATTATGACTCTTCGGAGATTGTTAAAGCTATAGACAGAGGAGGTGTTTATGCAACAATCTCAATTGATACCAGGCAGCTTGGAGAGTACAGTGTTTCTGCCCTTTTGGACTATTATGAATTTGGAAATACAAGCGAATATTATCTGGCAGACGTAACACTTATCGACAGAAGTAACGTGGCAGATTTCCTGAAGAAGGAGGCTCTTGATGAATAAATTCTTAAACAGCCCCCTTCAGACCAAGATCATAAGCGCCTGCGTTCTTGCCAATATAACCATATTTATCGTTAATCTCTTTTTGATAGTCGGGATCAACAGTATGTCAAAAGACATGGAGATGGTCTATGAAAGTAACAGGTCTTTAAATGAGCTTTCCGTGGCGCTTAACATGGTTCAGGATTCCATGACGGAGTATCTTTCTTCAAAGACCAGCGAGTCTCTTGAGAACTACTATATAAATGCTCAGAAATTCAAGGATTTGACTGATGATCTGGGAGATAAAGTTACTGATTTTTCTTTTAACCGAATGGAAAGAAACATAAAGTACATGTCGGGGGAATACCTTGAGCAGGTTGAGCAGACTATAGAGGCCAAAAGAGGAAGAAATGTAGAAAAATACAGAGCCTACTATGAATCCTCCACGGATCTTTTTGAGAACATACAAAGCTATATTACAAGTCTTAATCTGGAGCTTTTTGTAATAAATTCAGAGGATTTCATAACACTGATCCAGACCTTTAGAACCTTTGAGATTATAGGCGTTGTGGTCATGACTTTTGTGATGATAGGGAATGTGATCATAATCACAAGCTTTGTTAAAGCAATGATAATGCCACTTAGAAGCCTTGCGGATTCAGCCAATGAGATCGCAGACGGTGACTTTGATGTCACGCTTCCATCGGTATCCTATAGCGATGAAGTCGGCATTGTTATTGGCGCCTTTAACAAGATGATCGTCAGCATCAAGGACTATATTGAACAGCTCAAGGTCAGTATGGCCAATGAGCGTTATATGCAGGAAAAAGAGCTGATGATGGAGGCACATCTTAAGGACGCACAGCTGCGGTATCTGCAGGCCCAGATAAACCCGCATTTTCTTTTTAACACGTTAAATGCAGGTGCACAGCTTGCTATGATGGAGGGGGCCGACAGAACATATGAATATGTTCAGACTGTAGCTGACTTTTTCAGATACAATGTTAAAAATCAGAAGGATGCTGTTACTTTAAGGGAAGAGGTTACTTTGGTTGACAATTACATCCACATTTTAAATGTGCGTTTTTCTGGGGATATCGGTTATGAAAAACAGGTGGATGAAAGACTTCTTGATCACAAAATGCCCAGTATGATCCTTCAGCCTATCGTAGAGAACGCTGTAAATCACGGTATAAGGGAAATGGCCGGTGATGGCAGGATTGTTCTTAGGGTTTACAGGCAGGATAAAGATGTCTGCATAAGTGTGAAGGATAACGGAAAAGGCATCAGTAATGAGACTATAGAAAAGATCCTTTCAGGGGATTATGTAAGCGATGAAAACGCCTATGACAACAACGGAATAGGCATGGACAATGTGATAAAAAGGCTACGTCTTTTTGTGGGGTATGAGGACGTATTGCGGATATTTAGTGAAGGAGAAGGTAAGGGCTGCGAAGTAGTTATTCGTCTGCCTCTTGAGGGAGCAAAGAATGTACAGAGTGATGATCGCTGATGACGAGGGGATTGTCATCGATTCAATGAAATTCATAATCGAAAAAGAGTTCGGGCAGCTATGCCAGGTTGAGTTTGCAAAATCAGGACGAAAGGTCATAGAACTTGCAGAGAGCTTTAGACCTGATATTGCGGTTATAGATATCCATATGCCGGGAATCAACGGCATTGATGCTATAAAAGAAATGAAGAGGTTCTGCACTAACACTGTTTTCATTGTTATGTCCGCCTATGATAAGTTCGACTATGCTAAAGAGGCCATAAAACTGGGGGTTTTGGAGTATATCACAAAGCCCATGGAGAGGATAAAGGTAATTACAGTGCTGAAAAAGGCCATGGAGCAGATAGATAGCGAGCGTGAAAAGCGCAGCAATGAGCTCCTAATCAAGGAAAAGCTTGAGACTGTTGAGCCTATTATCGAGAATGGACTTATTTATGACATTCTTTTACAGGAACACTTTGAAGAGGATATAGACAGTTATAGGGCTATCTTGGGGATGAATGAGAACTATGGCTGTATGCTTGCCATTGTCTGTGGCGATTCCCAGGAGGGAAACCACATGACCAACGCAGTTGGAAGCTCTGTAAAAATATCAGGTAAATATCAGGAGATAAGAGAAGGTGTCAGGACTTTTTTTGACTGCAAGATTGGAAACGTAATGGCCAATAAGATAGCAGTTCTTTTGCCTCTTGAAAAAGAGAGTCTTGATTATAACGAGAGAACTGAGATCATTGACAGGGCAAGGGAAATGGCCAGGTTTCTTAAGAAAAAGACGGAGATCAGCTTCAGAGTGGGAATTGGCGGAGTTAAGCCCTTAAGGGAGCTTGCAGAGTCTTATAAGGAAGCTTTAAACGCACTTATAGCTACAACGGGCTCAGTTGCCCATGTGGATGACCTTACTATTAGCTGTGGATATGAGGATGATTATCCCAAGGACCTTGAAAAGCCCATGTTTGATGCGGTTTCAAAAGGTGACCAGAATGGAACTTTGGTATATGCGGAAAAGTATGCCGACTGGATGTGCCAGAGGGCCGTGGATGGAGACCTGATGTCCATGAGGCTTAAAGTTCTGGAGTTTTCTTTATACGCAGAGCATCTTGCATATCAAAACGGCGGACAGACCTACAAGTACTCTGGGAGAAATAACTACCTTCCTGAAATAATGGAGCTTGATTCGCCACTTGAGATAAAGAAATGGTTTATAGACAAGATGTCTGGGGCCTGTCAAAATGTGATCAGTAAGAGAGAAGAACGCTCAAATAGCATCATGAAAACGGCTATGGATTATATAAAAGACAATTTTCACAAGGACATATCACTTGATGATGTATCAAGGGTTGTAAATATATCGCCTTACTATTTCAGTAAGATATTTAAAGAAGAGAATGGCCTTAATTTCATTGAGTATCTGACAAATGTAAGGATAGAAAAGGCTAAAAAGCTTTTGGAGGAGTCGGACCTTTCCATAAAAGAGATATGTATTTCCTGTGGCTATACTGATCCCAATTATTTTAGCCGCAGTTTTAAGAAAAACGTTGGAGTTACACCTACAGAATATAAAGACAGGTTCTAAAGGGTATTTAAAATGGGGAAAAGAATAAGAAGGGTTATTTGTGTTTTTTTACTGGCTTTTTTAACTGTTATGTCCTTTAGCGGATGTGAAAAAGAATCGGCGAAAGCAGATAGTAGTGCGGAGAAGGAAAGCGATAAGATCCAGATCGGCATGTGCTTTGATTCTTTTGTGATAGAGCGCTGGCAGAGGGATAGGGACATATTTGTCTCCACGGCAAAAGAACTGGGAGCAGAGGTTAATGTTCAAAATGCCAATGGAGATCCTGCGCAGCAAAAACAGCAGATTGATTATTTTATAAAAAAGGGCATGGATGTGATAGTTATCATTACTATTGATTCCGAGGAAATCTTGGAGAGCGTAGAAAAGGCCAGGGAAGCAGGAATCAAGGTAATCGCCTATGACAGACCTATTGCAGGGGCAGATGCAGATCTCTATATTTCTTTTGACAATGAGAAGGTCGGGGAAATGATGGGAAATGCCCTTATGAAAAAGGGGCTGAGCAGCGGGAAAGTGCTTATGCTCTGTGGATCGCCAACAGACTACAATGTACCTATGGTTGAGAGCGGCTTTGGAAAAGTAATGGAGGAGAATAAGATACTTGTCCTTGATGTCTTTCATGCTGATGGCTGGAGAGCGGAACTTGCAGGGGATTATATCTACGAGCACATGGATCTGGTTGAACAGGCTGATGCTATTATGTGCGGCAATGATGACCTTGCCAGCAAAGTGGTCCATGCGCTGTCTGAAAAGCGACTTGCAGGGAAAAAGCTGGTTGTGGGACAGGATGCTGATCTTGAAGCCTGCCAGAGGATAGTCGAGGGAACTCAGCTTATGACTGTGTATAAGCCAATCGAGAAGCTGGCTCAGAAAGCGGCGCAATCAGCAGTTAGACTTGCAAAAGGTGAGAAACTTATGGAAGAAGAACTCTCTGTATATGATAATGATGGAAAAGAAATCCCGTATCTAAAGATAGAACCGGTCAGTGTTACGGCGGATAATATCGATGAAGTTATAATTAAAAGCGGTTTTCATTTAAAAGAAGATGTGTACTTAAATGTTCCGGGTAAAATGCCAAAATAATGATAATAGCATTATTTTGAAAACGATTAAGCTGTGCTTGCAATAAAATGCTAGCACAGCTTTTTTTTACAAAGATTTAATAATAAAAATGTGCTATAAGTCGTAAGTTACTCCTATTCTCCCGATGCTAGAATGACTCTCGTAAGGAGCAGAAAACAATCTGCAAAAAACTACTAACAAACTATTGTGGGAGGAAAAGAAATGAAGAGAAAACTATTAAGTGCAGTTCTTTCAATGGCTATGGCAGCATCGCTCATGGTTGGATGCGGAAGTGCAGCACCGGCTCAGACACAGACTGACAACAGCGCAGCTCAGACTGAGACCAAAACAGAGACAAAGACAGAGACACCTGCACAGACAGAGAGCGCAGGCGGCGGAAAAGTCGGCGTTGCAATGCCTACTAAGGATCTTCAGAGATGGAACCAGGATGGTGCCAACATGGAAGAGCAGCTCAAGGCAGCAGGATATGATGTTGACCTTCAGTATGCATCAAACGATATTGCTACTCAGGTTTCTCAGATTGAGAACATGATCAGCCAAGGAGCACAGGTTCTTGTTATTGCTTCTATCGATGGTGATTCACTTGGAACTGTTCTTGCTCAGGCAAAAGAAGCAGGGATATCAGTTATCGCTTATGACCGTCTTATTATGAATTCAGATGCTGTTTCATACTATGCAACATTTGATAACTACATGGTTGGAACAAAGCAGGGCGAGTACATCAGAGATCAGCTTGACCTTGATAACGCAGCAGGCCCATTCAATATCGAGATCTTCACAGGTGATCCTGGTGACAACAGCGCAAGATTCTTCTATGGCGGTGCCATGGACGTACTTAACAAGTACATTGACGAAGGCAAGCTCGTAGTTCAGTCAGGTCAGAAGGACTTTGATAACGTTGCAACAGCTAACTGGTCAACAGAGAATGCACAGTCAAGAATGGATGCTATCATTTCTGCTAACTATGCAAATGGAACAAAGCTTGATGCAGTTCTTTGCTCAAATGATTCAACAGCACTTGGTGTTACAAACTCTCTTGAAGCTAACTACACAGGTGATTGGCCAATCATCACAGGTCAGGACTGTGACGTTGCAAACGTTAAGAACATGATCGCTGGTAAGCAGTCAATGTCAATCTTCAAGGATACACGTACACTTGCAGCTAAGACAGTAGAGATGGTTGACGCTATCATGAAGGGCACAGATGCTCCTGTTAACGATACATCAACATACAACAACGGAACAGGCGTTATTCCTTCATACCTTTGCGAACCTGTATTTGCTGATGTTAACAACTACAAAGAACTTCTTATTGATTCGGGTTACTACAAAGAGAGCGATCTTCAGTAATTAAGCTTTATACAGGCGGGTCTTACTGGCCCGCCTTATATTTGAGAATAAGTCGATACAGATAGAAAAGGAGGAGGGGCAACATTGGAAAAGATATTATTGGAAATGAAAAATATCACCAAGACCTTTCCTGGTGTGAAAGCATTAGACAACGTTAACTTAAAAGTTGTGAATGGTGAGATCCATGCGCTTGTTGGAGAAAACGGGGCAGGAAAATCCACACTGATGAATGTGCTTAGTGGTGTTTATCCATATGGTTCTTATGAGGGTGATATTGTATATGATGGTGAAATTTGCAAGTTTGGAGCCATAAAGGATAGTGAAGAGAAGGGAATAGTTATTATTCATCAGGAACTTGCGCTTATTCCCTATATGACTATTGCTGAGAATATGTTCCTCGGAAATGAGAGAGGAAAGAAAATAAAGATTGACTGGAACGAGACAAACAAGCAGGCGAGAAGATACCTGGATATTGTTGGACTTAGAGAAAGTACACAGACATTGATCAAGGATATTGGTGTTGGTAAACAGCAGCTTGTAGAGATTGCCAAGGCTCTTTCTAAAAGGGCAAGGCTTCTTATTTTGGATGAGCCTACATCATCACTCAATGAGACTGATTCAAAAGCGCTGCTTGATCTTTTGCTAAGGTTAAAGGAAGAACGTGGTCTTACTTCCATTATCATTTCTCACAAATTAAATGAGGTTTCTTATGTGGCAGACAAGATCACTGTCATAAGAGACGGAGCGACTATTGAGACTCTTACAAAGGGCGTTGATGATTTCTCTGAGAGCAGGATAATCAAGGGAATGGTAGGTCGTGAGATCTCAGACAGATTCCCAAAGAGAGTGCCAAACATCGGCGATGTGAGCATGGAAGTAAAGAACTGGAATGTTTACCATCCTTTACATAAAGATAGAAAAGTTGTTGATGACGTAAATATCTATGTCAGAAAAGGTGAAGTTTTAGGAATCTCCGGCCTTATGGGCGCAGGAAGAACAGAGCTTGCCATGAGTATTTTTGGAAAGAGCTACGGAGAGAATATCACCGGACAGATTTTATTAAACGGAAAAGAAGTACAGCTAAATACTGTTAAGAGTGCGATCAAGCATGGACTTGCATATGTTACTGAGGACAGAAAGGGAAATGGCCTTATTCTTTCAAATCCGATCAAGACAAATACAACAGTTGCAAATCTTGAGGCAGTAAGCCACAGAACAGTAATTGACAAGCATAAAGAATATGCGGTTGCGGTAGAGTACAAGGATAAGCTAAAGACAAAGGCGCCTTCTGTAGAGCAGCATGTTGGCAACTTAAGCGGTGGAAATCAGCAGAAAGTTCTTTTGGCAAAATGGATGTTTGCTAATCCTGATATCCTAATACTTGATGAACCTACGAGAGGTATTGATGTAGGTGCTAAATACGAAATTTACTGCATAATAAATCAGCTGGTAGCGGAAGGAAAATCTGTAATCCTTATTTCTTCCGAACTTCCTGAGGTACTTGGAATGTCAGACAGAATCTATGTCATGAACGAGGGAAGGATTGTAGGAGAACTTGATGCCAAGGAGGCAACTCAGGAAAAAATTATGTCTAAGATTTTGCAAACTGCTGGTTAAATAAATAGGAGGAAAGCGATGAATAAGGAACAGGTTTTGGGGTTTTTGAAGAAAAACACCATGGTAATAGTCTTAATTATTGTAGTAGCGTTTTTTTCATGGAGAACAGGTGGAGCAATACTTCTTCCTATGAATGTAAGTAACCTGATCTCGCAGAACGCGTATGTGTTCATTCTTGCAACAGGTATGCTGCTTTGTATTCTGACAGGTGGTAACATCGATCTTTCAGTTGGATCGGTGGTATGCTTTGTAGGTGCTATCGGAGCTCTTTTGATGGTAAATGTAGGAGCACCTGTGTGGCTTACAATTCTGATAATGATCCTCATAGGAACAGCAATCGGCGCATTCCAGGGCTTCTGGATTGCATTTGTAAGAATTCCTCCTTTCATTGTTACACTGGCAGGAATGCTGGCGTTTAGAGGATTGTCAAATGTAGCATTAAATGGTCTTACAGTATCTATAAAGGATCAGACAACATTTGTAAACCTTTTCGGAGGCGGTGCAGATTGCTATATTCCTGATTTCTTTGGGAATGGAAGCCTGAACCTCACATGTCTTTTTGGAGGAATCCTTGCGGCATCAGTGCTGGTTCTTTTGCAGATTCTCAGCAGAGTAAAGAAAAAACAGAACGGTTATGACCTTGAACCTGTATGGACCTTTGGAATAAAGCTTGCAATCTTGGCAGCAGTTATTATTCTATTTGCTTATAAACTTTCTCAGCATAAGGGAATTCCTACAGTTCTCATCTGGGTATTGGTTGTAGTAATCATCTATGGTTACATCACAAGTAACACTACAGTTGGCCGTTACTTCTATGCAGTTGGCGGAAATGAGAAGGCTACAAAGCTTTCAGGTATCGACACAAACAGAGTATATTTCCTTGCATATACAAATATGGGATTTTTGGCAGCACTTGCAGGAATGGTAACAATCGCAAGACTTACATCAGCTCAGCCAACCTATGGCCAGAACTATGAAATGGATGCGATTGGTTCCTGTTTCATCGGTGGAGCATCAGCTTACGGTGGAATCGGAACAGTTCCGGGGGTTATTGTAGGTGCGGTTCTTATGGGTGTTATCAACCTTGGTATGTCACTTATGGGCGTTGATGCCAACATGCAGAAGGTTGTAAAAGGTGTAGTTCTTCTTGCAGCAGTTATCTTTGATGTAGTATCAAAGCGCGGCGGCAAGATGATCGTTAAGAATTGATACAAGATAAGCTTGAAAACAGCTAAAAACCACTTTGTGGATTAGCAAGAGGATTTCTGTCAACCTGTTTGGTTGCGCAGAAATCCTCTTTATTTGTATATGCGTAAGTGAGTTGGATACATAGGGACGGTTTGAAAAAAAGTTTATATTGCGGCTCCTTACGCCACCATTGACTGAGCCTGAGGAAAACGCCATGCAGGCTCTGCTGACGGTGAGGATGATGGGAACAGTAGTTTTCTCGCACCGTCGGATTCAGCATTGTAGCGTTTTCCTCAGAACCCGTCAATGGCAAGCACCTTGCGGTGTGGCTGGTACAATTGCCTCTGGCTCTGACTCCGAGAACAGTAGGGATGGCTACTTTCAATAATGTGTAGGGCTATATTTTCATTTTACTGTGACAATTTATTTATTATAACCGCACAGATAACGTGCTATTACAAAAAATATGACCTAATTAGCATTTTTCACTTGCCTAGGTCATGATTTTTGTCATGATATTGCCTTGTTATTACAGAATTCATGACCTAAACAGCATTTTTCTTTTGGCTAGGTCATATTTTTTGTCGTGATATTGCTAAACTACTACAAAATTCATGACCTATTCTGTATTTTTCTTATATTTAGGTCATATTTTTATCGTGATAATGCTTAAACTGCTACAAAATTCATGACCTATTTTGTATTTTTCTTTTACTTAGGTCATGATAGGTATCAAAGTGAATTGGGTATATAGTCATATTTTTTAAGTTAACACATCCATCGACAGTATTTTCAGGAAGTGAAATTGGGCATATACGAGAAAAAATGGATTGCCACATCCATTGGATGAGTGAACTTTAGACATATGCTCTCTATATAATGGTGTGGTAACCTCAAATAAGGCCGTATATGCCCAAAATCACAAGTCAAAACCCTTGTCGCATGGTGTCGTAAGCTCAAAAATCAGGCTATATTTCCAAAACAGAATCTTCACTCTTTTTACATTGAAAGACGCAGACGCAGACATATAGTCACATGCATCTTTGAAAGTAGCCATCCCTACTGTTCTCGGAATTGGAGCCTGAGGCAATAATCCCCAGCCACACCGAAGGTGCTTGCCATTGACGGGTTCTGAGGAAAACGCTACAATGCTGAATCCGACGGTGCGTGAAAATCTACTGTTCCCATCATCCTCACCGTCGGCTCGCAGGCCAAGGCGTTTTCATCAGGTTCAGTCAATTGTGGCGTACGTAGCCGTAATCTAAAATTTTTAGAGAGTTAAAGAAGTCACTTACGCATATACAAAAGGAGATCATATTGCCGCGGATTATTATGATAAATACCTTTAGTAATTTACCACGTTAATATGTTGACATAATATTTTACATATAAAAACACGTGATATCGGTAATAGATTAATTTCACTCCTGCAGTTTAGTGAATTAACTTGATATATTTTAACAATTCAACGCTTTCTATTGCTAAATTGATATGTATAAAGTATAATGAAAAAATGTAATTTATAAAAATTTAATATTTAAAGTAGAAAGTGGGTTTACATAAATGATGAAACTGTCACAGATGCCTTATGAGCGTCCTGATATGGAAGCAATAAATGCTTTTTATGAAAAACTTATTGCAGATAGTAAGAATGCTAAGAGCGGTGAAGAACAGTACGCGCTCCATAAGAAATACACAGATTTTTCTGCAGATGTTAATACAGAGATCAGACTCGCTGTATTTAGACATAATATTGATACAACTGATGAGTTTTATTCAAAAGAAAATGATTATGTTGATGAGATAATGCCTCTTATTTCCAATCTGGATAATCAGTATAAAAAGGTTTTATTTGAATCTCCATATCGTGAGTATCTTGAAGAAAAGATAAACAAGATCTTTTTCAAGAATATTGAACTTGCTAACAACTCAATCAGTGAAGAGATTCTTCCTCTTATGCAGGAAGAAAATGCACTTATCAGTAAGTATGACAAAGTGATCGCTTCTGCAAAGATTCCTTTTGATGGGGAAGAGTATAACATTTCACTTCTTCGTAAAAAACTTACCGATGAGAACAGAGACACAAGAAAGCGCGCATGGAAAGCTCTTTCAGAGTATTTCCTCTCAGTTACTGATGAGATTGATGATATTTATGACAAGCTTGTAAAGAACAGAACAGAGCAGGCTAGAAAGCTTGGATACGATAATTACGTAGAACTTGGCTACAATCGTATGCAGAGGAATGCATACAGAAGAGCTGAGGTTGAGAATTTCAGAAAGCAGATAAAGGAATCTTTTGTTCCTTTTGTATGTGAGATTCAGGAAAAGAGAAAAGCTCAGATTGGTGTAGATGAGCTTAAATACTATGATAACGATGTATTCTTCAAAAATGGCAATCCAGCACCTATCGGAACACCTGAAGAGATCATGAAAGCAGGACAGGAGATGTATTCAGAACTTTCTCCTGAAACAAAAGAGTTCTTTGACTTCATGATGGAGAATGAGCTCTTTGATGTCCTTGGCAGAAAGACCAAAAAAGCCGGTGGATATATGGATTATCTTCCTAAATATAAGGCTCCATTTATCTTTGCTAACTTCAATGGTACAAGTGGAGACGTAGATGTTATCACTCATGAGTGTGGACATGCGTTCCAGGGATTTGTTACCAGAAATGACGAGACTCCTGAAAACAATGACCTTACTATGGAGACTGCTGAGATCCATTCCATGTCAATGGAATACTTCACATACGGATGGATGGATAAGTTCTTTGGCGACAGAGCAGATGACTATCTCAAGATGCATCTTCAGGATTCAATTACATTTATTCCTTATGGATGTATGGTTGATGAGTTCCAGCATATTGTTTATGACAAGCCTGAGATGACTCCTGCAGAGAGAAAACAGGTTTGGAAAGACCTTGAGAAAACATACAGACCATGGCTTGATTTTGATGGCGATGAGTTCTTTGATGAAGGTGGTTTCTGGCAGAAACAGGGACACATTTTCTGGAACCCTTTCTATTATATTGATTATGTTCTTGCAAGCGTAGTAGCTATGCAGTTTAAAGTATGGATGGACAAAGATTATAAGGATGCCTGGAACCATTACTTGCAGCTTTGCAAGCTTTCAACAAGAGATTTCTATGAAAATGAGCTGGCTGAAGTTGGTCTTAAGAGTCCGTTTAAGGATGGCACGATAGAAGAGCTGGCTAATAATATGAGAGAAAAAGTTTGATAATTATTTATTATAGGAAGAGATAGGTTACTGTTCAGACAGAAATGCGCACTAAACTGCGCATTTCGTGAGAACTTGATACGGGAGTGAGCGCATTCCATCGACGAAGTCGATTTGGAATGAATGCGCGAAGTGGTTACTGGAGCGAGCTGTATGCGAGTGAACAGTAACAGAGATAGATTATTTTTTACCAAAATAAGAAAACTTTAGTTGCATTTTTGGTTTCGCCGATTTAAAATGATAAAGTGTTAAAAAGACATATGTACGTCAGTGACAAACACTGTGCGATTACATATATATTATGCGGGAGGTAAAAATATGAAAAAAAAGACACTTGCGTCTCTCCTTGCTCTTACAATGGTAGCTGGTTCATTATCAGCTTGCGGTAAGACAACAACAGAGACACCTGCAGCTCCTCAGGCAACTGAAGAGGCTTCTACAGAAGCAGCTGCAGAGACAGAAACAACAGAAGAAGCAGAAACAGAATTGGTTTCAACTGCTGATCTTCCATCATCAGTTCAGGAACTGAACGGAAAAGAGTATGGTGAGAATGCTGATTACATTTCACTTTACGACAAGTATGGCAAGCAGATCTCAATTGCTGATGTAACAGAGGATGAGGAAACAGGTCTTGCTTACCTCAATGTAGACGGAAAGAGCTATGAGCTTGGTCTTGATTTCCTTTCAATGGCTATGGTCTATAACACATCTACAGAAGGAACAGACTTCGCTACAGAAGATGAAGTATATGCTGAGTGGTGGAAATATTACATCACACGTTGGAACTATATGCTTCCTGAGATTCCTCTTTATTCAAACGAATACTATGATGTTTATAATACTCAGATTAAGGGTGTAGAAGAGCATCCTACAAACCCATATTGGAATCCAGCGCTTGCTCTTATCGACTGGACATCAGAAAAAGAAGATAACTCAATTATCCTCGGTGACACAACTGATCTTTCAGGTAAGTTTAGATATGCTACATTCGGAGCAAGTAACCCTGGAGCATCAGACCATGATATCTACAGACTTACAAACGGTCTTGATATTGTTGCTATGACAAAAGAGGGTGGCTACGAAGTAAATAAGACTGTTGTTGACAGCTTCGATGAAGTAGATAATGAGGATGGTTCAAAAACTTACACAGTTAAGATCAAGGACAACCTTAAATTCTCAGATGGATCTGCTGTAACAGCTAAGAACTATCTGTACTTCCCACTTGCATTTTCAACACCGGTTGCTGCAGAAGCTGCAGGTAAAGATCACGCAAGACTTCTTTATGAAGTAGGCTATAAAGGATTTGCTGCATACGACGGAACAAACGAAGGCACAGATGGCGCAACAAAGGTTATGGCAGGTATTCGTCTTTTAGATGATTACACATTCTCAGTAACAATTGATGCTCAGTATCTTCCATACTTCTATGCTAATACATACCTTGCAAGAGATTACTTTGCTCCTTCATACAAGGATCTCTGGTTTGGTGATTGTGATATAGCTGATGACGGCGAAGGTGTTTATATCACAGGCGACTTCTATGCAAAAGACGGTGATAGCTATGTAATGGCTAAGCACATTACTGAGTCAGCTAACAATACAGATACAACATATCCTTACACAGGCCCTTATGTTGTAAAGAGTTATGATGCAAGCGATAAGTCAGCTGTTCTTGAGAAAAATGAGTACTATGCAGGTAACTATGATGGAGCAGTTCCTTCTATCGACAAAGTAGTTTACAAGAAGGTAATCGCAGAGACTCAGCTTGAAGACTTTAAGTCAGGCGGTATTGATCTCCTTTCAGGTATCACAGGTGGTTCTGCAACTGATGAAGCTGTAGCACTTGCTGATGGTTCAAACGGAGCTTATGCTTATACACACTATTCAAGAGCAGGTTACGGTAAACTTGGATTCAGATGTGACTATGGCCCAGTTCAGTACACAGCAGTTCGTCAGGCTATTGCATACTGCATGGACAGAGCAACATTTGCTAAGGACTTCACAGGTGGTTACGGCGGAGTTGTTGACGGACCTTACTACACAGGATCTTGGATGTATAAGGCTGCTGTAGATCAGGGAATGCTTCTTAACACATATGATACTTCTGTAGATTCAGCTATCGAAGTTCTTGAGAACGATGGTTGGGTATACAATGCAGAAGGTGGCGAGTACACAGAAGGTGTTCGTTATAAGAAGATTTCAGGTGAGTATGCTACAGAGAATGACAAGAACTATCAGTCAGTTGACGGTGCATACAAGACAGTTGAAATCGATGGCGACTACTATATGCCTCTTGTACTTAACTGGTATGGTACTGTTGATAACGAGTTCTCAGATCTCCTTGTAACAGGTTTTGAGCAGAATGATAATATCGCAGCTGCAGGATTTGCTGTTCAGAAGACAACTGGTGACTTTGCACCAATGCTTGATGAGCTTGCTCAGCAGCAGATTTATGGTTACTACAGTGGTACACCTATGTACACATGCTTTAACTTTGCTACTGGATTCAACTCAGCGGTTTATGATTACTCACTTAATATGACTATTAATCCTACAATATATGACGATTATCAGGCATATTATATTAAGGATGAAGCAGATATTTATTGGAACTAATTTTCTACTAGAAGTTTCGGTAGGATTATGGTAATATAGGTAACTGACTGACAATCCACGGTTATGGGAATGGGCCCATGACCGTGGATTATTGTCGGTTTAAAGATGATTTTCGCAATATAGATTATTTGTTATTTTAATTTGAACATTCCTATCTGCAAAATGATTACAGATGGTTTATATAAAGAATATTTTTAGGAGGTTTTGGCTGTGGGAAAATATATTCTTAAAAGAATAGGCTACATGTTTATTGTTCTTGTAGTTATGTCAGTTTTACTATTCCTTATATATAATCTGGTGCCAAATAACAGAGCTTATACAGACGCTAAGGCTGATATGACAGCTCAGAAAACTCGTCTTCGTAATGCTTCCGAAGAAGAGAAGGACAAGATGTTTAATGATTTGTATTTGGAATACCAGCGTAGATATGGAACAGATACCGATAATATGGCGGTGAGATACCTTAGATGGGTTGGAATTATGCCTAATTACTATGGTACATATTCAGGACTTTTGCAGGGAGATTTCGGATATTCATATGAGTTCAAGGATGACGTTATCAATGTTGTTCAGGAACCTTTGAAAAATACTATATTTATAAATATCTTTGCAACCATTCTTGCGCTTGGAATAACAATTCCGCTTGGAATAGTTTGTGCTGTACATAAGGGAAGCAAAGGAGATCAGGCCATGCAGGTCATTACGATCATCGGATATTCACTTCCAACTTTCGTAACAGCAATCCTTTTTGTTTGGATATTCTGTTCACTTCTTGGAATATTCCCTCCTAGTGGAATGAAGACTCCCGGAAGTAACTATACAGGATGGAAATGGTTTGTAGACAGAATGTACTACATGGCACTTCCTCTTATAACAATGACATTCTGCTCACTTGGTTCTATGACTAGATATGTCAGAGCTTCAATGATCGATGCACTTTCACTTGACTGCATCAGAACAGCAAGAGCTAAGGGTGTAACGGAAAAGGCAGTTATTTATTCACATGCCTGGAGAAACGCTCTTATTCCAATCGTTACTCTTGTTGTTGGATGGTTCCTTGGTATTTTTGGCGGATCACTTATTTTCGAGAATACATTTGGTATCAACGGAATGGGTAAGCTTATGATTGTTTCACTCCGTACACAGGACTTTGATGTAGTTATTTTGATGCAGCTTTTCTATGTTGCTATTTCTCTTATAGGCAACCTGATAATTGATATTGTATACGGACTTGTTGACCCTAGAGTCAGAGTAAGCGCCTAAGGAGCAGTGAGATTATGAAGAAAAAGAATTTTTTTGGCCGATTAAGCGGCTGGGTACGCAGAGTATTTTTTGGAGGAAGCAGAGACCTTGCCGACTCCATTGATGTAGAAGAAGTAGTAAGCCCTGTAGGACAGATTGTAAGAAACTTCCTTGAGAGAAGACTTGCAGTTGGAGCTTTGATAGTAGTTATTTTAATGTTCCTGTTGGTTTTCTTTGGACCACTTTTTATGCCTAACTACTATGACTCATATACAGAAGTTACTCAGAAAAACGTAGCTCCTACAATGAGCATGATGAAAGTTCCTTCAGGACTTAAAAATGATATAAAGATGATAGACAGCTATGGTAGTTTCTCAGTTGGTCTTTCTAATTCAGGAGACGTATATGTTTGGGGAGCAACTCAGATTGGAACAACCGGTATTGATATCAGTGAGATACCTGATGCTGTTAAGAATGATACAATAGCTTATGTTGCAGCAGGTATTGACCATATTATTGCAATCAGTGAATCCGGTAAGGTTTATGGATGGGGATCCAATAAGCACGGTCAGTACATCACAACTGATAAAGAAGTCCTTGAGCAGCTTGAGGAAGCTGAAGAGTCAGTTAGTGAAGAAGAACAGGCTATTCTCGAAGAGGCTGGTGCTTCAGCTTCTGTAGAGGGTGAAGATACTGAAGCTACAGATGCTGAAGAAGAGACTACAGAGGAAACTGAGGTTGCAGCAGCTACATCTGTTGCAGCCGGTGAGAACATCATTCCAATGCCTGATGAGCTTGTTAATGGAACTATTGATGTAGCTAATATTAAAAAGCTTGTATGCGGATATCAGTGTACAGCAATTCTTATGAACGATGGTAAGCTCTATATCTGGGGTAATGCCAATGCATATCAGAATATCAGCAGCTTTGTTGATAAAGATGATCTGAAAGATATCGATTTCACACTTAACTATGTAGTTGGTCTTACTGATGCAGGAACATCAATCTACACAGGAAAGCGTGGCCTGTATGACCAGTATCGTGCAAATATAAATGAATCAGCTAAGTCTTCAAAGAAGTTCCTTGGAAAGAGAAAGATTGTTTCAATCTATGCAACTAATAATCATCTTTGCGGAATGCTCAGTGATGGAAGCCTTTTCTTCACAGGTAACTTCCCTAATGATTCAGTTGCTATGCCAGAGCTTCATGAAGACGAGACAATAGTTCAGCTTGAGGCAGGAACATACCACTATACAGCTCTTACATCAGAGGGAAGAGTGCTCTCATGGGGTGGCTCAACACTTCATCAGACAGATGTACCAAGTGGACTTGATGGCAAGGTAGCAAAAGTATTTGCTGGTGCTTTCCAGAGCTATGCAGTTAATGACAGCGGCAAGCTTATTGATAAGTGGGGACTTAAGGGATACATCTTTGGAACAGACGGAAATGGTGCAGATATCTTCCAGCGTATCATCGCAGGTGGAAAGATGACCATGACTATCGGTGCTGTAGCAGTTATTATTTCAACTATAATTGGTATCGTGGTTGGATGCCTTTCAGGATACTTTGGTGGAACAGTGGATATCATTCTCATGCGTGTAGCTGAGATCTTTGCAGCTATCCCATTCCTTCCATTTGCGCTTATTCTTTCAGCTATTATGGCGCAGATGGATATCTCAGAGAATAAAAAGATATTCATTCTTATGTGTATCCTTGGTGTTCTTACATGGACAGGACTTGCACGAATGGTTAGAGGACAGGTTCTTGTTGCACGTGAGAATGAATACGTTACTGCAGCTAAGGCTATGGGTGTTAAAGAGGGAAGAATTGCTTTCAGACACATCCTTCCAAACATTGTTTCAATCATCTTTGTTACACTTACACTTGATTTTGCAACATGTATGCTTACTGAGTCATCACTTAGTTATCTTGGATTTGGTGTTACATATCCAAGGCCAACATGGGGTAATATGCTTAGTGGCTCAAACAATTCAACGATTATCAAGAATTACTGGTGGCAGTGGGTATTTACATCAATCTTCCTTGCAGTTACCTGTATCTGTATCAATATTGTAGGTGACACATTAAGAGATGTAATGGATCCAAAATCTGACCGTGACAAGTAAGGGAGTGTAAAAGATGGCTTTATTAGAATTAAAAGATTTACATACCTTTTTTAGAACAAAAAAAGGAATAGTTAAGGCTGTCAACGGTGTTTCTTATTCGGTTGATGAAGGAAAGACCATTGGCGTAGTAGGAGAGTCCGGTTCCGGAAAGAGCGTATCAGCAATGAGTATTTTGCAGCTTCTTGATGGTAACGGATATATAGATAGCGGTGAGATTATGTTCGATGGAAGAGATCTCACAAAGCTTTCAGAAAAAGAAATGTACAAGGTTCGTGGTAATGATATTTCTGTTATTTTCCAGGAACCAATGACAAGCTTAAATCCTGTCTTCACTATTGAAAGACAGGTAAGTGAGCCTTTCATTATCCACCAGGGTATGAATAAAAAAGAAGCAGCTGCAAAGGTTGTAGAGATGCTTGCAGATGTTAAGATTCCTAATCCTCACATCGTAGCAAAGCAGTATCCACACCAGCTTTCAGGTGGTATGAGACAGAGAGTCATGATCGCTATGGCGCTTGCCTGCAAGCCAAAGCTTCTTATTGCTGATGAACCTACAACAGCTCTTGATGTTACAATTCAGGCTCAGATCCTTAAGCTTATGAATGATCTTAAGAGTGAGTATAATACATCAATTATCTTCATTACACACGATCTTGGTGTAATTAGACAGATTGCTGATACGGTTGCAGTTATGTACTGCGGACAGGTTGTTGAGCTTACAGATGCAGAGACAATTTTCCACGTATCAGAGTTCTCGCATCCATATACTGAAGGACTTATGATATCAATTCCAAGACTTGATACTCCTTCTAACCAGAAGCTTGATGCTATACCGGGCGCAGTACCTCATCCACTTAAGCTTCCTAAGGGATGTAAGTTCGCTCCTCGTTGTAAATATGCAACAGAGAAGTGCTTAAATGAAGAACCACCACTTATCAAGGTTCGTGAGGGCCAGCAGGTAAGATGTTTCTATGCTAGAAAGGAGGATCGTCATGCCACAAAATGATAAAGTCCTCTTAAAGATTACAAACTTAAAACAGTATTTCCCTGTAGCTAAAAAGGGAATGTATGTAAAAGCCAATGATGGTATTACACTGGATATTTATGAAGGTGAGACTTTAGGTCTTGTTGGAGAGTCAGGCTGCGGTAAGTCAACTTTCGGCCGCACGCTTCTTCAGCTATACCGTCAGACTGGTGGTAAGACAATGTACTATGGAGCTTCTCTTGATGAACTTGCTCCTAAGTATGTTAAAAAGACTGTTACTAACCTTACAAAGCTTAAGAAGAAGATGGAAGAGCATCAGGCTGAGTATGAAAAAGCTCAGAAAGAGTATGATGCTGCTCCTGATGATAAGAAACTCCATCTTCACACAGATCTCACAGCTAAAAAGAAGACTGCTAAGGACTCGTATCTCAACATCGTTAATCTTATCGGTGGTTTCATTGTTGCTGATGACCTTGCTCCTGTTGAGAAGATATATACAGAGAGATATACAGCATGTGAGAAACTCAATAAGGATATTGAGAAGCATAAAAGTGCCAAGCTTGATGCAGATGAGCTTGAGTATGTAGTTAATAAAAAGGCTGATAAGGCTACAGATAAAGAGAAGAATAAGCTTGCTTCTCTTAAGGCAAAGGCAGATCTTATTAAAAATACTATTGATGCTGATAAAGCGGCAATAGCAGCAATTGATGAGAGAATAGAGGCTCTTCGCGCAAACTATAGAAGTAATCCTGATTTTGCAAAGCATGAAGAGAATCGTGATGAAGGTATTGATCTTGCAAGACTTTCATACAACGAAGTTCGCCTTATCAGAAATCAGCTCCAGTACATTTTCCAGGATCCATATTCATCACTTAATCCCAGAATGACTGTTGCATCACTTATCGGTGAGGGACTTATGGCTCATAAGTTCTGCAAAGGCAACAATGAGCGTATGCAGGATGAAGTAATCAAGATCATGGAAGACTGCGGACTTGCAGGATACTTCGTACACAGATTTGCACACCAGTTCTCAGGTGGACAGAGACAGCGTATCGGTATTGCACGAAGCCTTGCTGTTAATCCTAAATTTGTAGTATGTGATGAAGCGGTGTCAGCTCTTGACGTTTCAATTCAGTCACAGATTCTTAACCTGTTACAGGAACTTAAAGAGAAAAAGAACCTTACTTATCTTTTTATTACACATGACCTTTCTGTTGTAAAATATATCTCAGACAGAATCGGTGTTATGTATTTAGGAAACCTTGTTGAGCTTGCTACATCTGATGACATTTTTGCTGCACCTGCTCATCCTTATACAAAAGCTCTTCTTGAGTCAATACCTACGACAGATAGCAAAAAGGATCTGGTAGTTCTCGAAGGAGATATACCTAGCCCTGTTAACCCTCCTAAGGGATGTAAGTTCCATACAAGATGTAAGTATTGTACAGAGATATGCGAGCATGTTGTTCCTGAGTGGGAAGAGATATCTCCAAATCACTTTGTAGCATGCCATCATAAGCTTGTGTAATTTTGAAAGGTTACTTTGAATGGGATGGAATAGAAAAGTTGACAGAATATTTAAGGCAAGAGAAGAAAATAAAAAAAGTGAAGAGACGCCTGATATTTATGCAGATGAATATTATGATCCGAGAGAGGACAGGATTCCCTATGAAGTAGGAGATAACCTGGAAAAAGGAGATCTCTTTGCTATGTTATTGTCAGCATGGATTGTTATTATGCCGATAGCTGTGGGGATACTTCTTCTGATAGTATTACTGGCATGGCTCCTTCTTGGACTCTAAAATAATAAACTTTTCATTAAATAGGCACAGAAGTGTTAACTTTTGTGCCTATTTTACGATATAATAATAGAAAAGCAGATGGGAACTGCTTTTGAATTATTATACTATTTTGGAAAGGAGGAAAAATGTGTATGACAGCTACATGTGATGCCAGAATGGAGGTTATTGACTGCATTAGAAGGGATTGTGAAAACGAATATTATCCAGATCCTGAAAAAGTTGCCCATATTACCGGTTTACCTTTGGGGGTTGTGTTTGATCTTTTAATCGAACTAAAAAACCAGGGTTGTCTTGGAAAGAGATAATCTTCACCAATTTAATGGAGAATACCATGGAAGAACAGCAAATTTAAAGGTCCTGTGCAATTAAAGCATAGGACCTTTAATATTTCATAAATATCAAAGCATTTCTACAGGCTCATGTGTGAAGTTGGCCTTTCCATCTTCGTAAAGAGCTTTCACAAAATCTATAGCTCTCTGACCTGACTCCTCTATAGGAACATTTTGACTATATATATATTTTAAGTTATCACCGGTTGTAAGTAAGAAGTCGATTTCTGTTCCGCTTATCTGGCCATCACCAAAATCCAATGGCTTAACTTCGACGGAGCTTACTTCTCTTATGATTCCTGAACTAAAAAGAACTCTCATTAAGAAAACCTCCTTTAATTAAGTGATATTATAGTCTATATTCTATCACTAAAATGATGTAATTGCGATAGTCTTTGGCTATTTTGGCTATTTGTGCTATACTAAAACATGTGTTACAAAAATTGTAATATATTCTTGAAAGGATGATGACAGAGCCTTTTTGGCGGTTAATATACAAATGAATACTATTAAAAAATTATTTATGTCAGTTGCATTAACAGCAACATCATTTTCACTTCTTACAGGCTGTTCTTCAGCTGATAAAACTGCTATCCAGGATACTGCTGATAAATTTCTTTCCATAGTTAAAAGCGGTACAAATGAAGATATTGAGAAGTACGCGAGCGCCGAGGTTTCTGAAGGCGAATTTGTTAAGACATTTGATAGCGAATACCTTAAACAGAACTTTATGGATGGGTTTGTGAGCAGCGAGATAGATGATGCTACAATGGAGCGAGTTGAATCGTTCTGCTCACTTTTTTCAGATATGATTACTGATTACAAGATTTCAGAGGTTTCTGTTGATAAAAATGGTGTGGGAACTGTTATAGCAATGATTGATACTGCTTTTCCAATTGATGTAATAGACAATTCGGAAGCTCTTGATCTAATAGAGGAGCAGGCACAGTCTTACTATGCTGAAAATGAAGAGCAGATAGTTGCAATGTACGAGGAAAAGACGGAAGAAGAGGTTGAGGCATATATTTACAATGATATGATCATTAAGATCATTGATATATATGAGACACTTATTAAAGATGCTTCCCCTGAAACCTATGCAATCACACTTAAATTAGAGAAAAACTCTGAGACAGACAGCTATTATGTGACAGGTGTTACATCTTACGATGAAGCATCAGAATCTACTACACAAGCTGCCACAGAGACAGCAACAACTGTAGAGACTTCACCATCAGATAGCAGCTCTTCTGAAGAATCAGATGCTTCTTCCAGCTCAGTATCAGAATAAAGCACAAGAAAAGGCTACGCATTTTGTATGCGTAGCCTTATATTTTTACTCTGATATTTAATCATCAGTCTGCATATCTTTAAGCTTATTAGCCTGCTGGAATATTTCGCCCAATATCTTCTTGAAACCTTCGAATTTTTCAACAGCCATATCAGATGAGCGAACTCCTTCGTTGGATAGAGAAGCAACTTCCTGACTTGTTGCTGACAGATTAGAGATACTGTCGTTAATTTCTGTAGTAGAAGATGCAATCTGTTTCATTCCTTCTCCGATCTCGGCGAATCTGTCGAGCATTTCTGTTACATTTTCATTGATACTGTTGAAGTTCTCTCCAACAGATTCAATCATTGCATTCTGTTCAGATACGGATGCAACTGTATCATCAATACTTGCCATGGCTTTCTGCACATCTTCGTTAAGCTCATTTATGATATTGGTAATCTTTGTAGAAGCTGTATTTGTTTCATCGGCAAGCTCTCGCACGTCGTTAGCAACTACTGCAAAGCCTTTTCCTGCTTCACCGGCTCTTGCAGCCTCTATGCTGGCATTAAGTGCAAGAAGGTTAGTCTGTTTGGAAATAGACATAATAGAACCGACAATCTTTTGTACTTCTTCAACCTTATTGATAACTGCCTGAGTAGCATCAACTGTAACCTGACTTTGCTTTGAAACATCTTCAGATTTGATCTTAAGATCTTCTATAACTTTTACGCCGCTTCTTACAGCTTCCTGAGTACTTTCTGAAGCTACAGTCATATCTTTTCTGTGCTGCTCTGTAGTATTTGTTTCTTCCTGTATTTCCTGAACTCGTTCAGCTTGCCTTGTTACAGCCTGAGCAGTACTTTCCATGCTTGATGCAATGTCTTTCATGCCTTCATGCTGTGTTTCGATTATATTCTGCAGAGATGCCATATCTTCCTGAGAAGAATTAAATAGGTCAGTAATAGTATTGGCAATTTCTGCCATTGCATTTCCTGTCTTGAGCGACTTTTCAGCATTCTTTGTTATCTTTTCATTGTTTTCATCATTAAATTTAGTTAAAAGAGTTACCGTAGCAATACAAGCTATGAAAGCCAAAGCCAGAGTAATAAACGCCGGTACATGGACCATATCCAAAGTGCCTTTTGTCACAAAGGCTTTGATACACGTGATTAAGAACGAAAGAGATATAGCAGAGATTCCTGCTTTACAAAGCCTTACATTTAAGTAAACAATG
This sequence comes from Butyrivibrio proteoclasticus, assembly GCF_900115735.1. GTDB lineage: Bacteria > Bacillota > Clostridia > Lachnospirales > Lachnospiraceae > Butyrivibrio > Butyrivibrio proteoclasticus_B. The sequence continues at coordinate 44,218 of NZ_FOXO01000007.1, forward strand.
CTGCTAAAAAGTATCGGCAGACCAAACGCAAAATATGAAATGCTGTCTTCAGCGATGAGCAGAACAAAGTAGTAGAGTGTTGAACCACCCATTATGAGAATACAGCCAAGCTTTTGCGTTGCAAACTTAAACTCACCAATACAGATCATTGCGCCACCAATTATGACATTGGCAAAAATTGCAATTTTACCTACTGTTAATCCTGTAGAAAATGTGTTGATTATCGTTAGTATAAGTCCACTTAATAGTATAACTACACAAACAGAAAAAGAAGTACTGTTAGCATGGCGAAATTGTTCTGGGCTCATATGTTATTTTCCTTTCTTAACTACATTGTGTTTTATGAAAATCATAATAATTTTACCACAGCAGGTTAGAATATAAACTATTTAGCGTATTAAAAACTTATTAAAAAAAGATAAAAAGCGAATGCTATAAAGTGATTTTTTATAGATATTTATACTTATTTAAGAATATATATAAACAATATATTGTAAAATATAGTTAGCGTCCAGTATACACTTGAAAACATTGGCGCGAAAAAATGTATGATTCAGAAGAGGTGTGTCTATGAAAAAAATGAGCCTGAAAGTTAAAATGTTACTTTGTATTTTGCCTATCATGGCAATCGCCATGATCATCTTGACTTATGTGGCTACCAAGGAACTGTCTGTCAATCTTCAGACAGCGAATACTGAAGCCATGAACAATAATGTTGAGGCAAATGCAAATAGTCTTGATGGAAAACTGGAGATCATAAGAACTACAGCTGTAAATATTGCAGAAATGGTTTCTACATCTTATCAGTTTGTTCAGATGGATAACTATAAGGGAACATTATCTAAAATTATTAATGATAATGATTCTATCCTTGGTGCAGGATTGTGGTTTGAGCCAAATACATTTGATCCGGCTGAAAAATATATCGGCCCATATTGGTACAGAGATGGAAGTACAATAGTTGAAACCTGGGATTATAGTAATGCAGAGTATGATTATTTTAATCAGGATTATTATTTGAATGCAAAAGCTCTTTCACAGGGACAGGCCGTTATAACAGATCCATATTATGATCCTACAAGCGGAAAGATCATGTCCAGTTGTTCTGCTCCAATATATGATGGAAATAAATATATTGGATGTGTAACTGTTGATATGGAGCTTACAGATATTTCGGAGCTTGTATCAAATATCAAAGTAGGTTCAACAGGAAGTGCTATACTTCTTTCTTCTGATGGTACTTATATATATACGGACGACAACCAAAAGGTAATGGATGGCGTAAAGATGCAGGAGGACCCTGATGCAAATATAGCAGCAGCAGGTCAGATGATCCTTTCAAATTCAGGCGAAGAGCCACATATGGGAGTTATGAGAGTTGGTGGAAAAACAATCCTCTTAACCTATATGGATATTCCTAATGTCAACTGGAAGATGATCATCAGAATGGATCTTGAAGAAATTGAAGCACCATCAAAAAGTGCTACAAGAGTTCTTACAGTAATCATGATCATTGCTCTTATTGTAAGTGCTGTCATTATAACAATCTTTGTTATGAGTATTGCTAAGAGTATCAACAGCGTTAAACAGTTTGCGAACATTCTTGCAAGTGGAGACTTTACAGTTGATAAAATCGTATCTAACAGAGGCGATGAACTTGGTCAGATGAGTGATTCCCTTAACGATATGTTTGAGAATAACAAGGACGTTATTTCTAGAATTTCAGATGGATCAGTACAGGTGAGCGAGACATCAACAGGCCTCGCAAATATGGCTAACGAGCTCTCCGGCCAGTTTAATGATATCCAGACCAATATGTCAGGTGTTAACGATGCAATGATGTCTTCAGGAGCTGCTACAGAGCAGGTTAATGCATCAGTTGAAGAAGTAAATGCATCGGTTCAGCAGCTTGCATCTGAGACTGAAAAGACAAGCGAAGATGCAGTTGATATCAAGAAGAAAGCAAGAGAGATCGAGCAGCAAAGTAAGGCTGCATATGATAACGCAATACACATTGCAGAACAGCGTGAGGCTGACCTTACTGATGCCAATGAAAAAGCTAAAGTTGTTGATGAAATCGGAACTCTTGCAGATACGATTGCTGAAATCGCTGATCAGATCAATCTTCTTTCACTTAATGCCAGCATTGAGGCTGCAAGAGCAGGCGATGCAGGTAAAGGATTTGCAGTTGTTGCTTCAGAAATCAACAAGCTTGCAAGCAGCACTTCAGAGGCAGTAGAACAGATCAGAGAGACAATAGACGGTGTACAGGAAGCATTCGGAACACTTTCAAGCTCATCCGGAGAGCTCCTTGGATTTATCAAAGAAACAGTTGCACCTGACTATGATAAATTTGTTAATATGGCAAAACAGTACGGCGATGATGCAGGAGCATTTGGCGATTCTTCAGAAAAGATTGCAGGAATGGTTGAGAATATCAGAGCAGCTATGGAAGAAGTATCAAAAGCTATTCAAAACATCGCAGAGTCTACACAGGATACAGCTGATCTGTCAAGTAAAGTGAATGACTCTGTCATGGCTGCAGCTGATGTAGTATCCAATGTAAATGATATGTCCAACAAGCAGGAAGAGATTGCGGATACTCTCGGAGAGATTGTTGGTAAGTTCAAACTTAAATAAATTTTTCCCCCCAAAAAAAGAACTCCCGGATTTGGGAGTTCTTTTTTGCTTTTCATCAGAGAATGTCGCGTCTTTTTATATATTGTGGCTGAAGCGCTGTCCCTATGATGTTCTTGGCATTTACGATTTTTGCCCATTTATCTACAACGGCGTTTTCAATGTGAATGTTTTCTGAAATTTCAGAATAAGCCATAATTATTGAATTTTTGATAGTGGCACCCTTCCCTATCACAGCACCACGGCCAATTATGGAATTTTCAACTGTTCCTTCAATAAGGCAGCCATTGCTGATAAAAGAATTAGAGACTTTAGCTGTCTCAAAATACTGAGTAGGACAGGAGTCTGTAGTTCTGGTATATATTGGCCAGTCTGCCTTAAAAAGGTCGCTTGCTATACTGTAATCAAGAAGTTCCATTGATGCGTGGTAATAATCATCAAGACTTGTAAGGCTGGCGAAGTAACCTTTGTGCTGGTAGGCTCTGACATCCATCTGCTTGCAGTAGAGATTAATTATATCGGGTAAAGTGTAAATTGAAGACATCCAGCTTGCATCCTGAACAAGTTCTATAAATGTCTCCTTTCTCATGCAGTAGGTATCCATGAGGATATTTTTGTTATTGGCTGTGCCCAGGTTTTTTTCAATGGCCTGCACACCCTTTTGCTTGTTTAGAACTACTGTATGACAGCCTTTGAAGTAATCTCTTGCGTTTTCTACTTTATGGTAGAGGATAGTGACCTCAGCGCCTGATGCTATGTGACTCTCAAGAAGCTGACGATAGTCCTGCTTGTAAACCATATAGCTGGGAGCCACAATAACGTATTCTTCGTGCATACGCTGGATATAATCAAGGTTGGCCTTATAGGCAGAAATATCATTATTATAAATTGAACGTGAAGAGGTGTTTTCTGAAAAAAGAAGTTGAATTTTACCTCTCTTACTGTTGATGTTGTAATGTCTTCCGGAGCCAATGTGCTCGCAGAGGGATCTTGGTTTTGACTGTAGGTAAACCTGAATCCTGTTGATGTCCGAATTGCTCATGTTGGAAATAGGAAAATCAACAACCCTGAATCTTCCAAGGAACGAGAATGATCCAATAGGACGGTAGTCCTGAAGACCATCAACATATATTGTGTTGTCTGCGGAGGATACAATTCCAAATGCTTTAGCCATTATTTGTTACCTCCTTTTACATTCTTTGCAACTAGTGTTATGTTTTCGCTGGCCTTTGTACCGACCTTTGCTTTTTTGCCAATCTTAACATTTTCGGCAACAAGTGCCCTTGTAACAATGGCCCCCTCTTCAACAATTGCCCCAGGCATCAGTACACTGTCTATTACTTTGGCACCTTTTTTTACGACAGCATTTGTGAAAAGAACTGAATTGGAAACAGAACCTTCAACCTGAACACCTTGAGTTATGTAAGCTTTTTTTACTTTTGCTTCTTTGCCGATGTATTGAGGAAGAGTGGAGACATCTTCAGTATAGATGAGCCATGAAGAATCATTGAGATTGAGCTCGTTTTTAGGATCAAGAAGATCCATGTTTGCTTCCCAAAGAGAATCAATAGTTCCAACATCTTTCCAATAGCCGCTGAATTCATAAGCGAAAAGACCTCTGTGCTCGCCAAGCATCTTTGGAATAATATCTTTTCCAAAGTCATGGTCAGAATCTGGATTTTTCATATCATCTACAAGCATCTTTCTAAGAAGCTTCCAACTGAATATATAGATTCCCATGGAAGCAAGGTTGCTTTTTGGTTTTGCAGGTTTTTCTTCAAATTCGATGATGCGTCCATTGCCATCTGTATTCATGATACCAAAGCGGCTTGCTTCTTTCATGGGAACGCCGCGCACAGCAATAGTGGCATCTGCATTCATTTCTTTGTGATAAGCAAGCATCTTTGCATAATTCATTTTATAAATGTGATCACCGGATAGGATAAGAAGATACTCCGGATTGTAAGCATCGATAAAATCGATGTTCTGAGAGATAGCATCAGCTGTGCCTCTGTAGACGTCAAGACCTTCATCAGCCTTTTCGCGAGGTGTTAAAACATAAACGCCGCTATCTTTGGAGTCAAGCCCCCATCGTCCATCCTGCGCAACATAACTGTTTAGCAGTACAGATTCATATTGCGTTAAAACGCCAACAACGTCAATGCCACTATTGGCGCAGTTGCTGAGTGGAAAGTCAATGATGCGGTATTTTCCGCCATAGTAGACTGCCGGTTTTGCTACTTTGGTAGTCAGATCTTTTAATCTACTTCCGCGACCACCGGCAAGAATCATAGCCAGCATTTCATTCTGACTCATATTAAATCCCCCTATTCTCTAGATTTATAGAATTGCCCTCATAATTATGATATAATACAGTGCGAAAAAAAGATAGACAAAAATATACACAAGGTGAGGATTTATAGGTGCTTTCAGTTATTATTCCGGCTTACAACGAAGAAGAAATTATCCCTAAGGCAGTTAGTACTATTGATGGGATATTGAATGATGCAAATATAGCGCATGAACTTTTGTTTATAAATGATGGTTCTAAGGATAGAACCTGGGAGATTATCGAGGAGGCTGCTTCTCAAAATAAGAATGTTAAGGGAGTATGTTTTTCAAGAAACTTTGGAAAAGAGTCGGCTGTTTTTGCCGGATTATCACAGGCTACAGGCGATTGTTGCGTGGTTATAGACTGTGATCTTCAGCATCCACCGGAAAAGATTGTTGAAATGTACAGACTTTGGGAACAGGGCTATGAAATAGTAGAGGGCGTAAAAACAAGTCGTGGCACAGAAAGTGCACTTCATAAATTTGCAGCTAAGAGTTTTTATGCGATCATGAGTGATGCAGTTGGATTTGATATGTCCAGAGCATCTGATTTTAAGCTTCTTGACAGAAAGGCCATCAATGTTCTTCTTAATATGAGAGAAAAAAATGCTTTCTTTAGAGCTCTTTCATCATGGATAGGCTTTAAGAGCACAGAAGTAGAGTATGACGTAAGAGAAAGAGAGGCCGGTACTTCCAAATGGAGTACAAGGTCACTTATTAAATATGCTGTTACTAATATTTCTTCTTTCACCTCTGCACCTATGCAGATAGTGACAATACTTGGATTTTTGGTTTTCTTTGTGGGATTGACATTTAGTATAGAAGCACTTGTTCAATACTTTTTGGGAAGTGCAAGGGCTGGATTTACTACTGTTATTATCCTTCAATGTTTTACATCATCTGTTATCATGATGGGACTTGGTGTGATAGGTTTCTATATTTCCAAGATATATGATGAAGTTAAGGGAAGGCCTAAGTTCATTATTGATAGAACCACATACGAAAAAGAGGTCTAATTAACGTAATTTTATAAAAATATAATTGGTATATTCCAAATGATAAGGTACAATAATACTGAGTGGAAGTTTGTTATGCGCACGTGAAAGGAGCGGATAATGCTTGCTACATTAATTCCTTTATTTGACGATAAAATGTCGGTTTGTGCCTATTCGGTTTTCGCAAGGAAAGAGAACCATTTTCTTAATCCCGGCTTTGAGGGAGGAGCCAGATATGACGGTGCTGGCACCATTCATGAGCTTGAAGTTGTAAGCAACATGGGGGTTGCTACACTTTCAGGTGGAAAGGAAGTCTTTGTCCCCGTCAATCAGTTTTCTATTTTCTCTGAGATTTCTCTTCAGTGTACTGTGCCGGCTGGAAAGGTAGTTCTTTTGATGGATAATACAATCTTACCGGAGGAACAGTTTATCAGAAGGGTAAAAGAACTCAAGGGGCAGGGGTATAAACTCGCTATGCGAAAGCTCCAAATTACGGACTTTGAACCTTACAGAGAGATTTTAAGTAAGTGCGATTACATTCTGCTTAACCATGCCAAGATACATATAGATAAAGCCAGGCTTTATTTTAATTCGGTCTATCCCCAAATAAAGCTGTGTGCAGTTAATGTTGATACCCAGGAAGAATATGATGAGCTTACCAAAGACGGAGGCTATGATCTTTATGAAGGCGGATTCTTTAGAATGCCTGTAAAGGATTCTGAGACAGAAGTTAGTCCTTTGAAGGTGAATTATATCGAGCTTTTAAATGTGGTAAATAATCCGGACTTTGACCTTACAGAGGCTGCGGATGTAATTGGAAAGGATCCGGCGCTTGTTATTTCTCTTTTGGAAATAGTAAACAGGATGGCCCTTAATTCGGAAATTAAATCCATTAGACATGCAGCTGCCATGATGGGCCAAAAAGAATTGAAACGATGGATAAATACAGCTGTTACTAAAGAACTCTGTTCTGATAAGCCTTCTGAGATTACGAGACTTGTTATGATAAGAGCTAAATTTGCAGAGAACCTCGCAGAAAGCTTCGAACTTGCGATGATGGCGCCTGAACTGTTTATTATGGGGCTTTTTTCGGCGCTTGATATAATGCTTGAAAAACCTATGCGGGAAGCTCTTGATATGGTTGTTGTACCCAAGAATGTAAAAGCAGCTCTTTTGGAGGGGGAGGGTGATTACGCAAAGGTTTTGAATTTTATTCGATCCTATGAGGACGCTGATTGGACGGAAGTTTCAAGGATAATGGTTCTTGAAAATATGGATATGGATAAAGTTTATGAGGCATATCTTGGCGCTTTGCGCTGGTATAGGGATCTCATTCCGGCAAATTAAAAAAGAATAATAAAAAAGCTTGCTAAAACCTCAGCAAGCTTTTTTTATTTGTTTTATGCGTTCGTTGACGGGTCAATGCTCTCGGCAGTAAATACAGGATTTGGATTTACCGGTGGAACATTTTCAGGAGCGGATTGAGTATTTAATGTAACAGATTCAGGTGTTACGTTTGCAGGACTTTCTACAGCCGGCTGAATGTTTTCAGGAAATACTACAGGAGCAATGGATCCTATTGAATCTATTGTAGGAGCAGCCATCTGAACCTCCGGACCAAGAGGCTTATCCTCTTTTGACATCTTTTTTACCATCTTGATTGCTTTAACTGTCATAAATATCTCAAGAAGGATAAAGATAAGAAACATACCATCATATTCAAGTGAGCAACTGAAATCATAGAAACCATGAAGGAAAATAGGAACAAGAAGCGCTTTATTTAAGTTGTCTTTTTTGCCTTTCTCATCACCTCTGAGCTCACATCCCTTGGCTATACCGTAGTAGATACCCATGAAGATACCGAAGATGCAGTGCCCGGGAACAGCAGTAACAGCACGCATTACAGCAGTTGAAAAACCACCCTGGAATACATATAGGATATTTTCGAGTGTGGCAAAACCAAGTGAAGCGCAAACAGAATAAACGATTCCATCGAATGAGAAATTGAACTCTTTGTTTTTCCAGGTAGCCTTTTTGAGGACAAAATATTTTCCTGTTTCCTCGGCAAGCGCAACTACGCAGAACATCTCAAAGAATGTATACAGAGCATTTGGTGTGTAGAAAAAGAATGATAAAATAAATAATCCTATCTCTTCTAAGATCATGGCGCTGATTGTTGTAAGAGCGCCAAGTCCGAAAACTTTTGCCATAAGTGAAAATGGCTCTTTCTCGATGTTATCAGCTCTGTAGATAACAACGAGCAGAACGATTGCAGGAAGTACTGCAAGTAAAGCTAGTGTTGACATTAAAATTTTTCCCCTTTTATACTTTTTTCCGTAATTAAAAATCAATTACTTGGTTAAGTTATTATATTTCAGGCTAAATGTCAACTTAATAATGGTAGGGGGAGATGAGATTCATTTACAATCTTAATATGTATTATTGATTTCATTAAATATAAAGGTATAATCTTGGATATGATGAAAAAACAATTCTTTTTACTTTATTTTATATTTTTGCTGTCCCTAAGTGGATGCAGTTTAGAACAAATTGGGGAACATGAGGCAAGTGCAGAGCTTAGCCTTGAACAAATATATAGTTACTTTGAAACTGAAGAGGAAGATACTAAAGAAGATTCCGGTCAGTATAGTACTTTGGAAGAAAGCGGCAATGACATGCTTTCAGATTCTTCAGATGTAGCTGCTACAGAGACAAAAAGTGGTATTCTTTCAGATCCTTCAGATATAAACTTGCGGGATACATATGGAAATGGTAAAAATTATGTTTTTACATATGGAAATGAAGAGTTTTCAGCTGTATATACCACGGATAATTGGAGAATATACGATTCTTACAAGATAAACAATACTGAAGATATTACTATTATATGCGAGGCGCTTATTAGAGTTCATCAGATTCATGGAAGTGATATGGAGTCTTATAGGACAGCAGAGGATATGGCATATGAATGGCTTCAGCACAATATCGCATATCAAATTTTGTCAGATGACAGTTCCTGGAAGGTTCATGCACAGAATGTTGATTTAGATCCAAAAGACCAGGGTAAAAGTATTTCTGAAATATATGAGGATAGAACCGGCAAAGAGTTTAATATAAAAGAATTTCTGCAGTCACCATGAAACTATAGTTCGTATTTGGATTTCTTTCTGCGTATCTCGTCCATATATGCAGCAGTAATAATACCTGTAGGAAGTGCGATGACAGCCATTCCTACAAGAGCAGATATCATAGTAATAACTCTTCCGGCTGTTGTGATAGGAGATATATCACCATAACCTATAGTTGTTATGGAGATTGTTGCCCAATACAAAGCATCAAGGAAATTGTTAAAAAGAGATGCTTCCAGCTGAAAAATCAGCATTGCAGAGATAAAAATATATATCATAATCAGGATGAGTACTGCGCCAAGTTGTTTCTTTACTTTTCTTAATACATTTGAGATTACGACCATGGTTTTTGAGTATCGGACAAGCTTGACTATTCTGAATGCTCTGAAAAGGCGAAGAAGTTTAAGGGAGGTATTTACCGGCCATATAACATATAGTATAGGAACGAGAGAGAGCAAATCAAATATTGCCAGTGGCGAAAAGAAATATGCTATATAAGCGCTTATACTTTTATAGCCCATTTTATAATCGGCGGTATATAGCCTCGCACAATAATCTATTAATAAAATTATGAATGTGAATACATCGATATATTTTGAATAGATATTTTCGTTTTTTAACGTAAGTGGAATAAGGCTTACGATTACAGCAGTGGTCATCAGCATGTCATAAGCCTTTGATGAAACATCACCTGTATGAGATGCTTCCAGTACTTCATATACTCTTCTTTTTGAATCTTCACTCATAGATATGTCCCCTTATTTGGCGAATATAGCCAAAATTCCCAAAATAATCAGAATTACAGAAAAGAGCTGACACAGTCCGACAAATATTTTGGATTTGTAAAAGCGTTTGTCTTTTATTATTCCCGAATCATGGATCAGGTTTTCGTTTTTCTTACTAAATTTCATAAGTATTTGCTCCATCCGCATTCTTAACAAGATATAATCGATGCTATATAATAATGTTATCGTAATTGCGATAGCGCATCAAGAATTTAATTTTCTTTTAATTTAGTATTGATAAAAAACATCAAGTGTATTATTATTTATACATGATTAATGCATAAAAATACAAAAATCAATATTAGAATGCATATTTCAATAAAATGTATGCATATAGGAGGAAAAATTATGAAAAAGAAAATCGTTTCTTTGTTTATGGCGTCAATGATGGCAATTCTTGCTGTTGGATGCGGGTCTTCTTCATCTACTACAAATGAGAGCGCGGATGGTGCTAATTCAGGTGTTTCCACAGTTACAGCAGGAAAGCTTACAGTAGCCACATCTCCTGACTTTGCTCCATATGAGTTCTATGCAGTAGATGAGAGCGGAACTCCACAGCTTGCAGGATTTGATATTGCACTTGCTCAGTACATAGCGGATTATCTCGGACTTGAGCTTGAGGTTGTTCCTGTTGACTTTGATGGCGTTTTGATGGAACTTCAGACTAAGGCTGTTGACCTTGGCGTTGCAGGTCTTTCACCTGATCCAAAACGTGAATCAATTATGGATTTTTCTGATATCTATTATGAAGGTGGACAGTCATTTGTATGTACTCAGGCCAACAAGGATAAGTTTGCAAGCCTTGCTGATGTTAATGCTGCAGGTCTTCAGATTGGTGCTCAGACAGGTTCAATTCAGGTGGATCTTGCACAGACAAACAGTCCTGATGCTGATCTTATTCAGCTTACAAAGGTAACAGATATCGTTGCAGAGTTGATTGCCGGTAAGCTTGATGGTGCATATATTGAGACAGCTGTTGCAGAAAGTTATGCTAAGAACTATCCGGATCTTTGTGTAGTTCTTGATGTTCCTTATGATGGTGCAGAAGGCTCTGCTATTGGAATTTCAAAAGGTAATGAAGCGCTTAAGGCAGCTGTAAATGAAGCAATCAAGAGTGCAAAAGAAAGTGGCAAGATGGATGAGTTTGTTGCAACTGCCAATGAGCAGGCAAGTGGCGAGATCATCGAGGGCTTGCTTGATAACTGATATTGGACAGGTTGCTGATTGTGGTCACTAAATACTTTGAATATCATAGAAAAATAATGCAGGGCAGATCATAAAAAGGATTCTGCTCTGCATAAGAAAATAAGGATGGATATGGATAGTTTTATTAAGGCAGAAAATTTCACTAAGATTTCTCCCTATGCCAGCCTGTTCTGGCAGGGTATTGTAGTCACTGTAATGCTTTCATTATTTACAGTGGCTATTGGTTTTGTTTTGGCACTTATTTTATCGAGCATGAGAATGTCAAAATTTTATCCACTTGCGTTTTTGGGACTTGATAAGGAGGGACACCAGAGAGAGAAAGGGTTACTTGTTGCTATTGGAAAGTTCAATCCACTCAGTTTCCTTGCGACTGCATATGTTGAAATTTTAAGATCAACACCTGTTATTGTTCAGGTTGCAATTATATATTATGGTGTTTTTGGTTCCCTTATCACACTTCCTAGCTTTACGTTCATGGGATTTATTAAGTTTGAGAGGTTTTTCCCCGGTGTTATAGCTCTTGGAATGAACTCCGGTGCATATCTTTGTGAGATCATGAGATCTGGAATACAGTCAATTGATGGCGGACAGACAGAGGCTTCAAGATCACTTGGAATGAGCCAGCTTCAAACTATGAGATATATTATTTTGCCTCAGGCTATCAAGAATATTCTTCCTGCAATAGCTAACGAATTTGTAGTCATTATAAAAGAGTCAGCAATTACTTATACTATAGGTGTTCAGGATATTATGTCAGCTGTAAATGCGGTAAGAGGTGCTACTTTCATTATCATCGAGCCTTTACTTGTAGCAACGGCAATATATTTCTGCCTGTGTTTCCCTACAAGTAAACTGATAGCACATTTTGAAAGGAGAATGAGCCGTGGCGACAAGAGATAAACTGATCAAGATAGTTGATTTGGAAAAACATTATAATGGCGGTAAGATTAAAGCTCTTGACGGAGTGACTGTTGATATAGACAAAGGAGATGTAATGGTTGTTATCGGTCCTTCCGGTAGTGGAAAATCAACCTTTCTTCGTTCCCTGAACCTTCTTGAGGAGCCGACAGGCGGAGCTATTATTTTTGATGATGTTGATATTACCAAGAAAAAATATAAGGATAAAAACGGTAAGTGGGTAAAGGTAAATATGGATCTTCACAGGCAGAAGATGGGAATGGTGTTTCAACATTTTAATCTTTTTCCACATATGACCATTATGGAAAATATGATTCTTGCCCCGGTTAAGGTAAAAAATGTACCTGAGGAAGAAGCTAAAAAGAAAGCGTTAGAGCTCCTTAAAAGAGTCGGACTTGAGGACAGAGCCAATTCTTATCCTATTCAGCTTTCCGGCGGACAAAAACAACGTATAGCTATTGTCAGAGCTCTTATGATGGAACCTGAAGTTATGCTGTTTGATGAGCCTACATCAGCTCTTGATCCAGAGATGGTAGGAGAGGTTTTGGATGTTATGAAGCAGCTTGCGGCTGAAGGAATGACTATGGTTGTTGTTACTCATGAAATGGGCTTTGCAAGAGAGGTTGGAAACAGAGTTCTTTTCATGGCTGATGGTAAGCTTCTTGAGCAGGGGACTCCTTCAGAAGTATTTGAACATCCAAAGCATCCAAGACTTCAGGAATTTTTCAGCAAAGTTCTATAGAAATATATGACTTCTTGAACTAAATAACCGGATGAATGGGGCTTGATGATGGATAAGTATAAAAAAATAGCAGTAGAAGAGATAGAGAAAAAAGAAAAACTTATATATGATGTGTCCGATAAAATATGGGATTACGCAGAGATCTCCCTGCAGGAGAATAAGTCATGCAAGCTGTATTGTAAGGTCATGGGAGACGAAGGATTTGAGGTCAGAAAAGGTTTGGGCGGCATTACAACAGCCTTTATGGCCTCTTTTGGCAGTGGGAAACCTGTAATAGGACTTTTGGCTGAGTATGATGCTCTTTCAGGTATTCCTAAGTGTGATGTGGAAAAGAAAGAGCATCTGGATGTTGAAAAACTTGAAGAAAGCATAACCTCGGACAGCTCAGCGCATGGATGCGGTCATAATCTTTTGGGCGCAGGAGCCATGGCTGCAGCAATAGGAATAAAGAAATACCTGCAGGAATCAGGGCATGAGGGTACGATTATTTTGTATGGATGCCCCGGAGAAGAGGGCTGCGCTTCAAAAGCTTTTTTTGCACGAGATGGTATATGGAATGACCTGGATGCCGCGCTGACCTGGCATCCCGCAGATTGCAATGAGGTTGTGACAGGGTCATCTAACTCCTGTATTCAGGTGAAGTATACGTTTAAAGGTGTATCATCACATGCTTCTGCTGCACCGGAGAAAGGCAGGAGTGCCTTGGATGCAGTGGAACTGATGAATATTGGCGTTCAGTTTTTAAGAGAGCACATGAGCGACAAAGCCAGAGTTCATTACGCTATAACAGATGCAGGTGGTATTAGTCCCAACGTAGTTCAGGCCAGGGCACAGGTCCTTTATATGGTAAGATCGAATCATGTAAAAGAAGCATTGGAACTTCAAAAGCGAGTTGACAAGATTGCAGAGGGTGCAGCTCTTATGACTGATACAACTGTAGAGAGAACATTTATAGATGGCATGTCGGATACTGTTACCAATAGGACTTTGGAAAAAATAGCGTACAGTAACTTTGAAGAACTGGGGGTTCCCTCTCATAATGAAGCTGAACTTCAGATTGCTGAAAAGATTGCGCTAACATATGATGGCAGGGATAAAAATCCAGGTATTGGGTCTTCTTTTGACGAAGAGTATGCCAGGAAATCTGCCTTGCTGAGAAAAGAAAATGCTACTTATATGAATGATTTCTTGTTGCCGCATTTCTTGGGAGATGCTTTTGAAGCCTCTTCAACTGATGTAGGAGATGTTAGCAACAATTGCCCAACTCTTCAAATTCATGTGGCATCCTGGCCTAATGGGTGTCCGGGACACAGTTGGCAGAATGTAGCATGCGGCGGTACTTCTATTGGTCGAAAAGCCGCGCTCCACGCAGGGAAGGTACTTGCAGCGACAGCAATAGATCTTTTTGAAAATAAAGAAATAATAAAAGAAAGCACTTTGGAATTAATGGAAAGAACAAAAGATGGCTACAATTGTCCAATTCCAGAAGGAGCTTTAGCAAAGATTTAAATGAAAACTTCCCACACGGAACTGTGGGAAGTTTTTTACTAAAACATATTGACTTATGTATTGCTTTTTAGATAGAATCATTCGGTATATGTTTTAAAGATAGGATAGATAGTTATGCAGAATTTATTAGGTAAGATAAAGGCTTTTAACAATAAACACAGGAATGTTGCTCCGTTTTTAATATGGATTGAAATTGTTCTTATAGTCCTTGCAAGTATTATAAAAAATGTTTGCAGACATTATAAAATTCTTTTGGCGGGAGCGATAGTTTTGTTGGTGATTGGAATTTCAGCGAAATATCTGACAGCAGCTAAAAAAATGCCTTCAGTAGAAACTCCTATATCAGGAGTTACGGTGGAGGATGAGGCTGTAGCTGAGATTTCAAATGCTGCTGCAATGAGTGAAGCAAGTTACGCTTATAGCCAGATAGCTGATGTTCAGGATGCAGACATTGCAACAACTTTAGAAAGCTCTGATGATTTAGCTCATGTAGAAATTACAGAGGCTGCAGCTACAGCAGAAAGCAGTGAACCTGCTTATGTAGATTCTGGTATTTCTCAGTTTATGGAAACCCATCCTGAGGCTGTAGGCTGGATAAGATTTGAGGATGATCTTATAAGCAGTCCTTTAATGCAGGCAGATGACAATTCTAAATATGCTTTAAAGGATGCGGATGGAAATGACTCTGCTGCAGGAGCTATTTTCCTTGATTACAGATCATCAGCTGATTTTTCGGATTCGAATACTATAATCTATGGTCATAATATGCGTGACAGAAGTATGTTTGGTGCTTTGAAAATTTATAAAGAGAATCTTGAATTCTTGGATGAGCACAAATATTTCCAGATTATAACTCCTGAGGGAAGCAGCAGATACATGATTTTCGCATTCATGGATGTTCCAAAGAATTCTTATATCTATGATGTTTGTGGTGATAATATATCCAGAATGCGTGAGTTTCTTGATACGATAGAGTATAAGACCTACATTGACACAGGAATAGAGCCAACTGTTGATGACAAGATAATAACTCTTTCAACCTGCACTCAGAAGGACGATCTGTTCTTTGTTATGTTCGCTGTTAAAGTAGATGAGTAATATTTGCACAAATATATTTAGAGATTGTCTTCGCCCCATTTTTTCAGTTCCAGAAGAATGGGGATGAGGCTTCTTGCTTTGTCGGTGAGTGTATATTCAACTCTGACAGGCATCTCATTATACATTTTTCTTTCTACGAGACCATCTTTTTCAAGTTCCTTTAAAGAATTGGCAAGCATTGTATTGGTGATGCCGGCAATAGAGCGGCTTAATTCGCCATATCTGACGGTTTCGTTGTTATCGATGACACAAAGGATCATAATCTTCCATTTTCCACCAACTATGTTTATAACTTTTTTTAAACCACAGCCTTCGCCTGCAATACTGTTGCATAAAGGCTCTTTTTTTGCGTCTTTTTTCATGGTATGTTTTTCCTTACCAGATACATATAAACTGCGTACTTGATATATTTTTTATACCTAATACAATATAAGCGTTGGCTGAAAAATACAAGTATTTTTTATGAAAAAAGAAAGGAAAGTAGGAGATGAGAAAGTCTGTTAATGATATTAACAGATGTGTTGCCTGCGGAGTCTGTGCTAAAGAGTGTCCCAGAGATGCAATCAGCATATTCAAAGGTTGCTATGCAGTGATCAATCATGATAAATGTGTGGGCTGTGGAATATGTGAAGGCGCTTGTCCTGCAGGTTCAGTAAGTGTTCAGGAGGTTTCTGATGGCAAAAAATAAGAAAAAACATTGGTATGATTATCTTTGGATATGGACAATTATTTATTTTGCACTGGGCTTTTTTAATATTCTTTTTGCATGGCTTGGTATGATTGATTTTATACTTCCACTGATTTTTGCAATAGCCGGTGGCAATAAGTGGTTTTGCAATCATATGTGTGGAAGAGGGCAGTTATTTTGGGCCCTTGGTCGAAATTTAAAGTGCTCCAGAAGAAAAAAAGCTCCGGCATGGCTTTCGTCGAAATGGTTTAGATATGGATTTTTGGCGTTCTTTTTAACAATGTTTGGCACAATGGTGTTTCAGACGTATCTGGTATTTTCAGGGGCTGGGTCTTTGCGCAAGGCAATAAAACTGTTCTGGACCTTTAAAGTGCCGTGGAAATGGGCTTATAATGGATCTATATTCCCTGATTGGGTAGCTCAGTTTGGCTTTGGATTTTACAGTCTGATGCTTACATCAACGCTTATTGGGCTTATAGTTATGGCGCTGTATAAAGAGAGAACCTGGTGCTCATTTTGTCCAATGGGAACAATGACTCAGGGAATCTGCAAGATTAAAGAGAAGAGAGGATAATAATGATGACTATAGAAGAAAGAGCAGCAAAAGCTGTAGAAATGAAAACATCCGGAATGTACAACTGCGCGCAGTCAGTAGCAGTGGCACTTGCTGATGAGACTGAGCTTAGTGAGCAGCAGCTTTGTCAGTTAACAGCAGGATTTTGTGCAGGGATGGGAAACATGGAGGCTACTTGTGGAGCGCTTATAGGTGCCGGAATGATCACAGGCATGAAAACTGGGGGAAAAGGAACTCTTGCCAAGACAAGACAGATTCAGGAAGAGTTTGGAAGAAGATGCGGCGCCATAAAGTGCAGAGATCTTAAGACCGTTACAGATGGAAAGCCCCTTTGCCCATGTGAAGAGTGCGTAAGAAATGCCGTGATGGTCTATGGCGAAGTTATGGCACTGGGGTTACAGCTTTTTGATCAGGAAAAAATGAAAGAAAAATAAAAAAATGATAACAGCTATTAACAATTAACTTATGTTATCCGATAATAAGAGTGTAAGGAATACTATAGCCATTTCCTGCACTCTTTTTTATCGGAAATGATATTTTCGATAAAAGCGCTCCGCTATGGATGCGACTGGTGTGCAAATGTGTATGCAAGCTGAAGCTTGCGCACACCAGCGCCAGAGAATTGTAAACAATTCTCTGATTAAAGTGCAGGAGGGAGTTTACAAAAAGTTGGAGGTTCATATGCCAAGAGAAGAGATGCTTCCAAGTGAGAGCGAATGGCTTATTATGGAGACTTTATGGAATTGTGATCACGATCTTACTTCATCAGAGATAACAGAAAGACTTCCTGGGGCTTCCAGCATGACGCAGAGGATGGTAAGGGTTCTGATCAACAGGCTTTGCAAAAAAGGACTTCTTTCATATACAGTTGATCCGCACGACAGTAGGGTTTATCACTATACTGCAACAAAAGGGAGGGATGAACTCAGACGTGAAAAGAGCAAGGCCTTTGCCAATAGCTACTTTGGAGGTAATACTGCCGGTGCTGCATTTGCTTTTTTGGAAAATGAGAAGCTTACTAAAGAACAGATTGCAGAGCTGGAAGCTATTATAAAGAAATCTAAGAAACAGTAAAACCGGAATTTACTAGGGACATCAGATATGTGCTCACGGATGAGCTTATGGAGGACAGGGAATGTCGTTTCAAGAGTTTTTGCATGGTCTATATGAATTTTTACATTTCGTATGCGTATATTATGCGACCATACTTGGTTTTTGTGCGCTTATGTCAGTGATCGTTATAGGGATCATCATGTTGCTCAGAAGTATTTTGCTTTCCAAGTCCATATTTGGGAAAGCTGCTTTATGGGCGCTGATGATTCCTTGTTTATTTTGTGGAAAACTGCACTTTTACGTGGAAACAAAGCTTGGTGTAAAGCTCTTTTACTGGTGGTATGCACTTTGTGGCAAGTGGCAGATTATTTCTCTGATATATATTCTTATAGGAATCAGTCTTGCAATCTGGCTCATTATTCGAAGGAGAAAGCTGCACAGACTGGTACGAAAACTTGATGACTATAAAGAGGATATGTCAAGATTCAGCATAAAGGTTATTGATGGAGACGTCTCCTCCTTCTGTACAGGGTGTATTAGGCCGGTCATTGTTATTTCAAACAGATTGGAAAAAACTCAAATACAGACAGTTATTAAACACGAAGAAACTCACATAATGCTGGGACACCTGTGGATTCAGCTTTTATGGGAGGCCATTCGAATACTGTTATGGCCCAATGTATTTCTGCATATCGGTGAAAGATATTTGAAAAGGGATCTTGAAGATGTCTGTGATGCCGTAACGATGCAGCGAAATGATATAGGAGCGATAGAGTACGGCGAGGTTCTTTTGGATAATGCTAAACGACTATCTGGAATAAGAGGAATTTCTGGAGCCAGAAGCGGGTTGTCTTTTTCCTGGGACGATAACTATAAGGTACTCAAGAAGAGATTAGGAAGAATAACAGAGCATAGGAAGTATAACAGGAGGCTTATTGCGGCAGGTATGTTTTTGTCTATAGTTCTTGTTATATCAATGATAGTAGGAATCAAAAACGTATCTTATGCAAGGTATAATCCTATGGACATTTCGGGTATTTACAGTGAGGAAAAAATGGAGATTCTTGCGTATGATCGTGATGAGTCTATTGTTACTTATGATGATGAGTTCATTTTCATCGATTGTACAGAGCTTAAGCGCCGGTGCCCGGAAATCTTGAATGAGGAAAAAGATATTTACTTTACCGTAGGAGGTTACTACAAGTTTCCTGGTATGGGCGGTGGCAGTGACATCGGATGGGTAAGTGCCAAGACTATAGCAGATAATGATGGAGTCATTAAGATAGAGAAGTACAGTGGAATTGATTTCTGGACCGGGATAATCAAGTGGATGTGACACTGGGGACGGAGTCAATGGCTTATTTTGTGAACGTGGACAGGAGGTGATTATGTGAATGGATGGGAAGTTTCCGTAAGCGGCAATACAACGCATTACAGGAAAAAACTATACGATGCTTATGGCAATCATGTAGGAACCATAGGAATTTGCAAGCCTACCAAACAGACCGGAAAGAAAAAGAAACCTGTACTGTACAGCTTTAAGCAGGTTTCTTCACAGGTATTACAGGCAAAAACATCTACGAAGGCCATGCAGGTCTCTAATGGCATACGTGCAAAAATAGGGCTGTTAAAAAAACAGCTTAAAAATGGAGATGTGGACGAAGAAGAAATCCTCAGAGCCATACTTCATGCTGAAATGGTCATGAGAGCCTGTGATAAGAAAAAGAAGAACCTCAAGATGGAAGAGACTGCTGAGAGAAACCTTGAGGGAGCTGAAGAGATTCCTACCGAGCCAGAAGAACCCGCTCCGGATGCGGAATCAGAAGAAGAGATAAGAGAGCTTGAGCAGGAAGAGTTTGAGGCTCTGATGGAAAAGCTGGAACTTAGTGCTGATGAGATGATGGAAATGGCCGAAGAAACTGTAGAGCTTGATGAGGAACTTGATGAGATGGCAGAAGCTCTATCAGGCTCTATGACACCGGAAGACCTTGAGCAGCTCAAGGTTAAGCACAGATCAGATGAGGCCAGGGATATATTAAAAGCAGATCTTAAATATCTGAAGGCATTATTTGACAGGTTACAGTCAGAAAAAGAGAATGCAGGAAAGGCAAACTTTTCTGGAAATTATGATAGTGGAGTATCACTTTCACTTGGTGGAGGAATGGATATGCCAGTAATGACAACGCAGGAAGTACAGCAACCAGATATCGGTGGATCGATGGATATTGAAGTGTGAATAGTAGCGATTTTTTTACCTTGATGGTTAACAAATGTTAGCAAAATACAAATGGAAATATGTCAAGGTAGAAATACGCATTTGCTGCGTATTACGTAAGAAAATGAAACATGAGTGAGGGACGACCTTTTGCCTTGGCAAACTTAAAATGTCGTCCCGAATTGATACGAGCGATTTAATCGCGAGTAGCAAAGGAGGCGCAGATGGCTATTTCAAATGTTATGACAAGATCTCTCTTATCTGCCAGTTCTGCGATGAAGCAGGTAAGAGCACAGGAAGGAATCAAAAAGCAGATGGAAGGCAAAGCTGGCGTTCTGAAAGCAGAGATAAAACAAGATTCCGGCAGAGGCGGTGATACAGCCAAAAAGGAAGAAGAACTTGCCGTAATGGAAAAGAAAGCAACTGATATCGGAAATATGCAGATGAATCAGTTGTCAGAGATGAATAAGAACATGGATAAGGCTCTAAAGGCTGATGCTGAAGAACAGAAGAGAGCAGAAAAATTAGAAGAGCAGCGTGATAAGAAGCGCGCTGAAAAGAGAGAACAGCTTGGGGAGCTTCAGGAGAAGATTGCAGAGAGTACAGTTTCTGTGGATGGTGCTGAAGTTACAGTTGTTTCAGCACCTGATACTAAGACAGGGGAAGTGCATTTGGATGAAGCTATTGCTTCAACCAGTGCATCAGAAGTAAAAACAGCAATTACCGGATCAGTAACAATGGATACAAAGGTGTAAAGAAAAACGACAAGGAGGTTAATGATGAGTATGAGTATTACAAGTAATTATGGAAACTATGGCTATTATAACAATTTTATAAAAGAAAATGAGAGCGGTTCGGTGCAAGCTGAATCGAAAAAACCGATTCAGGCACCTATCGCAGGGGCATTACCGACACAGAGCACAGAACGCTCTGTGGGTCCTGCTCCCCAGGCGGCTGTATATGAAAAAAAGTCTGATGATAGCAGTAATAAGGCTGCTTATGAAATCGCCAGGAAATCCCCTGCAGACAGAGCAGCTATTGTTCAGCAGATGAAAGCTGCAGAGGAGCAGCAGAGAAGCCAGCTGATGGCTATAGTCCAGAAAACTCTACAGGGACAGGTAGGTGCATACGGCAAGGCCACAGGAAGTAATATGTGGCAGCAGCTTGCTGGTGGAAACATCAAGGTTGATGCAGCTACTAGAGCACAGGCACAGAAAGATATTTCGGAAGATGGATACTATGGTGTAAAGCAGACATCCCAGAGGTTATTTGACTTTGCTGCAGCCCTTGCCGGAGATGATGTCGACAAGATGAAAGAGATGCAGAAAGCCATGGAAAAGGGATTCAAGCAGGCTATAAAGACCTGGGGACGTGAACTCCCGGCTATATGCAAAGAGACTATGAATGCAGCCAATAAGCTGTTTGAGGATTACTATTCGTCTAAAGAACAAGTTGGTTGATCAAGGAATGGGCTGTTAGGTATGGTAGATGGACTTAAAAGTTTTTTCAGGGAGCTCTTAGATCCAAATCCTATCAAAGAAAAGCACGTCAACCTTACGGTGGAACAGCTTGAAGAGCTTCAGAAAATATTGGAGAACGCCTATGAATATAAACATGCAAGGATTAAATCTTCTTAACAGACCTATGAGCAAAGCTACGCAGGACCGGATGGAGAGGCAGGCAAAGCGCGACAATCAGATTGCTTTCTTTGAAAAGCAGAAAGAAAATCTTAAGAACATGAAAACTAATTCTCTGGAGGATATCCAGAGAAAGCTCGATATGTTCCAGCAGTATGATGATCAGATTGATGCAGCTAAGGCTTCATATAACAATTCCCAGATGTTTCATATTTTGGATGAAGCCAGAGAGCGCGGTGAGAAAATTGCTGAAGAAGCTGAGAAGATGGCTCCAAAGACACCGGAAGAGCGTCGTGAAGAAATGATCGAGGAAGCTACCGGCATTGATAAGGATAAAGGTACCCTTTCTGAGGTCATGGATGAGTTAGAGGAGCAGATTGAAGAAATCACTGAAATGACAGAGGATATGGCAGAGCTTAACGAGGAGAATCTCGAGGCACTATCAGATGAAGCTCTTGATGAAACTGATGCCGCTGCAATTGAACAGGTAAAAGAACAAAATGACATGCTGGCTGACAGAACACTGCCTGAAAAATACAGGCATATTGATTACCACATTTAAGGAACGGATTCCGGTAATTAGCAAAGGAGAGTGGATATATGTCAACAATCAGAGGATATTCACAGAGTAACTATTATGATAGCGCTGATAACGACTATAGCGCATATAACCAAAATGCAAGTTCATTCCTGGCTGGTCTAAGTATCAATTCAGGAGCTGGCAATAATAATGGCATCATGGGTGGGATAAACCTCTCAGATTATGCCAGCATAAAGAATGGATCCTATGGAAAACTTGTTAAGGCTTACTATGCAAAACAGAAAGCTGATAGTGTTTCATCAGGCAGAGATTCGTCAGCAAAACTTACATCTATGGGAAGTGCTGCAGGAACTCTTGCAAAGTCCGCAGGTGCTCTTATGAAGGACTCGCTTTGGGAAAAGAAACAGATAAAGACAAAAGATGAGAAGACAGGCGAGGAAACTACAAAAGAAGATTATGATTGGGATTCCATTACTAAAGCAGTAAAGTCATTTGCCTACAATTACAACAAGACAATTGAGAGTGCAGGAAGTTCAAACACAAAGGATGTCCTCAGAAATGCTGCATGGATGACCAAGACAACAAAATCTACAGAAAGACTTCTGGAGCGTGCAGGTATATCTGTAGGAGCGGATAATAAGCTTGAGCTGGATGAGGATGCCCTCAAAAAAGCAGATATCAGCACTTTGAAGAGTGTATTTACTGGCTATAATTCTTTTGCATCAAAGGTTTACGATAAGGCGCAGTCCATGACAAATGCTGCAGCAAGAGCGGGTGGAACATATACGAGCACGGGCAATTATTCAGATGTTCTGTCATCGATTCTACCGTCGAATATCGATAAAAAAGAGTGACAATTTACGTCATAAAAACGTCTATTCATGACATCGATATAATAAGAAGAAAGTACCATCCGATATATAGATAAAGACAATTATTTCATAATCAGAATGTATGGGAAATGGACTTCCCAAAGATAAGGAGGGCAACGGAATGTCATTATCGGTAAGTTCAGATTATAGTCAGTTTTATAAGGGAACAGAGCAGTTAAAGAGCTATGGTTCAGGAAATGGTAAAAAAGAAACCATTGTGCGTTATGAGTTTAATACTACAGATGAGCATGGGAATAAGGTTATGGACAAAATGTCCAAAGAAGAAAGCTTTCGTGTTATGAATGATATCACATCCCAATATGGTGATAATGTGCTGGTATCTTTTTCAGGAGATGGCTTGGCTGCCCTGGAGACAAGTAAAGGTAAGCTCCCAATTCCAGAGCAACCTCATAGGGAAATACCGGAGGGAACATTTACAGCTCTTGAAGGACCAAAGGTGCTGTCAGAGGAAGAGTTATCTGAAATGCGAAAATCGGGCGGTACTAACATGGCAGATGTGATGCGCAAACTTGATCCGAATGCATATAAAGAATTCATGAGCATAAACGAAGAAGCCATGGAAAAAGGTGGAACAGAGAGCATTATTGCAGGATTCAGGTTTATGTATAAGTGGATTACAAACAATGCTGAAAAGAATCCTAACTGGATGGATTCATATGACCCTGAGGGGAAGTATGAAGCTGATCATGAGATTGAGCTTTCAGAGAGGCTTAATTTCGTGAAAACTAAAAATCATTCTTATGGAAAGTCTTTTTACTCCGTGGAAGACTCCGGTAAAGATCTCCTTGAGGCGTATGCGAATTTGATGAATACTATAGTTAAAGGGCATGAAAATGGCACAAGAAAGTCTTTCGTAAAAGATAATGGTGAACTTAGGGAGATGACCCTTCATGAAGAACTTGATGCGCTGGATGCTGCGTTTTTGAAATTGTCTGAGCGATCTGCTGCCGGTGGATTATAAAGATAAGCTCGTTTCAGCTGCAAAATTGGTTATGGAACAGTTTAAGTCTAACCGCGGGTAACTATGCTTGTTTTGATTCACAAGGAGGGGATCATGAGAATACAGCAGAACATCCTCAATAAGCTGAGCCTCCTTTCAAGTGATGTTAAGGGTAGCACTGTAGACAGCCAGATATAAGAACATTCAGTAATGTCTATTCATTACATTAAAGTGTCCATTCATGACATGAACATATAAATACGAAGCGTTGTGATGATAATATAAATATAGGGATTAAGGGAAAATGCTTACATGGATGTCCGTGCTAAGCATTTTTCTGTTAATGGGCAAATGAAAATTGAGGGTAATGTATGACAAGGTACAGTATAGCAATTTGCGATGATGAAGAGGATGTAAGGAGTCTTTTTCATGATTGGGTAAGCAAGGCAAAAGATGATGTGGATGTTAAAGAGTACTCAGGCGGAGATGAACTCATAAATGATATAGATGCAGGCGCCGGGATAGATATTCTTTTTCTTGATATAGCTATGGGCAAAAATGACGGAATAGAAACAGCAAAAGAACTTGGAAGGCGCATAGAGGCAAGTGGCAAAAGTATGAGAGCATCAAGGCCACTTATAATTTTTGTTACAGGTATACCGGATAGGATGGGAGATGCCTTTGGCGTTAAGGCATTTGATTATCTGCTAAAGCCGGTTTCGCAGGCTGCATTTGAGAGTGAGCTTCACAGAGCAATAGAGGAACTGAACAGACTTGATGCCCAGCTCATATGCGAGACAAAATATCAAAATGAGAAAGACAGGTTTATATCCATACAATCAGGTAAAGGGACAATAAATATAAAGCTTCGGGATATTTTATATATTGAGAGCTCGGGACGAAAAGCAATTGTCCATTTGCCAGGAATTAAGCATGAAGTGTATCGGCAGATGAATGACTTTGAGGATGAACTGGGGAACAGTTTTTTTAGGGTTCACAGAGGCTATCTGGTTAATATGAGGCATATAAAAGGCTACTCCAGATCAGAGGTACAGGTTGATAATGGGGATGCACTTATAATGTCAAAATACAAATACGCTGATTTTATAAGGGCTTACATGGAGTTCATATCCTGACGATTGTAGGAGGCAGTATGACAGAGGAAAATATCAGAATTATGGAACAAATCTACGGAGTATCTATGATATTGATACGTGGCCTGTTCTTTGGAATGTTTGCAGAGCTTTTTATAAATAAAGAGACACTTAGCAGACCAAAGAATATTGTATTGTCAGTGATAATCACGATTGAAGGGATAGTGTTGTTTTCAATTCCATATTCTACAAAAGGTCTGTACAGTATAATAAGCCTTCTGACTATAGTTGCAGTGTTCTATTTTTATAATCAAAAGATATTACCGCATATCATCTTTGTCTTCTTTCTCTGGCAGAACGTATTCTACGTATGGCACTTGATAAACTTTGCTATTTTCAACAGTATTTCAGATTATGTTACAGCAACTATAGATTATTCCAGGGAAGGCGCAGTGGAAAACCTATGGAACTGGATGTTTATACTGATGGCTTTGCAGGTTATTTTTTTTGCAATTTTCCTATTTCTCGAATATTTCGTAACCGGAAAAATATGTACGGTCAAGTATGAAATGTCATGGACTGAAGCTCTATATTTATCGATATATTCCGCGGTGTCATATATTATCTGTTACATAATTGTAGAAGTTATGGTTGTACCGCTTGATAAAGAGGTTTTTGTGCTGCTTGATGAGAAACGGGATCTTAGATTTACTATTCCAATTCTGGCTGTGCTTATTTTTATCGGAGAAATGTCTGCAATTGCTACATGGCAGCGCTACAGGAGACTTAAAGAAGAGGAGCTTAGGCTACAGGAGCAGCTTCAGGAGCAGGAGTTTATCAGGAAAAAGATTGAATATACTGAAAAATACCATGACCGTATAAGAACGCTTCGGCATGATATGGCCGGAAAACTCATGATTCTTAAGAGCTTTTTGGAAAAAGACAGGATAGGCGATGCAAAAGAATTCCTTGGAGACATGGACATTGAGTTAAGCTCAGAAGCTATGCAGTATGCGACAAATAATCCTGTTACGGATGCTGTCATAAATGAGGCTGCAGCCCAGGCATGTAGCATGAACTGCGATTTTAAGTCAGAATTTCTTTTCCCTGATGACAATGGAATCAGTGCTTTGGATATGGGGATTATTCTTAATAATCTTATTGATAACGCTTTGGATGGAGTACTAACCGTGGCGGAGGATGATAGGTTTATCAGACTTATTGGGGAACAAAAGGATAACTTTTACTTGATAAAAATAGAGAATTCGTTTGATGGAAAATTGAAGCGTGCTTCTGATAACAGCATTATCAGTACAAAGAAAATGGATTCTGACGCAGATAAGCACGGGCTGGGGTTAAAGAGCGTCATGGGAATCGCAGATAAATATCTTGGAGCGGTGGATATCAATTCAGACAATAAGGTTTTTAAGGTTAAGGTAATGTTGCAGAAGAAAAACTGTTACTGTTCAGTTCCTGACCAGTAACTAAGCAATTTTGCAATTAAATCGCTTCGCGATGGGCAAAATTGCCACTTGAATCACTTTCTTACGCAGCCAGCCAGCAGCGTAGTGCTGGCTGCTGACTGAATAGTAATGAAAAACTGACTATTCATTACATAAAAAGGTCCGTTCGTGTCAAAGCTATTTAACTGCCTCCGGTCATAGACGATACTTGATATGGAACAGAAACTACCTGCTGCACTAAACTCGACAGTACCTCGTTAAGTGCACAGGTATGGTTCGCACTAGACTCGGGAAGAACCTCGTCAAGTGCTCTACTCAGGAGGTGTTTTTATGAATTTTGGGCAAAACTATTTTGATGTCTTGACTAGCAGGATAGGCGGAGCCTCCAGTATTTGGAACAGACACGGAACGTCTAAAGTTAATAATCGCAGCAGGACTACAGGTACAAGGAGCACATCACGAACATCAGGCGCTATAAATAATAGCTATTTTGGATTAAGCGCCAATACCGTGAAAACTATGAATAACGCATATAACAGCACATACAATAGTGCATATATGTCTGATCAGAAGGTTGCTGATGGAGCTGTAAAGGTAGAAAGCGCCGGTAAGAAACTTGCAAACAGTGAGATTTATGAAGAAAAGAACACAGACCAGCTGCTTAAAACTGTAAAGAATTTTGTGGATGGTTACAATGATGTCAACAGTGGAGCAAAAAATGCTACAAGCACCTCAGTTAGAAACAGAGCCGGATGGATGAGAGAAGATGCACTTAATAATGTGTCAGACCTTAGAAAGATAGGCATAGGTTACAACTCTAAGACAGGAGAGTTATCTGTTGATGAAGATGTATTAAAAGGAGCAGACAAAGCTACTGTCAAAAAGATATTAGGAGAAGCCGGATCATTTGGACAAAGGCTTAGAAGCAATGCATCTTTAACATCACAAGCAGCCATTACATCAAGCAGGTATTCGAGGAATACAGGCATCTATGGATCTAATGGCACATACAATACTGGAAACCTTTTGGGTGGATTTGGTGGATATGGTAATTCACTCCTGTCATCGATGTTTTCACGATGGTTTTAAACCCAAAATGCGCAAGAGTATGAGGTAAATAGCATATGAAGATAGCAAGTAGTGATGTATATACTAATTCAAATTACAGCTATCAAAAGGATTTGAACAGTGGCGGCGCAGGGACAGGCAGATTTTTTGCCGGAATAGTAGAAAAGCATGTAGAAAAGGAAAAAACTGATTATAAGGCAACAGGTAATATAAAAACAGAAGATGGAAGAGAAATAAATGTTGATGTTGATGTAAGTATGGTTCGAAAAAAGGAGCATGAAACATTTATACCGATATCGTCACCACTGGATAATCTTTATGATCCATTGATAATCAATACAGGAAGTCAGACAGCTTCTTTAAGTGATACGAAATTTAAATTTGATCTTGATGCGGACGGCAAGCAGGATGAAATATCAATGACCAAGTCAGGGAGTGGATTTTTAGCTCTTGATAAGAACGGAGATGGAAAGGTAAATGACGGCACTGAACTGTTTGGAGTAAAGAGCGGTGATGGCTTTAAGGATCTTGCCAAGTACGATACAGATGGCAATGGCTGGATTGATGAAAACGATGAGGTCTATGATAAGCTCAAAGTCTGGAGTAAAACTGATGATGGAAAAGATAATCTTAGGACACTAAAGGAATCCGGTGTCGGGGCTATTTTCCTGGGATCAGAAAGCACGGAATTTACTCTTGATGGTGCGGATGGTGTTTTAGATGGGAAAGTGAGAAAGACAGGAATCTTTCTAAAGGAGGATGGGACTGCAGGAACCATTCAGCACGTTGATCTAGCCATCAAGGGACGTGAGTCAGAACTTATGAGTGCTGCAGAGAAGCTTGATAAAGTTTTGGAGAAGATGCGCAGCGAGAACTCTCAGCGGAGCAGGCGAAATAACAACAATGATAATGCAAGACGCCGGGCTCAGAGAGCAGCGAGACAAAAGAAGCAGCTTGAGGACTATCAGAAAAGAAAAGAACTGAATCAAGAACTGACGGAAAAGGCCATAGAGCATAGAAAAATGTTATATGGCACTTAAGGAGCAAAGCACTTATTCCGATAATATATAGAGAGGTTAGGATGGAACTGCCGGATATCAATGGATTGATAAATCTAATGATATTCGGCTTTTTAAGAAGGAAGGTGAAAGTAAAGAGCAAAGCGCCGCAACTGATAATCAATTAACCACTTGGTCCTTTCAGGAGAGTGGAGCAGCTCTGAATGACAGATGAGCTGCAGAAAGGAACACTTATGCCAAATACCATAACAAACGGAAACTATTATTACACGCAGAGCGCATTTGTACAGAGTGCCCACTTTTATTCAAATCAGACAATCGGAAACAGCGATTTCCAGAGTGCTATTCTTGAAAAAAATGAGGATTCACCTGAGGTTGTGGATGCCCTGGCAAAAGAAGAGCCTGCAAAGAAAGGCTATACACGAGTTATAACGGCAAATGTGTGGAACTCAGGAATGACATCAACGCAACTTGCTGACGGCAAAACCGCCTATTCTTATCAGGGGATGATGCAGAAGTTTGAGATAAGAATCGATGTGATGGGCGATAGCAGGAAATATACAGCAACCGGAACAGATGAAAACGGCAATGAGTTTTCAAAGGAGATAGATCCTTACGACGTGGATCCGACAGACTCAGATTTTACGGAATTTGCCGCGCTGTGCGCATATATCCGTGATACAGAAGATATCGCTGATGAAGCTATGCAGGCAGTAGATGACGTGGCTCCTAACGATATCTTTGAGAAAAAGAATTTTCTGTCAGAGCTTAATGGCTCCATAAATAACTTCAAGATGATGGGAGTAAGCACACTTGGAGCAGAGCAGCTTCTTTCCCACATAAACAGGCTTATGGAAGTAATGA
The DNA here is from genome assembly GCF_900115735.1 of Butyrivibrio proteoclasticus. GTDB lineage: Bacteria > Bacillota > Clostridia > Lachnospirales > Lachnospiraceae > Butyrivibrio > Butyrivibrio proteoclasticus_B. Next base: position 73,616 of record NZ_FOXO01000007.1, read on the forward strand.
TGACTTCCGGCGTGGGGACAGGCATTTCTCCTGAACCTGTAGAAAATGCAACAACATTTGCAGGTGCTAAGGTATGGGGAGATACAGGCAGTTTTGGAACATTTTCCGGAATCCGCTTCCAGACCATAAGTTACTATGGCACCAGAGAAATCGGCGGAGCTGATTCGGCAACTGCAGAGAAGCCTGTCGAGATAAGTGATAAGGAAGATGATCAGAAAGAGATAGTTAGTCCCATAATTGGAATGAGTTCTATTCCTGTAGGAAACATGAGCTATGTGATGACTGCATCAGAAGTGTTTAAGCCTGGATCAGATGAGGCTATAGTAAGAGTCCATGTTGGTGGCAAGGATATCGATGTTAACATAAATGAAGTGGATCCAAAGAATGCCTCAGCTGTTGAGATGTTTGCATATTGTCAGTATGCAGATGCCCATGATACAGGTACCGGATATACTTTTGGCAGCTACAGTGTGTTAAAAGGGGTCACTGATCCACTTGGGAAATCAGAGTATACTTCACTTGATGAGGCTATCTCCAAAAAGAGCAATTGGAACGATGCAATTTCCGGATCTAAAGTATCCTTTACAAAAGAACAGACAGGCGAAACATTTGATGCGTCAGTCCTTCTAAAAATGCTGGAAGAGACCGCAGGATTATTTGCTTTGCAGAGTGGTGATAAGGATCTCGGAGAGCTGACGGATGAAGAATGGGAAAAACTCCTTGCCGATACAGATAAAGCGATAGATGAGGCAAAGGAGACTGCTATAGAAAATAAGCAGCAGGAAGAAAAAGAAGCAGAACACGTAAAGCGGCTCATAGCTGAGAACTATGAAAACGGTAAGATACAGAAAGCTATGGACGGATATGAGTTTATGAAGATGCAGGGTGAGTTAATTGAGCGTAACGTTGAGAAGCTCAGGCAGAATCAGAAGACTACCCGTGAAAGACTTCTTGAACAGGATCCCAATGCTGCCAGCAAATGGTATATGTATGATGGTAGTAGTAAACGCTATTCCTTTGATGAGTTCTGTAAGTTTATGGACGCTAAGGACGCCGAGATGCGTGCCAATGCTCCTGAATGGAGAAACCCATATCTTGAGATGGCTAACTATTATTTGAGTCAAAGGAAAAAAGAAGCTTAACGTCCGGCAGTAAGATAATACTCTGTTTTGTTTATACTGAGCAGAGTATTATTTTTACAAAAAAACTATTAACATATGTTAATTTATGTTACAGAGTTTAAGATTGAAAAAAGCGCCGAGCCAGGCACATGAAAAATGTGGAGAGCCTGCTTTTTTCTATGTAGAAGAGTAGGCTCTTTTTTATTCAATGTCTTTGGCGTTTTCAGAATGGAACATGTTTATGAAGCCCTTAACGAAGGGTAAAAGCTTTTTGGCTTCAGCATCAGAGCAGTTTGTCATGAGATAGTGAATTAAATCCATTAGATTAGTGTTTTCATCGTATTTTTCTCTATAAAAAATTTTATAGGGATTCATATCCAAGTTTCTGACTAATGGGTGGTGTGTGGAATAGCGAGGATTGCCCTCGCCTCGTTCAATTCGTTTAATGCTCTCGGATTCCAGAAAAGATTTTTCAGCCAATCCTTCTTGTGTGACCTTCTTTTTTGCTGACTCGCGAGCTTCCTTTACTGCATCGCCGAGATCTTTTTGAGCTTGACGGAATTCATTTATTTGTTTATCAGTTTTTGTCTGTGTCTTTTTCATTATATACACCTCTAGACCTATTCTACTTCTGTGGTTATACCTGTAAATGAAGAATACTATGAAATAAAAAATGGCTCCAAACCAAAGAAAAAAGTTTGGATTGAGACTGAAACCAAAGATTTAAAGCAGAAAATCTTGGATTCGGGGTATACAAATAAAATAAAACAAAACGTATTGAAGTTATATGAGAAAATCGGGACAGAGGTTTTTGGGAATTCTCGAGTAGTCGAAATTCTGGGATGTTCGGAAGTGACAGCAACGTCCTATTTGAAAAGGATGGAGGATGAAATGAAGATCATTGTTCCGGTAGAAGGAATGGGAAAAGGGAAATATAAGTTTTCTGTATAAGTAATAGAAAAGGTTATATGGTGAAATTCTGCTGTTTAGTAGCTGTTTGATCGAAAATGGAGGAAAGGAATGCTCTGTGATGTTGTGAAGCATGATGAGTGAAGGGTGTGGTGTTTATGGTAAAGAAAACAATGAATAGTTTGTTCCTGAATTATCTTCTACAAAGCCAGGACAACATCGAAGCAAATGTTGAAAAATGGACCAAGGATTTTAATATCGCTGAGAATATAGATGAAATATCTGAAACACTTAATGAACATATGGTGTTTATAATGGCTTGTTGGGGAGAAATAGGATGGTGTTTGCCTAAGTGGAAGGAACAAGAAATAAAACTGGGGAAAATGCTTAATGATTTGAAAAATAATATTCCTATAAATAATATAAACGAAGGATTAGCTGAGTGCTTCAAAGAAAAGGAAATTGAAGCTCTGGTGATTTTAATTCAAAATCATTTCAATAATTCTGAAAAGATAAAATGGCGATCTCTCGCTCATCATGAATCCGGCATTTGAAGAAATCGGAGCAAAATACAACAAAACAAACGCTCAGGTGATACTCAGGTGGCATATCCAGTCTGGGATAATACCTATCCCATCCACAAGAGATATGGTGCACCTTAGAGACAACGTAGATATTTTTGACTTTGAACTTTCTGATGAGGATATGAAGAGGATAGCCGATATCAACCGGGATAAAAGATATTTCAAAATGCCAATGTTTGTAAAACAGATAGCATTTACCAAAGGAAACATAGATTTTAACGATCAGGTATAAATGGAGGAGAAAAGATGAGCACAGCAGAGTCAAGACCTAAAGCTCAGGTAAAAGCATGGCTTGAAAGCCTTGGCTGATTGCAACGGAGGACTAACACATGCTTAAGAATAATATCAAATATGTGGCAGGAATGTTGCTGATTACAGTATTGTTATCCTCCTGCGGTGAAGAGTAAAATGCTCCGGCAGAGAAAGCTGTGGCGGATAATGAAGTAAAAGAGTCATCAGACGCTAAAAGCACGAAGGATGAGGAATCAAATATGAATGAGATAGTATCTGCAATTTCACAGACCGGATGGACTGATGCTGTTCCAACATCATATCGCAGTGCTGCATCAAAGCAGGGAAGTATAACCCAAATAGACTATGCTTCCAAAGACTATGTGAATGACAGTTCACTTATAACAAAGACTGCATACGTCTACACTCCATATGGATATGATGAAAAAGATAGCGAAACGAAATATGACATCATATATCTGATGCACGGCTGGGGCGTACATGCAGGGGAGTACTTTGAGTACACCAAAGATCTTTTTGACAATCTGATCGAGAAAGGGGATATCCCTCCTGTGATAATTGTTTCGCCAACATTTTATAATGCAAACAGTGACACAGGATTTGGCGGTTCTGTAAGTGAGTTTCGCCAGTTCCATCTTGATTTTGAAGATACAAACAAAGTTAAGTTTGGTCTCAAAAACTGCCATTATGCAAAGGCTACTTTTGGAGCAGATGGCAGCGTAACATATGCAAAGCCGGTACCAATTCCCGGTGCTGTAAACTTATCACTTGATCCTGAAGGAGAGAGTGATTCATTTTTTGCTGATGATGGTGTTTATTATGCCATTGCAGCAAACAATGGATATAAGGGTGACTTGGAGATTGCCATCATCCCTGAGTCCTTTGTTACAGATATCATGCATGAGGAAGAGGATGCTAATGGCGTTCTTGTAGAGAATAAGGAAGTGGAGCCTGAGCACTTTGCACTTCTTTTTGAGTTCTCCGGTGATCAGAGAAAGATTCGTCACTGCATTTATAACTGCGCTGCCAAGAGGACAGGTATCAGCAGTGGCACAATCGAGAACAGCAAGTAGCCAAAGACAGATAAGCTTTCTCTTGTAGCTACATCTATTAACGGCGGCTATGTAAAGGCCAAGACCGGAACCAACACAACTGATGCGACATACGAAGGCTGGTTTGGAAATGTCTATATGCCTACAGCAAAAACATCCGGAACCACTACAACTGGTAAGACCAGTACTTAAGGAGGAGTAACAGATGGCAGTAACAAAAATCATCAAGATAGATGATAAGGATGTAACATTCAAAGCCAGTGCAGCAACTCCAAGAATATACCGTAACCTCTTTGGCAGGGCCATCTTCAAGGAACTGTCAAAGCTGGAAAAGGACATCGATAAAAATGGAGATGAAGACCTGGATATGTTCTCACTTGAGATGTTTGAGAACCTGGCCTATGTCTTTGCAAGGCAGGGTGAGCCTGATAAGAAGTTTACAACTCCTTATGAATGGCTTGATCAGTTTTCAACTTTCTCTATCTATGAGATTCTTCCGGAGCTTATATCTCTTTGGGGAATGAATATCCAGCAGCAGGAAGAGTATAAAAAAACTTCCAGCAACTGATAGAGAAATGATGACAGCGCTTTTCCTTCTACGATGCGTACAGGTCGGGATTTCCATAAGAGACCTCGACCTGATTACCATCGGGACGGTAAATGACATGTACGTTGAAAGTGGAAATGATACCTGCGATTATGATGTACTGGCCACTCAGGATGATTTTGATGCGTTCTGACATAAATAGTTTAATCATGATTATACTTTATGATAAAATTAATCATATAAACTAATTTTATCATGAAAGGATAAGTGATATGAGAAGGTGCTTGGCATTATTGTTGATATCATTGATGCTAGTGGGGTGTGGTAATACGACTAGTGATGCGTCAAAGACAGAGGATAGTAGCGGTGTTGCCGAAGATAATACTGAAACAGTTAATTTTGCTGGAACGTACATAGGACTGCATGGTAGTGGGATAACATTATTTGATAATGGAGGGGCAGAGTACTATTGGAAAGAGTGGACTGATGTTGAAACTGGGGATACTTGGGAGTATGAAAACAATAGGATTATCTTTCATAGTAGGAGTCTTGGATACGATATTTATGCTGAAGTGGAAGGTGCGAATACTTCTAATTTAAATTTCCAAAGTGATGAAGCAACATGGCAAGATGAGTTATTTGTCAAGATATCAGGCGATATAAATAGTAAGGGGATAGAGGACTATAAAGCCCTTATTGAGAATCAGCTCAATATTTCGTTAGCAAAAGATGATAGCAATGATCTGAAGAATGATACATTAGCAGGATTTTATTTTGAGTACTATGAGAATTATGAACAAAGCGATAATGATGATGAAATGATGGCTTATGTAGACGAAAATAATGATCGTGGGTTAATTGTTCCTAAAGCATCTTTGGAAAGTCAGGAATTATCAGAAAGTGATAAACAGCAAATACAGGACCGATCTGATGAGTACATTGATTGGAATCTTTCTAAGATGATTGATGTTTATGGAGACGGTAGGACATTGGATTCTGATGGTGTAAGTATTGTTAATATTTCTAATGACAACCTAATGACTAAAACAGCAAAGATTGATGGCGATGACGAATTCAACGCATATGTTACAATTTATTATGATCAAGATACTACATCAAGATTCTTTACTGTATTCATGGCAAAAAAAGATGATGTCAATGCTGAACAGGACTATAAACAAATTGTTAAATCAGTTAAATATATTGGGGATGAATCAAAATCTGTCCAAACTAGTAATTCGAGTGAAAAGGAAACTGTTACTACTAATAATGACGTGGTATCAGCAGATTTAAAAGAGTTTCTTGACAACTATGAGTCATTTATGGACGAGTATGTTGATTTTATGAAAAAATATAAAGACAACCCATCAGATTTATCATTACTAGCTGATTATGCGGATATGCTTCAAAAATATAGTGATTTTGCAGAAACTGCTGAGCAGTATGATACAAATGAGATGTCTACTGAAGATGCCAAATACTATCTTGACGTGATGAACAGAATTAATAAAAAGCTTTTGGAAGTCGCAGGCTAATGTAGACGTAGTTAAGTTTATAACTAATATGGCAGATAAGAAATGATAGGAGGATAGCTAAGAGATGCGATTTGAAGAATCACCCGCTACAGAAGAAGAGGATTCCTATGGGTATAGAATTGAATGGAACAATTATTATCCCAAAATGGATGGCAACGGGTTAGGACCAGGTTCAATGCCAGGTGGAGGCTTTGATAATGCGTGGGAACAATTCACTAAAATGAGGGAAGGCATAAAGTATAGTGGCGTTAAACTAATTAAAATTGATAAGGATGGAAACGAAACTGTTTATGCCTCTTAATTAAAAAAATTATGTGAAAAGTAAAAGCATCTACCTTTCAAAGGATAGGTGCTTTTTTCATGCCCTTTTGGAGGTAAATAATGGCTGATAGGCTTAGAGAAATTACAGTAGAAATCGGTGGAGATACTACAAAACTGTCGGCTTCACGTAAACAAGTAAATAGTGATATGAGACTTATGAACTGTGGGAACAAAAAGATTAATGAGCTTTTGAAGAAATTGGAGAAATATGATCTTGTTCAGAGAAAGCACAGAGGGCTTGGGAAGCCAAACAGGATTTATGTGTACGATCTTCTTTCACCGTACAATCTAAATTGGAAGCCCGGAGTAAAGAAAACTATGGAAGGAGAGGAAAAATATGCTTAATACAAATCTTGGATGCAACAATGCAAACGGAATAACTCTGATACATGAGATTACAGAACGTCCCGCTAAAGTTCCGACGATGGTTCCGCTTGCTTATGGAATTCTTTGTGAGCTGAAGAAGACTATGAAAAAAGCGGTTCCGGTAAAAGTGGTGAAAGATAGCCCCGCTGTTTCTATTGCGGACAAGTACTCTCTATCGATACAGGAAGCTGCTGAGTATTACGGGATTGGAGAAAAAAGACTTAGAAGTATTATATCAGAGCACTATAATGAGCCGTTCATTCTTGAAATAGGATCGCATCAGCGCATTAAGCGAAGACTCTTCGAAGAGTTTCTTGATCAGGCAACGGCGGTATGAATAAACACATGAAATGATGAAAACAGAACAAAAATTACGTGGCAGGCGAACAGCCCGATTGATATAATGTCAATGTCGGGTAGTTCGCCTTTTCTAATTAGACAAGGAGGACTACTAATATGAGTGAAAAAAGAAAGGATAACAGAGGAAGAGTTTTACACAACGGAGAAATTCAGCGTAAAGACGGTAGATACCAGTTCAAGTATATTGATGCTGATGGGAAAGAGAGATTCGTATATAGCTGGAGGCTTGATCATAATGACGCTACACTGCCTGGAAAAGTAAGAACATTGTCGCTTCGCGAGATGGAGAGAAAGATTCAGGCTGATCTGTTTGATAACATCGTTTCTAACGGAGGCAATATGACAGTGCTGGAACTTTTGGAGAAATACATTTCTACGAAGACCGGTGTGAGACCTACAACAAAGGCGGGGTATAAGACGGTGACCAATTTCCTGAGTAAGGATCCCTTTGGCAGAAAGCGCATTGATACAGTGCGCCTCTCAGATGCAAAATGCTGGCTTGTTAAGCTTCAGGCAGATGGAAAGAGTTATAGCTCAATTCATTCTTTAAGAGGCGTCTTAAGACCGGCTTTTAAGATGGCTGTAGACGATGATCTGATCTGCAAGAGCCCGTTTGATTTCGAGTTGGCATCCGTGATCGTAAATGATAGCCATACAAGGCTTTCGATAACAAGGGACGAAGGGAGAAAATTCCTTAAGTTTGTAAAAGAGGATCCTCATTTTGGCAAATACTATGATGGGATTTATATTCTTTTCCATACGGGGCTTCGCATCTCGGAGTTTTGCGGACTGACTCTTGGGGATATCGATTTTGAGAATCACAAGATCAATGTGGACCATCAGCTTCAGAAACGTGCACATATCGGATACTACATCAAGAGCACAAAGACTACGTGCGGAACCAGAGTACTACCCATGACAGAAGACGTTGCGGCTTGCTGTAGGAAGATCATCTCTGAACGCAACGCGCCCAAGGTTGAGCCGATAGTAGACGGGTATACCGGATTTCTGTATTACGACAAGGATGGAAGCATTACATACTCGCTTCACTGGGAACATTACTTTAAGCATATAGTGGACAAGTATAATTCCATTTACAAGCTTCAGATGCCCGAGATTACACCTCATGTATGCCGCCATACCTACTGTTCCAACATGGCGAAGTCCGGGATGAATCCGAAAACGCTTCAGTATCTCATGGGACATGCGGACATCGGAACCACGCTTAATGTCTATACTCAAGTGAATTTTGAGGATGCAAAAGCAGAGATCGAGAAGCTTAACGTTGTGTGAAAATCTTAAGGTGTAAACGACAAATAATTACACCTTACTTTACACCTTTTGCTGGTGTAAATATGCCAAAATATGCATATATTATGCCGGCAAATGAAAATGAAAAAGGTGTCTAAGCCCTGATAAAACAAGGAAAAACGATATGATTAAGATACTATTCATCTGCCACGGCAATCCACTGCCAAAATGCCTATAAGCCAGATAAAAAGGGCATTGATGATTTTGAAAAAGCCCTTTTACTCAAAGTTTACTCAAAGCGAAATGACCAATGGAATATGCCATAAACTAGCATAAACACTAGTGATTTTACTGTTTTTTGGCGTTATAATCCCTCCAAAATTATTAGAAAATCTGATATATGAGAAATATCTTGATCTTGCCATGGTTTATTATATTGGTGTTGATTTTCCTGTCGAGGGGGTTGGGAATATCATGGTAAAGAAATGCTTAAGACCTGGGGAATCAGAAAGTCTGACCTACGAGCAGCATCCAAAGATAATATGAAAAAGCAGCCCTATAAACTGGAAAACATATTTGATCTTATAATCAGAATAAACGGACTTGACGGGGAACAGCTGTATCCTGAAGAAATGCGCGGAGAAAATGGAGATGTGTTTGTTTTATCAAATCCGGACAGGCTTTATGGAGGCAGGTTGTTATATGATATAGACAAGTTGAGTGAATTAGCAGACAAGTTAGGAAAGTGTTTCTATATCATACCCAGCAGCATACATGAGCTTATTTTGATAAGGAGCAAGTTGGATTTGGAATTAGACTTCATCAGACAGATGGTGCATGAAGTCAATAGAACGACTGTAGTTCCTGAATAAGTGCTTAGCGATAGTGTTTATGTTTATGACAATGACAGCAAGAGTGTAAGAATAGCTTGATAAAGGATTTCAATTATTTTATGAAGCAGGAGGATTACTCTTCCTGCTTCATGTTATTTAAAGAGATATAGCTATTTAGTAGGGAAAGTGGTTTGTGGAATATATTATATTAGATTGAAAGATGATATAATAATTTCGATTAAAGAAAATATGTAAACATTTTTTATGAGGAATAGAGTTGTGATAGCTACCAAGTATTCAATCAAAGAAATAAAGGATATGATCAGGCCACTTGTTGAGAAATACTCAGCTGATGGGGCTGTTATTTTTGGTTCCTATGCAAGAGGAGATGCTACAGAGGACTCTGATATTGATGTGATGATCATTGGAGGACAATATTTTGATCCGACAGATGTATTCTGTATAGCTGATGAACTCTATGACATCTCGGGCAAACAAGTTGATGTTTATGAGGAACGTGAGATAGATAGAAACTCAGAGTTTTTTAGAAATATACTTAAGGACGGAGTAAAGGTTTAAATGCAGTATACTGACGAGCAGAGAATTGAAAAAATAAAAGTAACAGTTTCAAAGCTTCAGGAATATGTTACCAGTTCAGGGCTTACAAGAGACAAAATTTTAGAAGATGAAACAATAAGATGGACTTTAACAACACCGCTATATAACATAGGTGAGCATGCATATTATCTGAGCAAGGAGTTTAAGGAAACGAACTCAGATATTCCATGGGCAAAAATATCAGGACTTCGGCATAGGTTGGTTCACGACTATGACAACACCAACTGGACGATAATCTGTGATATTGTATTTGATGTTATTCCGGAGTTTAAGAAGCAGCTTGACGGGATAAAATAGGTAAATGAAAATGACAAAGAAACAGAATAATACCGTATTAAAGCCTCTACCTTTTATTGCCCCAGGTTCGGAGAAGAAGATTACTCCGGAAGAAATGAATAAAAGAAAGATAAAGTTTGAGAGACTAGAGAAGATTGGTGAGAAACATACTGTTATCACCGGTCATGATGTTGATGGCGAAACTGAAAATCCTTCTAGGATCAAAGCCATGATTTTGATAAATCAGGACAAAGATGTGCCGGAAGAGTTATTAAAACAGATTGAGGAATACGATAAAGAATTGTTGAAAACTAAGTGAAGAGTTTACAACAATAAAATAATTACAGTGAGCACCTGTTTTACTCCGTGTGAGAGTAAGACAGGTGTTTTATTTGTTCGTTTTTTAATCTACGGACAACTTCGGCAATCTCTCTAAAATATCAAATACATCGTAAGCGCGAAATATTTAGGCGGATAGCTACCGCCATTAATTAAGTTCATAATGGATTCGAATAACGTACATTTTACTATGGCACCTTTTTCTACACCTTTTGCCCATCAAAATTCGTAAAAAACATCAAATTATATCAAGCTCATTAATCGAGAAATCCAGTAAAATAGAGGCTTTGGCGATAGCTATTCTTGAAAACCTCTTAATAAAGAAAAACTAATATTATTGATAAAACGCAGTTTATAGGAAGGCTAATCCAAATTGATTTAGGATTGGCCTTCTCTTAATACAAATAAAAGGAAGCAATTGCATTTTTTTAATGCCTTGCAGATAAGTCAAGACTGTCCATACTAAAGTCGCTTATGGTAGAAGATATGTACGTTGAGCGCCTTGCAGAGCGCCTTGAACTGACCTCTGTCACAGTTTCTTTTCACCTGAAAAAACTCGAAGATGCCGGGGCTGTTAAGTCTTACAAAGATCAGTACTATACTATGTACTCCATCAATAAGGATATTTTTGAGGTTAATATCATTGATATCTTAAGTGAAAAGACATCTGAGAGTGAACTGCAAAAAGAGCGCGACGATGCATATCGCAAAAGGTTATTGATGCTTTCTTTGAATATGGCAAGCTTAAAGCTATTCCCAGTCAGCGTAAGAAGGAAAAGATTGTCCTTGAAGAAATTTGGAAAGCATTTAAGAAGGGAAAAAAATATACAGAGAAAGAAGTAAATCTGATCAGCGCTGATTTCCATGATGACTTTTGCACGATCAGGAGAGATATGGTTGCAGAAGGAATTTTGGAGAGAAAAGACGGGGTGTATACTATCACTGATATCCTAAAGTAGAAGCCGGATAATAAGCAGAAAATACATTGTATACGGATTTGAAAGAACTGGCAGAAGGTCAAATATTTAGAATATGGGTAATAAATTGTATAGGAATGACTCATATCATAATTTGCAGTATTTGAGTCAACGAATTTGGAAATCTCTTATGACCGCAAATTGCAATGGTTGAAAAATGAATCAATCATCTGGATAGAAATTATTGACCGCAAATGAAGTTATGAAGTTTTTGAATCATCTGACAATATGATTAGATATGACCGCATAATGCATAATTGAATAATGAGTCAATTGCAAGCACTTATCATCATGACTTCAAGTGTAGAGATTGGAAATTGAGTCAATCGCAAGCGCTTATCACTTTGACTTCAAATGGAGAAAACATCAAATGAAGTCAAACTGCTAAGCCAGAAAAGAGACCATAGCGGCCTCTTTTTCATTCCTCCGAATATCTCAGAATCACCAACCCCGCCTGACTACTTTTGATGTCCATGATTTTCCCAGATATTCGTAGTTATTACACAAACTGTGATATTATAGTTCTGTGACCGTGATATGTGAACACTTTTCTAATCCCGCAACGGTGCGCATTACAGGGAATAACTCAGAATTTCAAGGAGTCAAAATCAATGATTAGAATTTTATTCGTCTGCCATGGGAATATTTGTCGCTCGCCGATTGGGGAGTTCATTATGAAAGATATTGTTTGTAAGCAAGGCCTTTCTGACAAGTTTCACATAGAATCATCTGCAACACATACGGATGAGATTTGGAATGGAGTTGGAAGCCCGGTGTATCCTCCGGCCAGAGCCAAACTAAGAGAGCATGGCATAGGGACAGATGACAATGAGCTTGGAGTAAGTGAAAAGAGAGCCAGACTGACAAGTAGAACAGACTATGACAGGTTTGATTTTATAATTGGGATGGACAGTGCTAATATGCGCGACCTCAATCGCATATTTGGCGGAGACCCCGATAAAAAGATATATAAAATGTTGGACTTTACTGACAGAGATGGAGATGTAGCTGATCCTTGGTACACCGGCAATTTTGATGCTACCTGGAGAGACTGCAGTGATGGATGCCACGGACTGTTTAGGCAGATAATGGTAAGTCCTGAGTTTTCAGAAGTGTTGGCAGATGATAATGATGACAATAATGATGAATATGGAGATGGTACCGGAGATTTAGGCCTTATTCACGATGATTTTCCAAGAGGATAAAGAAATAACCAGGTAGATTATGATAAAAGCCAATAGCCTTTGCCTATTTTGAAAAATGACATTGACAATGTTGTATAATTGTGTATATTGCAAGACGTAATTATGATAAAATGATATTGTATCATTTACTCGAAAGTGGGAGTCAAAACATACTTGATTAAGATTCCCATGTTTTTACATTAGGAGGTTTCGCTATGAAATTTTACAGATGTGAACATTGTGGCAACATTATTACAAAACTAAATGATTCAGGTGTTCCTGTAGTTTGCTGTGGAGAGCCTATGAAAGAGCTTGTTCCAGGCGCTACTGACGGAGCTATGGAAAAACATGTTCCTGCAGTTACAGTAGATGGCAACACTGTTACTGTTGTTGTTGGCGAAGTAGAGCACCCAATGCTTGCTGAACATTACATCCAATTCATTTGCTTAGAGACAGATAAGGGCTGCATGATGAAGAAGCTTAACCCCGGCGAGAAGCCTTGCGCTCAGTTTGTTCTGGCAGAAGGTGAGAAGGCAGTTGCTGCGTATGAATACTGCAACCTCCATGGACTTTGGGTAAAAGAGATCTGATCTTGACCACGCATAGTGCTGTCACTTTAACTTCCAAGTGACAGCATTTTTTTACTTATTTTTTATACTCATTTCTACAAAAAAAAAGTTCTTGTGCTAAGCACTTTAAGATGGTAAAGTAGAAAAGATAATTAAAAATAGTTTTTGGAGGAGTGAAATGGCACAGAGAACAGATATTCACAAAGTACTGATCATCGGCTCGGGACCAATTGTCATCGGGCAGGCCTGTGAATTTGATTATTCGGGAACGCAGGCTTTAAAAGCGCTTCGCAGTCTGGGGTATGAAATAGTACTGGTTAATTCGAATCCGGCAACGATCATGACTGATCCTGAAATGGCGGATAAGACTTATATTGAACCACTTAATGTGGAACGTGTTACAGCAGTTATTGAAAAAGAAAGACCGGATGCTCTACTACCTAATCTTGGTGGTCAGTCCGGACTTAATCTGTGTTCTGAGCTTTATAAAGCAGGTACCCTTGATAAATTTAATGTAAAAGTTATAGGTGTTCAGGTTGACGCTATTGAACGTGGCGAAGACAGAACAGAGTTCAAAAAGACCATGGATATGCTTGGTATCGAGATGGCTCGTTCAAAGGCTTGTTATAGTGTAGAAGAGGCCCTTGAAGAAGCTGACGTACTTGGTTATCCTGTTGTTCTTCGTCCTGCTTATACAATGGGAGGCGCCGGAGGCGGTCTTGTTTACAATAAAGAGGAACTTCAGACTGTCTGCTCCCGTGGCCTTCAGGCTTCGATCATTCATCAGGTCCTTGTTGAGGAGTCAATCCTTGGTTGGGAAGAGCTTGAGCTTGAGGTAGTAAGAGACAAAGACAATAACATGATCACTGTATGTTTCATTGAAAACGTTGATCCTGTCGGCGTTCATACAGGTGATTCTTTCTGTACAGCTCCTATGCTCACAATAAGTGAGGATCTTCAAAAAGAGCTGCAGCGTCAGGCTTATAAAATTGTTGAACACATTGGAGTCATCGGAGGCACTAATGTTCAGTTTGCTCACGACCCTAAAACAGGTCGTATCGTCGTTATCGAGATCAATCCACGTACATCACGTTCATCTGCCCTTGCCAGCAAGGCTACAGGCTTCCCTATCGCTCTTGTTTCAGCTAAGCTTGCAACAGGACTTACTCTTTCAGAACTTCCTGATTCTAAATTCGGAACTCTTGATAAATATGTTCCGGGTGGAGACTATGTTGTTGTTAAATTCGCCCGCTGGGCATTTGAGAAATTCCATGGAGTTGAGGACAAACTTGGAACTCAGATGAGAGCTGTTGGTGAAGTTATGAGTATTGGTAAGAACTTTAAAGAGGCATTCCAAAAGGCAATCAGATCTTTGGAAAAAGACCGCTATGGTCTTGGCGCTATAGAGAAGTTTGAAAAAATGCCCAAAGAAGAGCTTCTCCGTATGCTCAAAGACGCCTCTTCTGAGAGATATTTCCTTATATATGAAGCTATGAAAAAAGGTGTATCAGTCGATGAGATACATGATATCACCAAAGTAAAGCACTACTTCCTTAATGAGATGAAAGAACTTGTGGAAGAGGAAATGGAGCTTACATCAAAATACACTTCTAAAGTTCCGGAAGCCCTTGATCTTATTAAGGCCAAAGAGGATGGTTTCTCCGATAAATACCTTTCAAAGCTTCTTGGTGTTACAGAAGATGACATCAGAAATGAAAGAGAAAAAGCCGGACTATGCGAGACTTGGGAAGGGGTTCATGTATATGGCACTGACGGAAGCGCATATTACTATTCAACCTATCAGCATGAAGATGAGGGAATCGTTGTTGAGAGCGCTCCTGATTCAGACAATAAAAAGATAATGATCCTTGGCGGTGGCCCTAACAGGATCGGTCAGGGTATCGAATTTGACTACTGCTGTGTTCACGCTGCTATGGCTCTTAAGAAACTTGGCTTTGAGACAATTATTGTCAATTGCAACCCTGAGACAGTTTCAACAGACTATGACACATCAGACAAACTCTATTTTGAACCGCTTACACTTGAGGATGTACTTCAGATCTACAGAAAAGAAAAGCCTATCGGCGTGATTGCCCAGTTTGGTGGACAGACACCTCTTAATCTTGCAGCAAAGCTTAAAGAAGAAGGCGTTAACATCCTTGGCACAACGCCTGAAGTAATTGACCTTGCTGAGGACAGAGACCAATTCCGTATGATGATGGATAAGCTTGGCATTCCTATGGCAGAGTCAGGAATGGCTTCTGATGTTGAAACGGCAAAAGAAATTGCTGCAAAGATCGGTTATCCTGTAATGGTTCGTCCATCTTTTGTTCTTGGCGGACGCGGAATGGAAATAGTAAGAGATGAAGAGAGCATGGAAGGCTACATGAAGGCAGCTGTAGGTGTAACACCTGACAGACCAATCCTTATTGACAGATTTCTTCACAATGCCCTTGAATGTGAGGCTGATGCTATAAGTGATGGCAGTGAGGCTTTTGTGCCTGCAGTAATGGAGCATATTGAACTTGCCGGTATCCACTCAGGAGATTCCGCATGTATAGTGCCATCCAAGCATATCTCAGAAAAGCACCTTAAGACTATCGAGGAATATACAAGGAAGATCGCTGTCGAAATGAATGTAGTGGGACTTATGAACATGCAATATGCCATCGAAGATGACACTGTTTATGTACTTGAAGCAAATCCCCGTGCATCAAGAACTGTTCCTCTTGTTTCCAAGGTTTGCGGCATCAAGATGGTTCCTGTTGCAACAGATATCATAACTGCATCTATAACAGGGCGTCCTTCACCGGTAAAAGAGCTGATCAAGGAAAAAGAGAAAAAGCAGGAGCCGCCATATTACGGCGTAAAAGAGGCAGTATTCCCATTTAATATGTTCCCTGAAGTTGACCCGGTACTTGGACCTGAAATGAGGTCTACAGGTGAAGTACTTGGACTTGCAAAGACTCCCGGCGAAGCTTTCTTTAAGGCATCAGAAGCTGCAAATTCAGCCCTTCCTTTAGATGGAGCAGTGCTTATATCTTTAAATACAGAAGATAAGCCTGCTGCAGCTGAACTTGCAAAGAGCTTTGCTGAAGATGGATTCAAGATATATGCTACAGGTAAGACATACGAAACAATCGCAGAGGCTGGAATCAATGCCACCAGGATAATGAAGAATTATGAAGGCGGAAGGCCTAACGTTGAGGATGTGATCAAAAACGGCGAGGTACAGCTTATTATTAATACTCCTATTGGCAAATACACTAAACATGATGATGCATATTTAAGAAAAGCAGCAATAAAAGCGCGCATTCCATACATTACTACTGTTGCAGCAGGCAAGGCGGCAGCGGAAGGAATACATGAAGTTAAGGCCAAAGGATGCGGATGCATAAATTCTCTTCAGGATTACCATAAACAGCTCTAAGTAGTTTTTTATAGACTAAACAGAAAACCTGCAGTAAAATGCAGGTTTTCTGTTTATTTGAAATGTATATATAGCGAAAACGTGATAAAATATTGCTTATAAATATGTTTGTTGGGAGGTCGGTATGTATAAAGATGGTAAGATCTGGGTGGCAAATAATGAGAATGGGGAAAAGGTATTTCTTTTGCCTAAAATGGCTAACAGACATGGCCTTATAGCCGGTGCAACGGGTACAGGAAAGACAGTTACCCTTAAAGTGCTTGCAGAGGGCTTTAGTGACATGGGAGTTCCTGTTTTTCTGGCTGATGTAAAGGGCGACCTTTCCGGAATGGTCAGTGAAGGCCGGGATTCTGAGGATATGCAGACAAGGATCAGAAGATTTGGCCTTGATGAAGCTCACTTTTCTTATACAAAATATCCTGCAACGTTTTGGGATGTTTTTGGCAAAGAAGGAATCCCTCTTCGCACAACAGTTTCAGAAATGGGACCACTTCTTTTATCCAGGATTCTTGGACTTAATGATCTTCAGAGAGATATATTGTCAATAACTTTCAAGATTGCAGATGACAATGATCTTCTCCTTGTAGATACCAAGGACCTTAAGGCAATGCTCAACTATATTTCCGAAAACAATAAAGAGTTTGCTGCAGACTATGGAAATATCAGCAAAGTTTCAATTGCAGCGATTGTGAGAGCTATTGTTTCTCTTGAAATTGAAGGAGCTGACAAGTTCTTTTTCGAGCCTGCGCTTAATATTAGAGACTTCTTTACAACGGGTGAAGGCGGAAAGGGTATGATAAATATCCTCGACAGCACAAGCCTTATAAACAATGGCACTTTGTACGCAACATTCCTTTTGTGGATGCTTTCAGAGCTTTTTGAGACCCTTCCTGAAGTGGGAGACCTTGATAAGCCTAAAATGGTATTCTTCTTTGATGAAGCACACCTTCTTTTTGCAGATACACCAAAGCTTTTGATGGATAAGATCGAGCAGGTTGTTAAGCTCATCAGATCAAAAGGTGTTGGTATCTATTTTGTAACACAGAATCCTCGTGATATTCCGGATGGGGTTCTCGCGCAGCTTGGAAATAAGATACAGCATGCTCTTCGCGCCTATACTCCGTCTGATATGAAAGCTGTTAAGGTGGCAGCTGATTCATTTAGGGAGAATCCTGCATTTAAGACTGCTGATGTTATTCAGGAGCTTGGAACAGGAGAAGCAGTATGCTCACTTCTTGACGAAGATGGCATTCCTACTGTTGTAGAGAAGGTATCAATACTTCCACCACAGTCACTTATGGGCGGTATCGATGATTCTTTAAGAGAAAAAGAGATAAAGCAGAGCGTTCTGTACAGTAAATATTATGAGGCTGAAGACCCGGATTCTGCCTATGAATTCCTCGAAAGAAAGGGCCTTGCAGATGCTGAGGCAAAGGCAAAGCTAAAAGCGGAGGAAGAGGCAGCCAAGGCAAAGGCCAAAGAGGAAGCCGCAGCAGCCAGGGCAAAAGAAAAAGAAGAGGCTGCAGAGGCAAGAAAGAAAAAGCAGGCAGCTAAATCAGTTGGAAATGCCGTTGCCGGAACAGTTGGACGAGAGGTGGGGAAGACTTTCGGCGGTAAGTTTGGCAAATTTGGAAAAACCCTTGGCGGAAATCTGGGAGCAAGCCTTGGAAGAGGCATTCTTTCAACACTGTTTAAGGTCTGAACTGAAAATAATAATCTTGAAACCGGCTTCTGTGATACAATAGAAGCTGGTTTCTTTATTTTCAGACTCTTTTGACAAAAAGAAAAGAGCCTTTAAAAGGCTCTGGATTTTGGGAGGAGGGGTTGCCAGGTGGGGAACCAGACAACCCGTGTATGAAAAAAAGTATTGTTGGGGGTTCAGAAGTTTTGTCCTTCTGATAGATTATATAGTACAGGGTAAGTGTTTCCAAAATGTGTACGAACTATTAAAGAAATATAATCTATTATAAAAAATAAATTGGAGTAAAAGAAAAAATGTCAAAAAACAAACGAAAAAACGCATATTATAAAAGTAAGAAAGAGGATAAAAACAGCGCTTTCGGGCATTTGATGATATCCATCATCATTTTGGGAGTTGTTGTTTTATTGTTCATAAATGTAGCTCTCCCTATTATAAAAGAGGGAACTAAAAAGATTGTTGCTGAGAAAACAGTTGATCTCATTGAAGATAATATTGATAAGATCGCAGCAGATCATCCTGAGGTAAAAGAAGCTCTGGAGTCTCTTTCTGAAGAGGATAGAGAAACCGTTACAGAAATAATAGCAGATCATATTGACACAGAAACTGCCGGAGAGGTTATGGAGTATGTAAATGAAGGTGACAAAGATGGCCTTATGGAATATGCAGTTGAGAATCTTTCACCTGAAGAAATAAGTAAATTAGCGGAGATATACGGCAGATACTCACATTGATCAGCCTGATTAAAAAAAAGTACTTCGCCTTTTCTCCACAAAAAGTTCACAAAAAAGATTATTTTATTCACTTTTTGAACACAATTATAGTTTATATTGTTAATTAAGGTTAGTGATGAAACAGTTCTCTAAGCCGTTTAGAGACAATCACTATCTCCCCCTCATAAGAAAATCGCAGGCACTCACGTCCCCCCGTGGGTGTTTTTGCGTTATACGGAAAAACACATTTTGAAGTTCCAAACTAACATTGGTTAATAGTTTCTTTTATTTCTTCATTTGTATGAAACATCATTTCAAATTTCCAGATAATTTATAATTTTTCATCTAGTATTTTCTTTGCTTAATGATAGGATTATCTTAAGCTAGAATATTTTTTGCTTCGCATGATGAGAAAAGGAGGTTGATATGAGCAGTATTTCATCTGTGAGTGGATACGGTAGTTATTCTCCATATTCCACTATAACAGCAGGCGGAACGTATCAAAGTGCTTCTCAGGGAGCTTCAGAGCTGGCAATTCAGGAGAAAACCAAGACACAGGTTAATGGTCTTGATGCCGGTAGCGAGAACCTTACATCTGCGAAATCTGTTTTGAACATTGAAGATGGAGCAATGGACGGAATAACTGATTACCTTCAGTCCATCAGAGAACTTTCTGTTAAGGCAAAAAACGGAATATTATCAGACAGCGACAGACAGTCAATTCAGAATCAGATCGAGCAGTATAAGCAGGGAATAGAAGATATAGCAGGAAGTACAAATTACAACGAGAAGAATCTTCTTGATGGCTCAAATGGGGACTTTAAGGTTGCTACTGACAGCAATGGATCCGTGTCTACAGTTTCTACTTACAATTCTACATTGGAAGCCCTTGGAATAGCAGATTATGATGTTACAGGAGATTTTGACATAGGTGCAATTGACAGTGCTCTGGAAAAGGTTACAAGTTCAAGGGCAAACGTAGGGGCACAGTCAAATGGAGTTGATTATGCATTATCATATAACTCTCATGCTGCACTTGAACTCAATGGGTATCAGATGGATAAAGAAGAGGATAATTCCATAAAGGCTTATCAGAAACTCAAGACCCAGCAGGCGCTGGATTCTTACCAAATGATTCTCCAGAAAAAACAAATGGAAGACAAAGAGCAACAAAGCTTGATGCTTTTCGCCTGACTAATCGATTAATTATACTCGATTAAAGCTATATTTAATTTAATTAAAAAATCTACGTAATTATGATATAATAATTACGTAGATTTTTTTATGTTAATCAGAAAAAAATTAAAAAAAATCAAAGAACAATTAGTAGTAAATGTACGCCATATGCGGACATATGTATTTTGCACAAAGATACTTGATGTTTATTAATCAGTTAGAGCGAAATTAACCTAATTAGCTTGACATAAAGTAAGCTCTCTTATAACATAAGTGCAGTTGCATGATTATATGCGTGTATACAATCTTGTTGACGAGTGCAATGGCGCACAAATAGAGGTGTCATTGCAATTTTTATAACGCAAACGATGTAGCACGTTGAAGCGTCAACGCTTTGCACCATTAATGGCAACTGGATAGAAACAAATAAAACAGGTAGGTGGAGATTTAGAATGAACACAAAGACACTAATGTACATTGTTAAGAGAGTCATCCTTGCAATTGTTACAGTCTGGGTAGTTATCACGGTTACGTTTTTCGTAATGCATGCAGTTCCAGGCGGACCATTCACAGGTGAGAAAGCAGTTACCGAATCGGTAAAGGCAGCGATGGAGGCCAAATATGGTTTGGATAAACCCCTTGGAATCCAATATCTTACGTATTTGAAGGATGTCGTTACGAAATTTGATTTCGGGCCATCATTAAAACAAAGAGGTCGTAATGTAAATGACATTATTTTTGACGGAATGAAGACATCAGCTAAGCTCGGAGTGATCGCTGCTGTTATTGCGCTTATCTGCGGCGTGATCCTTGGCTCTGTTGCAGCCCTTAGAAGGAACAAGCTTATTGACAGAGTAATAATGATAATTACGACAGCATTTGTGTCCATGCCATCATTTATCATGGGGTCACTTCTTCTCATTCTTTTTGCTATAAAGCTAAAAGTGTTTCCGGCAAACGGGGCATCACAAAATGGATTGGTTCTTCCGGTCATTACCCTTTCTCTATATCCGATGGCATATATTACAAGACTTACAAGGTCATCAATGCTTGAGGTTCTTGGTCAGGACTATATTAGAACAGCCAAGGCAAAAGGTGTTTCAGGAATGAAGATAGTTTTCGGACATGCCCTTAAGAATTCACTGATTCCTGTAATCACATACTTTGGGCCAATGCTTGCGGGAATTGTTACGGGTTCTCTTGTAGTTGAGCAGATATTTGCAGTTCCCGGAATTGGAAGAGCTTTTGTAAATAGTATTACAGGCCGTGATTATCCACTAGTTATGGGAACGACAATCGTTCTTGCGACACTTATCGTAATCATGAATCTTGTGGGAGATATCATGTACAAGGTTGTAGATCCTAGAATCACATTAGAATAAAAGCAATATTTCAATAAATTGTTAGGAGATTTTCCAGATGGATATTTCAAAGCTTAGTTCGCAGGTTAACATGGACGATTTCATCCCTGCTACAGAAGAAGAAAAAGAATATATGGTTCAGATGCGTCCTTCATCAACATTCTTTAAGGACAGCGTTAAGAGACTTTTAAAAAATAAAGTTGCAACAGTTTGTTTCTTTATTATAGTGATCATTACACTGGCAGCAATTTTTATTCCAATGTTCTGGCCATATTCATATGATCAGATGCTTGGTATGACACCGGGTAAGCCGGTAGATAATTCCTTCAATGATCTTAGACCCTTTGAGTATGGAAGGTCGGAAATCAGAAGAATGGAAGCAGGAGAGACAGTCATTCCTCATATTTTTGGAACTGACTCTCAGGGAAGAGATTATTTCATCCGTGTAGTTTATGGAACAAGGATTTCTTTAGCAGTTGGTTTTTTTGCCAGCATTATCGTTCTTATCATTGGCATGACAATCGGTTCGGTTGCCGGATATGCCGGAGGAAAGGTCGACCTGATAATCATGAGAATAGTTGATATTATCTATTCACTTCCTGATATGCTTATGGTCATCCTTCTTTCGTCAGTACTTAAGGTTGTAATGGAAGGAGCTTTGGATGGAACGGTACTTGCCAAGATCGGTTCAAACATCATCAGTTTGTTTATAGTGTTTGGTGTTCTTTACTGGGTTTCTATGGCAAGACTCATAAGAGGTCAGATCCTTTCACTTCGTGAGCAGGAATATGTTCTTGCATCACAGGCAGCAGGTGCAAGAGGCAAATGGATCATTTTAAAGCACCTCATTCCTAACTGCTTCTCAGTAATCATTATTTCAACAGCTCTTCAGATTCCAAGTGCTATTTTCACTGAGAGTTACCTCTCATTCCTTGGACTTGGTGTAAATGCACCTATGCCTTCACTTGGTTCTCTGGCTTCAGATGCACTTAATGGTATTTCATCATATCCATACAGACTTGTAATACCTGCACTTGTTATTTCACTTATAGTTCTTTCACTTAACCTTTTTGGTGATGGCCTTCGCGATGCATTTGACCCCAAGTTGGAAAAGTAATCACTTAGCGAGGTCCTTTCGAGCTTAGTGTACTACTTTGTTCTGGCTGGCACAAAGTGTCAGAGCAGAACTTCATTAGAAAATCACTTAGCGAGGTCCTTTCGAGTCTGGTGTACTACTTTGTTCTGGCTGACACGAAGTGTCAGAGCAGAACTACATTAGAAAATCACTTGACGAGGCAAAACTAAGATCAGAAATACAATAAATAATCGGGAGTATAAATTGATGAGATTACTTGAAGTAAGAGACCTTCATACCTCATTCTTCACAGACGCCGGTGAGGTAAAGGCAGTTAATGGAATATCTTTTAACCTGGACAGAGGAAAAGTCCTGGGAATTGTAGGAGAGTCAGGTTCCGGTAAATCGGTTACTGCATATTCGATAATGCAGATACTTGCAGGAACAGGAAAAATAGTTTCCGGTTCAATCAAACTTGACGGCCAGGAACTTGTAGGATCCGGCGAAAAAGTCATGAAGACTGTACGCGGAAATAAAGTGTCAATCATTTTCCAGGATCCAATGACATCACTCAATCCTACTTATACAATCGGACATCAGCTGATGGAGGCGATTCTCCTTCATACAGACAGAAATAAAGAGCAGGCAAAAGAGCGTGCGATAGAAATGCTCAGACTTGTTAATGTAAATGAGCCCGAAAAGAGAATGAATCAGTATCCTTACGAGTTTTCAGGCGGTATGAGACAGCGTGTAATGATAGCGATGGCACTTGCCTGCGAGCCGGATATTCTTATTGCGGATGAGCCTACAACAGCTTTGGACGTTACGATACAGGCTCAGATCCTTGATCTTATGAAGTCACTTCAGAAAGAACTTGGAATGGCGATAATAATGATCACACATGACCTTGGGGTAGTAGCCCAGATGTGTGATGAAGTAATTGTTATGTATGCCGGTTCAATATGTGAGCAGGGTACAGCGGATGAGATTTTCTATAATCCATGCCACGAATATACGAAAGGACTTCTTCGTTCAATCCCTACAGAAGGAAAAGAGGGCAAGAAACTTGAACCTATCGCAGGTACTCCTATTGACCTTCTTAATATGCCTAAGGGATGCCCATTTGCACCCAGATGCGATGCGGCTATGAAGATATGTTTGCGCGAAAGAGCAGAGCGTATGCAGATCAATGATGATCATGCTGCCGGTTGCTGGATGAACGTTAAGAAGCAGATGGAAGGCAGGGTTAACTGATGAGTGAAGTATCAAACAAAAAGAATCTTGTAGAAATAAAACATCTTAAAGAATATTTCAATGTAAACGTAGGATTCTTTAAGACTAAGCCTCTCAAGGCAGTAGATGATGTCTCTTTTACCATAAAAAAAGGAGAGACACTTGGACTTGTAGGAGAATCAGGATGCGGAAAGACGACAGTAGGACGTACAATCCTGAATCTTTACAAGCCAACAGCCGGAGAAATCTGGTATGACGGCAAACAGATAAAGACCAAGGAAGATATTAAAGAGTTTAGAAAGAAAGCCACAATGGTTTTTCAGGACCCGTATTCTTCACTTAATCCAAGAATGACGGTTTCTGATATTATCGGAGAGCCTCTTGATATCCACGGCCTTTACAAGACCAAGGAAGAGAGAAGAGAGCGTATCCTTGAGCTTATGAGCTATGTAGGACTTAACTCTGAGCATGCTTCAAGATATGCACATGAGTTCTCAGGCGGACAGCGTCAGCGTATTGGTATTGCCAGATCTTTGGCCGTAAATCCTGAATTTATCGTGTGTGATGAGCCGGTTTCAGCCCTTGACGTTTCTATCCAGGCTCAGGTCATTAACATGTTTGATGAACTTCAGGACAAATTGGGACTTACATATCTTTTTATAGCTCATGATCTTTTGGTAGTAAGACATATCAGTGACAGAATAGCAGTTATGTACCTTGGAAAAATGGTAGAACTTGCTGATGCAGAGGAAATATACAACAATCCGCTTCATCCATACAGCAAGTCCCTTCTTTCATCTGTACCTGTACCTGATCCAAAGATTGCAAGGGCTAATAAGAGAATTGTCCTTTCCGGCGATATCCCAAGCCCTCTGAATGCTCCTTCTGGATGCCCATTCAGAACAAGATGTCCATATGCTCAGGAGGATTGTGCCATGAGTATGCCTGAGTTTAAAGAGGTTTCATCAGGACATTTTGTTGCATGTCACCATATTGAAGATGTTGCAAAGATTCAGAACAAGATAGTTCTTAACTAAAGCTAAAAGATGCTTTAAGGCATTTTTTAATAAAATTATTATCTTAATAAGGAGGATAATTATGAAAAAGAAGTTATTATCAGTATTACTTGCTTCATCAATGGTACTGAGCCTTGCAGCTTGTGGTGCATCATCAGAGACAGCTCCACAGAGCACAGATACTCAGCAGCCACAGAGCACAGAAACAACAGCTTCTGATGCTAATGCTTCAACAGATGCTGCTCCAGCAGCTGATGCAGGAACAAACAAGGGTGTAATAAATGTTTGTCTTGCTTCTGAACCTGCAACACTTGATCCAGCACTTAACTCTGCAGTTGATGGTGCAACAATGATCAACCACCTTTTCTCAGGTCTTGCAAAGTGGGGACTTGATGCAAACGGAAATCTTGAGCTTCAACCAGACTGTGCAGAAGCACTTGTAGATGGTGTTGAGAATGAGGATGGAACAGTTACTTATACTTACACACTTCGTGATGGTCTTACATGGTCAGATGGACAGCCTGTAACAGCAAATGACTTCGTATTTGCATGGAACCGTGCAGCAAGCCAGGCTCTTGCAGCAGACTATGGCTACATGTTTGAGGTTGTTGACGGATATGCTGATATTTGGGCTGACGGCGCAACAGGTGAAGAAAAGCTTAATGTAAAAGCTATCGATGACAAGACTCTTGAAGTAACACTTGCTAACCAGATTGCATATTGGAACGAGCTTCTTGCATTCCCAACATACATGCCTGTTCGTGAGGATGTAGTTGCTAACGAAGCATGGGCTACAGATCCTTCTACATATGTAAACAACGGTGCTTACACAATGACATCTTGGGATCATAACTCAGTTATCACTCTTACAAAGAACGAGAACTTTGTAGATGCTGCTAACGTAACAATGAACGAGATCAACTTCTATCTTTCAGATGATGCTAACAACCAGCTTGCTAACTTTGAGAATGGTGACTGGGAGTTCATCGATGATGTTCCTACAAATGAGATCGCATCTCTTAAAGAGAACTATCCTACACAGTTTGTAACAGCTGGTCAGCTTGGAACATACTATGTATGCTGGAACATCAATGAAGAAATCCTTCCTTCAACAAGCACTCTTACAGGCGTTGAAAAAGCAAAAGCTGAGAATGAAGTTCGTAATGCACTTGCACTTCTCATCGACAGAAATTACATTGTTAACGACATTGCACAGGGCGGACAGGTTCCTGCTTCTTCATTCGTTGCTATGGGTCTTACAGATGCTGATGGATCTCAGTTCTATGAGAATGCCGGACCAGATTCAAGCTTCACAGGTTACTATGATGTAACAGATGCAGCTTACGAAGCAAACTGGACTTCAGCACTTGAGACACTTAAGAAGTACTATACATTTGATGAGTCTACACAGCAGTTCACAGACTTCCCAACACTTACATACCTCTACAACACATCAGAGGGACACAAGGCAATTGGTGAAGCTATTCAGTCAACATTTGCAGGTGTAGGTATCACACTTAACCTTGAGAACCAGGAGTGGGCTACATTCCTTGATACACGTAAAGCTGGTAACTATTCAATCGCTCGTAACGGTTGGCTTGGTGATTACAACGATCCTATTTCATTCCTTGATATGTGGACAACAGCTTCAGGTAACAACGATGTTCAGTTCGGTAAGGGCGACAACGCTAAGGTTGCTGCATACTCAATCGATCTTACAGACCTTGGATATGACACAAAGGTTGAGAACGGAACCTGGGCTGAGACATATGATGTAGTTATCGCTGACATCAAGAAGTGCACAGATGCTAACACACGTTATGCACTTATGCACAGAGCAGAAGACCTTCTTATGTCAACAGGTTGCATCTGCCCAATCTATTACTACACAGATCTTTACATGATCTCTGACAAGGTAAACGGCTTCTTCTCAAGCCCACTTGGATACAAGTACTTCATGTACTGCACAGTGGCAGAATAATAGATTGATATAAATATGTGAAAAAATAAGCACGGAAGATGCGGGAAAAATAATGCATCTTCCGTGTTTTTTTCTTGCTTATTGTTTTAGTTGTTGTATTATATTTCTTGGTGATTTTTAGTTTATTTATATAGGTGAGGAGATTATGGAAAACGAAAAATTAAAACCCATGTTATTCACGGCCCTTAAGGGTTATAATGGCAAGCAGTTTGCAACTGATCTTGTTGCGGGAATCATTGTAGCTATCATAGCACTTCCCCTTTCAATTGCACTTGCTCTTGCTTCAGGTGTTGGACCACAGGAAGGTCTTTACACAGCAATCGTTGCCGGATTTATTATTTCATTCCTTGGCGGCAGCAGAGTTCAGATAGCAGGACCGACAGCTGCATTTGCTACTATCGTAGCAGGTATCGTAGCAACAAAGGG
Source organism: Butyrivibrio proteoclasticus (assembly GCF_900115735.1). GTDB lineage: Bacteria > Bacillota > Clostridia > Lachnospirales > Lachnospiraceae > Butyrivibrio > Butyrivibrio proteoclasticus_B. The sequence goes on from NZ_FOXO01000007.1 coordinate 100,820, forward strand.
AATGGATGGTCTTGCCCTTGCAACTATTTTTGCGGGTGTTTTACTTATTCTGATGGGGGTATTTAAGCTTGGCTCTCTTATAAAATTTATCCCTTATACAATTACAACCGGATTTACAGCAGGTATTGCAGTAACAATTGCAATAGGTCAGGTAAAAGACTTTTTGGGACTTACATATCCTGCCGGAACAGCTACTGTTGAGACAGTTGATAAGGTGGAAGCCATTGTAAAAAATATTGGAACCTTTAACTGCCAGGCACTTCTTGTGGGACTTCTTTGTCTTGCTATCCAGATTGTATGGCCTAAGGTTAATCAGAAGATTCCCGGATCTCTGATAGCAGTTATTGTTGGTATCCTTATTGTTAAATTTGGTGGCCTTCATGTTAATACTATCGGTGATCTTTATGAGATAAGCGGAAAACTTCCTACACCACATATGCCGGCATTTAGCTTTAAAACAATTCAGTCTGTAGCAGGAGATGGATTCACTATAGCAATTCTTGCTGCAATAGAATCTCTTTTGTCTTGTGTTGTTGCTGACAGCATGATCGATTCCAAGCACAGATCTAATATGGAACTTGTTGCCCAGGGTGTTGGTAACATCGGATCAGCTTTATTCGGTGGTATCCCTGCTACAGGCGCTATTGCCAGAACAGCTGCAAACATAAAAAATGGCGGAAGAACTCCTATTGCAGGTATGGTTCATGCAATCTGCCTTGTTTTGGTACTTGTTATTCTTATGCCACTTGCTGCGCTTATTCCTATGCCGACCATCGCATCAATTCTTTTCATGGTTGCTTACAATATGTGTCAGTACAAAACTTTTGTTCATCTGTGCAAAACAGCTCCAAAGAGCGATATTATAGTACTTGTAACTACTTTTGTGCTTACTGTTGTATTTGATCTTGTTGTAGCTATTGAAGTTGGCATGGTTGCAGCTTGTGTTCTTTTCATGAAGAGAATGAGCGAAGAGTCAAGAGTTCGCGGATGGAAGTATTTTGATCCTGAAGATGACCCTGATGGAACAGAGCTTAAGGATATTCCAAAGCACGTAAGAGTATATGAGATTTCAGGACCTATGTTCTTTGGTGATGCTGAGCAGATTGCAGAGATCAGCTTCAAGGACTTCACAAGAGCACTTGTTATCCGTATGCGTGGTGTACCTGCTATCGATGCAACAGCTATGCATTCACTTGAGCAGCTCTATGACAGATGTAAGAAAAATAATGTACAGCTTGTCTTTTCACATGTTAATGAGCAGCCTATGAACACTATGGAAAAAGATGGTTTCGTAGACCTTGTGGGAAGAGAAAACTTTAAACCTCATATTGAGGATGCACTTAAGAGAGCATCTGAAATTTGATGGAAACTGAATAGAACAACAGGGAATGGTTTGTAAATGGAAATAATCACCATTTATAAACCATTTTTTTTGTCACTTTTTTGGTCGAAAAATAGATAAAACCACATTGTAATATCAGATGCACGAGTCTACAATGAATGTATGATGTATACATGATACATCTTATTGGAGGCGGGGCATGAAAAAAACAATTTCTATTCCTTACTACACGTCCACCATGGACATTCATGTGGAAGAGGAGAATCTTAAAGCTGTTATCACAGCAAAAATGCACGAATTTAAAACTGAAAAAACAGAGGTAGAGCTTGTAAAAGAGGCTTTAGAACATCCGATTGGAGTGGCACCACTTTGCGAACTTGCCAAAGGTAAAAAGAAAGTTGTGCTGGTTACAAGTGATCACACCAGAGCTGTGCCTAGTAAAATAACACTTCCATTGGAGCTTGCAGAGATCAGGAAGGGAAGTCCTGATGCTGATATCACGATACTTATTGCCACAGGTCTTCACAGGGCAACAACCGAGGAAGAACAGCGCAGAATGTTTGGCGATGAGATAGTAGATAACGAGAAGATTGCCATCAATAATGCATTTGAGCCGGCTGACTTTGCTGATATGGGAACACTTCCATCAGGCGCTGAATTCCATGTTAATAAGCTCGCGACAGAATGTGACCTTCTTATTTGCGAAGGCTTTATTGAACCTCATTTCTTTGCCGGATTTTCCGGTGGAAGAAAGAGTATTTTGCCTGGAATCTGTTCACAGGAAACTGTAAACATGAATCATTCCTATCAGGCAATAGCCAGTAAGTATGCAAAAACCGGTGTACTTGAGCATAATCCTATACATGAGGATATGTTGTGTGCTGCAAGAAGAGTGAACGTGCAGTTTATCTTAAATGTAGCACTTAACGCTGAGAAAAAAGTTATTGCTGCCTGGGCCGGTGACCTTGAGGCTGCGCATGCACAGGGAGTTAAGTTTATAAGAGAGTGGTCACAGTGCCCTAGCATTACAGGAGATATAGTTGTTACAAGCAATGGAGGCTATCCTCTTGATCAGAACCTTTATCAGAGCCCCAAGGCAGTTGCTACAGCAGAAGCCTGTGCCGGAGAAGACGGCGTGATCATTATGTGTTGCAGCTGTGCTGATGGTATGGGAGGAACTCATTTTGAAAAGCTGATCCAGATGGGAACACCTGAGGAAATTGATGCTTATCTATCCAAAATCCCTGCAAAGGATACGATCCCTGAGCAGTGGTGCCCTCAGATCTATGCAAGGATCCTTCATAAGCACAAAATGATCCTTGTCACAACATATCTTGATCCTGAGACTGTGAAAAAGTGCAACATGATACCAGCAAAAACTCCTGATGAAGCACTTGAGATAGCTTATGGAATAAAAGGAAAAGATGCCAGTGTAGTTGTGATCCCTGACGGGGTAAGTGTACTTGCTGTTGCACCTGAAAATTGAGAAGGAGGGAGTATGGAGGAAGTAAAGATTGCTCTTAAAGTAAATGACCTCGATAATGTCGCCACCATTTTTGCAGAAAATATAACTGATGGAACAGAAGTTGAGATCAGAGATAAAAAGGGCCAAAAGACAAATGTAAAAGTAATTGGAAATGTTCCTTACGGTCATAAGATTGCCGTAAAAGATATAAAGAAAGGCGAGCAGATAACAAAGTACGGCGAGGAAATAGGAGTAGCCACTCATGATATAAAGTTTGGCGAATATGTACACGTTCACAACCTTGATAGCATGAGAGGAAGAGGAGATCTTGAGAAAAAGGGGGATAAGTCATGACAACTTGGAATGGTTATCGAAGAAAAGATGGCTCAGTTGGCTCTAGAAATTATGTGGCTGTCATCCCATCTGTAACCTGCGCAAATGACGTAGCAAATGCCATCTGCAGGGAGGTTCAGGGAACTGTTACCTACATGCATCATCAGGGATGCTGTCAGCTTCCACCTGATCTTGACAGGGTTACAGATACGCTTATCAGTTTGGGGAAAAGCCCTAACGTAGGAGCTGTGCTGATTGTAAGCCTTGGCTGTGAGGGAACCGATCATGCCAGAATGTATGAGGAGCTAAAGGCAACAGGTAAGCCAACAGAAATCATTCACATCCAGGCCCTTGGCGGAGTTTCAAAGGCTATACGAGAGGGAACTGACATAGCAAGAAGACTTGTAATAGAGATCTCAGGCCAGCAAAGGGAAAAGGCTGACGTATCAGAAATAGTAATGGCAATTAAATGCGGCGCTTCTGATACCACCAGCGGAATGGCATCAAACTGCGTTATCGGATATGTGGCTGATAAGCTTGTTGACCTTGGGGCAACAGTAGTCTTTGGCGAGACTACAGAGTTCCTTGGAGGAGAACATCTTTTAGCTAAAAGAGCTGTCAATAAGCAGGTGGCAGATAAAATATATCAGATCGTTACTGAAATGGAGGACAGAGCAAAGAGTATAGGCTGTGATATGAGAAGGGGACAGCCTACACCGGGAAATATTGCAGGAGGTCTTTCAAGTATAGAGGAAAAGAGCCTTGGAGCTATTGTAAAGAGCGGCACAAGACCAATTCAGGGTGTTTTGGAGTATCCGGAACACATTACTGATCAGAAAGGTCTTTGGATAAAGGATACGCCAGGAAGAGAACCTGAAATCCTTACCGGCATGGCTGCAACGGGGGCGCAGTTCATGTGCTTTTCAACAGGACGCGGAGCACCACAGGGGTTCCCTAGCATGCCTGTAATCAAAATCTGTGGCAATCCAAATACTTATGAAAATATGAAGGACGATATGGACCTCAATGCCGGTCTTATCATAACGGGAGAAAAAACTATAGAACAGGTAGGGGAAGAGGCATTTGATAAATTATTGCGGGTACTGAACGGAGAGATGACAAAAAATGAGGCGATTCAGTATTTCAGCGCAATAGACATTCACTGTCTCGGACCTGTTATATAAAATTCACAAAAAGTGAAAGGGGGTTTCTTTTATGAATCCAGTATTAGCAATGCTTATCGGTATTGTTGTGATGATGGTTCTCATCATCTGCACACGTCTTCATCCCTTCCCGGCGATGATCGTGTCTGCTATCTTTATTGCAATCCTTTCAGGAAACGCACTTCTTGTTGGAACAGGTAATGAAGGTGGCAATCTTTTATCAGTTGCAGTAAGCACTGTAACTGGCGGTTTTGGAAGCACCATGACTTCCATTGGTATTGTTATTGGCTTTGGTACAATAATGGGTATTTTTATGGAAAAGAGTGGAGCAGCCAAGAGAATGGCACTTACAATATTAAAACTTGTAGGTGTAAAAAATGCAGATGTTGTTCTTGGACTTACAGGATTTGTTGTTTCTATTCCTGTATTTTGTGACAGCGGTTTTGTAATTCTTTCTTCTCTTGCAAAAGAGTTCTCAAGACTTACCAAGAAATCAATGGTATGGCTTGGCGGTATTCTTGGAATGGGCCTTTACATTACTCATTTCATGGTTCCTCCGACACCCGGACCACTTGCTGTTATCAGCACATTCCAGCAAAATGGCATAACAATTGATCTTGGACTTTTCATTATTGCAGGACTTCTTTTCTCAATTCCTCTTTTCATCGTATCAGTATTCTTATTCCGTTGGTTCGGTGAAAAGTATAAGGACAAATTCGTTGTTCCATCTGAGATTGACAGATCAAAATATACAGCAGATCAGCTTAAGGTTCTCGACAGGATCGAAGCTAAGTTAAATGCAGGAAAAGACCTTGAAAATACAGATTTTGCTGAGCTTCTTTCAACAGAAAAGCTCCCTGGAGCATTTATTTCATTTACAATTCTTCTTTTACCTGTAGTACTCATTCTTTTAAACACATTGGTAGGACAGACAGCACTTAAGGCCACAATGGTCGGACAAATCGTACAGTTCCTTGGAACACCAATCATCGCCCTTTTCATCTCTCTCTGCATTGGTGCATTTGGACTGGCAAAAGACCTTGATAACAAGACTGTAATTGCTATGATGGGAGAAGCTTGTAAGGACGCAGGTCCTATAGTATTTATCACAGCAGCCGGTGGTGCTTTAGGTGCTGTTGTTAAAGCAACAGGTGCAGCTCAGATAATGGCTAACGGAATCGTAGCTATGGGTATTCCTGCAATCCTAGTTCCACTCCTCATTGGAACAATCATGAGATTCCCACAGGGTTCAGGAACAGTTGCAATGATCACAGGTTCAGCAATCGTAGCTCCTATGATGGCTACACTTGGAATCAATCCATATCTTGCAGCTTTGGCAGTCTGCCTTACAGCTATGATGCCTTCATTCCTTAATGACTCTTACTTCCATGTTGTAACTAACTTCTCAGGAATGGACATCAAAACATCTCTAAAGACATGGACAATTTCAACATTTATTATTCCAATCTTTGGATCGATTCTTATAATCATTCTTAGCTTGTTCATTCATTAAGACTATATGCGAAAGATCCGGTCCAAATATACAGACTTTTGGACCGGATTATTTTTTTTAACAGCTCGAAATTTGGTATAATTCTGATGATAAGTATTTTTATCAGAAATCGTATTATATGGGGAAAAAACGTATGCCAACAAAAAAACTGCAGGTAAATACAATAAGTCATCAGGTATATTCTATTATTAAAAAAGCTATTGTTTCAGGGGAGTATGCGCCGGGGTTCTGGCTTCAGGAAGTGGAGCTTTCCAAGGAGCTTGGAGTTAGCAGAAGCCCTGTTCGCGAAGCCCTAAAGCAATTATCTGCAGATGGGCTTGTAAAAGAAATTCCAAATAAGGGGACATTTGTAAGAGAATTTACACAAAAAGAGATAATTGAGATATATGAGATAAGAGAGCTTTTAGAGTCCTACGCTATATTGAACCTTCCAAAAGAGCTTACAAAAGAGCAGCAAAAGAAGCTTACGGATTATAAAAAAGACTTTAAAAAGTACCATAAAGAAGATGATCTGGACATGTATATTGAAGTTGATTCCAAATTTCACAGATTTATCATTGAGTGTTGTGATAACAGTATTCTGATGGAGCTTTACAGAAAAGTCAGGAATATGAATATGCTATTTAGAATATTCTCTTTATCTACAAGAGAACGTTTTGATGAGTCTCAAAAAGAGCATTCAGATATAATTGATAAACTGATAAGTGGTGATTATAAAGGCGCAGACAGGATAAACAAAACTCATCTGACCTATGCAAAGGATACAGCTTTGGAGCACTTGCTTGGAGAATGTTCTAAAGACGATGAGGATGAATAAACAGGCTGCATAAGTATCAATGGGGGAAAACATGGGTATAAGAGAAGATGCAAAAGAAATAATCAATGCTTCAATTGCAAGCGCACTACCTGATAATGCGGTAAAAAAAGCTCTTAAGAAGTTACCTGCATGTGATGGGAAAATATATCTCGTCGCAATAGGTAAAGCTGCCTGGCAGATGACCAAGGCTGCAAAAGATGAACTTGGCGATAAAATTACAGATGGTGTGTGCATTACCAAGTATGATCATGTTAAAGACCAGATAGAAGGGATCAGATGCTTTGAGGCAGGACACCCTGTTCTTGATGAAAACTCTGTAGCTGCAACAAAAGAAGCAGAAAAGCTTGTATCAGGTCTTTCTAAAGATGACTTTGTTATTTTCCTTGTTTCAGGTGGCGGTTCAGCTTTGTTCGAAGATCCCAAGGTTCCACTGTCTGAACTTCAGGATATCAACAAGCAGCTTCTCTCATCGGGAGCAAGTATCACAGAGATAAACACTATAAGAAAGAGACTCTCAAATGTAAAGGGCGGCCGTTTTGCCAAAATGTGCGAACCGGCAACAGTTTTTTCAATTATCCTTTCAGATATAATCGGAGATCCTCTTGATATGATTGCTTCAGGGCCGGCGTATCCTGACTCAGCAACGACTGAGGATGCAACTGGGATCATAAATAAATATAGCCTTAAAGTGATAGAAGATGTGAAAGCTCTTTTAACTGAGGAGACACCAAAAGAGCTATCTAATGTTAAAACTATAGTCACAGGAAGTGTTAAGCAGCTTTGTGCCTCTGCATCCATAAAGGCCAAGGAACTTGGATATGAACCTATTGTCCTGACAGCATGTCTTGACTGTGAAGCAAAGGCAGCAGGGCAGTTTATTTCTGCCATTGCCAGAGAACACTCAAAAGATGGCAAAAAGCTTGCATATATCATGGGCGGTGAGACAGTAGTAAAGCTTACAGGAAAAGGTCTTGGTGGCAGGAACCAAGAGCTTGCCCTGGCTTGTGCAGAAGGCATTGGCGGACTTAAGAACGTATGTGTATTTTCCGTCGGAAGTGATGGAACAGATGGGCCAACAGACGCCGCAGGCGGCATTGTAGATGGCGATACAAAAGAAGCTCTTTTATCAAAAGAAATAACAATATCTGATGTTCTTGCCAATAATGATTCATATAATGCATTAAAGCTCGTAGATGGTCTTGTTATAACAGGCCCCACTGGGACAAACGTTAATGATGTTGCAGTACTGCTGATAGGAGTTTAAGTCAATAAAAATGCTATAAAAGAATATCGTTGTAGATTAGGGAGAGGATTCTTATGTGTGCAATTAGCATATATCAGAGTACTCTCTTTTTGTATATGCGTAAGTAATTGGCACCGTACGCCACTATTGACTGAGTCTGAGAAAAACGCCCTGCAGGCTTTGCCGACGGTGAGGATGATGGGAACAGTAGATTTTCTCGCACCGTCAGATTCAGCATTGTAGCGTTTTCCTCAGAACCCGTCAATGGCAAGCACCTGCGGTGTGGCTAGGTTAAGGTGCCTCAGGATCCAATTCCGAGAACAGTAGGGGTGGCCACTTTCAAGAATATGTAGAGCTATATGCCCGCAGCTCCCAATGTAATTAGAGCTGAGATGCTGCTTTGGGCATATAGCTCGTTTTCAATAGTCCGGCCACCTGCAATCAGACAAGTTTTGGGCTCATAGCCTGATTTCAGACTTTACCCCTCATCATGGTGGCCCGAAGCTTGAAATCGGCCTATAAGCCCATTTGAACTTTCATGAGGGGTGTAACATCGCAAAAAGTTGCTATAAGGACAAAATTGTAAAAATCAGAGGTGACTGGAAGCTTTCCAAATCGCTATATGCTCAAAACAATTATTTCCACTGTATGGATTGTTATACGGACGGAATGACATGGATTTAATTAGCATAAGGATTCATGCAAATCATTACAATGGCTATCTGGGGGCGATTCAAACATTGGATAAATATGGGAGTAGCGGGGATGTAGGATAAAACCGAAAAAACTGTAATACTTATCCCATTCAACCCAAGCCAATTTTCTGAGACGTGGGATAAAACATGAAATTTTATTGAAGTTATCCTACACTTTCAGCCTTCTGAACACTGCGCTTGAATGAAAAGTAGGATAAACGCGATAAAAACAATGGTTTTATCCTACAAACCAGCATAATTGTTAACAAAAATGATAAGAATAGTGGGAGAAAAACCCGCAAAAGTCAAACACTTATCCTACTCATGAGAAAACACACTATACGGAATGTTAAATCCATAGGATAAGATGAACAATAATTAAGCACTTATCCCACATCACTCCGGCATCTTTTTCAACATCTCCGGTTTGTCACAGTGAAATGGGTAAATAGTCATATTTTTAAGCTAACACATCCATCGACAAAATTTTTAGGAAGTGAAAATGGGCATATACGAGAAAAAATGGATTGCCACATCCATTGGATGAGTGAACTGAGACATATGATCAGCTATATGATGGTGCGTGAACTTCAAAAAAGCCGTATATGCCCAAAATCGCAAGTCAAAATCATTGTCGAATGGTGTTGTAAGCTCAAAAATCAGGCTATATTTCCAAAACATAATCTTCGCTCTCTTTACATTGGAAGCCGCAGGTATATAGTTCCAGATTTCCTTGAAAGTAGCCGCCCATACTGTTCTCGGAGTCAGAACCCGAGGTATTAAAACCCAGCCACACCGTAGGTGCTTGCCATTGACGGGTTCTGAGGAAAACGCTACAATGCTGAATCCGACGGTGCGCGAATCTAATTACTGTTCCCATCATCCTCACCGTCGGCAAAGCTGACAAGGCGTTTTCCTCAGGTTCAGTCAATGGTGGCGTACGTAGCCGCAATCTAAAATTTTTAGAGAGTTAGAGAAGTCACTTACGCATATACAAATAAAAAGGATTTTTATTACATATCTTTTTCATTTTGTATCCCTCAACCACTATATGTGGTATAATTACAATATAAGTCATACAAATAGAGGGGGACCTACGCATGAAGAAGATCTACGTACTGGACACCAACGTTTTGATTCAGGCACCACACGCCTTAAAGTGCTTTGATGATAACGAGGTCGTTCTTCCGCTGGTAGTGTTAGAGGAGCTTGACGCCCACAAGAGAGATGAGGGCGAGAGAGGAGCGAATGTACGAGAGGCAATCAGAATTCTCGATCAGCTTCGAGGATCAGGCGATCTGGTTGCAGGTGTAGAGCTTGACAATGGGGGACTTCTTAGAGTTGAAAAGAACTTTAAAGATGTAGAACTCCCTAAGGATATGGCAGATTATAAATCTGATAATCGTATCCTGAAAGTATGTAAGGGTCTAAGTGAGGTATCCAAGTTTCAGGTAATTCTTGTAACTAAGGACATTCTGATGAGGATTAAGGCACAGCTCCTTAGTATTAAGTCAGAGGACTTCACAACAGAACAGGTTGCAGACCATGGCGAGCAGTATAGCGGACGAATATCTGTTTTTGCGCCGGAAGAAATCTTTAAGGATTTCAAGAAAAAAGGTATTCCTGTTGATAAAGTCTATTGCTGTGATGACGATGGAAATCAGTATTCACCTGAGCTGTATGAAAACGAATTTGTTATAGTAAGAGCAGATCAGTCAACTAATAAAACCCAGATGGGCCGTGTATCTAAAGGCTTCATAAAAAAGCTTGAGTTTGAAAAGAGTCAGCCATATGGAGTTAAACCCAGAAATGCCGGACAGTATTTCCTTCAGGAAGCGCTCATGCAGCCTGCTGATGTAGCTCCGCTTGTAATTGTAAAGGGCATGGCTGGTACAGCCAAGACATTTTATTCACTTGCTGTAGGTCTTGAAAAGATGATAAACAGACCGACTGGTGAATATCGAAGGATTCTTGTCTGCAGACCAAACTCTCAGTTTGATGATGATATTGGTTTTCTCCCCGGCGATGAACAGGAGAAGATATCACCTCTTATGAGACCGATTATCGACAACCTTGAGCAGCTCATTGACTCCAATGAAGAAGAGAGATATAAGGATGAAAAAGAGCTGCAGGGAAAGACAGATGAGGTCTTTGAAAGAGGAATCGTTCAGTGTGAAGCATTAAACTTCATCAGAGGAAGGTCAATACTTAAGACCTATCTTATTATTGATGAAGCTCAGAACATGACTCCAACTCAGGCAAAAGGAATCATTACAAGAGCCGGAAAGGACACCAAGATAATCCTTTTAGGTGATCCTAACCAGATAGACAGACCTTTCCTTGATGAGAGGACAAATGGTTTGTCATATGCTTCAGAGCATATGAAGGGAAGTCCTTATGCATGGCAGATATCCCTTTCTGCAGCAGAGTGCGAGAGAAGTAAACTTGCTATGGATGCTATTGAGAGAATGAAGGACAAAAAGTATTTTTAATTGAACAATGCGCTTGATCTGACTGGCTTATGCGTTTTGCATGAGCCAGTTTTTTTATTTCATAGAAGATTCCTTTAAAGCCATCTCCTTTATCAAAGATTAATCAATATTTTATTGACATTATTTTTCAAAAAGGATATTATTTAGAAAAAGAAGTTAGCAATAGCTAACAAGAATCATTATAATTTTCCTAATAAAAAATAAATATTAAATTGTGCAAAACCTGTTGTTGACAAAAAATATCAGTTAGAATAAACTAACATTTGGTTAGCAAGAGGTAACGAAAAGGAGTACTGATATGACATTAAATGAAGCTGTACTTGGTCAAGAGTATGTTGTTACTGGCGTAGATACAGGTGATGATGAGGACATGAAGAGTTTTCTCTTTTCACTTGGATGCTATAGCGGAGAGAAGATCACAGTTGTAGATAAGAAGCGTAATCTTGTAGTTGCAATCAAGGATGCAAGATATAACATCGATCCTGAACTTGCAAGCGCTATTACAATCTGATCATTATCTGAAAGACTGGCATATCAATTTATGCCAGATATTTTTTCACAGGCTGTTAGCCATAAGTAACTTAGTTTGCTCGGATTCATCGTAAGGTGCGTCCCTGATAAATAAAATACAATTAGTTTATTTCAGGAGGAAAAGAAATGAGAATCGCAATGGCTGGTAATCCAAACAGTGGAAAAACTACCATGTACAATGCTCTCACCGGTCGTAATGAAAAAATAGGTAACTGGGCGGGCGTTACAGTAGACAAAAAGGAGAGTCCTATTAAAAAGAGCTTCTATGATGGGGACAAGGAGCTTATCGCTGTAGACCTTCCTGGTGCATATTCAATGTCACCATTTACATCAGAGGAGAGCATCACAAGCGGTTACGTTAAAAATGAGCATCCTGATGCAATCATAAATATTGTTGACGCTACAAACCTTAGCAGAAGCTTATTCTTCACAACACAGCTTCTTGAGCTTGGAATTCCTGTTGTAGTTGCACTTAATAAGACAGATTCCAATGATAAAAAAGGTAACAAGGTTGATGTAAAGACTTTGTCAGAAAAGCTTGGTTGCCCTGTAATAAATACAGTTGCAACATCAGAGACAGGTCTTAAGGACGTTGTTAAGGCTGCTGCAGAGCTTGAAGGAAAAGGACAGAAGGCAGCATATTCAGAAGGAAATATCGACCTTTCTAACAAGTCTGAAGTTGAAGAGGCAGACAGAAAGCGTTTCGAATTTGTAAATAAGATTGTTGCAGATGTTGAAAACCGTAAGGTTCTTACAAAAGATAAGAACATCGGCGATACAATTGATAATATTATTACTCATCCGGTTATCGGTATCGTAGTTTTCGCTGCTATTATGTGGCTTGTATTCTACATCTCACAGACAACAGTAGGTACATGGCTTGCAGATATTCTTGCCGGATGGATCGAAAGCTTCCAGGGATGGGTTGGAGATGCTATGGCAGATGCTAATCCACTTCTTTATGCCCTTCTTGTTGATGGTATTATCGGTGGTGTTGGTGCCGTAGTAGGTTTCCTTCCACTTGTTATGGTTATGTACTTCCTCATCGCTCTTTTAGAGGATTGCGGATATATGTCAAGAGCAACAGTAGTTCTTGATCCTATCTTCAAGAGAGTAGGTCTTTCAGGTAAGTCTGTAATTCCTATGATCATTGGTACAGGTTGTGGTATCCCTGCTATCATGGCATGCAGAACTATCAGAAATGAGAGAGAAAGACGTGCAACAGCTATGCTTGCAACTTTCATGCCATGTGGTGCTAAGCTTCCTGTTATAGCTCTTTTTGCAGGCGCATTCTTCCCTGAATCAAAATGGGTTAGCTTCATCTGCTACATGGGTGGTATCCTCCTTATCCTTTTAGGAGCTCTTCTCATCAAGGCTGTTACAGGTATGAAGTACAGAAAGTCATTCTTTATCATTGAGCTTCCTGAGTACAAGGTTCCAAGTCTTACATTTGCACTTAAGTCAATGCTTGAAAGAGGTAAGGCTTATATCGTTAAGGCAGGAACAGTTATCTTAGTATGTAACACAGTAGTTCAGATCATGCAGACATTTGACTTCTCATTCCAGCCTGTTGAAGAGGGAATGGAGAGCACATCAATCCTTGCAGGCGTAGCAGGACCATTTGCTTATCTTCTTGTTCCTGTAGTTGGTATCGTAAGCTGGCAGCTTGCTGCAGCAGCTATCACAGGCTTTATTGCAAAAGAGAACGTTGTAGGAACAATCGCTACAGTTTATGCTATCTCTAACCTCATTGATACAGAGGAACTTGAGCTTATCGGTGAAGGAAATGCAGTAGCAGCAGTTATGGGAATAACAAAGGTTGCAGCACTTGCATATCTTATGTTTAACTTATATACACCACCATGTTTCGCAGCACTTGGTGCTATGAACTCTGAAATGAAATCTGCTAAGTGGCTTTGGGGTGCGATCGCTCTCCAGCTTGCAACAGGATTTACAGTTGGATTCCTTGTATACCAGATTGGTACACTTATCACAACAGGTTCTTTTGGAACAGGCTTTGTAGGCGGACTTGTTGCAGTAGCAGTATTTGCAGCAATTATCACATATATCATCAAGAGAAATCAGAAACAGATGGTACTTGAGTACAAACTTGGCTGATATTTAAAAGCAATTGTTAGTTAGGAGTTATCATGATAGATATTTTAATCTCAATTATAATCTTACTTTGTGTTGGACTTGCTGTTTTCTATATCTATAAGGAAAAGAAAAAGGGCACACACTGCATAGGTTGTCCAATGGCGGGAAACTGCAGCAAAGCAAAAGCATGTAGCTCTTTAACAAAAAAACAATGATCAGATGTCTAGTGTCTTGTCAGGCAGATAAGGCACTAGATTTGTATTAGAATCTGTTGGAGGTAACAGTTTGAACGTTTCCAATATAATAATTATTCTGGTTATTTCTGTGATCCTTTTCTTTGCTGTCAGAGGTACGATCCAGCACATGAAGGGAGAGGGATCATGCTGTGGAGGCCCCAAAGAAAAAGCTCCCAAAAAGAAAATTCCCGGAAAACCTTTGTCCAAACTTAAAGTGACGATAGAGGGCATGCACTGTGATAACTGTAAGAACAGGGTTGAAAGAAAACTTGATGAGCTGGACGGGGTAGTGGCAAAAGTTAAGTTATCCCAAAAGGCGGCGTATGTTTCTTTATATAAGGAGATTCCTGAAAGCCTTATTTGTGACACCATAACTAAGGCTGGCTATGAAGTTATAAGTGTGGAGGCACTATAAGGAGGGGGAGCAGTAGTATGAGCAGTGAACAGGTTATAGACAGACTTAAACAAAACGGATGCCGTATTACCAAGCAGAGAAAACTGATAGTTGATGTTATTATGGGAAATGACCATTCTTCCTGTAAAGATATATATTATAAGGTCATGGCAAAGGACAACAGCGTAGGAATGGCTACTGTCTACAGAATGATCCGGGTACTTGAAGATATTGGAGTGATAAACAGGATCGATATGATCGAGATCAATAATGAAAACAGAGGATAACAGGTATTTTGCCTGTTATTCTTTTTTTGGTTATAATGCTACGTATGAATAACAGCTATAGAGAAATCAGATTTAAATTAAAAATAGAAGATGGAGTTATGAGAGCGGGCGATATAATGCGTGAAAGATTAAAGCTCTCAAGCAGGGAAGTAACGAGGTGCAAACTCTTTGAAGACGGCGTTATGTGTGAAGGAAAGGCTGTAAGGATCATTGATGAAATAAAGCCGGGACAGGAGCTTGTAGTCAGGATCTATGAAGATACAGACAATGCTTCAGAAATTGTTCCAAGTGATGATCCAATAGATATAGTCTATGAAGATGAAGATATTGTTGTAGTCAATAAGCAGGGGAATGTGGTTGTTCATCCCTCATACTGCCACTTTACGGATTCACTGAGCAATGCACTAATGGGGTATTACAACAGAACCGGTCAGAATCACGTTATAAGAGTGATTGGCCGACTTGACAGGGAAACATCGGGACTTATTATTTTTGCCAAGAACAGATACAGCGCAGCGCTTCTTTCTGAACAGTGCCTTGATATGTCCAGGAGAAAAGAGTACCTTGCTCTTTGCGATGGAGTTTTTTCTGAAAAGCAAGGAACCATAGACGCTCCAATATGGGAAAATCCCAAGGAGAAAATGGTCAGGGAAGTAAGAGATGACGGGAAAAGAGCTGTCACTCATTACAAGGTTGAAAAACAGTTTGACGATTTTGCTCTTGTGAGACTTAAACTCGATACGGGAAGAACACATCAGATAAGAGTACACATGTCTTATATTGGACATCCATTACTGGGAGACAGCCTCTACGGAAAAGAAATAGCTGATAATCATGGAATGGAGAGAGCGGCTCTTCATGCATGTGAACTTTTATTCTTACAGCCGATTTCAGGACAGGAGCTGCGTTTTTTGGCACCGATGCCTGATGATATGAAAATGGTAATAAAAAATGAAGAGTGACCTTTATGATCATTCTTCATTTTTTTATTTTAATCCTTTTTTGATTATGTCTTTGCCATATGCAGAAGTGAGCTTCTGTGTCATGGCATCAAGTTTTTTTCGTTTTTCTTCTGATATGGAAGACTCTTTTACCGATTCAGAAGTCAGTGGCATGATGTCCTCGAAGAGATTGAGCTGATGGAAACTTCCATCATCCATTTTGCTGACACCAACTCCTACAAGTCTTATTACCTCACCTTTTATGAAAAGGCCGTTATCACCAAGAAGAAGTTTATCAGCAAGTTCTTTTGCATGTTTAAGGATCTTATCAGCATCATTTATGGAGCTTTCAAGTCCCATCTGGCAGGAATGTCTTTTAAAATTCCCTGTTTTTACGCTCACTGTGACAGTTTTCCCGTAAACATTATCTCTTTTCAGTCTCCTTGAAACGCTTTCGGAGAGCCATTTAAGGATGCCTCCTATATCTTTGTCATAGTTATCGGCATTTAGGTCATAGGACAGAGTGGTCTCATTGGAATAGCTCTTGGCATCGTCATATTCGTCAGAAACATTGCTGCTTCCGATTCCGTTGGCACTTGCGTAAATGTATTTACCGCCGTTTTCACCAAGGATACTGCACAAAAAAGTCAGTTCGCTGTTTGCAGCATCTCCAATAGTTCTGATGCCTATGCTCTCAAGCCTTTCTGCAGTGGCCTTGCCACAGCCAAAGAGGTCTCTTATAGGAAGCGGCCACATTTTGGATGGGACTTCATCAGGAAAAAGAGTGTGTACTCTGTCAGGCTTTTGAAAATCACTGGCCATTTTGGCGAGAAGTTTATTATTGGAAATACCGACGTTGACAGTAAATCCAAGGCTGGTTTTTACTTCGTCCTTTATGGCATAGGCAATTGACAGTGGAAAGGGATGCTCACTAGTCTCTAAATGCCTGTAAAGATTCCTTGTACCTGAAAAATCAACATATGCCTCGTCTACAGAAACCTGTTCCACAAGCGGAGAATACTTTTTCAAAATGTCGATGAAAGCGTGAGAGTAGCGCCTATAGGTGGCAAAGTCTGAAGGAACCATGACGAGTTTAGGACATTTCTGAAGCGCTTTTATTACTGGCTCACCTGTGACAATTCCATACTTTTTGGCAGGGATTGATTTGGCAGTAATGATGCCATGCCTTGAATTGACATCGCCTCCAACAGCAGAGGGAATTGTCCTAAGATCGATGCTTCCTGGTTCTTCCTCAAGCTTTTTTAAAGCTGACCATGAAAGAAAAGCAGAGTTGACGTCTATGTGAAATATTATTTTTTCATTTTCGGATTGATTAAACTCATTCATAACAATATAATACGCCGAACAAAAGTTCGACGCAATGATTCTTTTGTATGTTTTTATTAGTCATCATTCCCAGATATTTGTGGGCTTCTTTTTGCTTTTTACGCCCCACACAACAACAAGTATTGCGCATATGACGTTTACGGATACTGCAACTATTGTTTCTTCAACACCAAACTCAACACTGTAGAAAAAACTGTCTGTTGCTGTTGATGCATCTAGTTTGAATAATGAAAACCTGGATACAAGGCCACTGTTTGGAAGTCCAAAAACAATACTCTGCGTATAGTTCCATGCTGCATGGGCTGCCATTGGCATCCATAAGCTGTCACAATAATAGACCATTACTGAATAACATATACCTACAGTAACTATGGAAACAATAGCTAAAGTGCTGACGCCTGGATTAGCAATGTGCAAAAAGCCAAAAAACATAGCGTTTACGATAATTGCTACAGCTGGGTGGCGGTAACCTCTTCGTATTCTCTGATAGAGAAATCCTCTGCATAAAAGTTCTTCTGCTGATGACTGTATAAATACTGCTATGAAAATGCCCAAAAGTGCAAAGAAATTGGCTCCTGAGAAATAGAGATAAATATCTTTGTGTAAGACAGCAAGAAGAATGCAGAAACCATTCATGACAAAACCGATCAAAAGGCCAATTCCGAGGTGTTTTAATGTATTTCCCTTACATTTTTTCCAGACTGCTCCGAATATTGGTCTGTTTGAAGGAATAAGACACCACAGAAAAATAACTATCCAAATGCCAATAAAACTGGCGTACATAGCAAGAAAAGCGACATAATCATAATTGGTATCATTGATTATCATTGATGCAGGATAATTGATAATAAGACTTCCTACTATATTGCCTAAAACTATAAGAAAATATGCAAGAATGAAAGGAATAAGAATGAAATCATTCAATTTGAAGTTGTCTGTGTGATAGCTTTTGATAAAACTAATAAGTTTGTTTTCTTTTTTCTCCATATAAATTTTCTCCTCATAAAAAATGTTACTACTTAAAATTATCGTATATTTGTTATGCATTAGCAAATGATTTATAATATTTGTGAAGGGGAGAAAATATGGTAAAGAAAGTAATAAGAATTGTTGCACTAATTATCTGTCTGGTCATAATTGTCTATGAAGGAGTGATGATCTATGTTGATCAGAAGGAGTATCAGGTTGCTTCTGATGAATACGACGAGATAAGAAGTGTGGCTGTCGATTATATTCCGGAAGATGAAGCGGAGATAGTCGATTATCCTGTGCTTAATATCAACTTTGGTAAGCTTGAAGAGATAAATCCTGACGTCACTGCCTGGATTTATTTTCCATGTCTTGAAATAAGTTATCCTGTGGTAAAAGAGTCTGAGGTTGATGAATATCTTTATAAGACCTTTGAACTTGAAAAAAATAAGGCAGGATGTATTTTTGAGGACGTTATGAGTGATGCGGGATTTAACGGGTATCATGACATTGTATTTGGTCATAATATGAAAGATAAATCCATGTTTGGCAGGTTAAAAGACCTTTATCAAAAGGGAAATGAATCCCTTCTTGAGGATAATCCATATATTTACATATATACTAAGGACCACGTATATCAGTACAGAGTATTTGCTTATTACATCACTAAAGTTGGAAGCGGTGCTTATTCAGTAGTTTCAAATCTTGATGAGTATAAAGATTTTATTTCTTTTATCCAGACTCATTCAGCATATAAGATTCCTTCAGACCTTGACCTTGAAAGCGGGAACAGTATTCTCACACTTTCTACCTGCAGTGGAAGGGCAGGAGGCAGTCAGAGGTTTGTGGTTCACTCATTAAAAGTGAATGCATGGGAAAAATAATTTCATTTCTTAATAAAAACTTTGAATATTTATTATTGATTTAGAAAAATGTTATCTGTTATTCATTGAATGAACTATGGCGTTAAGGTACCATGGTATTAGGAATAAGTATTAAATTCACAGGAGTGTGTTTATGAGAAAAATAAAAAAATATATTGCTTTGGTGGTGGCTGGTGTTTTGGCCTGTACGTTTGTTGCCTGCGGAGCTGTTAAAGAAGGGGCAATCGATGATCAGGCTGCAACCAGAGGAATCCACGAAGGTGAAGGTGAAATTTATATTGATGATGAAGCAATTGCTCTTGCAGGATCTGCTGCATCAAGTCAGGCGGCATTGGATGCCTGTACTGCAGTATTTAATCTCATGAATCAGCAGAGAGCAGCACAGGGACTTGCAGCACTTGTTTGGAGCGATGCTCTTACAGATGCAGCTCAGGTTCGTGCCAATGAGATTACAACTTCTTTTTCACATACAAGACCTGATGGTTCAGCATTCTGGACAGTTAACAGTAACGTTCAGTATGGTGAGAATCTTGCAAAGCTCTATCAGTCAGCAGATAGTGTTTACGCAGCATGGATGAATTCACCAACCCATGCCGCAAACATTATGGACAGCGGATACAAAACAGTCGGTATTGCCATTTGCCAGACAGGCGACGGCAGCTGGTACTGGGCACAAGAATTTGGCTATTAATGAGCCATGCATAACTAGAAAAATTAGAGTTGTTGGGAGCTTGCTCACATACAACTCTATATTTTTATAGTTATATACGGCGAAGCCGCTCCAGCGAGGAACTAAAGTTCCGAGCGGGAGGCATGGCGGAGTGAATGCCATTAGGAAGTAGCACGGTAGTGCGGATTCCGAATGGTGTTTAGGATTACGAAAGCGAAGTAATCCGTACTTAATATCCGTATATTGAAAGACGTAAATGTGATACAATTATCTCATGAGGGAGGTACACTATTATGTTTGGAAAATCATCAAAAGACATCTATGTAAACAAAGAGACAACTCCGATTTCAGTATCAGGAGCCAACGACAATCCTTACATGCAGGAGATGCTTAGAAATGAAGAAAAGCGTCGTGTAAAACATGGGGATGATATTTACTACAGACAAAACGGATACATAAAATAACTTATTACAAAGAAAAAGGGCGCTGCGAGGATGATGTTCATCCAGGCAGCCGCCCTTCATTTTTTACTCTCTTTAGTGTGATACTACATCGCCTTCTGAATATTTCTCATCACAGTATTTGCAGCGATAAATCTCATTCTTTTCATCTGCAAGGTAAAAAATCTGTGGAAGTTCCTGTTCAATTGAAGAAATACACCTTGGATTATGGCATTTGATTACACCTTCAATCTGCTTTGGAAGAACGAGAGATCTTTTCTCTATTATCTGACCGTCCTTTATTACATTTACAGTAATATTGTGATCAATAAAGGCAAGAACATCAAGGTCAAGTGAATCGATATCGCATTCGATTTTAAGAATGTCTTTTTTGCCCATTAGTTTACTTTTTGCATTTTTAATTATGGCTACTGTTGAATCAAGTTTATCAAGGCCCAGATGCTTGTATATCTGCATGCTTTTTCCTGCCTGAATATGATCCAGAACAAAGCCTTCTTCAAGTTTTCCAATATTTAACATAATTTCCTCTTTCTGTAGGTGTGATGTATCTATATGAGTGGTATATTAGAATTTTCTAAGTAAGTCATGGTTCATATGAGCGTCTGTCATATCAAGCAAAGTAAGGATTAGAGCCATTCTTACATAGAGTCCGTATTGAACCTGCTTGAAATATGCTGCTCTAGGATCGGAATCGATTTCAACTGAAATTTCATTTACACGTGGAAGAGGATGGAGAATATACATTTTTTCTTTTGCCAGAGCCATCTTAGCTTTATCGAGTATATAGAAGTTCTTCAATCTGATATAATCCTCTTCATTGAAGAATCTTTCCTTCTGAACTCTTGTCATGTACAGGAAATCAAGGCGAGGCATTACCTCTTCAAGCTTTATTACTTCTTCGTAGGTTATCCCCTTGGAATCAAGCATTTCTGTTATATAATCGGGTACTTTAAGTTCTTTTGGTGAAATGAAAATGAAATGAATGCCGCTATATCTTGTAAGGGCATTTATTAAAGAATGGACAGTACGACCAAATTTAAGGTCTCCACAAAGTCCGATGGTGAAATTATTAAGTCCGCCATATAAAGATCTGATAGTTAATAAATCTGTAAGTGTCTGAGTGGGATGTTGGTGACCACCGTCACCTGCATTGATAACAGGAATAAGAGATTTAGAAGCTGCAACCATTGGAGCACCTTCCTTTGGATGACGCATCGCACATATATCTGCGAAACAGGAAATAACTCTTATAGTGTCGGAAACACTTTCGCCCTTGGCGGCTGAAGAATTACTGGCATCTGCAAAGCCCAGACACTTACCTCCAAGTCGTAACATTGCAGTTTCAAAACTAAGTCTCGTTCTGGTACTTGGTTCGTAGAAACAGGTGGCCAATATCTTACCATCGCACATATGTGCGTATTTATCCATGTTTCTTTCGATGTCACCAGCAACATCGAACAGAGCCTCTAGCTCGTCAACCGAGAAATCTAGAGGATTCATCATGTGTCGCAAATTATTCATACCGTCTCCTCATTTGAATATATTGTTAATCGCACCTGTCTAATTTAGAACAAATAATGAAGCAGGTGCAGATCCATCCAAAGGCATATGATACATCACATCGTCCTGTCCGTAAACCTTAAAATATATAAAACGTGATGTTAAATTTATGCTGTTAACGACCCCTTCATAAAGATCGACCTTTCCTGAACCATCCAAACCACATCTTCGAAGGGCGGGAGAGTCTGTATTTGAATATGAGTAGTATATATACTGGTCATTTAAATTGAAGCAGTCAACTCTGTCTGAAGTAATAAGTTCAGTCTCGCCTGAATACAGATTAGTTCTCCAAAGACTGTAATTTGAGTCACCATTTAAATAATAAATATATCCATAGTGAACAATTGGAAAGAAGCAGTGACCGGAAAGTACATCTTTTATGGCATCACCATTTTGAGTGTCCATAGAATGAATAGCATGGTCATTATCAACACCTGTGTAATAAATGATTCCACTGTCATAGCATACAGGTGAGATCATTTCAGATGATACAAGGGTTTTATTCTTTTTATCCACTCTTATCTTATTGAGAGATCCGCCATCTGTTTTTACCTGATAATATACATATTCTCCGCAAAGAGACAGTTCACCACAGAAATCACGTAAAAGACATGTCTGATCTCCACCGTTTATCTTGCATCTGTAGATTCCGTACTGATTGGTGGCATTACCAAGTCCGCCTACACCTTTTCCTACTGAAGTTGAGTCCATATAAAAATATAATAATCCGTTTGCACCATTGATATATTTTACGCCCATACTTGTAAGACGCTTTGGCTTTGTCTCATCAAGGTTCATTGAATACAGACAGTTGCTATCATATGGATTGGAAAAATAGACATTGCCGTCCATTTCAAAAAAATATCCATTATTGTGGAGATTACCGGCTGAATTGCCGGAATCAGAAGAAGACATAGGAATTTGGTGTCCGTGGATATACAAAGCCAACGTTCCTACAGTTAACAGCGCAATGATAGAAACAACAATAATTGCTCTTTTACTCATGTGCTTCACCCCTCATCAGAAATAACCCTACAATCATTATATGCGTGTTATTTCTTGCTATCAAGGGATAATTAAGCTAAACTTTATGTTATGAGATTGTAAAAAAAATTACTTGGAGTGTTAATCATGGACTTAAATGAACTGCGAAATGAGATTGATGTTGTAGACAGGCAGATAGTTGAGCTTTTTGAAAAAAGAATGGATATTGCTTCCCGAGTTGCTGATTACAAGATAGCAAACGGAAAAAAAGTATTTGATAAAGAGCGTGAAGATATAAAGCTTAGGGCTGTAAAAGAGCTTGCACATTCTGATTTTAATAAAGTGGGCGTAGAAGAGCTTTTTTCACAGCTTATGTCCATGAGTAGAAAGCTTCAGTACCAAAAACTTTCTGAGGCTGGAGCATCAGGAAAACTTCCTTTCATGCAGGTTGACGGAATAGACAAAGAAACTTCCAGGGTTTGTTATCAGGGAGCGGCAGGATCTTATTCAGAAATGGCTATGAACGCATTTTTTGGGGATAAGGTAAATGCAATCTCTGTAGAGACCTTCAGAGATGCCATGTCTGTTCTGGAGGATGGAAGCTGCGATTTTGCAGTACTTCCCATTGAAAATTCCACTGCGGGAATAGTGAGTGAGATATATGATCTTTTGGCTGAGTATGAGCATTATATTGTCGGAGAGCAGATAATAGAGATAAAGCATTGTCTTTTAGGTGTTCCGGGGGCAAAGCTTGAGGATATAAAAACAGTTTATTCTCATCCTCAGTCTCTTATGCAGAGTGCAAGGTTTTTGTCAGAGCATAGCGATATTCAGCAGATAAGTATGAAAAACAACGCTTTTGCAGCCAGAAAAGTTGCAGAGGATAAGGACATTACAAAGGCGGCTATTGCAAGTGAGAAGGCTGCAGAAGTTTATGGACTTGATGTCCTTTTAAAAGGTGTGAATCAGGCAGATTCCAACTCCACCAGATTCATAGTAGTAACCAATCAGAAAATTTTTTGCAAAGATGCTAAAAAGGTCAGTCTAATCATGGAGATACCTCACGAGACTGGAGCTCTTTATCATCTGATGTCACATTTTATATATAATGATCTTAATATGAGCAAGATTGAGTCTCGGCCTATTGAGGACAGAAACTGGGAGTACAGATTTTTTATCGATTTTGAGGGAAATCTGTCTGACAGCGCAGTGAAGAATGCTTTAAGAGGCCTTAGGGAAGAAGCAAAAATGCTCAGGATCCTTGGAAATTATTGATAAAGGAAGGTATTTTCTTTATGATGGGTGAAGTTTTTGCAGCAGTTGATGTTGGTTCGTATGAGATTGCACTTAAGATATTTGAACTGTCTATGGACAGGGGGGTTCATGAAATAGACTATATCAGACATAGAATGGATATTGGAAGTGAGACTTATGCTTCCGGTCATATATCTTCAGCTCATGTTGATGAGATGATAAGGATACTTTCTGAGTATAAAAAGATAATGAGAAGCTATGATGTTACTCATTATCAGGCCTATGGGACGAGTGCCTTAAGAGAAACATCCGACATTCTTATTGTAAGGGACCTTATCGAGCAGAGAACCGGTATTCATATCGATATCTTAAGTAACTCCGAGCAGAGGTTTTTGGATTATAAATCAATCGCTTTAAAATATGATCAGTTTGAGGAAGTTATTTCCAGACCAACAGCGATTGTCGATATAGGTGGCGGCAGCATTCAGATATCATTATTTGAAAAGGATGCGCTTTTTGCTACGCAGAATCTGAAAATGGGTGTTCTTCGTCTTCACACGGCAATGAAGCAGGTTCAGGCCACAAGAGCAAGGTCCATGGAACTAATTCCTGAACTTGTTAATTCACAGCTTCAGGTTTTTGCAAAAATGCATATGAAGGATAAGAAGATAGAGAATATTATACTAATTGATGACTATGTTTCACCTCTTATTCAGAAGATTGACCGGGCAAAAAAAGATTGCGGAAGTGTTACAGGGAAGGAGTTTAAGAAATTTATAGAAAAAGGAGCATCTGTGAGTGATCAGCAGGTTGCAAAGATGCTCACCATACCTGAAGATAATGTTCCGTTATTGTTTGTTTCCAGTGCTCTGATAAAGTGTATTCTAGATATTACAAAGGCAGAGAACATTTGGGCGCCGGGAATAACTCTTTGTGACGGAATTGCCTATGAATATGCAGATAAAAAGAATTATATAAAATCGCCCCATGATTTTGAGCAGGATATCATCGCATGTTCTCAGAATATATCTAAAAGATTTCTTGGAAGTAAGTCAAGAAGAGAGACTCTTCAGAAAATTGCACTTACCATTTTTGACAGTACGATGGAACTTCATGGTCTTTCAAAGAGGGACAGGCTCCTTCTTAATATCGCAACTATTCTTCATGACTGCGGTAAATATATAAGCCTTGTGTATCTGGGTGACTGCTGTTATAACATCATAATGTCTACAGAAATCATAGGTCTTTCACATATAGAAAGGGCTATAGTGGCCAACGTTGTAAGATTCAATCATGAGGAATTTGAGTATTATAATGGTGGAAATGGTCATTATATGGGATTTTCAAGAGAGGATTACCTTAGAATGACCAAACTTACTGCAATAATGAGGGTAGCTAACGGCCTTGACAGAACTCATAAGCAGAAGTTTAAAGATGTAACTGTTAAGCTTAAGGACAAAAAGCTCATTATAAACGTGGATACTATGGCAGATACAACTCTTGAAAAGGGAATGTTTGGCAACAGAGCCAGTTTTTTTGAGGAGGTATTTGGTGTAAAGCCTGTTATCCGTCAGAAAATAATGTTGTGATGATAGTGAGGGGATATTATGTCAAAAAAGATGAAGGTAAAAGAACCATTGGATTTTGAAAATCCAAAATACTATATAAACAGGGAACTTAGCTGGATTGGCTTTAATGAGAGAGTGCTTTCAGAAGCTGAAGATAAAAGCAATCCTCTTTTTGAAAGGCTTAAGTTTCTTAGCATTTCTGCCAGCAATCTTGATGAGTTCTTTATGGTTAGGGTTGCTTCGCTAAAAGATATGATAAATGCGGGGTATCAAAAGTGTGACATTGCAGGAATGACAGCATCGGAGCAGCTTGATAAGGTGCTGGAGGAAGTACATAGATTTGTTGCTAAGCAGTATGAGATATACAATGTTAAGCTATTGCCACAGCTTTTGGAAGAGGGACTAAAGGTATGTGTTCCTTCAGAATTGAAGGGGGCAGACAGGGCTTATATCGACAGATATTTTGATGAGTATATATTTCCGGTTTTGACGCCTATGGCTGTTGATTCTTCAAGGCCTTTTCCGCTTATAAGGAATAAGACCCTTAATATTGCAGCTCTTTTGAAAAAGAAAGACTCTAAAGGGGAGATTGATTTCGCTACAGTGCAGGTTCCTGACGTACTTCCAAGAATAATTGAGATTCCATATACAGAGGGAGAGAACAATTATAAAAAGGTTGTACTTTTGGAGCAGTTGATCCTTGATAAGGTGGACAAGCTGTTTCTCAACTATGATATAGTTACCAGCGCTCCATATAGAGTTGGGAGAAATGCCGATCTTTCAATTGATGAGGATGAGGCGGAAGACCTTTTAAAAGAAATTGAGAAACAGTTAAAGCTTCGTCAGTGGGGACAGGCTATAAGGCTTGAGGTTGATGACAGCATGGATAAAAAGCTTTTGGATCTTTTGGTTGAAGATCTGGGAGTTGATAAAAATGAAATCTACAAGATAAATGGTCCGCTTGATCTTACATTCC
Organism: Butyrivibrio proteoclasticus; assembly: GCF_900115735.1. Taxonomy (GTDB): domain Bacteria; phylum Bacillota; class Clostridia; order Lachnospirales; family Lachnospiraceae; genus Butyrivibrio; species Butyrivibrio proteoclasticus_B. The sequence goes on from NZ_FOXO01000007.1 coordinate 127,042, forward strand.
TTATGAAAATGTATAAGCTGGAAGGTTTTGATTCACTTAAGGAACATGGATATAAAAAGCCACAGCCTGTACCTGAGTTTGTGAAGGATAAGGATATTTTTGAGGTTATCAGGGAAGGCGATGTTTTAATGCATCATCCTTATGAGACTTTCGAGAACGTGGTAAAATTTGTCGAGAATGCTGCGGTTGACCCAAATGTTCTTGCTATTAAGCAGACTCTCTACAGAGTAAGTGGTAATTCGCCAATCATTGCGGCCCTTGCCAAAGCTGCGGACAATGGCAAACAGGTTACAGTTCTGGTAGAACTAAAAGCCAGATTCGATGAAGAGAACAACATTGTATGGGCCAAGATGCTTGAAAAAGCCGGTTGCCACGTAATTTACGGACTTGTAGGACTTAAGACGCACTGTAAGATAACTTTGGTTGTAAGAAGAGAGGATGATGGCATTAAGAGATATGTCCATCTTGCAACAGGTAACTATAATGACTCTACTGCCAAACAATATACTGATGTTGGATTATTTACCTGCGCACCTGCATTTGGTGAGGATGCGACAGCTGTATTTAATATGCTTTCAGGCTATTCAGAGCCTCTTGGCTGGAACAAGCTTTCTTTGGCTCCATTGTGGCTTAAGGACAGAATTTTAGATCTTATAAGACGCGAGGAAGAACATGCTGCAAATGGCGAGCCTGCAAGAATTATTGCCAAGATGAACTCAATATGCCATAAGGATGTCATTGCAGAGCTTTATAAGGCCAGTAGTCTGGGAGTTAAAATAGACCTTATTGTAAGGGGAATATGTTGTCTAAGAACAGGAATTCCCGGGATATCTGATAATATTACTGTCAGATCAATAGTTGGCAATTTCCTTGAGCACAGTAGGATATTTTACTTTGAAAACGGAGGAAGTCCGGAATTTTATGCAAGTAGTGCAGACTGGATGCCAAGAAATCTTGAAAGAAGAGTGGAGATTCTTTTTCCTATAGAGAATGAAAAGCTTAGGAAAAAGGTATGGCACATTCTTGATATGGAGTTAAGAGATACGGAAAAAGCACATATAATGAATGAAAAAGGTTCTTTTGAAAAAGTTAAAAAAGACCCTGCGTCTGACGAAAAAATAAATTCTCAGAAGATATTTGGAGATGAGGCTGCAGAGGCGGTTAAAAATATCAATCCGCAGAATTCCAGGGTGTTTATTCCGGAAATGAAAATTTAAAGATAAGGAATTTTAGTTTTATGCGTTATGTTTTAGCATCAGGTTCACCTAGAAGAAAAGAACTGCTAGGAAAGGTTGTTCCTGAATTTGAAATAATACCTGCAGTGTCTGAAGAAAAGACCTCTGCGCAGCTGCCGGGAGAAATTGCCGAGGAGCTGTCTTTTCAGAAAGCTTCAGAGATTTTTCACAAAATTTTAACGGATAGTACAGACAGGATAGTTGTAATAGGTGCAGACACAGTCGTATCATATAACCATAGAGTACTTGGAAAACCCACAGACAGGCAGGATGCAAGGAGAATGCTTGAAACTCTTTCGGGGAAGACTCATGAGGTATATACAGGTGTAACTGTTTATTACAGAATTGGTGATAAGACAGAGCACTTTACATTTCATGAAAAGACAGTTGTCCACGTTGATGAGATGACTTCAGAAGAGATTGATGAATATGTAAACAGTGGTGAGCCGGATGATAAAGCCGGTGCCTATGGGATTCAGGGGTTATTTGCAATCCACATCAAAGGGATAAGCGGTGACTATTACAATGTCGTAGGACTTCCGATCGCAAGGCTCTATAAAGAATTAAAGAATAAAAGTTTATTGTAATATGGAGGATTTTTTATGCACGAGTATGATGATGCAGTTCTAAGATGCTTTTTAGAGAACCAGGGACAGCTTTTTCCTGAAGATGTTGCAGAAACAACAGAGGAGGCTGAGGCTTTTCTGGAGGACTGCATGGCGGTTGTAGTTGACGGCACGGACGAAGTAGAAGAATACTTTGAGGAGGCTGGAGTTGATACCGAAGGCGGAAATGTACTTGAAGCTGATGAAGTCTTTGATATTGGCGATGGAAGATACTTGATTGTTGAGGCGTGATAATAATGGCAAATAATTGTTCCAAGATTTTTTTCTTTGATCTTGATGGGACACTTCTTACAAGTGAAAAGAAAATATCTCCGAAGACTTTAAATGCCCTTAAGAAGTTTACTGATGCAGGAAATCATTTCTGTATTAATACAGGAAGAGCTATAGACAGTGCTAAGGCTGTCTATAGTGGTTTGCATCTTGACTTTAAGGGCAGTTTTTTATGTGGTTCTAACGGAACTGAGATATATAGTGTGGATGATGAAAAATATGTCTATAAAACAGGCGTTCCGCTTGAACTGGTTCCAAAGATTATGGAGCTATCTGAAAAGTATGATGTTCATTGTCACACTTACAATGAAACTCATATTGTCAGCAAAAGAAATGGTGAGTGTATGGAGTATTACAGGCGAGTCATAAAAACTCCACTCATTGTTACTGATGATGTCATGAAAGAACTATCAGCCCCTCCGTCCAAGATGATTGCCATAGAGCTTCATGATCACGATAAACAGGAAAAGTTCAGGATGGCGCTTCAGGAAATGGTAGGAGATAAGCTTACTCTTCTTTATTCAAATCCTTATTACATGGAGATTTTTCCTTCTGAGGCAGGAAAGGGAAGCGTAGTAAAAAGACTAGCTGACTATCTGGGAATTCCTGTCGAGAATACTTTTGCGGCAGGAGATGAGCAGAATGATATTTCGATGATAGAGGCAGCAGGCTGTGGAATAGCAATGATCAATGGAACGGATCTTGTTAAAAAAAGTGCCGACGTGATCACACACTTTGACAATGATCATGATGGTCTTGCTGAGTTTATTCTGAATGCGATCTGATATGACTATATTAAAAAAAAGGGCCGTGAAAGTTCTCCCTAATCTACAACAAAAAAGTAGGTGTTATGAATAATTATATTCATAGCACCTACTTTTACATATTTTTACTTTAGTTTATACAGGTAATAGACCTGGTCATAGGAGTTGTCGTAGAAGGATACAGAATCTATAAGCTCATATTTCTCATAAATGCCATCGGGCTCCCTTTCTCCGGCAATAACATATTCTGTGAGGCCTTCTTTTATGTAGCGACTTTGCTCTTCGAACATTGTAGGAAGGGCAATTCCGTTGGTCTGGAAGTATTCGCAGGTCGGAACAATTCCTGTTATGGTATATAAGCCAACATCAAGGCAACCTACATTTAAAAGAGTTGTGTCAGGGGCTTTTTCTATATGACTTGCCATTCTTGTAAGCCAGTGGTCCTGTCTGCTCTGTAATAAATAATCTGCGCTTAAACAGTTGTATTTGGCAAAAACTGCTGATAAAGCTATGACAAGGCCAGCAGTATTACACCATAATGCTCTTTTGTTATACTTGATATAAGCTTTTTGAAAAATATCTGCAACATAAGCAGCTCCCGGAAGTGCAAATACCGTAAGTGGTATTGAATAATACGGAAGCGTACCTCCGCCATAAAAGATCACAAAAAAGGTTGAAGCATACATGAAAAGGTATGCTATTTTTTTTGCTGCTTTTATTTCAAAGATGAGAGCAAGTATAAAGCAGACAATTATCCATACAAAGTACTCAAAATTATCTAATATAAGCCAATACTGAAGCTTTGCCAGCTTGTAGATTTTCTCATATAAAGAAATGGAATCTGCTGTTATATTGCTGTAGAAAAACAAATTGTTGTAGATATAGCATCTGTACCAGTCATCAAGTCCACCGGTTATGGCAAAATACATTAACCATGGTATGAATGGTAGTACGATTCCAAGGATGTAGATAAGAGCCTTTCTTAATACCTCTACAAATCCCTTTCTATATATTATGAAGCATATTGAAATTACGGCAAATCCAAAAAAGAAGCCCATCATTGTATATTTTACGAGAGCAGTGATTCCGGTAAGTATACCTACAATAAGGTATGTCTTTGAATCAGAAATGCGGTCGTATTCTTTGGCATCTTTTGGATGCATGAAAATATCAATAATATAAATGGTATAGGCTAACATTGGAAGACAAAATTCCTCGGCAGCTCCGCCCCAGTAGAAACTCCTTGATGAGTATACACCGGCAGCAACAAGTGGTATTAAGACGAGTGCAACTGAGGTTGAAGAATGTCTTTTGATGAGTTTAAAAGCAAATGCAAGGAATATTGTACCGGCAATTATCTCAAATATATAGATTCCGAAAAAACTCTTGTGGCTGATAAGATACCCAATTCCGTAAAGTAAATAAAGAAAAGGACCTTTCTGATCGTAAAGGTCCCTATAAATAACCATTCCATTCATCAGTCCTTTTCCCATTGTGAAGTAACTGTTCGCATCGTCCCAGTTATTATATGGGAAAAGAAAAGATGATCTGGTGGTAAAGGTTAATACAAATAAACTTGTGATAAAACACCAGAGTGTTTCAAAATGTTTTTTTGATAACTCTTTAAGATTCATGTACTGATTATACCTCAAGCTTAATAAGGGCACTTGATGTAAGTGGCTTTAAGAAGTCAAATGTGCAGAAAGTGCATACAATAAATAAAATGATTATAAGCAGAACTAAAAGCATAAGTTTTTTCTCTTTGTAAAGCTTTTCAGGTTTTTGTGCAGCAGAGTCGTTATCAAGCGACATTGCTGAGTAATAAGCAAACAGAAGGAAAATGAATGGAATACAAAGAAGGTATTCAATTCTGTATTTTATAAGAAAAACTCCAAGGCAAAATGTAGATGAAAGTGCATAAAAGATAGATGATGCAAGGAGTTTTTTCTCTGTGTACTTTACAAAAGATTTACGATACAAGCCTGCTACCTTAGGATCACCGATCATTCTGTACTCGGAGAATCTCTTTGTGGCCATAAGATATGCACCTGCCATCCAATATCCGATAAGGATACTTGAAGGTGGAATGGAATCAGAGGTAACAATAAACCATCCCATTAGGAGACGAAGCATATTGTTTATTGACTCTGAAATAACATCGAAATAAACGATGTCCTTACTTCTGACAGGCTCTACGTTATATATGATTCCCATTACCAAAAGAACTGCAGCAGTGATAAGGAAATACTTGTTTACAAGGAATGATAATAAAAGACCAAGAACTGCTAAAATGGCATATTCAACCAAAACCCATTTAAGTTCCATGTTCTCTGTTACTACAGGTCTGTTCTTTTTTACCGGATGATACTTGTCATATGGAGCGTCAAGCCATTCGTTGATAACGTAGTTGGCGCTGGCAATAAAGCAGGTACCAAAGAATCCAAGAAGAAGTTTTAAAATGCTGAGTTCTGTGATCTTAATATCCGTAAGAAGCAGAGCAACAGCGATACCCGGCATTATAAAAAACTGTTTGATCCAATGATCAGGTCGTGCAATTTTAATGTACTTTTTCATGTTTTCCCCTAACTAATCCTATTTTTGTTAAATTAACTAAATAATTATAGCATATTGCCTTAAATAATGCTATTATCATACACGGACTTTAAAAATGAAAAAATATATAAGGGAAGTTTTATTATGCCAATCAGAATTAATAGTTTTATGGGAAAATTCGGTTGGATAGCAAGGAAGAAGTTTCCTATGCTTGCCAGCAATGCATATCTTAAGATGCAGTTTTTTACAAGAAGCAGATCACAAAAGGAATACTGTGATTACTTCCTTAATTCAAAAGAAATACCGATGCCAAACGTGGTAAATATTGAGACAATAAACAGATGTAACTCAACCTGTGCATTCTGTACTGCGAATGTTAATGCTGAGTGCAGACCACTGGCACATATTTCAGATGAACTTTATAAAAGTATCATAGACCAGCTTGCAGATTGGGGCTATAAGGGGCACCTTACACTCTACGGCAACAATGAGCCATGGCTTGATACCAAGATTGTAGAAAGACATAAGTATGCAAGAGAAAAGCTTCCGGATTCTTTTATCTTCATGTCAACAAACGGACTTATCTTAACTGTTGATAAAGTGAAAGCTGTAGCTCCATATATAAATCAGCTTATCATCAACAATTATTCTATGGAGATGAAGCTTCACAAGAGCATTCAGGAAGTTTATGACTATGTAACAGCTCACCCTGATGAGTTCAAAGACCTAGATATTCAGATACAGATGAGATATCTTCAGGAAGTCCTTACTAACAGGGCCGGAAGTGCGCCTAATAAAAAGGAAACCAAAAAGATCATTAAAGAGACATGTCTTTTACCATTTACGGATATGTGGATCATGCCAAACGGCAGACTGGGCCTTTGCTGCTGCGATAACTTTGAGACTACAAACTTTGGAGACCTTAATGAGATCAGCCTTAAAGATGCCTGGGGAAGTGAAGCTCTTCAGAAAGTCAGAAGAGATATTGCAGAAGGAAGACAGAATTATCCATTCTGTAAGCACTGCGACTTTATTGACGCCGGATTTAGAATGCATCTTGTAAAGGCTATTCTTAGCGGCAATCAGGACGCAGCCAATAAGCTTGGCGGTCATGAGAGAATGAAAATCGGAAAAGATGAATAAGGCTTATATAAGGCACCTTACTATTATAGTAGGGTGTCTTTTGGATTATTGACACGTAAAGCAAAAATGTGCTTTAATAATTTAAATTGTCAAAGTTACAGAGGGGAGTATTACTATGAGCGAAGAGAAAAGAATTCCTTACAAGATTTATCTGTCAGAGGATGAAATCCCGAGACAGTGGTATAACGTCAGAGCAGATATGAAAAACAAACCGGCTCCACTTCTTAATCCCGCAACTTTAAAGCCTATGGGATTTGAAGACTTAAGGCCGGTTTTCTGTGATGAGCTTATTAAGCAGGAGCTGGATGACACAACACCTTACATTGATATTCCTGAGGAAGTACTTGATTTTTATAAGATGTACAGACCTGCTCCGCTTGTAAGAGCATATTTCCTTGAAAAAGCACTTGGTACACCTGCAAAGATCTATTATAAATTTGAGGGTAACAACACAAGTGGAAGCCATAAGCTTAATTCCGCAATTGTGCAGGCTTATTATGCAAAGAAGCAGGGCCTTAAAGGTGTGACCACAGAGACAGGTGCGGGCCAGTGGGGAACAGCTCTTTCAATGGCTTCAGCTTACTTTGGAATTGATTGTAAAGTGTATATGGTTAAGGTTTCTTATGAGCAGAAACCATTCAGACGTGAAGTCATGCGCACTTACGGAGCTTCTGTAACTCCTTCTCCATCCATGGACACAGAGGTAGGACGCAAGATCAACGCTGAGCATCCCGGAACAACAGGAAGTCTTGGCTGCGCTATTTCCGAAGCAGTAGAAGTTGCAACAAAGACTGAAGGCTACAGATATGTTTTGGGAAGTGTGCTTAACCAGGTACTTCTTCATCAGACAGTTATAGGACTTGAGGCTAAACTTGCCCTTGAAAAATATGGCGTGACTCCAGATATTATCATTGGTTGCGCCGGTGGCGGATCAAACCTTGGAGGACTTATTTCTCCATTTATGGGAGAGAAGCTCCGCGGTGAAAAGGATTACAGGATCATTGCAGTAGAACCTGCAAGCTGTCCAAGCTTTACAAGAGGTAAATTTGCTTACGATTTCTGTGATACGGGAATGGTATGTCCACTTGCCAAGATGTATACACTTGGATCAAACTTTATCCCATCTGCAAACCATGCAGGAGGACTTCGCTATCACGGCATGAGCCCAATTCTTTCACAGCTCTATCATGATGGCTATATGGAGGCTGTATCTGTTGAGCAGACTTCAGTATTCCAGGCTGCACAGCAGTTTGCAAGAGTAGAAGGAATCCTTCCTGCACCGGAGAGCAGCCATGCTATCAGAGTTGCCATTGATGAGGCATTGAAGTGCAAGGAAACAGGGGAGGAAAAGACTATTCTCTTTGGCCTTACAGGTACAGGCTATTTTGATATGGTTGCTTATCAGAAGTTCAATGACGGCGTTATGATGGATTACATTCCTACAGATGCTGAGCTTCAGAAGAGTTTTGATACACTTCCAAAAATTAACTTATAAAAATGAGGACACTAGATATGAATATTGTATGTTTGGATCTTGAAGGAGTACTTGTACCAGAAATATGGATCGCCTTTGCTGAAAAATCAGGAATTCCTGAGCTTAAGCGCACAACAAGGGATGAACCTGATTATGATAAGCTCATGAGATGGAGAATCGGAATTCTCAAGGAACACGGACTTGGTCTTAAGGAAATCCAGGACGTAATAAAAGAGATCGATCCACTTCCTGGAGCAAAAAAGTTTTTGGATGAGCTTAGAAGTATCACTCAGGTGATCATCATAAGCGATACCTTCACACAGTTTGCAACACCACTTATGGAGAAACTTGGATGGCCAACAATATTCTGCAACTCTCTCGAAGTAGCAGAAAATGGTGAGATCACAGGCTTTAAAATGCGAATAGAAAACTCAAAGCTCACCACAGTAAAAGCCCTTCAGTCCATAGGCTACGAGACGATCGCAAGTGGAGACAGCTACAACGACCTTGCCATGATACAGGCCAGCAAAGCAGGCTTCCTTTTCCGTTCAACCGAAAAGATCAAAGCCGACTATCCAAACCTCCCAGCCTTCGAAGAGTACGACGACCTCCTGGCCGCTATCAAAAGCGCCCTAAACTAACATATTTAAACCTCTTTACATGCAAAAAAAGCACCTCCACCGGGATCCTGCCGCAGTGAAGGTGCTTTATTTGTTTTCTGGAAGTTTCTTCATGCCTTTACTTCCTCCTTTGATTTATATATCGGACTCAATTCGAAAAAGTTTAGAGTCTGGCTCTGAATAATTATCTAATGCTTAAAAGATTATTAAGAATGCACTAAATTGCTGGATTTGTCTTTTTAATGCTATATAATTGTATTGCGTATATATGTATACGCAATACAGTGCTTGTATATGGAGGAATAATCATGGCAAAAAATAAGAAAAGTTCTGAAGGTGTAAGCTTTAAGGACAGCATAAAGACAAAGCTTATTGCTGTAATGATGCTTATCACTGCTGTTCCGCTGATTGTTGCAATCATTGTAAGTTATATTACTTCTACAAATAAGGCGCTGTTAGATGCACAGACTTCTCAGCAATGGCAGGCCAGGTATATTGAAAGCAAACTTATAGAAGCAATTAACGCGAATTTAAACATGATCAAGTCTGTAGCAGGTAATCCCACTGTTATAGAGTATGTCAAAGGTGGGGCAGGCATTCCATATGATGCAGTTCAGCTTTATCTCCAGGACTGTGATGCGGTTCTTAATGATGGACAAAATACTGCCGTTACAGATGTAACAGGAATGCAGGTTGCCAGAGGAACAGGTGATTTTATAAGTGTAGCCGATCGTGATTATTATAAGGCAGCAATTGCCGGACAGGTTTATATTTCCAATATTCTGGTCAGCAAAACAACAGGTGGAAGAATGATTACATTTGCAGTTCCTGTTATGGATGGCAATACGGTCATTGGTATAGTTCACAGAAACTATGATCTTTCCAATTTGCACGATATTCTCGCTGCACAGGCTGAAAATGCTTTTATAGTAGATAGAAATGGTATGGTTGCAGCTCATTCGCAGTATGAGATTGCCGAGGGAGTTCACGATGAAGTTGATGTTTCAACCTCTGAGTTCTATACCTCAGGCGCTGATTCAGGATATTATAAGTCAGCTTCAGCTTTTGGAACCAATTACATGTCCTATTATAAAGAGCCTCTTTCAGGTTTTGTAGTTGTTACAGCAAAGAGTGCTGCAGAGATCATGTCTTCTGCAAGACAAGCTGCTATTATCGTAATTGTTGTAGGTATTATTCTTTTAGCTGTTTCAATTGCTATATCCTTCATGATGGCAAAGAGCTTTACTGATCCGGTTCAGGCAGTAGATAAATCTTTGGAAGCATTGTCAGATGGGCGTTTTGTAAAAGTTGAAAAGTTTGATGAGAGAAAAGACGAGTTTGGCGCTATTTCAAAAGCAACCAATGCTGTTATCACAAAGCTTGATGAAATAGTGTCTGATATCAAGGCATCTGCTGAGGATGTAGGAGCATCTTCTACAGAACTGTCAGACATGGCTAATCAGATTTCCCAGACTGCAGAAGATGTATCTAATGCAGTACAGGAAATTGCATCAGGTGCTACGCAGCAGGCTGACGAGATTCAGAGTGCCTCTGAAAATGTTGGAAGGATTGGCGAAGCAGTTGGTGATGTTCAAAGATCAACTGAGGATTTGTCCGGAATTACAGAAAAGATGAAAGAAGCATCTGAGATTTCAAGTAAGTCTTTGGCAGACCTTCAGAATTCTTCCAATGAGATGACAGAGAAGATTGATGAAATATCACAGACAATTCAGGCTACACAGCAGGCTGTTAATAATATTAGCGAAAAAGTAGAAGGTATCACATCAATTGCAACCCAGACAAACCTTCTTTCTCTTAATGCTTCTATTGAAGCTGCAAGAGCAGGAGAAGCAGGAAAAGGATTTGCAGTTGTTGCAGAAGAAATCGGAAAACTTGCGGAAGACTCCAAGGCTATGGCCGATGATATCAGGAAGGAAATGGATATTCTTCTTGAACAGGCACAGGCGGCTGTTGGTGCAGCAGAGGATGTAAGGCAGGGCAACAATGATCAGCAGATTGCTCTTGGCGAGACTCTTGATGCAGTTAACGGAATGCTTGAAGACATCGGCAGCACAGTTGGCGGCGTACAGCTTATTTCCGAGGGAGCAGAGACCTGCGACAGCTCCAAGAATGCGGTTGTAGACACAATGAGTGCTCTTTCAGCTATTTCAGAAGAGAATGCAGCTTCATCAGAGGAGACAGGAGCTTCCATGCAGGAACTTTCTGCTACAGTTACAACTCTTGCCGGATCAGCAAATAATCTGAAAGAAATTGCTGATAAGCTTAATGAAGAAATGCAGTTCTTTAAATCATAAAGGTCATATTTTTATGGAGGTTATTATGTCTAAGAAAGAAGATAATTCCGGCGTTCCAAAAAAGAACTGGAAAGACAGTGTTAAGACAAGGCTTATTTTAACTATGTCTTTGCTTGTGGCAATTCCTCTTATTATTGCCATTGGTGTCAGTTACAAAAGCTCTATATCAAAGGGACTTGAGGATGCTGAGTATATTAATTCCAAACAGGCTCAGATAGTGGAGGATGCTTTTACAACAGAACTTCAGCAGCAGATAAGGACTCTTGAGGGGGTTGCGGCCAATCCGTTTACTATTGATTATGTTAAGAATGAGACCACAAGAAACGATGAGTATATGATCTCATTTTTAAAACAGGTCAATAAGGCATATGCGGATGGCAATGCGATTGTTGTTTCGGATGCTACAGGACAGCAGCTTGCGCGAGATGACGGGAATAACCTTTCGAATATTGCTGACAGAGACTATTTTAAAAATGCCATTTCCGGTAAGACTTATGTTTCAGATGTGTTGATCTCGAAAGCTACCGGTTCCAGGATCATTATCCCGGCAACTCCAGTTTATGATCATGGATATTCAACACCTATAGGAGTTGTACAAAGAAGCTATGACCTTTCTAATCTGCATGATCTTTTAAAGGAAAACATTTCTTCCAGTCAGCGTGCATTTATCACTGATAGAAAAGGAATAGTGATTGCACACTCAGAATATGAGATATCTGCGGAAGACGCAGAAGATAACAGAAGTGACAGGGACTTTTTCAAGATGGCTCAAAGCAGCACGTCAGGTACCTATGTGACGGGCTCAGGAAATGATAAACAGATAGTATCTTTTCAGCAGGAACCAACTACAGGATGGATAGTTGTTGTTTCGTCAAATTATAAAGCTACACTTGCCTCTGCCCAGAGAAGCGCAACTCTGATAGTTCTCATGGGAATTATCATGGTAATAGTAGCCATCCTTGCTTCCTTTAGAATGGCTAAGTCCTTTACAGGACCTCTTAATGAAGTTAATAAGGCTCTTCATCATCTTTCAGAAGGTGAGTTTGTTCCGATTGAGCAGTTCAACGGAAGAAAAGATGAATTTGGAGATATGATCACCAATACCAATTCTGTTTTGGATGTTCTTAGTGGAATTGTAAAGAATATCAAAGAGTCTGCGCTTTCTGTACATGAGTCTTCTGTTGAACTTGCTGACGCAGCAAGCCAGATCTCACAGACTGCAGATGACGTTTCTAATGCAGTTCAGGAAATTGCATCAGGCGCTACGCAGCAGGCTGATGAGATCCAAAGTGTTACTGAGAGTGTCGGTGATATTGACGTTGCTACAGGAAATGTTCAGACAAGTACTGATGATCTGTCCGGTCTTGCTGCGAGAATGCAGGAAGTCAGTACAGAATCTGCACAGTCTCTTGCTGATCTTCAGGAGAGCAGCAGAAATATGAGCGACAATATCATTCAGATTTCCGAGAAGATTGGTGCTACAAGTAAAGCTGTTGAGAATATCAACGAAAAAGTTGAAGGTATAGCTTCAATCGCAACTCAGACGAATCTTCTTTCTCTTAATGCTTCTATAGAGGCTGCAAGAGCAGGAGAAGCAGGAAAAGGTTTTGCGGTTGTTGCAGAAGAAATTGGTAAACTTGCCGACGATTCCAGACAGATGGCTGATGATATCAGAAAAGAGATGGATGTTCTTTTGGCAGAGTCTCAGGCAGCTGTTGGAATGGCCTCGGAAGTTCAAAAAGGTAATGATGAGCAGCAGTCTGTTCTTGGAGCAACAGTTCAGAGTGTAAATGCAATGATAGACGATATTTCTTCTACGGTAGTAAGTGTAAAGAGTATTGAAAAAGATGCAGGAACCTGTGTAAGTGCCAAAAATGTTGTATCAGATGCAATGAGCTCTTTGTCAGCAATTTCTGAAGAAAACGCGGCTTCATCAGAAGAAACCGGGGCATCAATGCAGGAGCTTTCAGCTACAGTTACAACTTTGTCTGCTTCAGCAGGATCTCTTAAAGATATTGCGGATAAGCTCAGTGCTGACATGGAATTCTTTAAATGATAATCTGAATAAGTATACATGATTCCCTCAGAGGCTTTATGCCTTTGGGGGATTTTTCATGTTATAATATAATTGTATTTACATCTACAGATTGACGGATTGACAACAATAAGGAGGACTATGAATATTTTAGTAAAAAGAATCATTGCAGGTGGAGCAGGACTTGCTGTTCTTATTGGTGGTGTTGTTTATGCTGCATACCCGGATGGTGTGGATGTGTGGGAAGTTTCTAAAATGGATATAAATTCCAGTATAGACACTGTAGGGACTATAGAAGCAGATGACATTGTTACCATATATGCACCTGTTTCGGGAAAAGTAAGTGCTATACCTGTAAGGGTAAATGAATTAGTAAAAAGCGGAAGTGTTCTTGCTTCCTATGATCTGACCTCATTCGAGGAGGACTATCAAAAAGCTTCACTTAATTCAGAATATTATGCAGATGGATATAAAGCTGCAGTTACTGAAAATGATAAAAACAAGGCGAAGGCGGCAAAGGCATCTTCATCTGCAGATGCTCTAAAAAGCCAATATATTTCTGTTGAAGAAAACAGAGATGATATTAGTATTGCCCAAAATAAGAAGAGCAATTATATTCAGTCTACTATGAAAGGAATAGAAGGCGCTCTTGATAACATGAAGACCAACATGGAGGTGGAGGCAGCAAAACTTGAAGCGGCATCCGGTGCGTATAGCGAATTAAATGGAAAAATGTTGGAAGCGCAGGCTGAAATTGCCGGAAAAAATGCACAGATTGAGAGCTTAAATAGTCAGATAAAAACAAATGCAGATGCATATGATGCCATTAAAGATGACGCATCCAAGTCAGAAGAGGCGGAAAAACTCCTGGAGACCAACCAGGAACTAGGCAAGACGCTTATTGAGCTTCAAAACAGTGTATCAGCTTCAAATGCTCAATACGCAAAGCTCAAGGAAGCAGTAAATAGCGCGGCTGATTCGAAAGAAAACGCAGTTAATTCTGTCAATTCTTTAAAAAATGATATAACGTCAAGCAGGGATGCGCTTTCATCTCTTCCTGTTGATAATCTTACCACGGAGCAATATGCGCTTTATTTAGAGCTCACAAGGCAGCTTGATGTTATTGAAAAAGAGTGGAACAAACAACTTACAGAAAAGCAGACTTCTGAAGAAAAAATAGTAAATGAATATCAGTTGAAACAGTATGAGGACTCCATGGAATTAGCACAGATTGATGTGGATAAGGCTTTAAATAACTTGTCAAAGTCTAAGGAGGGGGTTAAGACCACTGTTAACGGAACAGTTATTTCTAAGCTGGTAGATGAAGGAGCTACAGTATCTGAAGGAGAAGCTCTTTTTACTATTCAACCTGACAGTGGATATAAGGTTGCTGTAATGGTTTCGAAATACGATATTGGAAGTGTGGAAATAGGACAAAGTGCAGACGTGGCAGTAAGCGGAGAGACATATACGGCAACAGTTGAGACTATAGCACCAATTGCAACAAATGATTCAGCAGGAAAACCAAGAGTAAAAGTTGAACTTTTGTTTGATGAAGATGTTAAGCCAACAATTGGTCTTGAAGCAGAGGTCAGGATAAATACAGGGGATGCAAAAGATGCGCTTAGTATTCCTGAAAAATCAGTTTACACAGATGATGAGGGTTCTTTTGTCTATGTGCTTGAAAAGGGAAAGGCCAAGAGGGCAAATGTGGAGACGGGGCTTAAAGGTAATGGATACTATCAGGTTTTAAGCGGACTATCGGAAGGCGTAAAAGTAATCGAATCGCCATTAACGGAGGAAGACATTGGAACAAGATTTGTCGAGAACTAATGATAATTTGCTGATTAAATTTGAAAACGTTGGAAAGATATACCAAACTGGCCAGATCACTTACGAGGCACTAAAAAATGTAAATCTGGAAGTTTACGAGGGGGAGCTTGTGGTACTTCTTGGCCCCAGTGGAGCTGGAAAAAGCACCCTGCTTAATCTTTTGGGCGGACTTGATGGTGCCAGTAGCGGAAACATATTTTTTGCAGGAGAAAATATTGCAGAATTTGATGACAAGCGCCTTGGACAATTCAGGGCAAAAGATGTTGGAATTATATTTCAGTTTTATAACTTAGTCCCCACACTTACTGCTATAGAAAACGTGGATATTATAAGAGAGCTTGGTGTTGAAATAATGGATCCCTTGAAGGCCCTTGAGTTGGTGGGGCTTGCTGACAGGAAAGACAATTTCCCGGCGCAGTTATCAGGAGGTCAGCAGCAAAGAATATCCATAGCAAGAGCTATAGTAAAAAGACCGAGACTTTTATTATGTGATGAACCTACAGGCGCGCTTGATACAGGTACCAGCCGGGAAGTTTTAAAGCTTTTGCAAGACCAGAGCAGAGTACATAAAAAGACTGTTGTAATGGTAACCCATAACAATCTTTTTGCGGATATAGCAGATAAAGTGGTTTATGTAAAAAATGGAACTGTTGTAGATGTTGTGCATAATGATAATCCGAAAGATGCATTTGAACTTGACTGGTAAAACTATCCTTATATATGAGTAAAAATCTTAGAAAAAAGCTATTAAGGGACATAAGACAGAATTTTGTTCAGTTTGCAGCGATTTTTATAATGTGCTTTCTGAGCATGTTTGTGATGCAAGCTTTTGACTCTGACACGTCAGCAATAGAAAAATATGTCGATAGATACTACAAAGACACTAACTTTCTTGATATGTATATCACTTCCTTAAGTGGTTTTACATCAGAAGATCTTATCAGAATAAAAAAGATAGATGGGGTAAAAAATGCTGAACTTAGAAGTACGAAGATTGGAAAGATAAGGCTCTTTGGAACCGAAAAAAAGCTTGAATTTAACTTCATTGAAGAAAATGAAATCTCTAAAATGGTACTTTGTGATGGCACTCCTTTTGAAAGAGGAAGCACAGGAATCTGGATTGATAATGATTTTGCCAAAAGACAGGGGATAGCAGTTGGAGATGTACTTGATCTGAATTTGGACGGAGTTGAGTTTTATGAGACTGTAAAAGGAATTATATTAAATCCTGAATATATGTATTTTTTGATTGATGAGACTTATACGGAGCCGGATATAGGAGCCTATGGATATGCATATTTAGCTGATAATGAATATCCGGGCGAGAATCTTTTATATGACAGAATAGTTATTGATGCAAAAGATGTCAACAATCAGTTTGATTTAGACGACACAGATAAGGCTCTGCTTTCAGGGCTAAGGGAATCTATCAGGGATAATTTAAGTATTTCCGGTGTTGAGTTTGTGTATAAGCAGAATCAATCGGGATTTGACGCTATAAAGGGGGACCTGGAGTCAAATAATACATTGGAGACGATTTTTCCGGCCCTTTTTATTTTGATAGCTCTTTTGGGAATCATGACTACAATGACACGACTTGTTACCAAACAAAGAACTGTTATTGGTACATTAAAAGCCATTGGATTTGGTCAGATGGCCATCTATGTTCACTATATGTCATATCCTGTTCTAATTTCCGTTATGGGGTCAATTCTTGGAGCGGCAGCAGGCTGGTGGACTCTTGGGAAGTATATCCATGTTTCAATGCTTGATTATTATTCGCTTCCCAAGTTTGATATGGATGTCTCTTACAGAATAGTGCTGATGATAGTGATCATTTCAGTAATGGCGGCTGTTACTGATTACTTTTCCTGCAAGAAGCTTCTTTCCCAGCAGGCATCGACGATACTTAGATCTGAAGCTCCCTCTGCCACAGGAGCAGGTCTTTTGGAAAAAAGCAGAATATGGAAAAAGCTTAGCTTTGCTACCAGATGGAATATAAGAGATATTAACAGAAATCGTCTCAGGACACTTGCAGCAATAATAGGAATAACTTTATGTTCACAGCTGACGCTTACTGCATTTGGTGCTAATGAACTTTGGAAAAGAACTGAAAGCTGGGAGTACAACGAGCTTACACCGGCGCTATATACCATTGGATTTTCGTCAGACACAGATTACGAGACGGTTACTGACTATGCGCACAGGTACAACGGCCAAATGGCCATGAGCATGCAGACAGAAATATATGGAAATGGTGATGGATTCCAGCTTTTAGACATCACTGTTCTTGATGAAGGGAATTTATTTAGATTTCAGAATGAGCAAGGAGAATACATTAGTTTGCCAGGGAATGGTATTGCCATAAGTGCAAAAGCCGCAGAAAGGCTTGAGGTTAAAGTTGGAGATTTTGTCAGATTCAAGGTGCCGGGACAGAAAAACGACTATGAGGGGCGTGTTGTAACTCTTTACAAGACGCCTGGATCTCAAGGAATATCAATGACAAGAGGGTACTATGAGAGCCTTAATCTAAAGTTTTTGCCAAATACTATTTATACTAATGTTACTGTTCCTGAGTCATATGTAAATACCAGAGAAGAAGTTGTCAGCGTTTTTTCAAAAGATGCTTATATAGAGTCTCTTAGAGCAAATTCAGCCCGAGTGGATGTTGAAGTTATATATATGATGGTGGTTGCCGTGATAATCGGCGTAGTAGTTATGTATAATCTGGGAGTTATGTCCTTTATAGAAAAGGCAAGAGAAATTGCAACACTTAAAGTTCTTGGATTTTCAACAAATAAAATACGTTGGATTTTGCAACAACAGAACATTACAGTAACAGGAATTGGCACGATTTTAGGAATAGTCATTGGCTACCGAACTCTGGGATTTTTGATGGGCCAGCTTGATGCGGATTCTGATTTTATCATTAAGCTAAGTCCTATACCTGCTATAGTTGCATTTGTCGTTACATTTTTGCTATCGCTTATTGTAAATGGGCTTATTTCTTCAAAGGTAAAAGATATAAATATGGTCGAAGCCTTAAAGGGTGTTGAATAAAGGGTGTAAAAATGCTCCAAAGCCTTGTATAATTAGTTGTATTTTTTTATACGAGAGGATGGAGCATTTTTTATGAAATGTAGTTGTTGTGGGAGCGAGATCATGCCTATCGATGGGCACTGCAGTGTTTGCGGGGCTCCTGTTTTAGAAGAGATTGATTATGAAAATGTAGATGTTCATATAGATGAACCGGTAAAAGAACTAGCTAAAAATGGATCGGAGCCAAAAAAATCTGCATATACTGATAAGAATGCAAGATCAGGCAAGAAGAAAAATAATAGTACTAAGAAGCAGGGACAGTTAACAGGAAAAGCGCTTTTTGTGGGAATGGGAATTCTTACGGCGATCATGGTCGTACTAGGTATCATAGGCGAAAATACATCAGAAAATACAGAAGGTGAACCATCATCTGTAGCATCAACAGGTAATGCTGTTTATAAAGCTGATCCAACCAAGATCTTAGAGGTTGAGGGCGTCATATACAACGATGCTGGCAGCAGTATAGATGGGCTGTATGGCGAGGACGATGATTATATTTACAGTACCTTTTCATATAACAAAGATCACTCGGCTGGCGCACTTGTAGATGGAAGGGGCAATGCCTTATACGTTAATAAAGATCTTCAGACTATTCCGATGAAAACGAATGCACTTTGGACAGGAATTTCCTTTAATGGAGAGTACATGTTTGTTGTTTTCAGGATTGATTACAACTATGGACTTAGCCTCATAAATATCAGGTCTAATAAAGAATATTTAATAGATGATGATGTATATTACAGCCTTGCTTTGTCGCCGGATGGAACTAAGATTGCCTATTTAAAGTATACAGAAGACTATTCTAAGGAGCTTTATATAGCAGGAACAGATATGGAGGCTAAACTTATATGCTCAGATGTGGATGATGTAATGGCAATATCTGATGATGGTACTACTGTTTATTATGAGGTTTATGATGAAGAATATCATACTATGGAGTATGTCTGGCATGACGGAAAGGAAACACTTTTAACTCCTAAACATATGGGATACTTTCTGTTTAACAGAGATTGTACAGAAGCGATATACAAAGATTCTGACGTAAATTATTACTATAAGGCGGGAATGGATGAGCCTAAGGCATTGGACTGTGCTGAATTTTACAAGATTGCTATGGATGTTGATAAAGGATGCGGCACTTCAGGAGAAAATGATGTTGTTATATATGATACCGATACTTTTGAAGGCGGTGTGATACAAGACAGCGAGAATGATGTATATCTGATAGAGGCTGACTATACCCTTACGAAGCTTGGGAATAACTATCATAGTATCGCATTTCATGCAAGGCATTCAGATAAAGATGTCTATATTGTTGAAAATGATAAAGAGCTTATAAGATATGAACGTGATACTTTGGGAAAACTTGAAAGCAAAAAAATACTAGGTGATGTAAACATAGATAAAGTTGAAATAAATGATGATGCATCAATTATCTGGTGCTTTTATATTCAGGCAGGAAAGCCCGTTCTTTGCAGCATTGATGAGAATGGAGAGACAGCTATAATCTCAGACACGGATGAGGAAAGATATATAAATAAAATGTATTGGGACAGTGACACCCAAAAGGTTTATATACAACATGATAAAAACATACTAATTGCAATTTCAAAAGAAGGAGAGCAGGAAGAAATCTCAAGGAAATGTCAAAGACTTACAACGGATCATTATTATTATCCGGGTATCATATCATTTACAGATATCAGAGACAGAGATTATGTTTCAGTATTTGGACAGTTTGTGATGGTTGAAGATTAACAATGAAAAATCCCACAGGTTCGTTAGAGCCTGTGGGATTTCTACTATCTGCAAATATTTTTTATGCCTCGAGGTCTTTGCCTGTAAGGAGTTTGTAAGCTTCAAGATACTTTGCAATTGTCTTGTCGATTACGTCAGAAGGAAGATTGTAATCGCAATCAGGATTAGCCTTTAAGTAGTTACGAACGAACTGCTTATCAAATGAAGGCTGATCATGACC
This sequence comes from Butyrivibrio proteoclasticus, assembly GCF_900115735.1. Classification (GTDB taxonomy): domain Bacteria; phylum Bacillota; class Clostridia; order Lachnospirales; family Lachnospiraceae; genus Butyrivibrio; species Butyrivibrio proteoclasticus_B. The sequence continues at coordinate 146,987 of NZ_FOXO01000007.1, forward strand.
TTCTTCATAACCTTCAACTGGCCAGAATCTTGAGCTGTCAGGAGTGAGCATTTCATCGGCGAGAACAACTTCACCATTTTCATCGATACCAAACTCAAACTTTGTATCGGCAATTATGATGCCGCGAGTGAGAGCGTAGTCAGCGCATTTTTTGTAAAGAGCTATTGTGTAATCTCTGATCTTGGTAGCATATTCTCTGCCGTGTCCAGGGAATTCTTTTTCAAGTACTTCGATGCTTCTTTCAAAATCGATATTTTCATCGTGATCACCAATTTCAGCCTTTGTGCTTGGTGTGTAGATTGGTTCAGGAAGCTTGCCGCATTCCTTTAATCCTTCCGGAAGTTTGATTCCGCAAACAGTTCCGTTTTCCTTGTATGATACCCAGCCACTACCTGTGATATAACCACGTACAATACATTCAACAGGGATCATAGTGAGCTTTTTGCAAAGCATGCTGTTTCCTTTAAATCCTGGAGCATTGAAGAATTCAGGCATATCATTGTTATCTACGCTGATCATGTGGTTTCTTACAATATCCTTGGTGTAATCAAACCAAAAACGTGACATCTGGGTGAGAACAGTACCTTTTTTCTCGACTTTGTTTTTTAAGATTACGTCAAATGCGGAAATTCTGTCTGTTGCTACCATTATAAGGTTTTCACCTATGTCGTAGATTTCACGTACTTTTCCTTCTTTTACTGGGGTAAACTGCTGCATAATAAAGCTCCTCCTTAAAACACTTAAGTGTATTTATATCAGGATCTTTGATCCTGATAATTACGTGGTTATATATTGAATGGTTTAGGAACTGTAGTAAAAGCTTAGTTAATTTAGCTACAGCTTTTGGGATGGTAATCAGTCATCCTCATCTTCGTCAGCGGCAGTATTATATACTGTACGCTTTCTTGCCATTTCATCATTTTCAAGGTACTCGTCATAAGTAGAACGTTTATCAATAAGAGATCCATCAGGAAGAATCTCCATGATTCTGTTAGCTGTTGTCTGTACAACCTGGTGGTCACGGCAGGCAAAAAGCTCAACACCCGGGAACTTGATCATTCCGTCATTAAGAGCGGAAATCGATTCCATATCAAGGTGGTTGGTTGGTTCATCAAAGATAAGACAGTTGGCACCGCTTATCATCATTTTGGAGAGGAGACATCTTACTTTTTCTCCTCCGGAAAGGACTTTAACTTTTTTAACTCCGTCTTCACCGGCAAAGAGCATTCTTCCAAGGAAGCCTCTTACGTAAGTAGCATCTTTTATCTCTGAATAACCTGTAAGCCATTCTGTAATGGTGTAGTCGTTGTCAAATTCTTTCGTATTGTCCTTAGGGAAGTAAGCCTGAGATGTTGTTACACCCCATTTATAAGTTCCTGCATCAGGTTCAAGTTCTCCTGTAAGAATCTGGAAGAGAGTAGTCTTTGCAAGCTCGTTACCACCTACAAAAGCAACCTTATCGTCTCTCTGGATCACAAAAGAAATATTGTCGAGAACTTTTTCTCCGTTGATTGTCTTGGAGAGGCCATCTACAGTAAGAACTTCGTTACCAATCTCTCTGTTTGGTCTGAAATCAATGTAAGGATATTTTCTGCTTGAAGGCTTGATAGTATCAAGTTCAATCTTTTCAAGAGCCTTCTTTCTCGATGTAGCCTGTTTACTCTTACTTGCATTAGCAGAGAAGCGGGCGATGAACTCTTTAAGTTCCTTGATTTGTTCTTCCTTCTTTTTGTTAGCTTCTTTCATCTGGCGGATCATGAGCTGTGATGACTCATACCAGAAATCGTAGTTACCGGCATAAAGCTGAATCTTGCCATAATCTATATCAGCGATGTAAGTACAAACCTTATTGAGGAAGTAACGGTCATGGGATACAACAATGACAGTATTCTCAAAATTGATAAGGAACTCTTCAAGCCATGCAATAGCATCAAGATCCAAGTGGTTGGTAGGCTCGTCCAGAAGTAGAATATCAGGATTACCAAAAAGCGCTCTTGCAAGAAGAACCTTGACCTTCTGGGCACCATCAAGCTCTTTCATAAGCTTGTAGTGGAATTCTGACTCAATTCCAAGTCCGTTAAGAAGGCTTTCTGCATCAGATTCAGCTTCCCATCCGTTGAGTTCTGCGAACTCAGCCTCAAGCTCACTTGCTCTGATACCATCTTCATCTGTGAAGTCTTCCTTGGCATAGATTGCATCTTTTTCATTCTTGATCTCGAAAAGACGAGCATTTCCTGCAATTACTGTATCAAGAACAACATTTTCATCGTACTTGAAGTGGTCCTGTTCAAGGAATGAGAGACGCTCGCCATCAGAAATAACAACGTCACCGTTTGTTGTTTCTATCTGACCTGACAAGATCTTGAGAAATGTTGACTTACCTGCACCATTTGCTCCGATGATTCCGTAGCAGTTGCCCGGTGTGAATTTAATATTAACATCTTCAAAAAGAGCTTTTTTACCTACTCTGAGTGTTACGTTATTTGCACTTATCATTTACAAAATAGCCTTTCTAAAAAAACAAAAATATACCTTTGCAACAGTTCGTATTATATGAGAATCTACTATAAAATGCAATCGAAAAATAATGAATGAACATCAAGCATCCGCTTGGTGACAATATTGCGAAAAAAGCATAGCAGATTCTATATTGACTACAAGGATATTAAAAGATATAATTATATATAAAAGTATATTAAAGTATACAAAAACGCAGCGTAATAATTTCTTTTTGTATTCATGATACACGTATGAGACTAATGGAGGGCACTTACATGACAATAAAGCAGATGAGAGAAATTAAGGAAAAAAGAGGATATAGTTATGCACAACTTTCAGAGTATACGGGAGTTCCGGCAATAACTCTTCAGAAAATTTTTTCGGGAAAAACCAAGTCACCAAGAATTGCAACTCTTAATGCTATAGAAAAGGTTCTTGGAGGAGCTGAAGAGCAGTTTCAGGGCAAGGCCTTTGAATATGGGAAAAGCGGTTATTCTACCGGTGATGATCATGGCAATATTTTAAGGGAAGAGGAGCCTGTGTTTGGAAATCCCGATGGAATTAAATATGGTAATCCTAGTAAAAGACAGGGCGAATTTACGCTTGATGATTATTATGCTCTTCCTGATGAACAGAGGGTTGAACTCATCGACGGCGTTTTTTACGATATGTCTGCTCCCAGGGTTGTTCATCAGGATATATCATATGTGATACATTCAGCAATTGCAGACTATATTAAAAAGAATAAAGGCAAATGCAAAGCTTTTTCTGCTCCTGTGGATGTTCAGATTGATTGTGACGAAAAGACCATGGTACAGCCGGATGTTTTGGTAATATGTGACAGGGAAAAGATAAAAGGATTTGGAATATATGGTGCCCCTGATTTTTTGGTTGAAATACTTTCTAAGTCCACCAGAAAAAAAGATATGACAATTAAACTTACAAAATATAGTGAAGCCGGGGTAAGGGAGTATTGGATAGTTGATCCTCACAAACGTATGCTGATCATCTATAACTTTATGGAAGAGGACTTTATGCCTGTTATGATGCCTTTAAAGGGTGAGGCACCGGTGGCTATATATGACGGAAAATTGAAAATCAGTCTGGACGAGATAGCAGCATCCATAGATGAGTTTGGAGAGTAAACTTCTAAAAATGGGCGAAAATGCACAACAATGTTAGTTAATTTAGTTTATATTCTGTCAGAGAAAAAGTAGTATATTTGTGTGGCATTAACACATATATCAGGAACAATAGCGGAATTAAAGGTATTTTGCTATAGTTCTTTACCTTTTGAAAGGATAAGATAGCTGCAGATTATGAGTAGAGAAACTGAAAATGTATTGGATATGAATATTAAGGATACTGACACCTGGAAAGCCCTTAATAACGGTGGATGGACAAATAGGAGATTGAAAGAAGGCTATAAGTGCGACAACTGTAAGAGAGCCATTGCCATAAAAAAAGTTACTGTTTCTGAGTTTGGAACTTACAGAGTAGACTTAGAATTTATGGCAAAAGATAATATCAGGGATATGTCACTTTTTGCAGGCAGAAGGAATATGGTTTCCCGGGGAATAAACCTTGCCAAGGGCGAAAAGTATAAAAAGAGCTTTTACATTGCCGTTACTCCATATATTCCGGCGTTATCAGCAAAAAGGTATGATGACAAGACTATATATGTAAGCTTTACTCATGCTGATATTGTTGAGCTTTGCGATATAAAGGTGGTTAAAGAGGAAGTGCCTGTTATCTGGGTAGCCGGTGACTCTACGCTTACTGATCAGAATGCCGGGATACCTTATTATCCATATGGAAGCTGCGCCGGATGGGCGCAGACTCTTTTAAGATATATGGATAAAGCTACCGTCTGCAATCTGGCTCATTCAGGAATGACAACCAATTGTTTTAGGGATGATGGACATTTTGATATAGCAAAAGAGATGATAAAAAAGGGAGATTTTTTTATCATACAGTTTGGACACAATGACCAGAAGAGAAGAAATCTAAAGGCTTTTGAAGGCTATAAAGAAAATCTGAAAAGGTATGCATGTGAAGTAAGAGAACTTGGTGCAAAGCCTGTAATCTGTTCACCCATAAGCCGCAATTCTGATTTTTCTCTTTTAAAACCATATAGAGATGCATGCCTTGAAGCAGCCAAGGAGCTGAATATTCCATTTATTGATCTTCATGATTTCACATTTGAAAAATGGCAGGAATTTGGAGAAAATGCAAAAGATTATTTTATTCCCGGTGATATTACACATACCAATGAGTACGGTGCGATGCTTGTCGCAGACTTTTTTGTCATGGAAATCTATCGGAAAATATCTTCAAATTCTATTTCAAGTGACTATTCTGAAAGCTTAACAGACCTTTTTGACTGGAAAACTTTGGAAGAGGCTTCTTATAAAGAATATAAAATAGAAAATATCGAAAAAAATCTGCCTAAAGAGCTACCCGGACTTGATATTTTCAGTATTGAACCTCCATATGTTGATATAACAGATATTCCAGATAGTGATGGAGTTAAAAAAGCATATAATTACGGACTATTAGACCCTTGCGTAATGTATCTTCATCCCCATGCCGTTATGCCGAGAGCGCAGCTTCTCATGGTTATGTTCAAGGCGTTCAGAATGGCAGGAAAACGTCCCTATGAAAATAGGTTTGCAGATATAAATGAATATGACTGGGATGCCGGATATGTTCAGGCACTTATTGATGAAGAACTTATAGATGATGTAACAATAGGAGAAAATAAAGATACAGGTAAGCTTATGTTTAGACCGGATGATCCCCTTAAGTATGATGAATTTATCAGTTTTCTTGTGAGATTTTTAGAAAAAGATATAGAAAAAAGAAAGAAACTGTCATTGGCGGAATGTCTGAAAAAAGCTGAAGAAATTAAGTTGATAGGAGATAAAGAATATAAACAAAGCTTTGGTACGGTAAAGTGTATGTCAGAAAAAGAAAGGTATGAAGTAGCAAAGGGGGCTAACATTTCAAGAGCAGAAGTTTATACCGTGCTGTCCCATTTTATGGATATAGCAGGTGGTATAGAGAGTGATTTGCCTTCAGGACTGGATATTCATCCGGTTCACTAAAAAATGTAGCATTTGCCCAGGTATAGCCTGCTGGTAAATGCATGTTTTGGGATATCGTGGTATACTCATATCTGAAATATAATTTTGATATTGAGGTTTTAGATGGATATTCAAAAGAAACAAAAACTCCTTGATCTCATCGATAAGGCAGGGAAGGGCAGTATCGAAGCGGCTGAGGAGATAGCTATGGCTTATTTTACAGGAAGTCTTGAAGGAAAAAAGAATCTTGTGAAAGCTAAAAAATGGGCTTCATACGCAGCAAAACATGGGAGCGAAAATGCTGCGGATATTCTAAAAAAGTTAAGCTAAAAACTGAATAAAGAAATTAAAACTACGAGGAGAATGCTATGGGGGATGTAATGGGTAAAAAAGCTCTTCAGGCGGTCGCATGTTATGACGATCTTCTGGAGAAGCTTGATTTAAAGGTAGATACTCCGGTTATTTTTAATCTATCCGATGGAAGGAAGAAGCAGATAGAAAAGTCAGTATATGGGCACAACCCATTTCCTGGCCTTCTTAAGCTTGTTCTTTTATCACTCAGAAAAAAGGCTGTAAAGCGCCTGTATGAAGACGAAAAGGTCTTACAGACAGGTCCTGCGGCAGCTATTCTTGCACTGGATTCGGTGCTTGTTCAGGAAATAGGAAATATCAGAAATAATATAAAAGAAAATCAGCCTGTTATGTGTGATGTAGACATGGCAGGTCTTCAGGTAGTGCGTCTTTACATGAGCGCATACGATGGAAATAATGATTTTATAAAAGCAAGATGTGATTCGGCTGTCCGTGTGGACAATGCTCTGAATGGCTCTTTTTATAAGTATAAAACAAAGGACGGAAGGAAATTCTCTGCTCATGTCTACTATGAGTCTCAGAAAAAGATAATGATGGAGACTTTGGGAATAACCAAAGAACCGGAAAAGTTTGTATTAAGTTCCCTTCCGTTCGATAAAATAACAACTGCAAAAGCTGTTAGACAGTGGAATGCGCAGGATTTGGAAGAGAAGACCTTTGAAAATGGCGCTTGCGGATGCATGCTTCGTACAAGACAGGAGTGGGAAGAGAGCGAAGTGGGCAAGGCTGTATGTGAGATGCCTCTTTTCAGACTTAAAAAAGTAAACGATGAACCTAAAAAGAAATTTGGAAAGTTTGATAAAAATATAGGACCGCTTTCAGGAATTAAAGTTCTGGACCTTACTCATATTATTGCAGGACCTGCATGCACAAGGCTTCTTGCAGAAGCAGGGGCAGACGTTCTTATGGTAAGAAGAGGTAAATATGTAGAACAGGAACAGGCAATGCTGGAACTTGACGGATGGGCCGGAAAGCGAAGTATTCAGCTTGACTTCAATAATCCAAAGCAGCTTGAAAAGGCAAAAAAACTTGTGAAAGAGGCTGATGTAGTTGTGTGCTCATACCAGGTAGGCGCACTTGATAAATTTGGTTTGTCAGAAGAGGATATTCATAAGCTAAATCCAAATGTGATTTATGGAAGCCTACGCTGTTTCTCAGATACAGTTTGGAATGAAAGGCCGGGATGGGCACCGTGTGCTGAAGATATAACAGGACTTAGTGTCAGAAACGGTTCACTTAAAAAGCCTGTTAATTTAAACGGGGTTCCTCTTGACTATATCCCCGGAATGATTCTTTGCGCAGGAATTCTAAAGGCTCTTAAACTTCAACTTACAGAAGGCGGAAGCTATACAGTTACCGGCTCACTTACCAGAGGTGGCTATTGGCTTCATGAATGTACAGATCTCTGGGAAAAGCTTGAAGGAAGAGTTACTTTTCACACGGAAAAGAGTTCTATTGTGCACAATTCAAGGCTTCCTCTCTGGAACGATGTCTTTACGAAGGTTCCTGATACGGCAGTCGGAAATGTTTATTTTACAACTCCGGCAACCAATATAGGAAAAGAAGAGAATACATACAGACCTAATAATATGTATTTTAATGATGGAAAGATAGGATTCAGAAAAAAGTCATGAAGTAATGTATTTTCCGGGGGAATTGGGGATGAAACTTAATTATAAAAGAACTATACTTATTGGTTTTGCTTTTTTATCAATATGTGCATTTTGGCAGTTTTATGATAATGAGATACCCAAGATATTAAAATACAATTTTAATCTTGGTGAGACAGCAACAGGCGCGATCATGGCGCTTGATAATGTATTTGCACTTTTTATGCTTCCTTTTTTTGGAGCTTTGTCTGATAAGACAGATACAAGATTTGGAAAAAGAATTCCCTACATTTTTATAGGAACTGTCATGGCAATCACTTTTTTGACAATTCTTATTCAGGTTGCAAGACCAAGCGGTAATCTGGTTTTCTTTATCGTGATACTGCTTCTGCTGCTTATATCGATGGGAATTTACAGATCGCCGGCAGTTTCGCTTATGCCTGACCTTACTCCGGCCCCTGTCAGAAGTGCAGGAAATGCCATAATCAATCTCATGGGTGCTTTGGGCGGAGTATTTACTCTTGTTATGACAATACTTTTGGTAAAAGCCGCAAATAATGCGGCAGATACCAATTACACTCCACTGATGGTGAGCATAGTGGTCCTCATGGCGGTATCCATCATGATTCTGGTGCTTACCATAAAAGAAAGATCAATAAAAAAGCAGATAGAAAAAGAGGGCGGTCTTGGCTCTCTTGGCGAAAAGATTGAAAAAGAAATAAAAGAAAATGAGGCTACAGATAAGCTTCCAAAGGAAGTGTTCAGGAGCCTTAGCTTCCTCCTTTTATCAGTGGCTTTCTGGTATATGGCTTACAATGCAGTGACAACAGCTTATACCAGATATGTTGAGGAAGTTTGGAATCTTAAAGACGGAAGCTATGCTACAACACTTCTCATTGCAACAGTTGCGGCTGTACTTAGCTACATTCCTATTGGAATAATATCCAGTAAGATAGGCAGAAAAAAGACAATTCTGGGAGGTGTCGTTATTATGACGATCTGCTACCTGGTTGCAGCTTTTTTGCCTCACTATACAAACTCCATAAATATCTTTTTTGCACTTATAGGAATCGGCTGGGCAGCCATAAATGTAAACTCTTATCCTATGGTTGTAGAGATGAGCAAGTCAGGAGATATAGGTAAATATACCGGAACATATTATACATTTTCCATGGCAGCGCAGGTGTTTACACCTATTCTTTCAGGAATGCTCTTGGAATATGTTTCTTACAGAACACTTTTTCCTTATGCAGTTGTCTTTTCTTGTCTGGCATTTTGTACCATGATTATGGTAAAACATGGAGATGTGAAGCCGGCTAAAAAAGAAAGTATACTTGAGAATTTTGATGTGGATGATTAACAGGATAAAATAGATTTATGTGCTGAAAAAGTATGTAAAGTATTTGTGTTGTTTTTACCATTTTTTGTTAACTATAACCATGTTATAATACTGCATGACGCTTATTTGGGGATTGGGGTATTATATGTTTAAATTTAAGAAGTTTTCTGAGCTTCCGCTTAGAAGGATTGCTTATAAATACAAAGTGCTGATTGGAATTACGCTGTTTTTGATAGTGGCAGTGGTTTCTTTCGGCACTATTTTTATTAAGAGCTACATAGACAGAAACAGGGATCTTAGAAAAGCAGAGCTGGTAAAAGATGCAGAGAATATGCTAAACAGTATTGAAAACAGCCTTATCACAGTCCATAAGTATTATCTTGCATCTGAGAATAATACAAAACTCCGCTATGTAGTTGAGAATGATGTTGATTACTCTAAAGTCAGCTCCATAACTGATGCAGGGGATATTCTGGATGGCGGCAACATTGTAACAGACTATGTGGCAAATTATTCTCTTGTGAATTTCAAGACTGATACTGTCCTTGGCACAAAAGGAAAGTATGACATCAATGAAGTTAAAAATCTAGATGAGCTGACTGAACTCTACGATGCATATAAGGAGACTTATACAAAGAATCTGTGGGTCTACATTGATGGGGCAGAGCCGGATAAATACAGCAAGGAGTACAGAACTACCGTACCTTTATATGGGCTTGACCTGGTGCTCTTTGTTCCATTTTCTGAAGTTACACCATATGCCCTTGAAGTGATAAACATTGATATGTCGCAGATCATAAGCGATATCAGAAAGCAGCTTGGTGAAAACCAGCAGGCAGCTCTTTATACTGCGGATGGCAAGCTTATTTTTTCTACTGATAAAGAGTTTCCCAATCAGATAGAAATGGAAAAGACAGATATAAATGCCATTTATTCCACAAAAAATGATGATGGTAAAAAAGTATTTATTAGTGCCAAAACATCAAGTATTGCAGGACTTACTCTTTATGTGGCAAATTATTCTGACAGAATTGAGCTGTTTGTAAATGTTTATTACCTGATCGCATTTGTATTGATTGTTCTTTTATTGTTCTTTGGAGCAACGATCCTGTTTAACAGTATTTATAAGCCTATCCAGACAGCTATTGGAGAAATAGAAAAGTCAAGTGACTATAAGCTCCGCCCGGGGGAAGATGAACTTCAGTACTTAACTGACAGTGTTAAAAAACTTGATAGTAAAAACACTTCACTTATAAGCCATACCACAGCTCTTTTTGCTACAAGGATTTACAGAAATGAACTAACAAATACTGAAATAGATCAGTATTTGTATAGACTATCGTTATCAAATAGAGTTCCTTCTTTTTACAGGATACTTACCTTTGTGCTTAGATCAATGGATGATGACAGTCCGGTGTTCTCTGATAGGGACAAGAGTATCTGCAATCAGATCATTGACAAAATAACAGAAGATTGCGGCATGAAGGAGTTTTTGCCTCCTGTGTATTACGCGAGGTCGATCGTTGTTTTTATCAGCTGTGACGGAAGAGGGACTGAAAAAGAACTGATTGAGAAAAACTACAATTTCATGACACAGTATGTCTACAATACTTTTGGGTTAAATATAGGCATAGGAATCAGTAGTGATTACTCGGATATATATTCAATAAATAAGGCATATCTGGAAAGTGTTCAGGCACTTCACTATGGAAAGATAGATATGGGAAGCTATCTTAGTTATTACCGCATGGGTGCCGGCATGGACCGGATATCTTTTGACAGTGATATAGAGGAAAAGCTTAGAAGGGCCCTCAGAAGAGGCGACAAGGAGGAAGCATATTCAGTAGTTGACGGTCTTTTCGAGAAGCTCATTACTATGGATGTTTCCAGGGATAACTGTGTACCTGTTTTGCTGCAGCTTGTAAATGGGATTGTTCTTGAAGTTCAGACTGCTGGAATTGGTACAAATGTGTTTAGAGAAGAGCTCAGGCAGATATATCCTGTTATACTTGATTACAATGATCTCAACCGTGTGAGAAAGTACATAAAGTTCAATATGATAGATCCTGTCATTTATCATCAGAACAACGTGCTCGACAGTCAGTCAGCCAATATAATGACTGCAATTGAAAAGCTTGTCGAGGATAAAGAGGGTAATATCTCCTTGAATGAATGTGCTGAGAGCCTTGGTTATCACACAAGCTATATCTGGAGAATACTTAAAGAGGAAAAGAATCTTACCTTTACTGAGTATGTTGATAAATATAAGATTAAATATGCTAAAAAGCTTTTATCTGAAACAGATATGACAGTAGGGGCTATAGCGGAAAAGCTTAACTATACAAATTCTCAGAATTTCATCAGATTTTTTAACAAAATGGAGGGAATTACTCCCGGAAAATACAGACAGGCGTTAAAAGAGGCTTAAATAGGCACTTTAACAACAATAATCAATTTATTGATAATGCAAAATGCACAAAAGAGCATTGTAAAAAGCATCCTTAATTGGATGCTTTTTACAATGCAAGAAAATGATTATAGACGTTATTTGAAAAACGTCCGTATAATTTGTACATGGTTCGCATCTGCCAATAAAGAAATGATGACATTATTACTAAAGTAAATCAGGAGGTAATTATGGGTAACAGCGGTGAAAAGCGCAAGGGCTACCGCAAGATCGTTACTACTGAAGGAAAAGTCTTCTATAGTAAAGACTGTGGTCTCCCCGCTTACATGTGGCATCATAAGGCTTTATATCTGATGCTGCTGCCGGGACTATTATATTTTATAATGTTCCGTTACGTACCCATGGGAGGTTTGGTAATTGCATTTAAGAATTACTCGCCGTTTCAGGGAATCTGGGGAAGCCCTTGGGTAGGCTTCGATAATTTCAAGCAGTTCTTTTCTAATGAGGACTTTTTGATCCTTCTTAGAAATACACTTGGAATTTCGTTATTGCAGTTGGTTCTTTATTTTCCGGCACCAATCATCTTGTCTCTTTTATTAAATGAGATAAGACATAGCTGGTATAAAAGAACAGTGCAGACATTTATTTACATTCCACACTTTGTTTCATGGGTTATTGTAGCCAGCTTGTCATATCAGCTCTTTAACACAAACGATGGTCTTATCAATATGTTTGTTAAGGCAACGACAGGTGAGACAATTCCTATTCTTACAAGTGGAAAATACTTCTGGGGACTGATAGTTGGCCAGGATATCTGGAAAGAAACAGGTTATGGCACGATCATTTATCTGGCAGCTCTTGCGGGGGTTGATCAGGAAATGTATGAGGCAGCCAGAGTTGACGGCGCCGGAAGATGGCAGATGATGTGGAATATAACACTTCCTGCTATCAAGAGTACAGTAATCATCATGCTTATCTTAAGAGTTGGTTCTATTTTGAATACAGGTTATGAGCAGATATTCCTTATGAGAAACGACCTTAACGTAGCATTTGCGGAAGTGTTTGATACCTTCATTTATACAAGAGGTATCCAGAATGCACAGTATTCATTCTCAACGGCAGCAGGTATGTTTAAGTCTATTGTCGGAATGATCATGGTACTTGGTGCTAACTACACAGCTAAAAAAGCTGGTGAATCAGGAATATATTAAGGGAGGAAGAAAATGGCTTCAGATACAAAGGCTATTAAGCGTGACAAGCGCGGAGTAAAGATGAGCCTTGGCTATAGGATCACAGATGTGATCATCTATACACTTATGGGCTGTGTTGGCGTTATAACACTTCTTCCATTCCTGTATATTGCAGCCGGCTCTTTTGCGACTGACAGGGAACTTACAGAGAGAGCATTCTTTATCATCCCTCATGTATGGTCACTAAACGCATATAAATATTCAATTAATAACGGAAATATCCTGATGGGCTTGAAAAACTCATTGATCCTTACATTTATGGGAACAATTGTAAATATGGCTCTTTCTACCACATTTGCATATCCACTTTCCAAAAAGCATTTCAGAGGAAGAAACTTCTTCCTTAACATGGTTATCGTAACAATGCTTTTCTCAGGTGGTATGATCCCTACCTTCATGGTACTTAGAACTTACGGACTGTATGATTCATATTGGGCTCTTATCCTTATAGGAGCTATCAGCCCATTTAATATGATCATCATAAAGAATTTCTTCCAGGAGCTTCCACTTGAACTTGAGGAAGCAGCATACATGGACGGAGCAGGAGAGTTCTTCACATTTTTAAAGATTGTACTTCCTCTTTCTAAGCCTGTACTTGCTTCGATATCTCTTTTCTATGCAGTAGGCTATTGGAATGACTATTTCAATGCGATGATCTATCTTCAGACACCGACAAAATACACGGTTCAGATAATGCTTCGTAATATTGTATTAAAAGCCAGTGCCATCAGTGATGTAATGATGGATTACTACGATCAAAATGGTGCGCCACCTGATAAGGCGGTAAAAATGGCAACAACACTTATTGCGACAGTCCCTATTTTGATCGTTTACCCCTTTGTTCAAAAGTTCTTTACTAAAGGTGTAATGGTGGGTGCGGTGAAGGGCTGAGAGCACTTAACGAGGTTTTGCCGAGTTTAGTGCGAACGTCTTAAGGCGAGCATGCATAGCATGCGAGAGCTTAAGTTCCTTGTTTTTATATGCTGGCAAAATTGCTTATGCATAAATATTATTTGTCGCCAGTTAACTTAGCACTTCTGTTAATGAATGAATTCTCAAATGGTGAGATTCAGATACACATTTTCTTTCTTAAGGAGGATTACAATGAAAAAGAAGTTACTTGCAACATTACTTAGTGTAAGCATGGTAATGGGGATTGCAGCTTGTGGTTCACAGGCTACAACACAGACAACAGATTCTCAGACAACAACTGAGAGCACACAGACTGCAGATGCTACAACATCTACAGCTACTACTGAGGCAGCAGCAGAGACACCGGTTGAATATCCAACAGTTACATTTATGACAATTGATTTCAACTCAGGTGCTTCAAACACAGGTGATTATGCAGAGCAGATCATGCAGGAGCTTGAGGCTCATACAGGTGTTGATGTTGATATTCAGTGGGTACAGAATGATGTACTTGAAGAGAAGGCAACACTTGCTATGCAGGATCCTAAGTCAATGCCAATGATAATGACATGGAACGGAGCAGTTACAGGTACAGTTGTTACAGCAGCTAAGCAGGGGGCTTTTGTTGATCTTACAGAGTACCTTAAGGATACAGAGAAGTATCCAAACCTTTCAAAGCAGAATGCAGACGTTGCTAAGTCTCTTACAGTTGACGGCAAGCAGATCGGTATCTACAGAGCTCGTGTACTTGGAAGATATGGTATGTCATATCGTAAGGACTGGGCTGATAAGCTTGGCCTTTCAGAACCTAAGACAATTGATGATGTTTACAACATGCTCTACAAGTTTACATATGAAGATCCAGATGGAAATGGTCAGAACGATACAATCGGTATGGAAATGACATCTTATACAGGTCCTTTCGATATCATGCAGACATGGTTTGGATGCGGCAACGGATGGGCAGAAGTTGATGGTAAGCTTGTTCCTGTATGGCAGCAGGAAGAGTACATGACAGCCCTTAACTGGTTCAAGAAGCTCTATTCAGAGGGACTTATGCCTTCAGACTGGGCATCACGTACAACAGATACATGGTCAGATGGATGTAAGAACGGTGAAAATGGTGTTTACATCGACGTTCTTGATGGTGGAAGAAGAGTTTGGGATTATTTTGTAAACAACGAGATTCCATCAGTTGTTGATCCTTCAGAGTTTGCTTCAATGAACCTTCTTAGCAACATTGAAGGCAAGACAATGGCTACATCAGGTTACAACGGATATTTCACACTTTCAGCTTCAACTTGCGATACACCTGAAAAGGTAGAGGCTGCTCTTACATTCCTTGACAGAATGTGTGATGAGGAAATGCTTATCCTTACAGGCTATGGTCTTGAGGGAGTAAACTATGAGATCAATGAGAACGGCAACATTGTTCGTCTCGATTCAAGTGATGATGCACTTAAGGCAAATTACGCAGGACTTAACCAGCTCGTTGCTTATATTCCAAACATCGATTCTACACTTGGCGAAGAAAAGACAGAGCGTCAGAATCTTGAAAATCAGGTAAAGGCAGATGCTGAGAAGTATGCAGTTATCAATCCTGCACTTCCATACCTTATCAACTCAACAACATACGCTTCAATGGGTAAGGATCTTGATGACAAGATTTCACAGGCACGTACACAGTACATCTGTGGTGAGATTGATGAGGCAGGCCTTAAGGCAGCTTGGGATGATGTTTTAAGCCGTGGTTATGCAACAATCATTGACGAAGTAAATGCACAGATTCAGTAAAACAGATTTTTATTGCTAAAATAATAAAGAGCATGGGGCATAAGTCCCCATGCTCATTTTAAGAGGATGGGGTATGAAGGTTCATAGATTGGCAGAGACTGCTGCAAAGGGTTATACAACATTTGGAAGTATGTGGGAGAGAGGAAGCGTTAAAAGAAATGCTTCTTTTTCTATAAAATACGGGGATAAAGAAGAAATACTTCAGTCGAGAGTGACAGCTTTTTGGCCTGATGGAAGTGTTAAGTGGGCTGCTCACGTAGTTGATACAGGAAAAATTGGAGATGTGGCTGAGGTTCTTCCGGTTTTGAATCAAGATGATGCAGAAGGTGCTATGGACACTTGCAATGTAAAAGAGAGCGAGAGCTCTTTTGACATAACAGCAGGTAAGTTATCGCTATCAGTAAACAAAGAAGGGAGCATCCTTTTTAGTGACCTTTGCTATGATGGGAAAATGTTGGCAAAATGCGCATATCTGCAGGTTTTAATTGAGAATCGTGAGGATGAGTATACAAAAAAGACAGTTCCTTTCGAGGGAGTTGTTGAAAAAGCTGAGATAAAAGAATGCGGGATAACAAGGTGCGTCGTTAAGTTTAGCGGAATTCACAAAACACCATGTGACAGTAGGATCCCTTTTTCTATATTTATGGAAATCTATAAGGATAGTCCGGAATTTAGATTTACCCATACATTTTTCTATGATGGGGATGAAGCAAAAGATTTTCTTAAAGGTGTCGGTATATCTTTTGATGTACCTGCAAAAGGGGAGCAGTACAACAGGCATGTAAAGTTCGCTACTGATAATGGCTGTTTCAATGAAGAAAATGCAATGCTTCTTTGCTGGCATCCAAGGGTTAATCCTGATATTTATAAGGCCCAGGTTGCAGGAGAAAGATTGTCCTTTACAGAGAACAAAGATGAAGACATTGATGCCGTTAAAGCTTCTAAAGAGATACCTATATGGAATGATTATTATCTTTTTCAGGATAGTTCAGAGCATTTTGTCATAAGGAAAAGAACAAATAAAGAAAATGTGTGCTATATAGACTGTCTTAACGGAAACAGAGCAAAGGGAGTAGCTGCTTTTGGTTCTGAATGTGGCGGAATAATGGTGGGACTTAAGGATTTTTGGCAAAAGTATCCATCAACTATTGAATTTAAAGATGTTTTGAAAGATATGGCAAGGGCTACAATCTGGCTTATACCTCCTCAGGCTGATGCCTATGACTTTAGGCATTATGAGGATACCGGCTATTCACAGACATATTATGAGGGATTTGATGTTTATGGAGCCAGCGCTTATGGAATTGCCAATACATCGGAATACAGTATAAGGTTTTTTGATGAACTGATTCCGGCAGATAAAGAGATTGATGAATTCTGTGACAGGGTTCAAAACAGGGCATTTTACTATGCTGGGGCTGAATATCTTCATTCCCTTAGGGCTTTTGGATTCTGGAGTCTTGAAGAGAGGAAAACAAAGGCGGAAGAGTTTTTTGAACAGCAGATAGATAAGGTGTTTGATTTTTACAAAAACGAAATCGAGCAGCGCAAGTGGTACGGAATCTTTGATTATGGCGATTTCATGCACACTTACGATCCATACAGGCATGTATGGCGCTATGACATGGGAGGCTATGCATGGCAGAATACGGAGCTTGTTCCGACTTTTTGGCTGTGGTTCTATTTTCTTCGAACAGGGCGAAGTGATGTGTTTAAGATCTGCGAGGCCATGACAAGGCATTGTTCAGAGGTTGACGTTTATCACTTTGGAAAGTACAAGGGGCTTGGCTCAAGACATAATGTCCGCCACTGGGGATGCCCATGCAAGGAAGCCAGAATAGCTATGGCAGGACACCATAGAATGTATTACTACCTCACAGGTGACTACAGGCTAATGGACTATTTTGAAGAGGTAAAAGACGCGGATGTGGCCGTAGGCGAAACGGACCCGCTTAGATTCTTTTTTGACAAAAAAGATATGGTTTATCCAACTCACGCCCGCACAGGCCCTGATTGGAGCAGCTTTTGTTCAGACTGGCTGACCTGGTGGGAGCAGAATGAGGATGAAAAGTATCTTGAAAAGATAAAGACAGGAATTGCTGATCTTAAGCAGACGCCGCTTAAGCTTATGTCAGGCACTGATTTTGAGTATGATCCTGAAACCTCACATATGAGATATATTGGCGACAGGGCAACAGGAGGAAGCCACCTTTCAATCTGTCAGGGGTCAGAGCAGACCTGGCTTGAGATGACTCAGCTACTCGATGACCCTGAGTGGGACAAGATGCTTGCTGATTATGGATGGTTTTATACCATTGATAACGCTGAGCAGAACCGCTTAACAGATGGAAAAATAGGGCAGAGACAGTTTGCTTATCCATTTATGGCGGCTGGTGTTGTTGCCTATGCTGCAAGCTATTATGACGATGAAAAGCTTGGTAAAAAGGTTTGGCAAATCTTAAAGGATGCTATTTCCTCTGAAACAGGCGATGATACTTATAAGGAAATCGTGGTTGAGAATGCCGGTAATCAGGAAAAGCTCAGGGAGATAACCGGAATATCTACTAATGTTGCTGCTCAGTGGTGCCTCAATACTATTGTGGCTATGGAGTTTGCAAGAAAGTGGATGCCTAAGGAAATATAAGAGGTATTAATGAAAAAGATATTGGGGATGGTTAATTAACTATGGATAGAAAAACAAGAATATATCTTGTGGGGGATTCGACTGTACAGACATACAAATTGGAGGCTGCTCCTCAGTGCGGATGGGGAGCTATGCTCTATAGATATTTTTGTGATAACTATGTGAGTGTGTATCACTCGAAGGGTTCAAAATTTGAGAATGCTGTTACCTATGATGTTGAGGATTTCGTGATAGATAATAGAGCTATGGCTGGAAGGAGCCTTAAGAGCTTTTATGATGAAGGTCGCTTTGATGAAGTTATAAAAGACATATGCCAAGGGGACTATTGCCTTATACAATCAGCACATAATGATGCATATAAGGAGAAGGAAGAGCGTTTCCTGACTCCTGATGAATATGAAGAGAAGCTTATAAATGATTATATTGCTCCACTTCTTGCCAAAAAAGCAGTGCCGGTCCTTGTGACTGCCATTGCAATGAAGGACTTTGATGAGGATGGAAATTGCAGGATTTCTTTTCCAAAGTATAGAGAAAAGATGCTGGAAGTTGCAACTAAGAAGAATCTCTTTTGCATAGACCTTGGGAAAATGACTGCAGAGTACAACAGCAGGATTGGTGAAGAGGCCTGCAAGGGGATATATATGAATTTGGATAAGTGTATGTTTGAGAGTGCGATTGAAGGAAAAGAAGACAATGCGCATCTTAAATTTGAGGGAGCCTTTATCTATGCAGGATTTGTGGCAAAAGAACTAAAGAAAATATTATCCTGAAGGAATGAACATATGGGACAGAGAGAAAATTTAGGAAGAGGTTTGATTGCAGTAAAGACAAGCACCGGTATTTTTTTATCCTGGAGACTTTTTAAAAGAGAAGCATTTGGAAGTAATTTAACTGGGCTTGTTGGAGTTGACTTTAAGATATACAGGGATGGAAAGAAGATAGCTACAGTTACGGATTCCACAAATTACCTGGATAAAGAGGGAAATGATAAATCAAAATATGCCGTCGAGGTCGATGAAAGCAGCATGATATCCGGGAATAAGGCTTTTGACAAGAACTTTTTTGCTGCAGGCAGGAGTCCTGAAGTTTCAGTTTGGGGAAGCGGAGAAAACTACCTTGATATTCCGGTTAAAAAGCCTGAAGGCGGAGTAACGCCAGCTGGAGAAACATTTGAGTACACTTTAAATGATATGAGCATCGGTGATGTCAACGGTGATGGAGAGTACGAGTACATTGTAAAGTGGGATCCGACCAATTCTCAGGACGTTTCAATAAAGGGCTATACAGGAAGATGTATCATCGATTGTTATAGTCTGTCGGGGCATCTTTTCTGGAGACTTGATATGGGGCCCAATATCAGAGCAGGTGCCCACTACACTCAGTTCATGGTATATGATTTTGATGGCGATAGCAGGGCTGAAATGGCGGTAAAGACTGCGCCGGGAACAAAGATGATATGCTTTGGCGAAGGTGGAGAAGTGATTTCAGAGAACTATATTACGATTCCTGAAAAAGACCTTTTGAAGGGATATTCCAATGAAGATAACTATGTGTGCTCTGCTGATGATTACAAAGAGCACATGAAGAATGTCTTTTTATCCTGGAAAGAGCATCCTGAAGTTAAGGCGGGAAACTGGCCTGATACTTTGGAGGAGTGCTTTGGAATCGAGAAAAGATATGACTATCCTTTGAGCGATGAGGATGCAGATGAGCTTACTGACTATTTTCTTGATGTGTATGCTCCATCGAGAAGTCCTAAAAATGAGCTCAGGAAATTTGAGGGATTTATATATGAAGGTCCCGAATACCTGACCATGTTTGCAGGTGACGGTCGTGAACTTTCTACTATAGACTATCCTTTCGTGCGTGGCGATGACGGACTTATGTGGGGGGATTATTCAATGAAGAGGATTGAACCCTGCAACAGAGTGGACAGATTCCTGGCAGGTGTGGCCTTTCTTGATGGTAAGAGACCAAGCCTTATCATGTGCAGGGGATATTATACCAGAACAACTCTTGCTGCCTACAATTTTGATGGCAAGGATTTTGTGGAAATCTGGAAAGTGGACAGTGGCCATGTACCTATGAGCAATCCTTTTAATGACAATCCTCATGCCGGTAAGGGAACTGACCCTGTTTATGGAATCCTGGCCGGACAGGGAAATCACAGCCTGTCTGTAGCTGATGTGGACGGGGATGGCAAGCAGGAAATCATTTATGGTGCTGCCTGCATAGATCATGACGGAAGTGTTCTATATTCAAGCTATGATTATTTGCCTGATGGAACTTATGCCAAGATGGGTCATGGAGATTCCATGCACGTTGCTCATATTGATCCTGACAGAGAGGGCTTTCAGATATTTAATGTATTTGAAGGTGCTGAGGCTGCTCCTTATGGCTATGCGCTTAGAGATGCTGCTACAGGTGAAGTGATACATGGCACGGATAAAGATGGCAATGATACAGGAAAGTTTGGCGTTTTTGCAACCAAAGACCTTGGAAGATGTATGATCGGGGATATAGCCCCTAATGTCAGAGGACTTCAGTGCTGGGTAAATGATGTATATGACTGCAAGGGACAAGAGCTTCCACTTAAAGCTCCTTCCACCAATCAGGCCATCCGATGGGCGGCAGATCTTTCAACTCAGGTCATTGACGGTGCGGATTATTTAAAAGGCAGCCACAGTGGAGTGATAAATGACATCACCCACGGAGTAATGCTTGATCCAAAGGGGACACTAACCAATAACGGAACCAAGGGCAATCCATGTCTTATAGCAGACCTTTTCGGGGATTTCAGAGAAGAGATTGTACTAAGGCTTGAGGATAGCAGTGCACTCAGAATTTATACAAATACAGATATTACAAGGCATAAGCTCTATACACCTATGGATGATGCAATGTACAGAGTAAGTATAGCCTGGCAGAATAACTGCTATAACCAGACGGGCTACACGAGCTATTATTATGCATCTGACATGGATTTTTCAAAGGTGCCATTGGATTATAATGGCTGAAAAATATTGGTGTACATCTTTTTGATTCACCTGATATATCGGGAGTAAGAAATGATTGAAAATGCAAAGAAAATGGGCAAATTAGCTCATGTTTGAAAGGCTGTTTATGGTAAAATTTTAATTGGGTTACATGCAAAAAACGCATAAAATATGTAAATGGAGGAAGGTAGAAAATGGCAAACAGAATATCACTTAACGGAACATCTTATCATGGGGCTGGAGCAATCAGCGAGGTTGTAAATGAGATCAATGCTCATGGCTTTAAAAAAGCTTTTGTAGCATCTGATCCTGACCTTATCAAATTCGGAGTTACCGGAAAGGTAACAGACCTTTTGGATAAAGCTGGAATTCCATTTGAGATTTATTCAGATATTAAGCCTAATCCTACAATCGAAAATGTTAAAAATGGTGTAGAAGCTTTCAAAAAGTCAGGTGCTGACTGTATCGTGGCTGTTGGCGGTGGCTCATCTATGGATACATCAAAGGCTATCGGTATCATCATCACAAATCCTGAGTTTGCTGATGTACGTTCACTTGAGGGCGTAGCTCCTACAAAGAATCCTTGTGTACCTATCATCGCTATTCCTACTACAGCTGGAACAGCAGCAGAGGTTACAATCAATTACGTTATCACAGATGTAGAAAAAGAAAGAAAATTCGTTTGTGTAGATACACATGACATGCCAATCGTAGCAATCGTTGATCCTGAGATGATGTCTTCAATGCCTAAGGGACTTACAGCTGCTACAGGTATGGACGCTCTTACTCACGCTATCGAAGGTTACACAACAAGAGCTGCATGGGAAATGACAGATATGTTCCACCTTGAAGCTATCAGACTTATTTCCAAGAATCTTCGTGGAGCTGTTGAGAATACAAAAGAAGGTCGTGAAGGAATGGCTCTTGGCCAGTACATTGCAGGAATGGGCTTCTCTAACGTTGGACTTGGCATCGACCACGCTATGGCTCATACACTTTCTGCACATTATGACACACCACACGGTGTTGCTTGTGCTATGTTCCTTCCAATTTCAATGGAATTCAACCGTGAGTACACAGGCGAGAGACTTCGTGAAGTTGCAAGAGCTATGGGCGTAGAAGGCGTAGACAATATGAGTCAGGAAGAGTACCGTGATGCAGCTATCGCAGCTGTTAAGAAGCTTTCTGAGGACGTTGGTATTCCAAAGACACTTGATAAGATCAAAGAAGAAGACCTTGATCAGCTTGCTACAGATGCACTTAACGATGCATGTTATCCTGGAAATCCAAGAGAAGCTACTAAGGAGCAGGTTATCGAAATGTTCCGCATGCTGATGGCATAAGTAAATAATTAAATAATTAAAGCGGGGATTCCTGTCAACCTGATTGGTTGCGCAGGAATCTTCTTTTTTATATCATAGGAAATTGGAATTATAAAAAATCAATAAAAAACGAAGAAATAATTAACGCTATATAGTACAATTGTGTCATGATTAGACGACATGGCCTTGTTGAAAAGTTAATCATTTTCTTCGTTATTCTTGTAGTGTCTGTTTTGCTTTGAAGGATAAAAAAGCGATGAAGGCAACAAGGCAATAAAGTATTTATGAGATAGGAAATGCTTATGAAACAGATTCAGAAAATCAAAGATATTGATAAAAAGTGGTTAAGGTTTTTGGTGAGATTTATTTCTGTTGTGGTATGGCTTTTTTTGACAAGGCTGTGCATATACTGTTCACTGCATGCAGATAATATGATATTTCACAGATGGGGGATCGTTTTTGCTACTTTTTTTCTGCTGCCATATCTGCTTCTTGGAGGACTTTACGGGTATCTCATTGCATATGCAGCTTTTTTTCTGTCTTTTTTAACAACATTTTTTATCAGCATGGATACTGTCTATTTCATGGCAATTTACCTGGTAGCCACCACGTGTTTTGCTTTGTTCGGACAGTATTTTTGGTTTAAGACAGGGAAAAAGACTCTTTTGGCGTGCTTATATACGCTTTTAGCAACCTCATTTACCGAAGTGATCTGTTTGACTGTGATTCAAAATGAAGAATATGATATTTCGGCTCTAAAGAATCTTACAGTATATGTATCAAGGGATGCAGCGCTTATATTTGCAGTCGGCTTTATTCTCCATTTCTTTTTTACAAAATCTCCTGATATTTGCAAGTTGCCTTTTCCGATTGCCACAGGCTATACAGATGCCTATCAGAAGAATAAAGATATTAAGAGGAGCCTTAGAAAAACAAGGGTAAGCGTAAAAATAACAACAATAATAATCGGGATTGAAGTATTTTTGGGAATATCTGCTGCGGCGTTTATGATAGCTCTTTTTCCTGACATGAAAGACGTTATGATCAATAGCCTTAAGAACAATAAGGACGCAATGGATGTTGCCATTGAAGAAAATCTTGGTAAGGATACTGACATAACGAGCGATGACTTTGCCAAAGGAATTGAAATGCTTGAGTTTAACTTTGATACATCTGTCGTCAATTATGATATAAAAATGGTTCTTTTGATGCTTTGTGTAGGCGTTCCACTTGGAGGCTTTGCAAATTTTTATACGAAGATGTCTATAGGTGCGCCCCTTGGTGTACTCTCTGATTTTATGTACGAATTTGCCAATGCAGATGATGATGAAAAGCTTAAAGTAGGGAAAAAGATCGATAAGATTAAAGCCGGCACAAGGGATGAAATAGGTGTGGTTTTTGAGTCGTCGCGGACTATGGTTCATTCCATTGAAGACTATATCGGAAGGATTGAGGAAGAGCAAAAATTAAAGACTGAGCTTGAGGTTGCCAAACAGTCAAGTGAAGCAAAAAGCAGTTTCCTGTCAAATATGTCTCACGAAATAAGGACACCTATAAACGCTGTTCTCGGAATGAATGAGATGATAATCAGAGAGACCAATGATCCACAGATAGAGGAGTACGCCCAGAATGTAAAAAGTGCAGGCAACTCTCTTTTGGGAATTGTAAATGATATTCTTGATTTTTCAAAAATCGAGGCGGGGCTGTCGCACTAAGTAATTAGTGCTCAGCTCCCTTTTTATGCCCAAAACACAAAAACCAGGCTTCGAAAAGCCTGGTTTTTGCTGTAAAATATGTTTATGCGACTAAACCAAATCTTACAAGGAGATTATACAGTATCTTCCTTGTATCATCAAATCAAACTTCCGCTAGACATAGAAATATCTATTCCATCTGATGATCCGGTACGCCTGGTTAGTGCATTTGTGGAGGAGATGAATCTTTCTGATCTTTATGAGACTTATGACAGAATCAGAAAGAGTCAGGCCTCACCGCGTCA
>NZ_FOXO01000027.1 GCF_900115735.1 Butyrivibrio proteoclasticus
ATCTAGATGATATTTCTTTATCTATGATGTTTACAATTTCTGCTGTAGCTCCCGTTTTTACAGGACTGCAATTAATGATTAAAGCATTCATTGTTTTATTCAAAGCCTTTCTTAGCCTGCGCTATGATCTGTTCAAGAAGTTCAATTCTCTGAGTTAGTTCTTTATCCATCATATCCTTGGCGGTCTTAGTTCCCCTTGGAAGTGTCATATACCATCTAGCTATATCAATCTGTTTTTGACAGGATTCGATGATCTCGGCATTTGTCTTTTCGTGAACAGAGCTCCCCATAGCCATTGCAATCCTGATAATATCGAATCTGTCGATATCATCGCTGTCTCTGATTGTGGTCTGGAATACGCTCATATCCTCAGGTAACGTGTCAGTCAGATTATGCCTTCCGATTCCCTGCACTATTTCTTTATGCCCTATTTCGTTTATCTCAACGACATCTCTTTTATCAAAAACTATTTGTGTATCAGAAAGACCTTTCTTAGAAAGCGGTCTTGTCCTGTCATCCTTCCACAGTTTTGTCTGGTTCTGCGTGCCTAACGAAGTATATTCTAGTCATTTAGTCCTCCAGTCATTAATCTTCCAAGAATGCGCATCACATCTATGTTTCTTCGATGATACTATATTGAAGCGCAAGAAAAAAGAGGTTCTCACGAATTACTATCGTAAAAACCTCTCTGCGACTCTTTTTCTGACATGAATCACGCATCAACTATGTATTATTACTTCCCAATCAGCTTAAGGAATTTCTTATCATTCATCTGCTCGTTGGTCACGTACTCGCCATCACAGAAGAAAGAATATGTTGTGATAGGAGTAGGTGCGTTCTGAGCTTCGTCTATACTTTGGATCTTGATTGCTTTGAACGGAATGTTGTTCTTCTTGGCGGTTTCTTCCAAGACAGGAACATACTTAGCATTAAATGGACACTGGTTTGTGTAATAAAGCACATAGCCTTTTTCATCTATGTGTGGATGCTTGGCACATTCCTTAAAAGCTGGCTTGACAGCCTTCTCATCAAATGGCAGGTACCAAAGTTGAATACCATTATCAGCTTCATCACAAACTTCAAAGCCTTTATATTTCAAGAACTTAGGATCCGCAAGAAATGGCTTTTTCTTGGCTGATGAAAGAATGCAAAGTCCTTTCCTACCCTTTTCCTTACTGTCAGCAATACAGGCATCCAGAAGCTCTGTGGAATAGCCATGTCCTTTAAAAGAGCCAGAAACCCACAGGCAATCTATGTACATATAACCATCAGCCTCAATAGGGACCCATGCACTCTCAGCAGGAATGTACTCAATAAAGCATTTGCCACGCTCCGCGCTCTTTAAAAAGACAAGTCCCTCATCGAATCTATCTGCAAGCCAGGCTTTCTTTGATGAAACCTGAACGTCTTTATTATTGGATATAGCGCAGCAAATGTGCTCTTCCTCTAAATTGTCCTTGGTAACTCTAATATATTCCATGATCATTCCTCCAATTTACATTACCAGATTTAGTTATTTCTTTGTGTCAGTCATAGTTAGAAGTTACTTGTATCTTTTTGCTTTATAGGATGTCTTATCACAGTTTTAAGTTTCTCCGGAGCTAGCTTCCTTGCATCACTTAGGTATATTTCATGATGAAGTCTTTTTTCAGTAATATCTAGTTTGTATCCCTGCTGTTCCATGAAGTCATGCATCATCTGTACCGTTGCAGGTTCGTCATCATAGGAGCCGATATGCATACACTGAACGCCCAGTCCCTCCTCAATGGTTAGGAATTCAACTTTTGAAAAAAACATTTTCTTTATCCTTGTAGCCTCTGCTATCTACCATTATACTGAATAGAAAATTTGCACACAATCATTATCGACTGTGTGCAAATAAGATCGTAAAAACCAATCATGCTGATATTCGATGGTTTTTATTCTGATATAACTGACTATTGCATTTTATTCTGCTTCTGCCACTTTTCTTGAACTTGTTAAAATAGCAGTCGATTTAATAAGGCTGTACTGCCTTTATTGTAGTTTATTAGATTATATATTCAAAAACATAACTATCATAAGTGATATCCATATTATACTTCTTGAAGGATGTTTCTTCTTTTACATTAAATCCTAGCTTTTTCATAAGACCACATGATGCAACATTCTCCTTTGCCACTTCTGCTGTTATGGCTTTAAATGTCTGATCAGAAGCCCACTTAATCAACTTGTCTACTACTTCTGAGGCATAGCCATTTCGCCAAAACTTTTTATTTATACAGTAGCCAACATCTATTATGCTTCCATCATCATTAGGAAATGCACAGCAAGAGCCTATTCTTTCACCATCTGCAATTTTTTCAATTACTAAATAATAACCATACTTGCTGTCTTGCATAGTATCTACAGCATTTTGAAAAACTTCATCAACGTATTCTTCAGTAGGATCACTTAGATACTTTCCATTTTCTTTGTCAAACCACATGCCGGTACAAAACTCTTTATCATCTATTTCATAATTTCTTATTACAATTCTATCTGCAATTAACTTGCTGTCTAATTTCATCCTATTAAGTCCTCTTTCGTTGTTTCTATAAAGGGATAGTGCAATAACTAGAATTAAAAAAATCTTATGCAAAAAATATTACTATATTTAATACTTAAATCCAAATAGTTATAGACTTCTATTTTTGAAAATGTATGACTTATTAAATGAAATTACAGAACCCCGCACTTGCTGCGGGGTTCGTGAGAAGGTGATACAAGGGTCAACCATGCCTCATCAACGTAGTCGATTCAATTTGGCATGGTTGATATATTCTTGAACTTTATGTTCAAGAATATATAGTCTAAAAAAGGAAGCAACCAAGTCTGATTGCTCCCTCATAAAATCAAGTTATCGTCAGTTACCGTCGTACTGTTCTATTGAAGATTCTCCCTGCTCGGTTTCAATAGTTCCCTGGTCATGGTAACCAAGATTTCCGCTCATAGAAGCATCATCTGTTCCGGCAATTTGCCATATTGCAGTACCATTTCCAATATTTGCAACCATAGTAAAGTATACATACTTGTAGTTGGTATGATCCATTCCATATGGAGTTAAGTCAGCACTAGATACTATACCATAATTTTCATCATATAATTGTGCAAGTATATGCCCATTAGATATATGCGTATAACAAGTGACAGGCACTTTTCCTGCTACCGGTACTATGTCTCCAACAATTATCTGATTCCAGCTATCGCCGTCAGTGATCACATTTGATTCCGGCTGTGCTTCTTCTACCTGCGTTACTTCCGTAGCTGCCGCACTCTCACTTGAATCATTGTTGTCATCAAAATCCATATTTTCAATTAAAGAAGAGGATTTAGCAAACTGTTCCATAGCTTTTTTGAATTCTGCACGAGATCTTTGAACCAACTCTTGGTAATCTCTTTTTTGCTTAGCATAGTATTTAGCCATGGTATCCCTGTAATTCTGATAAGTCAGTTCATCCCATGAATAACCATATTCATGGAATGTTTCTGCAAGATACTGATGAACGTTATTAAGATATTCCTGACGATTATCAGAAAACATTGAAACCTTAATCGGACTCTCAGGATCGAGCCATAAAATTTCAAAAGCATTCTCATCATACATCCACATTCTTAAAAGACCGGTATTAAATGGATATGGTTTATCATACAGCCTAACAATATCTTCTTCCCAAAGTTCCCAAACATCCATGTCTCTTAATTTTTGATTATATACCGGCGAATCCTCATCAATAGTATCGTTATAGTTGTATACTGTAACTTCCTGGCCATTTATAGTGATTGTCTTTGTTTCACCATAGAAGGATTCAAAACTAAGTACGATTGCCTTGGATCCATTACACGAAATCAGATTATAGCCGGGGATTAAATCATCTCCCAAAGACTTTACATCATTAGTAGGAAGATTAATGTTGGCATTTGGATAAATAACATCCATACCTTTTGGTCTTATACCATCAGGAGCAGTACCACGATTCTCTGCTTCTAACAACAAAATATTCATACGATATTTATTTACTGCATCCACTATATCAACAGGATATATATCGTAGATTTCCTCATCATTTACCCATTCACATATAGTACCGTCTTCTGCTGTTATTGTATTGGTTTCAATTTCTCCATCTCCCAGGCCGCCTTTCATCCTTGGATCATAGAACACACCCTGAGAAGAATTCCAAAACATTGATATGTCAAGATCATCAGCAGGAATTCCATACAAAAGAGAAATCTGATCAATATACTCTTTCTGATTTAAAACGTTAAGCTCAGAGATTTTTGTATCATCATCTTTATCTGAGGAAAGCAGTTCTTCTTTTTCCTGACTGATAGCTTTTCTGACTTTAATATAAGAATTGATGTCCTTGGGATTTTCAGCAAATTCCTGCTGTGCTGTAACTAAGTCGATTTTTTCATCTTCAGATGCATCTGTCACAGCAGAATCTTCTAAGTTACCTGACATCTCAGTTACTGTAGTTTCCTTTTCAGATGAATCTTCTTCTTTTTTTGCGAATGAGCACCCGCTTAATGTGCTAATTGAAAGACACAAACACAGTGCTTTAATAAAACTATTTCTTTTCATATACTTTTTTAATCACTTACTTCACTTTTTATAATTTACACAAACGTTCAGATAATGCGAAGATCTGAATGTTAATAACCATCGTTGCCATAGGCTGTTCCGGTAGTCATCCCTTTATCAGTCTCCACTTCACCAGTGTTACTGTGATTTAAATTTCCTGAAACAGGTGAATCCGTTCCGGCTACAAAGAACACACATCCACCAACTCCGTTAACATAGAGGTCTGTCAAATATGCATATTTATATTTAACATGATCCATGGAAGTGCCCATATAGGAAGCCACTATCTGATGGTTTGCGTCATATAGCGTAACGCTTATTCCATTATTATCTTGGAATGTCATAACGCTTGTTGGAACCGCGCCGTTAATAGGGATAGTATCACCTACAAGCTCCTGATAATAATAGCCTTCCGGCATAGTATAACCCGAATTATTTCCTTCCTGCTTTGTTTCTTGAGAGGTCTCTGTAACTGAAGCATCAGCATTGTTCTCGTTATTATCTGCTTCTACCTGTCTATCCGCATTATTATCTGTCTGTCCGTCATCAGAAAACGGTGGAAGCTGATTGTTACGAACATTCTGGCTGAAACCTTCTTTGAGTTTTTTGACAGCTTCCTCGCATTGTTTCATTATGCTCTCAAGCATGGCTGTCTGATAATTCTGATACGTCAACTCTTCCCAGGAATAACCTTCTTCATGAAGCTTTTTAATGCGACTTTCGTACACTCGGTTAATATAGTGCTGTCCATCGCTAACTGCACAATTTACTGTTACATAATGATAAGTTGATACTGGTTCTGTATCGTATGGGAACCCTCTATACTGATGCATTCTCAGCTCATCTATCTCAAGTATCTCAATCTGTTCTTCTTGGAGCCGCTCCAGCGATGTTATACTATCAGTGTCGTCATATATATCATACTTACCGATAGTTTTCACTTTTACTCCATTAATCACAATATAATTATCCCCTGTTGTCGATCTATCCAAATCCCAGAATACACATTTTTTACCATTCAGATAGAAAAAAGGTGAACCCTCATCTCCCGGAGTAATCTCATCTGCTAGTAACGTGAACTCCTCGCCGGATATTAGAGGTTTCCATACCACTCGTTTAATATATGGATTATCTCCGAGGAACTGGTATACATCCCCCTTCCAATCATCATGTTTCCATTTCATTAAAGCTTCAAATTCTTCATAGGTAAGAAAGAAAAAATCTGGATCATATGAATAATCATCAACAGATTCGTTTTCTTCTTCATCAGGAATAATAAACATACCTGTTCCAAAGGTTCCATCCTCTGCCATAGGATTATAGAATGCACCTGTCTCATCATCAACAAACTGGTCCATACTCAGATTTTCTAAAGGCAATCTATAAGCGTACGCTATCTCATTCAGAAAGAACTGGTCTGTCAAAGCATTATATTCTTCCTGTATCTCACTGTAAGGCTTACCTGATGCAACAAGCTCATTCTGCTTGCGTGCAATGGCTGTCTGTACAGCTGAACATGCCTTTCCATCGCGCACATCCTTAGCAAATTTTTCCTGCAATTTATCAATATTAACAGTACTGTCAATATTATTATCTTCAACAGATGAAGCATCTACCGCACTGCCTGTTTTATTATCAACATCCATGTCTGTAAGACTGCTTGCTTCACCACCAGAATTCACGGGTGTTTCCGTGTTTTGTACGATTTTGTCGTTTTTCTTACCACATGCAGTCAACGTCGCCATAATGGTTATAAACGTCAAAAGTCTATATAATACTTTTCTTTTCATAAGCTAAATTCCATTCTATTTTCAAATTTTCTAAGAATGCTTTCCATAAGGTATTTACTAATCCATGCATCAATATACGCAAATCCTTTTGTCGTACTCTTGTTTTGGAATAATCTGATCATATATGATCACCTTTCAGTTATGTTTTGTATTTATGAATACAACAAAAAGCCCAAAGGCACACTCTGATTGTATTCAGAATCCGCCCTTGGGCTTTTTATATTCATCAAGAGGAGCACAGCTACTGCTCTGCTCTACAAATTCCTTCCCATTTATCATAAATAGTCAACATCCTTGTTTCCCACATACTGTTCAAAAAGCATAATTATTTATGCACTCACACACGTATGTATTTTATAAAAAAACGTAGGAAAAATCAAGGGTTGAGAGCGATTAAGATACTAAATCTCAATCGCAATTTACAGCATTTTTATTATGCCATTTCAATCACACATTTATGTCTTTTAAACTCTCCACTTGTATTAGAAACATCTTTATCATAATCAATCCCTACAAGTAAGATATTGCCTTTATAATGTTCAAGTCTTGAAGGATAATTCTGCTTTTTTATCTGAGAAAGCGCAGTCTCTGCATCCTTGTTATATTTAAGTTCTATCACCATAGCAGGTTTTTCAGGATGCTTGGGTGATGGAATATATACAATATCTGCATAACCTTTACCGGTATCCAATTCAAGAATGGTCGTATAATACTTCTGTGCAGCATAGTACGCATACTGAATAGCATAGCTAAGAGCAGCTTCATCATTGTATGTTTTGTTGCCTGCACGGTCGTGAGCCTGCTCAAGAAGCTCTGCTACTTTTGTAGCGTTTCTTTCCAAAGTGGCAGATAATAATTCCTGTGATATTTCGAAGGACTTAAAACTATCTACCCATTCTGTTCCTTTTGTGGATGCCTTGAATTCCTCCAGTATTTCACGATTTGGAATATAAACTTCACTAGTTCCATCATCATATCCAAGATATCCAAGATGAATGAGCAAAGATAATACATCATCACGGCAGGTAAATGTAGTCATATCATTCTGATACGTTGCTGTATCAACAGTTACCCTCGCTCCATCCATGAGTAATGTAACAACTTCCTTTAACCCATCGTAATCTTTTTTTATATATTCCGCCAATGCTTCATAAGATTCGGTTTTATTCCAGTAATTTTTTATTTCTCCATTAACCATTGCCTCAACAACAGACAGGGGGCTGTATATAGAAACTTTATGACCTTCGTATTTCCCTTGGCGGTATTCTTCTCTTTTATCTATAGGAATAATGTCACTTACTTCATATCCGTCATACCAATTTTCAACTTCATGATAATCCATGCCATATTTATTGCATAAATTCCTTACTTCTTCCACAGTAAATCCAGTATAAGGAGCAAACTGCTTTGGATAAGTCATAGAATACTCTGTAAACATGTTAAGAGCCGAATGTTTACCATATTTCTTTATTGGCAAAATACCTGTCATATAAGCAAGTGCTATATAGTCTTTATCTTTTAGCATATCCCTCAAAAAATCAAGGTAATGAATCTGTCCTTCTTTATCTTCCTTGCATTCTCTAAAAACCGCATCCCACTCATCTATTACAAATACAACCTGATTTTCATTGTCTGAATATGCATCATCTATTGTCTGTATAAGATCTGATTCATCAAAATAATCTACATCAGGATATGCCTTTATTATTTCTCTCGAAATTATTCGCTGCATCTTATCAAGTGATTCATCAGCAGAACTTTTACCATTAAAAAACTTGGTCATAACTATACGTATAACATCAAATTTACCAAGGTACTTATCCCATTCAGCTTTCTTTTCAGCTTGATCAGCAGAAGCAAGTTTTAGTTTTCCAAATAGCTCTCTGTTATCTACACTTCTATCATAATATGCACAAACCATATCCGCAGCCATTGTTTTACCAAACCTACGCGGTCTGGAAACACTGACATATTTTTGGTTTGTTCGTGTAATTGAGTTCAGAAATAAAATTATTTCAGACTTATCAATAAAAATCTGAGAATTTACTGCTTCTTCATATGCAGTATTTCCAGGATTAAGGTATTGTCCCATATTACATTACTCCATTATCATGCTATCTTCCTGTAAATATTGTAATTTACGCATACCCACTTTGCAATGATTCTCTTATCGATAGGATTCAAATAACACAAGCCCCTTCACAGCGCTTCTATAAACTATTTAAATCACACAACTGTCAGCCTCATTTTAAATGATATTTCCCTAGGTGTTTCCATCTCGTCAAACTTGATGCTATAGGTCTCATCGTCCATATTCAGCGAAAGAATAGTTCCTTCTCCAAGGATGGCATGTGAAACGCGGGTGCCGAGCTCTAGTAAGTTGAGCTTTGATGCACCTTTAAGATGCCTTGAATCGTTATCTATGAACTTGCGAACAGCCGCCATCATGTTCTCGTCGGGCTCCTGTGTAAATTCCAGAAGCTCTCTGTCTATATCCATGATAAAACGTGATGGATATCTTGGTATTCCTTCAAAAGTCTTGCCTCCTGCTTCACTGATAAAAAGGCGCTTTTGCGCTCTGGTCATGGCAACGAAGGCAAGGCGTCTCTCCTCTTCCATGCCCTCAAGAGTATGAACCTTCCTTGATGGGAATATACCTTCATTCATACCGCACAGGAATACATAAGGAAACTCCAGTCCCTTGGCAGCATGCACTGTCATGAGCCTTACTTTGTCCTCGCCCTGGACATCAGAATCAGCATTGGTGAAAAGAGCTATGTGACGAAGATAGCTCTCTAAATTGGTTTCTTCTCCGCAGGTAGTCTCATATTCAAAAATGGACTGTTTAAGTTCTGCCAGGTTATCAAGTCTATCCTGCGCACCTTCAGTCCTAAGCATTTCCTCATATCTGCTATCCTGAAGGACTTTTGTCAAAAGCTCTGATACCGGCACATCCTCATAATTTTCTGAAAATCTCTCAATTATATCAATGAACTCTTTTGCCCTGGTACCCTTAATAGTCTCATGCTCAAGATTCTCATAAAGAGCCATGTAAAGACTGCAATTGTTATTTCTTGCGTATTCTTCCAGAAATGCCATTCGTCTTTTACCAAGATTTCTCTTTGGAACATTAACTATTCGCCTGAATGATACATCATCCTTGTACAGGATCATACGAAGGTAACAAAGTGCGTCTTTTATCTCCATTCGTCCATAAAACTGGACTCCGGAATAAATAGTGTAAGGTATCTTCTCTTTGATAAGTCCTGTTTCAATAGTACGGGTGACGTAGTGAGCTCTGTAAAGCACAGCCATATCCCTGTATGGCACGCCCATTCCCTTTAGAACCAGCATCTGTCCGGTTATCCAGTCTGCTTCATCTGCAGTGTCAGGCGCAAGATGGCACAATACACTGTCCCCGCCTTCATTCATAGACACCAGCTCCTTTTTAAGTCTATGGACATTTTTATCAATGAGGCTGTTACAAGCAGCTATTACCTGCGGTGTTGATCTATAGTTGTCGTTCATATATATGGTCTTAACATTTCTAAAGTGTTCATCAAAGTTAAGCAAAAATCCCACACTTGCTCCACGCCAGGTATATATGGTCTGGTCAGGATCTCCCACGATAAAGAGATTCTTGTGGTAGGATGACAGCACTTCCATAAGTTCATACTGCAGAGCATCAATATCCTGAAACTCATCTATCATGATGTACTCAAGGCGCTTTTGCCATTTAATCTTGATATCCTCATGCTCACGGAAAATGTGGAGTGTAAAGTTAATAAGGTCATTATAATCAAGGCCAAAGCACTTTTTCTCCTGATAAAGATATCCGTAAAAGAGAATATCATCCACATTGTCAGCGCTGTCATATTTCTCTTTTAACGCATCAATGGACATATTCAGCATATCCCTGTAATACTTGGGCTCTGTAACGCACTTTCTCGTCTCAAACATATCCCTTGCTGCGCTAAAAGTCTTGTCGCGAAGTGTTAGTCCTCGCTCCTCATATATAATTGAAAGAATATCGTCAATATCGGAATTATCAAGAACCAGAAAGCTCTTGGGATACTGAATGGCATGAGAGTCCTCCTGCAGGACAGAAACACAGAATCCATGAAATGTATTGATATATCCTGTATCATTGTCCCCTGTCAAAAGATGTATTCTCTGCCTCATCTCAGCTGCTGATTTGTTGGTGAAAGTAACACAAAGAATATGCCCCGGAAGAATTCCCAGGGCATTAACCAGATAAGCAAATCTATATGAAATGGCTCTTGTCTTGCCACTTCCCGCACCTGCTACAACCCGAACATAACCTTCTGTAGTGATTACAGCCTCTTTTTGGGCTTCGTTGAGATTCTCTAATAATTCCAACATAAGTATCTCTCCTAAAAAAGTATGACATCTTGAACTAAATTCCAGAAATCCGCATATACTGCGGATTTCGTGAGAATATGAGTGAAGAGTCAACCAAGCCTCATCGACGAAGTCGATTTAAATTGGCTTGGTTGATGCATTCTTGAATTGTTGATTCAAGAATGCATATTCAGATTATAACAAACAAACGTTTGCAGAACAATAGTTCTTTTATTCTTCCGATCTATCCTCCTTAATAGTCTGCTGGCTGCTGGCCGCTGTTTCTGATCATATTGATGCCTATACACTTTGCAAAATAAAAAAGACTCCTTGCACTTATTTGGAGTCTTTTTACACTGATTTACTATCCAAAAATTATTTTCAGAATCTTATGCTGCTCAAATTCTCACCCGAGGCAAATCTCTCGTACATATCGATTTTTCTCTTGTACATTTCAAGTACAAAAGAAATCCTGTCTTCACTCACCTGCGAATCCTTATGATACATCTCCCTAATGTGTTCCTGGCTTGGAAGCAGCCCGATATCAATAAGCTTTTTGTTCTGGACATACTTTAAAAGTTCCAGTTCCTTTTCCTTAAAGCCCTGAGCATCCTGAGAGAGTACATACTTATCTGTTACCGGAACAATATCCCTGCCAACCAACATACTCTTTCCACTATCATAAATAGGCGCCATGGATATGAACTTTAGAGTATCTGCATCTCGCAGGACAGCTATATTAGTCAGATGTCTGTCACGGTTACTAAAGATAAAATCTATAAGGATCTCGAATTCCAGATACTCTCTGACCGTATTTCTATCAAGACCATTTTTATCGCATACATTTATAAAATGCTCATATCTGGAAAGATTATTTGGCCTTTGCTCACTCGTCATAACAGCATAAGCAGAAACCAGTTCTTTTTTTTGTGTTGTAAAAAGATCTGAAACGCATCCGTAATCATATTCCTTGCCATCAATGTGCAAAAGTGAGTATTGTACTGCATCCCTTCCCTGTGCCTTTATTGCTTCGCTTACGATAACCTCATTGATACTTTCACTTGAATATATATCATGGTTTCCCTTCACAAGTTTCCGAGTTCCCCGGTCAATGATCCATGTCTTTTCCAGATTACCCTGGAGCGATGAATTGGGGTGATATTCCTCAACTTCATCATCCCCCATCTTGATCTTTCCCAACAACAGATTCTCTTTAAAGTCATTGTCAAACAGATTTACCTTTTCCCAGGTAAGGTCTGATCCCAAAGGCCTGATCCAATAATAATCAGTAAGGCTGAGTCCAAGGTTTTGCGTCAGGAAAAGACCTGTTGTTTCAATGCCATTGTCCCTTAACATCTTTTCTATCTTTCCCTGTTTTATCGGAATAGCTCTGTCACGCCACCACTCAATAACTCCCCTGGAACTAGTCCTGTTTTGCAATGGTAAAAGAGCTGTATTCTCCTTTTTACCAAGCTTAACTATATTTCCGTCTTCACCTATCTGAAGTATCATCACTTCTTCATTTTTACGCATCAAAGTAAACATTGCCATTTCATTCACCGCCTAACAGTTCATTCTCATATTCATTCTCGAGAGACATCCATGCATAGTCAGATACAAAACTACTTGGTACATCTTTCTGCTCATCCAGTTTCTTAATCTTTCGGACACCACCTACAATATAGTCTATTTCGTAGTGATCATCGCTGGATAAAAGAAGTCGTCCTGAAATGTCATACTCATCGCTGTGCACCATCTCGATAAGGATTTCTCCCCTATCACGGTAGATAGCCTCCATGATTGCCCTGTTAACGAACTCTCCCATGGTTTCACCCATAGTCTTAGCATGTTCTTTGATAAAATCAAGATTCCCCTTATCTGTTCGAACCCTGATTTGATCAGTGGAATTAACATATCTTTTCGTGGCTTCTTTCTGTGCTTCTGTGTAGATTGCTCCCATATATAATCTCCTTGACAAATATAGATACACTATATCCATAATTATAGTGTATCTATATTTGCCTAATACGTCAATCTCTTTAGTAATTTAACTTCGGTGTAAAATCTAGTGAAATAAGTGTATTCCTCTGTGTCTTTTCCAAAGGCAAAAAAAGTTGGTGAGTAAAAAGTAAAGTTTTCCATAGCTCCTTTCATTTACTACAATTCATATTCCTATTACTCTTCCGGATGTATTTAATATTAAACTGCACATTTTCTGACAGCTAAGGCTGCATCCGTCAGATATCCAGTCACTTATCATTTTGACACTTCCGTGTAAAACAAAGGAGGACAGATATTTTTTTTCATATTCTGTGATAGATGAATTACGCATAGATGCCAGCACAAATTTATTAAAATCCGGTAGTAATGAGCTTATATCTGATATAGGATTTAAGTTATCTTTTCCCAGAAATAAGATAAAAAAATTCGCATTGTCTTTTATGAACTGAAGTGCATTTACCAAATCATCAGCTATTTTCCGATCCTCGGCTAAATTCTCCATAAGCAGAGCGGTTGTTTTAGATATATATATTGAAGCAATTTCGTTTAACACGTCATATTGACTGCCATAATATTTATAAAAAGTTGTCCTGTTTATGCCGGCTGTCATACATAATTCCTTTATAGTTATCTTTTCTATAGTGATATTTCCAAGCATTTGTATAAGGGAATTTCTTATACGCTCTTTTGTATGTAAAATCTTGGTCTCTCCGGAGGCAGTCATTGATACTCCTTTTCTGAAATCAACAGAAGTAAAATATTTGTCGGTTGAAATCAACACATGATGATTATATTATAAGCAAAAATAAACTGAAAGGAAATATAAGTATCTAAAATGAGAAAGTTAAAGGAAAAAAAGCCGCTAATTTTCACCGTCTTAATTGCCGTGTTGTGCATGATTATTGCCTTCTTGATAAGAAATATATATCTAAATGCCACAGCAGGACCTTATGAAGTTACAAGAAAAGAAATAGCTGATTATTTCAGTGCACAGCTTAATACTCAGGAGAATACTGTAAAAAAAGGTGTGCAGCAGATTATGCTCGGTACAGTATCAGATAATTACGACACTACGCTTGACGCTTTGAAACATGTTAAGGCTGCCGGATATGATTATATAGAGATAAATGATTTCATGATAGAAAAATCTTCTTTTATAGTAAAGCTTTTGACAAAATTTGGTGGAATGGACATAGGAAACAGCGGTAATCAGGATTGGCATACGCTTATTTATGAGAGCGGGCTCAAGGTAAGCAGTATGCATTCAAATCTCGGTGCAATAGAAGCAGATCCTGAGAAAGTTGCGAATCTTGCAAAAAGCTATGGCACAGACGTAGTTGTTATAACAGGAATGTACAGGTTTGATTATAGCGATTTAAACGAGGTTGAGAGTCTGGCAGAGCGGTTAAATACTGCAGGAAAAGCTCTGAAAGAACACGGCGTAAAGCTTTTATATCATAATCACAACTGTGAATTGCAGAAGGTTTCAACGGATAAGACAGCTTATGATGTGATTATAGAAAACACTGACGATGAATATGTGAATTTTGAGCTGGACACATATTGGATGACTGACGGAGGAGCTGACGTCTATCCAATAATAGAAAAGCTCGGTTCACGTCTTAAGTACTGGCATATTAATGACAGAGGAAACACTCAAAAAGGACCATATATGACACCCATCCTTAAAGAAAAGGCCACAGAGCTTGGAAAAGGCAATATGAATCTTAAGGGCCTTTCTGAAGTCATAAAGGAAAAGGGTGTTATGGCAGTTATTTTGGAAACTCACATGAACTGGATTGACAATGATCCGGTAAAGAGTATCGAAGTGAGTTCCGAATTCATGAATAAATATTTTTAAACGTGGTTGAGATGATCTAATTTAGTAAAAAAATCTCATATCAAATATATATGATATATATCATATATTTCAAAATATATCAGCAGATAAATTTTCAGCTCTTTGATGGAATATAAGGCAGTAATGCACCTGCAAGATGTGAAACAGGCATGGTATGAAGCCATATATGTCCGGGGCCTGTGATTACTGTGTTGAACAGCCCCTCCCCTCCAAACAGCGCATTTTTAATTCCGGGTACAGTCCTTACATCAATGGAGCAAGTAGAGTCCATAGCTGCTAGATATCCAGTATCTACAATCATACTTTGCCCTGCTGCAAGATCATATTCCTTGCAATGGCCGTCAAATTCAACAAAAGCTATTCCCTGCCCTGAAAGCCTCTGCATTATAAAGCCTTCTCCACCGAAGATTCCGGTGCCAAATTTCTTTTGAAAAAAGATATCCAGATCAACTCCCGCTTCGCAGGCAAGAAACGCATTTTTCTGCGCAACTATATCATGCCCGGGGCTAATCTCGAAGGCTCTTATGGAACCGGGTACATTGGAAGCTAAAGCAATTGTTCCGGGGCCGCCTTCTGCTGTGAAGTTATTGAGAAAAATAGATTCTCCTGAAAAAGCCCGTCCCAGAATCTTTCCCATTCCACCACCCTTTGTCTCCATTTTCATATTCGGAGTCATCCAGGCCATAGAACCGCTTTCGCATTTCAGCATTTCCCCGTTTTCAACGTCACATATAACAACAGGTAATGGTTCGCCTTCAATAGAGTATCGCATAAGCACCTCCTAGGAAAAAAGTCAACGTCGCTAAATATTATTTTACTTTTGGGAAGTGCATTTTTCAACAGTTCGTCGCATGGATGCAGTTTATTGTTTACTTTTTTTGCAAAATTAATATGCGCAAAATGGTATAATTTATGTATAAATCTGAAGGAGGTGCATAAAATGAACGGAGTATTTACGAGATTTGTAATGCCTATCCTCTTCTTTGCAGCCGGATGCTTCACAATCTTTACAGGAATCACAAATATCAGAAACCGTGCAGTTTTTACGGAAACAACCGGTGTAATTACGCATATTGAGGAAACATATGATTCTGCCACCGAAGATTATGATTATAAGGTTTCCGTAAAGTTCAATGCGGATGGTAGGGAAATTGAAACCGTTATGGGAGAATACAATGCCTCAATGTATGAGGGAAAAGAAATAAACATTTATTATAATCCTGATGATCCAACCAAGATCATAGCTTCTTCCAAAGCATTTCCCATCGTTATGTTCAGCCTGGGCACAATAGGAATACTGGCGGGCATTACAAGCTTTTTCCGCGGTTTGAAGGGGCTGTCGCATCAGACTGCCCCGTAAGCCATATTTATCGTATTGTTTCTTTAGATACTCTCTCAATCTGACTGGCGGCTTCCTCCGGCGTAATTTTACCTATCGCAAGTTCTTTTAGTTCATTACAAACAGCAAGACTTA
Organism: Butyrivibrio proteoclasticus; assembly: GCF_900115735.1. GTDB lineage: Bacteria > Bacillota > Clostridia > Lachnospirales > Lachnospiraceae > Butyrivibrio > Butyrivibrio proteoclasticus_B. Next base: position 16,092 of record NZ_FOXO01000027.1, read on the forward strand.
AGTCCTCATACTTGATTCCTCTTGGTCCCGCTACATTGTTTTTGCCGTTTTCTATTATCACATTAAGATTTTTCTGACCATCCTCGCTAAGCCTCTGAACGTTTAGCTCCATATCTGCTCTGGATGGCATATACTCAAGATATTGATTGACCAAAAGATCCTGACCTTCGTTTACCAGATAGTCCATAAATCGGAAAGCCGCTTCTTTTTGCGTTGATTCAGGATTCATGCAAAGGACCACATCAGGATTTGCAGTTACAGGGGCTATTTTCCCATCGCCATTCCAGTCAATAAGAAAAACATCATGGTCTGCGCCCTCTCTGTCAACAACACCCCTGGTTCTCTCATCGCTTAATGTGTACATGTTCATAGCCCAGGAACCATTGGTAATCATAGGTATCTTGCCATCTCGCTGGAACATGTCATTTATAGTATCATAAATGGGCATCTTCACTGCTTTATCCTGAAATACTCCGCTAACAAAGCAATCCTGCCATATTCTGAAGGATTCTATTATAGGCTCTGACTCGAAACTCACCTTTCCTTCTATCGCATCGTATAAGGCATCCTTGTCGCAGTCTGCAGCAATTGACATCCACATATCAAGATTCATCCATGAATCCTTGGCTCCAATTGCCAAAGGCATCTGATCATTCTCACGAAGTGTCTGACAGGTTTTCTTCATATCCTGATAATCAGCTGGAACTTCGCACCCATAGTGTTTTAGCATATCTACGTCTGCCCACATATACCCTGCATAGGTTTGCCCCAGGGGAAGTCCATAAATCCTACCATCAGCGCCACTTACGCTATCCAGACATGAATCAAGAAATTTCTCCTTCCAATCCTCCCCCCATTCTCTTTCACAAAAGGGAGTCAGGTCTTCTTCAAAAATCCGAAATGTATCAAAAGCTGAACCGGTACTTATTCCATATATGTCAGGCCCATCACCATCTATCAGCTCTACCCTCATATGCTCCTGATATGCGACTGATTTGGTAAAGACATATTCTACATGTATATCCGGATTCTCTTTTTCAAAAGAATCAATAATCTGATAAATTGGGCTATCTGGCCCGTAGTCAGCAGGATTCCAGGTCTGAAAGGTTATGGTTGTTTTACCTTCCTGAACTTTGGCTCCACAACCGCTAAGTAGTCCCAGACAAAAGGCTAAGAATAAAAAATACAAAACACTTCTTTTCATAAAAGCTTACCCTCATACTATCCTATTAACATTTGTACTTTAAATGTATTGTCCCCTGTAATGTATCTGATCTCACTGCAGGTCTTTTTCACAAAGTCAAGAACGCTTCTGGTTCCGATTCCATGTCCTTCTTTTGAAGTTACAGGATGCCCATCTTCATCAAGCTTTACCTGCCCCTGACAGGAATTTGATATCTCTAAAAGAAGCTGCTGCTTAAATTTACTGGTAACTTCAATGAATCGTTCATTCTCCGGAACCTTTTCACAAGCGTGAATCGCATTTTCTAGCAAATTGCTTATAGCAATAGCCAGTTGCATCTCATCAACACCAACATTATGGGGAATGTTGGCCGATACCTTTATTCTTATATTATTCCTCTCAGCTATGGCCACATAGTGCATAAGCGCAGCATTGACAGTTGTATTCTCACAAAAGGTCCTGCTTCCTCGCGGCTCCTGTGACATTCGTTCCTCAAGGCATTTTTGGGCTTCATCCAATTTTCCATTCTGAATCAGCGATAAGATGAGTGCTTCGAAGTGTCTCCTGTCATGGCGCATTGCCCTGTCCTGACTAAGAATCTCTTCTGTGGCATTCAAACGCTCTTTCATACTGTTTGCGGCCATTTCCAAAATAGCCGCATCTGATTTTAGTTGGTACTCCCTCTGTTTAAGTACAGTTGAGTCAACCAACGCATAGAGCTTTCCTATAACTTCCCCATCTGCCGAAAGCTCTTTTTCCTCTGGTGTGTAATACTTATCGCCAATCTCAATGGTATCGCCTCTTATGATAGCCTCTCTTAAGGTATTAACGACATTCATTGGATCTTTAGTGATCTCAGGATACAGCTCTTTTGCATGCTCATTGTAGTACTGAAGCTTGTCGTCAACATCAAGAGCAATAACTCCCTCTGATAACCTGTCCACAATATAATCTCTGGCCATATCAATGACCCCAAGAAGGTTATATCTGAATATGGCTATGAACATGGAAATAGTGATTGCAACATTTCCAAAAACAGTTAAGTCAAAGTAATATGTAATAAAGAAAACATGTACAATCTGGAACAGATAAAGAATTGACGCAATGAGGAATCCACCGATAATGATAAAGACACGCCTTTTGGCGATTTTACCCTTGTGATATTTTATGGATCTGAACAGCATTGCTAAAACGATCACAATGACAACAGCCTGATACTGCATAAACGCCTTATGTACAATACCGGCTCTCTTCAAAAGAACCGGAAACATACCGGTCTTGTCGTACCAGATTTTGGAATAGTATAGATTATGGTTCTGAAATGTAAAAATGATGGCATAAACAAACACATCAATTAGAAGTAATGCTCTTACAAGGAGCTTCGGAATCGAAATGTGACACAGCTCAGCAGAAATCATAATAATGGAAAATAAAATAAACGCTCTACCTGCATACGAGAACTTTAGAGCAGCAATATAGCCATCTTCAGTTTTTGAAAGAAGTTCCAGAAGATATCCGGTATTGTTGACCAGCATTGTGATGCAGTTGAGAAAAAGATATGCATGAAGCTTGTTCTTGAGGTTTCTAAATACAACAACCCCCTCAAAAAGCATAGCAAATATGCTAAGTATTATTGCGCCTAAAAGAAATTCCCTCATAGTCATTTCTGTTTATCCTTCATTCCATACACATGCATGCAGTTCATTACCCTCCATTCCATAATACTCTATCATTCGAGAAAAAACAGACCCAATCATACACTGATTTGGGTCCGTTTTACACTGTTTTATTTAGTTTTGTTATACCGCGTCTTCCTTAAGGGCTTCAATGATGTTGTCATCCTTGATCTTGCTTATGCTAAGCGCCATGCTGATTCCAAGAATTCCGAACACTGCTATCACTGTCACACCGTACATGAGCAAGTCAGGATCGAAGGTAAGCAGCTTCATATCGAAGGTCGAGTACATGATGTAGCTGAGCAAAAGAGATATTGAAAAGCCCCAAATAAGCGCCTTTATGCCATAAAGAAGCGTTTCAAGCCTTATCATCTTTTTAAACCCTGTATTGTCAAGGCCCACAGATTTATACATGGCGAACTCTTTTCTCCTAAGGAGCACTCCCGTTGAGATCGTGTTAACGATATTTGCAATGGCTATAAGAGTAAGAAGAATAGTGAACCCATACATGGCTGTCTTAAGCATCAGCGTGATAGTATCCATAGCCTTTATTGTAGAGTAAATGTTAGAACCGTAATAATTGTGGTATCCGCCCTCTTCCAAAATTGAATATATCCTTTCAAGGACTTCTTCTGGACGTGAGGTTTCAACTCCCATATCCAGAACGAGCATATCTTCGGGAAGAACTTTTTTTGCTTTTTCAAAATACATGGAGGCAGGCACATAGACAGCAATATTGGTCTTAGGTGTCATGTTATAAATCTTGTTATTTCCGTCATATTTTACCAGTGCTGCAATCTCTATAGCTGGTGGATTTCCCTGCACCTTATCATAGTGAAGAACCTGTCCCAGAATCTTATCATTGAATACCTCGCTGGGCTTATTTTCACGGAAATAGTCATTGAGCAAAACACCTTTTAAGGTATCGCCATAGTATTCGTCCCTTTCAAGCCCATTATCTGTAAGGATCTTATCAAAATCCTCATCATCAGCTATGACCACATCCATGCCATCTAATTTCAGATCAGCAAATCCACGCGAAAGGAACTTTTTATCAGCGATATCTGTGTTTGCCAGCTCGTAACGTGACTCAGGGGACTTTCTAAACAAAAACTGTATCATACCGGCGCTGTAAACATCATTAACGCCTTCTATCTGCTCTATTTCGCTCCTAAGTTTGTCACTTTCCGAAAGCAGGCAGGATGCTACAACCTGATATGGAAAATCAACCTCATACTGATTGGCTCTTGCAATTGAATTACAGAAAAAGTTGATCGTAAGGAACAAGATCACCGAAACCGCGATAGTAGCGGTAATAACCTTTCCCTTTACACCATTTCTTTTTATATTCTTGTAAGCAAGCTCCCCTTCATATCCAAAGATCTTGCGGATTAGAGGATTCACACGAAGCCCCTTTGCTTTTACTTTTACCACGTTGCTCTGCCTGAGCGCATCAATAGGCATAACCTTGGCTGCCCTGATGGCTGGAACAAAGGTTGAAATAAGTATTGTAAGCGCTGCAAAAAACACTATCGCTGCAATTACAGGAGGCTCGCATACTACAGGTATACTGCCCCTCATCCCCTCTGCGCCTACAAAAATGTCAGCTTCAAGGATCCTCCTTCCAAGAAATGCCAGGGTGATCCTGGTTCCAATGTAGCCACACAATAATCCCAAAGGAATACCGATGATTCCAAGAATGAGTCCTTCAAAATAAATTGAGGATCTCTTTTGTCTTGCTGTGGCTCCGACGCTGGCAAGCATTCCCAGATAGCGCATTCTCTCTGTAAGAGACATACCTATGGAATTGAAGATCAAAATGACAGATGTAACGATCACGATCGCAAGTGCAACTGCCATCATTACGAAAAATGACCTGTAAGAGCCTCCGCTTCCCTCAAAAGCAAAGCAGCTAAGCAGATACTCTGTATTAAGATCGTACTTTTGGATCTCATGATCTGCGATGATGTGCTTGATCTGCTTAAGCGCTGTATGGTCACAGTTTTTAAGCAAAATTACCACCTGGGCCTTTTCAGAGTCAGGAAAATAGCCTTCATCCAGGCATCTTATAATATCCCAGCTTCCGGTAGGTTTGTTGCCGTGAAGAATTGCTGTCACTGTGCAGGTCTCAGTGGACAGCGCCTTGAACTGTTCATCTGACCTGTAGTTTCCTCCCAGGTATACTAATTCACCCTGCTCATCGTACATATATCTGTAGCCCTGCTCAAAGGTAAGGGTATCTCCGACCTTAAGATCCTCCAGGCCATTATCAATAAGGAACTGCTCTTCAACTGCTACCTCGGAGGAATTCTTTGGAAGGACTCCATCATAGTCTGATATTACCCTCATTGACATATATACAGGATCTGCCTGCTCAATATTTCCAATGCTAAAGCGCTCTTCTTTGCCGCCATTAAGTCTTACACCGGTTTTCTGCTCTGTTGTATCGCACAGGCCAACGCTTTCAATCCTGTCATCCTCTGACAGTGATACGTACTGCTTATACGTGATCTCACTGAACTGAGCATGTACGTTTCCGTCAGACTGTATTGACAGATAACCAAAGAACTTAAAGAAAGAAAATACACCCAAAATAATGGCGCTTATAAGTGCCGTCGATGCCACAATTCCAAGTATTGTTACCACCGATCTTTTCTTGTTTCCAAGAAGGTGTCTAAGTGTCAGGGTTGATACAATGTTCATGATGCCATCACCCCTTCTTTCCTCGAATCTCTTGTTATCTGGCCATCCTCGATGGTGATAACTCTGTCAGCAGAAAGAGCTATCTTTTCATCATGGGTGATGATGATGACCGTCTGGTTGTTTTCCTTGTTGAACTTTCGAAGTAGCGAAATGATCTCCTTACTGTTCTCAGAATCCAGGTTACCTGTGGGCTCGTCTGCAAGAAGCAGAGCTGGATGATTCATAAGCGCCCTACCTATTGATACCCTCTGCTGCTGACCTCCGGAGAGCTGATTTGGAAGATGTGATAATCTCTCTTTTAATCCAAGCTTTTCCACAAGGTCATTAAGGAGTTTTTTATCAGGCTTTTTCCCATCCAGCAAAATCGGAAGTGTCATATTCTCTTCCACGTTCAGGATCGGAATAAGGTTGTAAAACTGATAAATAAGTCCGATGTTTCTTCTTCGAAAGATCGCAAGCTTGGTCTCATCAAGTTTTCCGATGTCCGTTCCTGCTATATTGCAGCTTCCCGATGTAGGAACGTCAACCCCGCCAAGTATATGGAGCAGTGTAGACTTGCCAGACCCTGAGGGTCCTACTATTGCCACAAACTCTCCCTGTTCTATATCAAAAGAGACATCTTTAAGAGCATCAACTCTTGTCTCTCCTGTTCCATATACTTTGCAAAGGTTTTTGATCTCCAAAATGTTCATTTTCTATTCTGTCTCCCTTCTTAAACATTTTTTCATTGTCTAAGAAAAGTTTAGTTTTAAATGCTTACAATCCCGTGACTTTTTCATAACAATTCTGTAATATTACCCAATTTTAATTTTGCCCCTAAATTATCGTCTTATAAAACCGCACAGAGAACTTTGTCCCCACTCCTTCGGTGCTTTCAACAATGATGTCGCCATGCTGACTGGTAATGATCGTCTTTGAAAGAGCCAGCCCTATACCAACGCTATCCTTGCTGGCATTTTTTCCTTTATAGAACCTTTCAAAAATATGTGGAAGGTCTTCTTCTGCTATTCCGCAGCCTGTATCTTCTATTGTGATCTCCTTGTAGATATTGGTGTCTGAGGTACTAATCGATAGCAGATTCCCACTGTCCATATGCTCAACGCAGTTTTTCACTATATTTTGAAGCGCTTCTATAGTCCAGTTTCTGTCACAGTTAAAAGAAATATCAGTAATTTGCTTTTTACAACTTATATTTTTAAGTTCCATCTGAATTTCAAAGGCTTTTACTACTTCCTGAACCAGCGTCACAGCCTGTACTTGTTCAGGCTTCATGGTTATGGTCCCTGCATCGATCTTGGATAATTTAAGGAGCGTCTGAATAAGCCAGCTCATCCTGTCCAGCTGATTTGACTGGGTTGTAAGAAATTCCTTTCGTTTCCCTTGATCATCCTCTTTCTTTAAAAGATCATTCATGACGATCATGGATGTCAGTGGAGTCTTGAGCTGATGACTGATATCTGCTATGGCATTTGAAAGTGCCAGCTTATCTTTTGCTAAAAGATCTTTTTGATAATTAAGAGTTGATGTTGCCTTGTAAATGTTAGTCTTAAGAAGCGACAATTCGCCCTCTTCTTGATCAAGAATACCAGGGGCTTCATCTCCGGCAAGAACTCTTACAAGATAAGAATTCAGGGCATCAATATCAGCATATCTTCGCCTTGTGATCATCACAAACCCCGATGTAATACCTATTCCCAGGATCAATACCAAAACAGCTGCAGCTACGCCACAAATAGCATATCCACATACAGAAAGAGCAGCTGTAAAGACAGCTGCCGTAATAAACATAAACTTGAATTCTTTATTTCTGAACATTTTACAATTCCCCAATCATGCTAGTTGAGTTACTTTTCAAGTATATACCCAAGTCCTCTGACGGTTTTAATTATCTGAGGGTTAGCAGGGTCTTTCTCTATCTTATCCCTTAGCCTTTTGATGTAGACAGTAAGAGTATTATCGTTGACAAAATCACCGCTTACATCCCACATTTCTTCAAGAAGCTGGCTTCTTGACATAACAACGCCCCTGTTATTATAAAATGCTAGCAGCAATCTATACTCAAGGGCAGTCAGCTCAACCATTTCTTCTTTTTCAGTCGCCTCATCCAATAAGCCAACTTTGGCTTCGCCAGTATGAATGCGGACGTTTTTTATTTCAAGGATCCCGCTTCTCTCCGCTCCGGAATTAGTCAACCCTTTGCCACTTCTCCTAAGAACAGTCTTGATCCTGGCCATAAGCTCATTGATCCTGAAGGGCTTGCACACGTAATCATCTGCCCCCATCTCAAGGCCCATGACCACATTGACTTCTGCATCGCTTGCAGTCAGAAAGATTACCGGAACATCCTCTTTTTCCTTGATGTATTTACAGACATCATAGCCATTTCCATCCGGAAGATTGATATCCAGGATGCATATATCAAATGTATTTATGCTAAAGGCATCTTCTGCATCTGCCTTGGTCTTAACATGAACGACCTCATACCCCTCTTTTTCCAGAGAGTACTTAAGCCCCATTCCAATTGCGTCATCGTCTTCAAGTAAAAACAGCTTCATTTCATGTGCTCCTTGTTCATCTATATATAAAGATTATAAGCAGAGTAGTGCTAATAATCCATATGAAGCAAGTCCCAGACTTGCTGCGCAACAGCTTGGTGCATCAATAAAGATATCCAGTTTAGTCGCCCTGAACAAAAAACCAACGAGCTGGAATACTACTGGATTTAATAGCACGCACCATATTGGAGCATGGATAATACCGGCAATAATAAGCACTATGACCGCTATCGCAGGAATAATGACCAGCATTGAATACAGTGCAAAAAATGGTACATAAATCTGTTTAAAGGCTGACTGGATCACGTCTTCGGCGAGTTCCTGGTCAGCTTTTGAAATGATCTTTCTGTATATTATCGGCTGTTGGCAAAGGAAAGTATGGATCATGAATCCTCCCATAGCTCCGATCAGGAATATTACAGAAAGCGTTGTTGAAATAACCGGATGCTCAGCACGAAGTGTCATCATGAGCGCAATAAATCCGCAGGAGTACATAGGCACTGCAAACATCGCGAGGATGTCAGACCACACAAACCTCCAGTGCGCCATTTTTTTCCATTCGCTGTCAATTACGCCCATCTTTCCAAGTTTCTTATTCTGCGGCCCTTTTAAATCCAACAAAAGATCTGCTGTAGCACATAGTAAGCCACCAATAATTCCAATTACTGCTAATAGAGTATTCATCTTTCTTTTCCTCCCGAAAACTTCACAAAGCCTCCTGGACACGTGGCTCTGACTGATGCTCACATGCAAGATTATTTAGCCAGCGCTCTTTTTTCAGCCAAAAATGGAATATAAGGGTCCTGACAATGTCCAGAAGTTTTACGCAAAGGTACATCTGTACTGGCCCGATGTCGGTATATCTAGCAAGCAGGAAAAGCATAGGAAGCATGACCACTATTGTTATTCCAGCATCTGCATATGCACCCATCTTCGTGTCGCCGCCAGATCTTGCGATTGCCTGCTGTGCATTTACAAGCACCCATACAGGCATAAAAAATGCCATAAGTATTACCATGCTCCTTGAAATTGCAATAGCACTTGGACTTAGCTTTCCAAACACAACAGGAATGATAAGTGTTGTAACAAATCCGACAAAAGTCATGGCAACACCAAATACGATAGCTCCTGATAAAAGCCAAGTCTTTTCTCTGCGGGCTTTTTCAAGATTTCCCTCACCAAGGGTTTTTCCAATTATTACGGTTGTTGCTGAGTAGATTCCACCAAATGCTACAAAAAACAGGTTAGCTATGGCAAAGCTCGATGCCATACCTGAAACTACATCTGCTCCGCCTCTTCCGTTATAGATAGCCGTCGTTAAGGTTTCTGAAAGAACCCAGGTCATCTCACAGAAAAGCATCAGAGCACCTTTCTTTAATATTTCCCTGAACAACTTTCCATCTATTATGAATTCTCTGCTAAAGTGAACTGCAAAATCAGGCTTGCTCTTGAAATAGATAAATGCAAATATTACAAACTCTACTGTTCTTGCTATGACAGTAGCATAAGCGGCTCCTCGGACACCAAGCGCAGGCATTCCAAAATTCCCGTAAATAAGAAGATAATTGAATACGGTGTTTGTAAGAGTTGCTATTACTGTTACAACCAAAGGTGTTTTAACTTTTCCCATATCTCTAAGTGAGCTGGCAATACTCATAGAAATAATCATGGGGATTCCCACAACAGACATGATTCGTATATATGGAACTGCCTCATCAAGAATAAGAGCTGCCTGTGTGTTTCCCATAACCATAAACGACAGGATTTCTCTTGGATATATTAAACATACCATGAGGTATGGGATGAGTGCCACAAATCCTGCAAGCAGTTTAAACATAAACGCCTGCTTCATTCCTCCACTGTCTTTTGCGCCAAAAAACTGCGTAAGGAATATCCCTCCAGTCATGCAGATTGTGTTAATTAAAACCATAAACACAAAAAGCACCTGACCGGCAATATTTACACCTGACATTGATATATCGCCCAGTCCTGATACCATAAAATTATCTATCAGCGACACCATGCTCTGTATAAGCTGCTGAAGCATTATAGGGACTGCTATCGCCAGCACATTTTTATAAAACTTTCCACTTCCGAAAATCGTATTTTTTTCTCTCATACATTTAAAAGTCAGTAGCTATGTTCTACTGAAAACTCTCCTTCATTTTTAAAAAAACAGTCATAAAATCTTTATAACTCCTTTATGAGCATACCGATTTCAGTACAATCATATATTTATCACAAAACAAAAAACAGCCTCAAATTTACACTCATTTGAGGCTGTTTTACACTGATATTCAAGTCAAAAATCATTCTTCAGTATATTTATATTTTTTCATGATCTGACCGGAGATTATACATATGGCTGTTCCTGTCACACCAAGAATAAACATCATCATTGCGGCACCTGAACCCTTACCGCTTCCGAAAAGAAAAGTCCAGAACGGATCATTACTTTTCAATGCCATAAACATTGTTACCTTTTTGAGGTATGACAAGGGCCGGAAGTACAGCATCAAAGGCTGAAGCTGTCAGGTTAACCCCCGCCATAAACAGTATTACAGTAAGTATAAGCGGAGTTTCTTTTAGGAACTTTAGCCCCTCTTTAGCCAGTTTGATCACGTTTTCGTCCTTACTTGTTCCGTCCTTGATCTCAGGTAGTTTTATAAAGAACAATAATGCCACAAATGCTATGGCAAAAGACAGAAGATCTACCGCAATAACCGTATCCAACCAATTCCTTTATTCTGTTTTTCATTATTATTTAACCTCCATACAAATATTTTTCATCTGCATGGAGCATATACACTGCAATTGATCATGTCCTTCCTCCTTCTTGTTATTTTAAACGGATATCATTCTTTTGACATCACATTCTTTTTCCAACATATCAGCGCAATTATAACCATGTATATAGCTGACAAAACCACATAAAACCAAATATCAACCTGCAAGAAACAATACAGGAAGTTAAAGCAAAAGTGTATCACTATGCCATAGATCAGGTTATCGTTCTTTTCCATGAAAAGATTCATGATAAAGCAAAGTCCCGTCATTACAATAACGTTGGACAGAACGTATGGTATCATCTGGATTCCCATATAATCTGAATCTACAAACCAGAGTATGGTATGCCAGAATGCCCATATAACTCCCTGTATCACTGATGCACTGAAAAAACTGTATTTTGCATTAAGGTATGGGCGAAGATAACCTCTCCAGCCTGACTCTTCCCCTGTTGGCCCCGTTGTGATCGAGAATAAAAATGACGCCCAGAACGGGTAGGATCCAAGATTCCAGTATTCACCAAAGGCCTTCCCCTGAATCAAGGACAAAACAAATACTGTAATAATAGTAGCTCCAAGCGTAAGTATAGCTGAAGCTACCAGCGTTACTATGCTTATCTTTCCACCAAAAGCTTTTCTGTAAAATTCTGCAATGCTGCGGCCAGGGCAAAAATACTTAAAACCTATAAGCAACACAATAGTCGGTGCCCACGCACAAACATTAGACAAGATCCTCATCACAATAGGCGGACCATGGAATACCATACTTGCTGTCCCGCATAGTCCCAGCACCATAAACCAAAATACAAAATAGCTTAAAACTACATACAATTTTACACGTTTTTCCATATGATTATACTGCATCCCATCATCTGATTTCTGTAACTTTTTCAAGAGAATAATCCAAGATAACCTTTTCTACCTAATTCACATAGTTATGATTTCTTGGTAATAACCGCTATTGCACAAGGCATACGCCCATCAATAACATGGTATTCAACATCGGAGTACCCCTTGTCTGCAAAAAACTTCTTGTATGAATCCAAATCGAACTGCCTCTTAAAATCCGCACCTAGCAACGTAATGAACTTAACAGCAGCCGTCCCAGTACCTTTAGACATGTTTATATAAGTCGGGATAATGATCTTTCCACCGGGTTTAACTACTCTCCACAGCTCATGAAGTGCTTTTTCGGGTTCCGACAACAAGTGGATAACATTACCGGCAACAGCCTTATCAAAACAGCCCCCTTTGCACTTTATATTTGTTATGTCCGCTTTCTTGAATGTAGTATTGGAATAATTGCGGCATTTCTTTGCGGCTTTTTTAAGCATTCCTGTTGCAAAATCCGTTGCTACCAGCCTCTTACACTTCTGCGCAATAAATATGCTGATCGCTCCTGTTCCGCAAGCACATTCCAGGACCTCATCCGAAGGTTCAATAAGTTCAGCAACTTTCTTTCCTGTACCGGTATAAACTTTACTATTATAGATATTTTCAAATAAATCATATAAAGGAGAAACCATATCCCAAAACATAATCCAATGCCTTTCTTTCGCCATACTATCCTGTTTATATAAGTTTCAAGAATTTCTTGTCGTTCATCTGCTCATTTGTGACATACTCACCATCATGAAATAATGCATAATTCGTTACTGGAGTAGGTGCATTCTGCGCTTCTTCTTTACTCTCAATATGGATTGCCCGGAAAGGAATTCCATTATCTCTAGCTGTCTGCTCCAGAACAGGCACGTACTTTGCATTAAACGGGCACTGATTCGTGTAATACAAAACATAGCCCATCTCTTCTATATGTGGATGCTTTGCACAATCCTTGAATCGCGGTGCAACCGCCTTCTCTTCAAATGGCAGATACCAGAGCTGGATACCATTATCCGCTTCATCACCTACGATAAATCCTTTGTGTTTCAAAAATTTAGGATCAGCTAAAAAAGTTTTTTTCTTTGCAGCGCACAAAATACAAAGCCCCTTCTTACCCTTATTCTTACTTTCCTGAATGCAAACATTTAATAAATCCGAAGAGTATCCGTGCCCCTTAAAGGCCCCGGACACCCACAGACAATCGATGTACGTATATCCATCTGCCTCAATTGGAACCCAAGCGTTTTCCGCCGGAATATATTCGATAAAGCACTTACCGCGTTCTACGCTTTTCAGAAAAACAAGTCCCTCATCAAATCTGTCTGCAAGCCAGGCTTTCTTCGATGATACTTGGACATCCTTATTGCCAGAAATAGCACAGCAAATATGTTCCTTCTCCAAATTATCCTTTGTCACTTGAATATACTCCATGTTCATTCCTCCAGTGAAATGAATAATGATATTTTTTCCTAAACCCAGTCCCCTCAGATACACTGATCCAGATCTGTTTTACACTTACGTTACTCAAAGATTTGTCCTGGAAGTTTTTGCTTCTCTTTTGGCGGAAAGTTCTTATCAAACTCCTCAACAGCTACATCTTCGACATAGTATCCCTTAGGGGTCTGATATACCCCTGTGACGCCATCAAGATATCCCGAAATCAGTTCTCTACATAGGAAAAATGAGGCATCTGCGCCCTCCGTAAGATCATGGTATCTGATTCCAAACTTGCTTGCATAATCAAATCCGCAGTGACTATAGAATCCGATATTTCCCTCAAAAAGAACTGCTCCAAATCCCATATCTGCAGCCTTTTCCAGAGAATAATCCAGAATTGCCTTTCCATAGCCTTTTCTCTTAAGTTCAGGTGTAATTCCAATAGGACCCATGGTAAGCACATCAATAGTCCTTCCATCATCAGCCTCAATGAAAGTTTTCATGAACATGTTCTGTCCGATCAGCTTCCCATCCTGCTCCATAACAAAGTCAAGTTCAGGAATAAATGCCGGATCATCTCTGAGCACATGAATTACATAGTGTTCACTGCATCCAGGACGATAAACGTTCCAAAATGATTCCCTTACTAAATTTTCAACTTCTCTATAATCTTTCTTTTCTTCTAATCTAATTGTATAATTACTCATATTTTTTCTCCATTTTTCATCGTTAAGAAATTAAAAGCTCACCAATTTCTATATGTGGATTCCTATATCTGGCGGAACTCTTCTCTCTATTATGGTGGATAGCATTCTTAGGGCAGTTCTGAATACAAGCTCCGCAGCTTATACAATTCTTTGAAAAGAGTGGGCGACCATTTTCAATATGTATATTTCCCATTGGGCAAAGTCTTGAGCACGTACCGCATCCCGTACAAGCTTCGTTTACAGTAACTTCTTCTGTAATACCAATTCCTGTAGGAAACTCATATTTTTTCTTGTGATCACGCGTAATTAGTTTGCTGAAAAGCGAATTTCTTTTAACGTACCTTTTCTTTTCAACTATATCACCCATTATCTGGTCAATTACACCCTGCTGCTTTTTATTATCGCCTTCCTGTTTTTCCATATCGGCAAAGGTAATGCAATTCTCCGCCATTTGAATTGAATTAACATAGTCAAATTTCCTTCCGTTTGCCAGAGTAATATTGTTTAACTCGTTGCAAACAGATCCGGCAAAACATCCATAAGTTGCTATGGCGAAAAGATAGTTGCACTCCACCTTCAGTTGCTGCAAAAACTCCTCAATATATGGTGGTATACAAAGCCCGTAAACCGGAAATACTATACCCACAACATCATCTTTTATCTCATAGATTCCCTGTTTGATCAGCTTGGGAATAGATAAACACTCTCCTCCCAAGCACTTGGCAACATACAAGCAATTTCCAGTTGAGCTGAAATACAAAGTTTTCATTCAATATCCTCCAAATGTGTAAAACATAAACTGTATAGTAACTATACCCTTTGGAGAAAATAAAACATGAATTACACTAATTATTTTGCTTTTTACACTGATTTATCCAGATCATCAAGCGCCTTGTCAAAAGCTTCAAGGAACTGCCTCATGCTATCCAAAGTACTTTCAGGTATTTGGTCAAGCATAGCTTCATACATAGTTCCCATGTTTTCATGCATCTTGCGGTGATCATCCCTTGCCGCTTTACCTTTTTTAGTAAGATACAGGCAAATCGCAGCATCTGAATCGGGAGACACTCTCTTCTCCATAAGATCCCTGTCCACGAGCTTGTTGACCATCTGTGATACAGCGCCCTTAGTAATTCCGCGCACCTTGGCAAGCTGTGTGATGTTGATCCCCTCACTATCACCAACTATGGCTATTGTATGGATCTCAGGCTGAGTAAGGATTATATCCTTGCAGTAAACCTGAGGCTTTTTTTCATACTGCATGTATTTATGGATGATTCGCTCCATTAACCAGGCAAGTTCCTTGTAGTGTTTCATATCTTACGCTCCTAATTTGTGACAAATACGATACTCTGCTGAATATGTCTTTTGTATATAGGATACCATTGCAAAAGCCACTATCACAGATAAAATATGGCTTATCAAAAATGCAAACCATACTCCGTTTAAGCCAAAGAGCTGTTTAAAAATATAGGCATTTGGAATTCTGAACATAATGTAATAAAGAATCAAAAGAACCATCGCCATTCCCGGCTTACCAACTCCCGTAATATATCCCTGCATACAACTTGTGAGCATGTACAGAACATAGCCAATACTGATTATAGAAAAGAACCTTGATACTACCTGTGCGACTTCAACCCCCTGTCCAAAAACTGCTGTGAGCTGCCCTGAAAAAAGAATCACTAGCACGCTTGTAATTGCAATGAGAGAGCCTCCTATGATCATGCTTGATTTCAGATAATCCATTGCCCTGTCATGCCTTTTTGCTCCAACACATTGTCCCACTATGGATGTCACTGCCATACACATTCCTGTAGTAGGCATAAACATTATAAGTTCAAGATTTCTGGCGACTCCAAAGCCTGCTATAGTGTTCATTCCAAATGAAGAGATGAAAGAAATCATAAAAGCAGAACTAAGCGGCGGCATGATTGACTGTACTGTAGTTGGCACAGATAAACAGACCATGGTTATGGCATCATTCATATTGATCTTTTTTAAATCCATAGAAAACATCTTTTTCTTTTTGTGATAAATAATGGCATAAACCAGGCATAGAACTTCAGAAGCCACTGTAACAATTGCTGCACCGGCTAATCCATAAACTTTTATTGCAAAAGGATCAGCAACTGCATTAAACACTGCTGTGAGCATCATACCTTTCATCTGAAACATTGGATCCCCAAATGCCCTAAAGATTGATGTAAACACCATGTAAATAAATAACGCTGCATTTCCCAACAAGTAAATTTTCAGATATGTTGCAGCATCAGAGAAAATAATTTCCGGTGTTCCCATAAGAGCCAGTATCGGATCAACAAGTACTTCGCCTAAGATGAAAAGTACAACTGAAAAAAAGGTGGACATTGCTATAACGGTCGCTACTGCCCCCGGAATATGTTTCCTGTCGTCTGCTCCTACAAGATTAGCTATCATAACTGAAATACCATTACCAACACCCATTGAAATGGAATTTAAAAATAAAACAATCGCCGTTCCAGCGGTTAGTGCCGACATCCCCAGCTCTCCAAGCAGGTTTCCAACCCACAGACCATCCACCATGTTATAGATCATTAGCATGATCATCCCAACCATAAGTGGCGCAAACATCTTGATAAGTGACTTATTTGTTTCTCCATTAATAAAATCAATTTTACTATTCATTTTTCCTCCTTTTTGTATAGCTGCTATACTGTTTAGTTACTATACACTTTTCAAAATAAAAAAGACTCCTCGCACTTATTTGGAGTCTTTTTACACGGATTTTGCTCTATTAATCCATTTACTTTGATGCAAACTTAGGATTTTTCACCTTCTTTGATTACGACAAAATTCCCGTCAACGCCCTTTATGTTTTTCTCTTTTCTTCATCTGTTTTAATTCAAACAAACGTTGATTCTCTGCTTCCTTTTGTTCACGGCTTCTGAATTTCCGTTCCAATTTATTCTGCTCCTGTTGTAATTTGAGAGCCTGTTGCGATTTTGTACCTATGCCGGTCTCCAGTGTCTGCTTTTTCGCATCGCGCTGTGCCCTCTTGGGATTTTTCTTAGTTTCCTTTACAGTTGTTTCAATCTCCGGACTAAAATGCAGATAATAATAGTTCCGATTAATAAGTTCCAGCACCTCTATGTCCTTAGGTTCAGCACCAAAAGTCACTTTAGCTGCTGATAGTTTTTTATCTATAACCCTCTCGAATATGCCCACCCAGAATGGGTCTTCAAAATACACGATCAGCCTGCCACTTATTCTATCCATTGTTCAAAAGTCTCTTTATCTAATCTTGTTTTACACTTATTTTTCTGAACATACATGTTGAACCACTATCTCATTTTGAGATAGTGGTTTTCTTAATCTGAGCATTTTTACCCTCTGCGAGATTGCATCCAATCATTCAAAAAATGAATTTGCTCGTCCGTATGAAACCAATGCTCTCCGCCCTCCATAACAGTAAGCGTTGCATTAATCCTATTAGCAAATGTTGTTATAGTATCCAACTCCTGCAAATTATCAAGGCTACCATATAAAATGTCTGTCGACACATTCCATTTAACAGGATTCGACCTTGCATACTGCAAATATTCCCAAGACAAATCATCACCAAAATCTACAGGAATAATTTTCTTTTCCTGAAGTTCTGTTTCTGTTGTGCCAGCCCAGGCAATCATGTTTAAAATCAGTTTTTCCATATCAACTATTGGAGATACAAAATATGCATGACTAATGTATTCATCACAATTTGCAACCATGGAAAAGTATGCACCTATGCTATTGGCGATTAATGTAATATTCTCATAGCAATTTGCCAATTCCTCTATTTTCGCTTTAAATTCTTTCTTTGCATCCCATGGATTATCAGCCTTGTAGTCAAACCCATAAAACTCATGCCCTGAGAAAAACTTATGGTAGTTTTCAATTTCATTTGCATTTCCACCCTTGCCATGAACGTAAATCACAAGGGATTTCTTATTCTCATTCATTGTAGTCTCTCCTTAACTAATCAACATTCTTACACTTCCTGAAGGTTTTACGCATCTCATATAAAGCTTCCCCTAATTTCCCACGTTCTTTCACAAACTTGATCACATCATTCTTTTTATTAATTTTCTCAATTATTGACGTGTCCAAAAAAGTAAAAAAATCTTCAAACTGAATCTGCGACTTTCTTCTTATTTCCTTGAGTTCCTCAGTGTCTTTCAGCTTCCTTTCCGCTTCGCTCTTTGGATATCCCTGCCCAAACGGTTCAGAAAAGAGCGCTTTTATTGTTTTATCAAAGTTTTCAACGCCTGCCCAGGTATAATCTTCGCCCAATGGAAGTGAAATAGCATTACCATTATTGATCTGTGCAAACAGATAAGCGTCCTTTGGAGTAGGAGCATATCCACAAATTACTCCAGGCATACTGTTACACGCCAGCATCATTCCCTGTCCGGATGAACAACCAGTAACAACAAAATCAACTGCTCCACTTGCAAGTAATATACCAACAAGAACCGAAACGTCTATATATGAATACTTTTCCTGTTCTTCTAAAGTACATCCAAAGTTGATGACCTCTGCATCTTTAGGGGCATATTTTTTTACAGTATTAAAAATCAGCTCATTTTTTCCAGCCTGAGAGCTCGCTTGAATTATCCCTATTCTCATTGCAACATCCTTAAATCATTCATACTAATCAATTATTGTTTTTGGCCATTTGCAGATCCCCACTTCAAGAGCTCTTTCTTCCTTCAGATGAAAATCCGCATATTTACAGTACCAGCAGCCTTTCAAGCTTGGAATTGCATCCTCTCTTGGGGTGTATGCAGGGCAGATATCTTCTGGCCACACACTTCCGTCTCTCTTGGGAATATCGTAATTGTTTGATTTATTATCCATTTCTTATAACTCCTCATAATGAACTTCCGCTCTCGCATTCGCTCGCCGGAAGACGCGCGAACCAAGCTCAAAAGTACTTCGCTAGGTTCTTACAGCCTATAATCCAAATTTCTATACTAACTATACCGTCAAATAAAAATAGACCATCAGATACACTGATACAGGTCTGTTTTACACTGATTTTGGCCTGTTTTATTCCCCACAATCCATCCCCCTACTGTGCCAGTTTTAAGAACTTCTTGTCATTCATCTGTTCATTCGTAATATACTTCCCATCACAGAATAGCGAATAAGTTGTGATCGGCGTCGGTGCATTCTGAGCATCATTCCTACTCTCGATCTTCATAGCTCTGAATGGAATGCCATTGTTCTTGGCTGTCTCTTCCAGCACAGGTACATACTTCGCATTGAACGGACACTGGTTCGTATAGTAAAGAACATATCCTTCCTCATCTATGTGCGGATGCTTAGCACACTCTTTGAACATCGGCTTCTTGGCCCCTTTCTCAAATGGCAGATACCATAACTGTATGCCGTTATCCGCTTCATCACACACTTCAAAGCCTTTATATTTCAGGAATTTCGGATCAGCCAGAAACGGCTTTTTCTTTGCTGCAGCAAGAATGCAAAGTCCTTTCTTTCCCTTCTCCTTGCTGTCTTTGATGCATTCGGAAAGTAGGTCACTTGAATATCCATGACCTTTGAAAGAACCGGAAACCCATAGGCAGTCTATATACATATACCCAGGTGCTTCGATTGGATTCCATGCATGCTCTGCCGGAATATATTCTATGAAGCATTTCCCACGCTCCACACTTTTTAAGAATACAAGCCCCTCATCAAATCTGTCCGCAAGCCACGCCTTCTTTGAAGATACCTGTACATCTTTATTGTTGGATATGGCGCAGCAGATATGCTCCTCTTCCAGATTCTCTTTTGTAACCCTGATATACTCCATAGCCCTCTCCTCCTACTCTCTCCGTTCCGCTTCGAACAGCCTCCATCAACGGATACAGCATCATCATGGTTTTGGAACAGATTCCATATCCACCTTTGTTTACCATGTTTCTTTCCCTTCCTTTCATATTTTTTCGCCATATCACAGGCGATTTCATAAAGCTTTTCCCTGATAGACTCCGGTTCGATTACAGTCACTATAAAGGCTGTAATTATGATAATTGGCAGCTTATTCTTTTTAGTATTTGTTTTCGTCTCAATTTTTTCCCCTTATATCGTATCTATCTTTGTGAATATGAACATTCCCATGACAGAGTATAATATCAGCCCTATCACAATAACCACGATTATATTCACATAGGAAACAGATACTCCGCTAATTCCAAGGTCTTCAGTCTTAGTCACAATAAAGTTCCTTGAAAGACCATATTTATCCATAAAGCCCGCAAGGGCCGGGATCCTGGACACGAGCTTTGTTTCAAGAAAACTAATAAGCATTCCGTGAAGATTTGCTGAACCAAAGATAGTAATAATGGTTGGTATGATGGTATTTCTGGTAATTTCATAAAGAGCCATCATAGCGATGCCAAATACTGTATGAAGCATCACTTCGAATGTTATGAAGCTTATAAGTGAACCAATACGGCCAAAGTAAATACTCGGTGCCCAGAAAAGACTTCCAAACCATGATGCAACAAGTTCCCCCAGAAACATAAAAAGGGAGTACAGAAACACCACCGGGATCTTAGCAAAAAAAATGTTCTTCTTCCCGCTGCGGGTCGTCAGAAGGTTTTTCAAAAATCCGCTCTTTCTCTCTTCTTCCGAAAAAACAATTGCGAATACACCTACCATGATCAGAACGTATCCGGAAGATGCAAAGCTTGCATAGAACTCTCCGAAGGTTGAAGCAGACTCGGTTTCCATTCCTGCCAGAAGTCCGGTCAAAATTACAGTGGTTAAAAGCATCACATAAAAAACTCTTGTTTTAAATAATCTGTATAGGTTCATTTTTATAAGATTTAGCATGCCTTCTGTCCTTTCCTGATAATATCCAAATAGAATTCTTCGAGAGAATCAGCCTCGCCAATATAGCTGTTCTTTAACTCCTCAGCAGTTACCTCTGTTAAAAGCTTTCCTTCTGAAATGATGCCAAATACCGTCGCAACCTTCTGAAGTTCTCCAAGTATATGGCTTGATATCATAATCGTCATGTTCTTTTCTTCATTAAGCCTCTTTATAAGCTCTCTCATCTCGATTATTCCCTGGGGGTCAAGTCCATTAATGGGTTCATCCAGTATGAGAAACTCAGGGCTTCCCAGTAGAGCCATGCCAATTCCAAGCCTCTGCTTCATGCCCAGGGAAAACTTTCCCGCCTTCTTTTTGGGTTCTCTTGACAATCCTACAAAATCAAGAATGTCCAGTATCTCTTTCTGGTCATGTAATCCCATTGAAATTGCTCTAAGTTTCATGTTGTCAAAAGCATTGAGATACCCGTATATTCCCGGACTCTCAATAAGACATCCGACCTTTGTAAGGTAATTATCGCCTGCAGCAACTTCAATCTCTCCACTGGTCGGAGTTGCGAATCCGACCAGCATCTTCATAAGTGTTGTTTTTCCTGCTCCGTTGGGACCAATGAGACCGTAAATCTCACCTCTGTCAATGTGAATATTCATATCCTTAACAGCCTCAAAGGAACCGTATTGTTTAGTCAGATTTTTTGTTTCCAGATAACTTCTCATTTTGTTCCTTCCTTTCTCTGCGAAAACAGTCATTTCTTCATATGCCTACTCTAACACGCAAAGAAAAACAGGCCTTAGCGTACACCGCATTAGGCCTGTTTTACACTGCATTCACTAATTCCGCGAGAATAGCATATCCGCTGTCTTTTCCAGTTCGCGTCTTTCCTGCGTATCATCGTATGATTTTTCCCTGTCATCAATCCCCTTGTTTTTGATAAAAACTGTAGTGGTATTTATTTCTGAAACCGAGTCTGGAATAAAAATCCATGTCTGATATTACAAAAGCTCTCTTAGCACCTAACCTCTTTGCCCTACTCAGCGCTTCATGAATTGCAGCCTTAGCTACTCCTCTTCCCCTATAGCTTGGGATAGTACAGACAGGCTCTACATACACGTAGTCCGTCTTGGGGTTATACCATAGACCGCATATTGAAATGAGTTCTCCCTCCTCATTGCATGCAGCCACACAGAGGTCCCTGTTAAAGTGCCTACGCGCCCTTGGGGTAGCGATCTCTTCTTTTTCAAACTTTTGTTTATCTTCTCCGTGATCAAAACCTTGCCAAAAAAGCCATGATAGCTCATAAATATCCTTAACAGGATTCGGGTTCACAAACTTAAGGCCCTCTGGCAAAGGAGCTCCAAATTCCCTTTCCAGGTCCAGCTCCATGATATTTTCTGTTTGCTCATTCCTGATAAAGCCCTTGTTTAAGACCAAATCTATTTCATCTGTGTTGTCATCGCAGACTGCAAGGGAAAATCCAGAATCATCCATGAGATTGGTGCAGGCATAATCTAATATTTCAGGATATAACTGCTTATAATCAGATAAGACTCCACAAAATCCCTCACCGAAATACATATCATAGATTGCTGCACCAACAACGTTACCATCATCAAGCCAAAGCCCAATGGACTCAATCAATTCCTTATTGAATTCTGGATGCTCATACATCCATTCAAATCTCGCCCAGTTCCAATTAATATGGCTTGTATCCCGAGCATTTAGTTCTATAAGAAAATCACATACTGCCTCATAATCATTATCTGCATATTTCTTGAAATACATTATTCCTACTCCTTATTTCTCCTGATTTCATATTATCTTAAAACCAAAAACAGACCTACCTTTACACGGATATAGGTCTGTTTTACACTACTTATAATTCTGCTATAGCATCTGACAAAACTCGCTGAGTCTATGCGTATTATCTTCTGAAGGTTTATCTTTCGGATCAATGAAAATCGCAGTCGCGGCAAAGCTGGTGATTCCAATGCAGTCCTTTAGCTTAGAAAAAGCTCTCTCTGCCCCGGAACCGCTTTGGCAGGCAAATGCAGCTATAGTCTTATTTTTCAAGTTCTCTTTATTCTCCAAAATAAACGTCCGAAGCGGAGGCGTGAACGTTCCTGCCCAAACAGGAAATCCAAAAATAATCTCATCATAAGCTGACACGTCCAGATCGTATGCCTCAAGCTCGGGCTTTTCTGCCATAACAGCACTCTTCCCACCCCAGAAAAACTTTGAGAATCCACTGGTCGAATACGCTTTCTTTGGAACAAGTTTTAATTTATCTGCTGGAAGTACCTTTGCCAGTTCATCTGCTATATACTCTGTGTTACCTTCTAATGAGAAATAAATTATAATCCTTTTCATGCCAGTACCTTTCTTGCTTTGTTGCACCATTTCAAATATGCCTCATAGGTTTCTATTCCAAACAGTATCGTAAGATAGAAATAAACATGATCTTCTTCATCAAGTGCTTTTTCAATATTAGCCTTATATACCTGTAATACCTTAAGGTCAGCCTTTATCTGTTCTTCAAAGACTTCTATATTCCTAAGTGCTGTCTCTTTACTTTCAACCCCTCCGAAAAACAGTTTCATCAAAGTCTCATATTTAAGATCGTTGCTTGCCTTCTCGTCTCTTACCCATGCTCTGAGTATCTCTTTTCCCTGACCGGTAATGCTATAAATGATCTTCTCCCGGCCGCCACTGTCATTACCCTTAAGACGCCTTACGCTGCCCTGTTTTTCCAGTTCCGCAAGAGCGGGATAAATGCTACCAAAGCTTCCCTTCCAGAAGAACCTTATACTTCCGTCGATCTGTTTTTTTATATCATATCCGGTCAGATCATCATGGGATAACAAGCCCAGAATCACCATGTCTATCTTTCTGTCTTTGGCCATTATTTCCACCTCCAACAGTATTTTAGAACTTTTTTCGGACATTCATCAACACAAGCTCCGCACAATATGCACTCGGTGCACTTTGAATTGCTGCCTTCCTTTGCCATATGTGCGACGTCAAGCCCCATTGGACAAGCCCTTGAACACCTGTTACATGAAATACAGTCCGCTGCAGATGCTTCAACATGAAGCTGGGGGACATGAAGAAAACGACCTATGCAGCTCCCAATCACCATAAATGGCGCCATCCAGCAAAGATAATGGCATGTTGCTCTCCTTCCATGTATCAGTGACGGAAGAACCAATATCAGAAGTACTCCGTAATAGATAATATAGTTATGTATTTCTGTCACTGAAATACCGTGATCTGTCATGAAAAACGGATCTATGGTTACATGGTTTTTCCCGAGGATGAAAGTCACAACTATAGCGGAGATCCACAGTATCCAGATAACGTATTTAATCTTATTCCTCCAGCCCTGCTTCGCGGACTTATCATTGCATCTTGCTACACATTCCTGTAGCCCTCCTGCAGGACAGAGATATCCGCAAAAGGCACGTCCAAAGAACACCGAAAAAATAAGCAAGCTCATAAAGACTATAAAGCTTCCGTTCATGATATGTTCTGATGCTGCCATGATTATCAGGTATGGTGAAAAGTACCACGCTGTTATTGGAAACAGCAGGAATGATATGAAAATAATCGTTCTTCTTATTGTCTGACGCTTCATTGAACACTCCTTCGCATATATCAATTAGATATATCATTTTGATATATATTATACCTCAGAATACTTCATGTCAACAGATGTTTTTTCAATCTACATATGCTCCTTATAGTATTCCAAAAACTCCGGAGTTTTTGACCAGTATTTTATTCCCCAGTTCTCGAAGTTCCACTCTTCCATATAATCATTGCACTCATAATCAATATAGAAAAGCTCTCCATCATGAACAACAAAATTCGTCGGGAAATAATCAATATTGGTCTTTGCAGGATATAGGAGTTCACACATTGCTTTTACCTGTCTTATATAATCAGGGTCCATCTGATCTCTGGCAACAAGCTCATAGATAGTCTCACCGTCTATGTATTCCTTCACAATGCGTTCTTTATCAATGTCAGCATCAATCATTTTGGGCATTCTGATTCCAATCGCCGTCAGTCTTCTGTAATCATTTATTTCAGACTGGATCTTGTCACCAAACTGGTAATATGCACAAGGCTCGTGGTGTATCTGTTTTAAGACATACTCCTTACCATCCTTTACTGCCAGGTATGAATATCCTCCCTTTCCCTTGCCAAGGAGCTTCTTAATTTTATAGCTGACTCCATTAACGCTACATGCTTCTCCATGACCTGTTTCAAACATAAGACTCCCTTCCCTCTGTCATCAATCAAACAGCTTCATTCGTGATGAAACCGCAGAAATCATGAAATGCATGTAGCAAAATGCATGGCCAGATACTCTTTGTCCTGAGGATCACAAAAGCCATTACAACTCCGTAGGTAAATGCAAACGCCATCTGCAAAAGTGTTTCTGCAAGTCCAGCCCCACCCATTACATTCAGCAGATGACTCATTCCAAAAAGAACTGATGAAATAATGATGGCCTTTGTCTCCTTTTCTTTCCACATATTGCAAATGATGCCCCTGAAGTATAGTTCCTCTGTCAGTCCTATCCCCAGTGTAAATATAAGATTAGGAATAAACAGTCCGCTGTCATCAGACATGATTCCACCGGCAAAAGCAGCCAGGGCCACAATTATAAGTGGAACGTAATACAAAAACCTTGTAGCCATACCACTCACGGGCTTCTGAAAGCCAAGCCCTCTAAGACTGTGATCCTTGACAAGAAAAAATGCAATTGCTACTAATGCACAGCTCCATATAATAGCCGCCTGTGCTGTAATAGCCTTAAGACCCTCAAGCTGTCCCATGACCACCGCAGCCCCCTGGGCAAAGTAGAACAAAAGAACCGTAACTGTTGCTAAAACTGTATTCCTTACTAAATGCTTTGACATAATCCCTCCTGAAACACATGATTTATCTCATTTTGTAGATCACAATTCCCTTTGCCACAATCATCAGAAACAGCCCAGTAGAGCATACACTTCAGTCTTCCTGCCTGAACATAATCAGCTATATGAACCGTAACAAGAATCATGAAAAAACTAAAGAAACGCTTGGTGACATGTATGACACGATTCGTATCATCTGCATAAACAAGCCTATCACACAATAAAAATAAGGTCGTCATCTACACGGATAACGACCTAAAAATCACTGATATTATATTTCTTGATTTCTCACTCTGTTGGAAGTGAGAGTGCTTTTTCATTAAACTCCATCACTGTGACATAGTTACAATATCATCCAAGCTGAGAACAGTATGTCATGTTCCTGATTTCAGCGGAAAACAGATATCTATCTCCATGTATCCATCTTCCATTATATCCCTATACACATCAAAGATAGGCCTCTCATCAAGCTCGTTACCGGTCCTTGAAAGCCATCGGCAGAATATCTCCTGGTACACCATATAGAGAAACTTTGGAAATCCCTTAAAATGATAAACTGCGTATTTTCCGCCATCAACTGAATGAGTAAGGATATCCGGATTCTCTTTTACCAGAGGGTTGTCAGCAGAAACAGTCTGACAAAGCTCATACATGCAGTTATTCTCATCGGTTATAGAGGGATCATCTATGGTGCATTCTATATACGTTGTACTCTCATCTGCCAGATGCCGATACTTATCAATGAACTCGCACCACGCATTAGGAAGATCGTGATAATTCCCCCGCTTCCTTTCATAAATAACAGTAAAATCCGCTAGGTATTCCACGGTGATCTGCTTTTCTGCCTTATCCAGATCGTCCAACGTAAGTCCATGAGAAAAAGAGCTTTCTTCTACCATCTGCTCACTGTTTTTCCGAAAGCTTGCCGGCGATACTCCAAGATGCTTTTTGAAGGCAATAGCAAAATTAGACGAGGAATATCCATAATCCTCGCCAATCTGCGTAATGCTCTTCTCTTTTTCAACCTTCAGGCGCCATGCGCTTCTCTCAAGGCGAATCCTTTTGATGAACTGATACAGCGCCTCATCCGTATCTTCCTTGAACATACGGGTGAGGTGGTATCTGGAATAAGCGCAATGTCTTGCCACATCATCAACAGTAATGTCATCATCTATGTGGTCAAAGATATATGTGATTGCCTTATTGATCACTTCGCTCCTTATTGTAGAGCTTTCTCTGGTTTCCACGCCGGTTTTCCTTCCTCTAGCGCAAGCCTTTGCCTGTTTATAAGGCAAAACGAAACTACTGCAGTCAAAATCTCCGCCCCTGGTCCTGCCATCCATATTCCCTTCATCCCAAAGATCATAGGAAGAATGAACGTAAATGCAAGAAGCAGAACAATTCCTCTCAGTGATGATATCAGAGCCGAAGACTTGGCATCACCACAGCTTGTAAAGTACATTGAATTGATTACATCATAACCCATAACCAGGAAAGTAGCCAAGTAGAACCTAAATCCTGTCACCACCATGTCCACCACGATATCGCTGCATCCAAAGAGTCCGGCGTATGATCTTCCCATAAGTAAGAAAATCGCCGCGATTGCTACTCCGATTCCAAAGAGTATCTTGTTTGTGATCTTCCTTAATTCTATTGCTGTCTCAAACTCTTTTGCGCCAAACATGAAACTTACAAGTGGCGTGAGCCCCTGCCCAAAGCCTATGCAGATCATGCTAAATCCATATACGACATAACCAAGGATGGTAAACGCCGCCACTCCTTCAGGCCCTGCGTACTTCATCAGTACGAAGTTGAAGACAAACATTGATATCGCACTGGCCATCTCTCCGATAAATTCGGAAAATCCGTTAAACATGATCTCCTTGTTGAGTGCCCTGTCAAATGCAAATCTGGTATAGGACAAGCCTGACGCTCTGGATAAGAAATATCCAGTCATAACCAGCGCTGTGATCGCCTGGACTGTAAGCGATCCTATAGCACTTCCAAACACGCCAAGACCTAAGCCGGCAACCAGCGCATAGTCCAAAACTGCGTTAAGCACGCATCCCGTGATGGTTATGATCATACATACCTGCGGCTTGCCATCCACCCTTATGAACATCCCAAGCACTGTTGTCAGCACCATTAAGGGGTAGTTTAGCAGCATGACTTTGTAGTATTCATTAAAAAATCCCGCCAGGGCCGCATCTGCCCCAAGCAGGTTCCTAACTGGCGCGAAAAGAACTGCCAAAAACGCAGATATTACAACACAGGCCACAAGCGAAGTAACGATAGTCTGTGAAAGCACTTCGTTGGCTCTTTTCCCATCTTCTGCTCCAAGAAGCCGGCCACATATAACAGTTCCTCCGACACCCACGCAAAGCCCGATCCCTAAGTAAAAATACAAGATCGGAAGTCCAAGGTTGATAGCCGCCAAGGCTTTCTCCCCCACATAGTTTCCAGTGAAATAACCATCCGTCATGGTTATAACCGTTTCCAGAAGCATCGCGATAATGCTCGGGATCGAAAAACCAAGAATCATCTTGAGTTTGTTTTCTTTGATTTGTTCAGTATTCATCTCTCATCCTCCTTCACTGACGTACAGTATAAGGAGAATTAAAACTCAACACTTCTGAATTTGTGCGTATCTACGATGAAAATTCCGGATTTGCTTTACGTACCTCGTATTGCTCAAGAAGCTCGTCAAAGGCCTTTCGTACATCGGGCGGGATGTCCTCATGTGCAATATATCCCTTTCCTCTGGGGCCATAACCTTTTTCATCATCCATAAGCCTCGGAATCTCTCCCATGATAAGGCTGATATACCGATCCATATCCCACATGCCTTTTATGTCCGATGAAAAAGAAATATCTCCATTTTTCCGGACCACCTCCGCCCGGTAGGTTGCGTAATTGATGATCTGAAGCTCCGGTCTGTACTTTCTCATCACGGCAGACATCCTCCGCTGCATGGTCGCATCCTGCGAAAGGATAATGCTCTTGCATGGTATATTGTTTTTTTCGAGAAGCTCCAGCAGATTAGCGATATTATTACCACAGTTGGTTGACGCAGTTTCCAGATAATCTGCGCTAAGTCCGAATTTTCTAATCAGATAGATATTGAATAATTCCGCTTCCTGCATATTGTATGCATCAACATCCGGAAAAAGAGCTTTCATTGTTTCCTGCAGGGTAGAAGTGGTATGTCCAAAGCCTCCGACGATTATATATGTCTTAGCGACATTCTCCCTCATCGCCTCAGCCATTACATCACCACCGCACAGGATGGTACCTCCAAACAGCGCCATCACATCAGCCTGATGGATATTGTATTTTCTGTAAAGTGCCTCCTCTGTAAGTTCCTCGACATCGCGCACCCCACAGAAGGCGCCTATTATATTTATGTTCTCAGCTGTATTCATCAGTTCTCCTTTTTTTTGTTGAGCAGAAACGGTTCGTAGATAAAAAGTTAAAGATTTTGTCATCCCACATTGTATTCCGATATAACGCGCTAACACATTATCTCTACAAACTTGAATCTGTCTGTTCCAATGCCATCTCGATCTCTGCGAGTTCATCTGTAATCGCGTTGATCCTTCCGGTTTTCGTGAAGCCCATACGGCGATATAGCCTTTCCGCGTTAACATTGTTCTCAAGGATCCATAACGAAGGAGTATCCGGACATTGACCGACTGCAAACTGCAGCAATTCCGTTCCATATCCCATATTTTGTTTTTCCGGAAGGACATAAAGATCCTCGATCAGGTTTTCTGTCACCGAAACGACACCCACAGGAGCTTCATCCACAAGCGTAAAGAACCTGGTTCCTTTATCCATCTTATCGTGTATATACCTTAGCTGTCGTTCGGGTGAATGGATCTCTATGAATTCCGGAGTGCAAAAATCTCTGTGTGATTCTCTCCAGGATATGGAATGAATAATTGCCGCATCCATTATATTCTGTTCGTTTACAGGAATTATCATCATTGCCTCCGCAAGCTGCGATTTGCTTAACCGTTTATACTGAAATATAAACCACTCTCAACGTTTCATTAATTGATTGTCTGGTTCATCATTCCTGTAGCTATTGAAATGAATGGCACTGCGAAACCAAATAAAAATACATTCCCCAATCCTGATCATTCGCGTAATCATCATATCGCTGCCCCGGCTCACCATTTACTGTTACCGGAAATACATACGCACAGCTGGCACTGCCATCCGCAAAAAACAAACTGAGCACACCTCTCAAAGAAGCTTCCGACATCTTATCATACTGTTCATCCTTGCTAATGCGATACCACAATCTATAAGCATTTCCTGTAAGAGCACTCCAGTAATGCGGATACGTATCACCATACTGCCTCTTTTTACCGAACCAATAACCATCCCAATGACGAATTGCAACCTCATACTGAAGATAATGCGGTTGACGAGCATTAAACAACTCTAAAATTTCCAATTGACGCTTTCCGGCTTCTTTGTATTTTTCTTCTCCTGTAAGCAAATACATTTCCAATAATAGATTTGCCGCCGGTGCAACAATGCTTTGCTCATAATTAACTTCATGAGCAGGATACAAAATGTCATTTTTCATGAAAGTATCACAATGATTACGAAAATATTGAAGTAGTTCCTCATATTCCGCATACATCTTTTCTACCCATAGATTTTTCATAAGCTTCTCCAACGGAATTGCAATTGCATAAAAATGATCACCACCCTGCTCATAGAATGATTTCATCACCTTATATGCCTTGTATAGGTAGTCTATATCTTTTTTCAATTGATATACTTCTATGAAAAGCAAACTCATCCACGGATAGTTATATAATCTCTGAAAATGATTGTCATATCCGTAATCATTGGCTACTAAAGAATGTTCATCATCATATAATTCCCTTTCCACATATGCTAGATACCGATTCAAACTATCCATCAGTTTTTCATCGTAAAATCTTTGCAAATAGGCCGCCATCAGCACACCCATTCCGACACGTTCACGTCCCCCGTTGTAATCATTCTCTGCCCGGTAATAGATATGTTTTTCTTTTGTATCATAGATTAAATATGCACCATCCAAAGGACAATTTTCTTTATGAAGCTGTTGTTTTTCCGCAATATATGTTACTCGATTTTTTATAAGCTCCTGAAACGCAGGTAATACATTAACTGCACACTTAGCATTTACCCCATTTTTTTCAAAGCAAAATGTATGTACTCCTTGTTTTTCAGATTTCTGATAAAGTTTTTCTTCACCATCCACATAAATCTTTATATCTTCCCCTTCAAATACAACATATTGATCTGCCTGTACATCCACATATCCGGGATTTATCTGATTAATCTTTTGATAAAAATCCTCTTTCCCCTGATGCCAGAAAAGTTTCCATTCGATTTCAAAGGACTCCCCCGGATTCAGTACCTGAGGTGTTGGATGCATAATAAAATCGCCCCTGTCATTACTGATACGAGAAAGGTCTCTCTCCACACTATATCCGGCAAGACTGCCTTTTGTCAGTACCAACCCCAAGTGAGGGGGTTCACCTCCCATGCGAAGAGCCATTACATAAGACATCTCTCCTCCACAATATATATGTGTGTGGCAACGCATTTTTGTACAAATATCAGAACCACAATAATCATCATTAAAAGGTGTGTAAATACCAATATCCGTAAGAGATGTAAAAAGCGGCTTATCACTGATATTAGTAAAAAGATATTTCTCTGTAATAATATCCTCTTCATCCTGACAGCATACATCAACTGAAATCTGTGATGGTATCTTTACTGTTCCCCATTCGGTAGCTCCCTCTATCCAATTCATTTGATATTTATCTGCTGCGTTAATTAATTCTTTTCGCATCGAAATAGCCTCCATCTTAAATATTCTGGCTATATCATAAGTCTTTTACTTTTCATGATGAAATACACTATTCTGAACCTATTATTTTATTGATTGAGCTATTCTGAACTCATTGCTACAATGAATACAATGAATACAAGGAGAAAGATACCATGGCAGATAAACGAACATTTGTATATGAAAACTTTGAAATGTCCTATGAAGAAACAAAAAAAGGATGGTCTATGCCTTATTCGCATCACCATACCCATTATGAAATATATATACTGCTTTCCGGAGAAAGAACTGTTACTATTGGCAATACCACACATCTTGTGAAAGAAGGATTTGCATGTCTATTTGAAAGCAATATTTCTCATCGCAGTGAAGGAAATACTGATTACTCAGGTCTCTGCATTCATTTTTCAAAGCAGTATTTGGATAGATATTTTCAGCCAAACATTGTTTCCACATACTTAACATGCTTTAAAACACCAATAATCTTCATTCCTGCAGATTACAGAAAAAAACTTCTTACTTGGAATAAGGCTATGAGCCATACTTCTGAGTCATCCTACTTGCTTCTTGCACAAATACTGATAGATCTCTCTAAATTTCAAAAGAAATACTGCGCTGATAGCAGCTTATTTGTTAGTGATGTCAAAACATCCAGCGCCCAAAGAATCATAAACTATATTGACGCAAACTATACCACTCTGCAAAATGTCAGCCAAATTGCTGAATGCTGCGGCGTATCAGAAAGCTATATCCATCGCATTATCAAAAAGAATACTTCACTGACCGTAAAAGAATACATCAACAAACTCCGTCTTCGTCATGCGATACATGAAATGGATTGTTCAAACAATTCATTTGCAATTATAAGCAAAGCTTGCGGTTTTCAGAACATATCTTATTTTTATTATCTATTCAAAAAAAATTATGGACTAACACCTACAGAATATCGTGAACAACTAAAAAAAACGCATAAATAACCAGTTGACACGTGCTCGTCATAAGCAATAACGATTTTCTGCTCTTTGACGGAAGCTCAGGGCTACTGTATGCGGTTGGTGGCAACTTTGTTATTTCTTTAAAAAATAATCCTAGTTTCAGTCTCGCTCTAGCATCACGATATATTCAGGTGTGCCTTCTTCTAATTGTCTTTTTCCGTTGAGATTAAATCCATGTGCCTTGTAAAAATGAATAGCTTCTTTGTTCTTCTCCAGCGTCCATAGGAATCTGCTATCATATTTTTCTTTTGCGAACTCTATCAATTGGGCTCCTATGCCTTGGTTCCAAAAGAAGTAATCTACATATAATTCCGAAATTTCTTTTCCCTCCAGATGTATCATTCCCTTAACTATGCCATCATCATATACCCAAACTTTATTGAGAAGTTCAGGATCATTGAATTCATTGGCGACCTTTACTACCTGCAGCTCGTTAAAAGAGTAATCATCATTATGAAATATTGATCTGTACTTCATTCTTTTTGAAAACACCAGAATTTCGGCAATTCTAGATATATCTTTTGGTTCTGCTTTTCTTATCACGTTTCTGTATCCGCCTTAAATCTCAATCATTTTCCTAATGCCATTAGGAATCACTTCGAAGCCAAGTTTCTTGTAAAAGCCCTCTTTACCATTGGCGGAGACTCCACCGATGGTAGTAAACTTGCCCGTTGATGAAT
The DNA here is from genome assembly GCF_900115735.1 of Butyrivibrio proteoclasticus. Taxonomy (GTDB): domain Bacteria; phylum Bacillota; class Clostridia; order Lachnospirales; family Lachnospiraceae; genus Butyrivibrio; species Butyrivibrio proteoclasticus_B. The sequence goes on from NZ_FOXO01000027.1 coordinate 49,342, forward strand.
TCTTTACAGCATAGTCAACAAGATGATTAACAATCATGGTTCCTATGCCTTGTCGCTGATACTCCGGAAGAACTACTATTTCCTGAAGATACCAATACATTGCTCCATCACCAACAAGTCTTCCCATTCCTATAAGTTCACCATCTTTAATGGCTGAGACATTTATAAGTCCGTTTTGCAGTGCCTTTCTTGCATGTTCTAAAGGAATATCCGCAAAGCCTGTAGCAGTTCTTAGTCTTACAAAATCTTCAGGGGTTAGGATATTATCAACCAGCTCTATCATTCTGTTTTTTCTCCATAATCTTTTTCTAATATCACTTCAAAACGCATTACCCTACAAATACATAGTTTTCATTCAATCGACATTTTCTTTAATAATCATCTCATACTTTTATCTCTTAATTATTCCTCTATCACTCCATACATGAGCTTCGACATAACGTTCAGGGCCAAATAGGCCATCAGGGTTCCAATCCTGAGGAAGCCCATACTTCTTTATTATTTCAATTATCTCATTATATGTATATAGCTTTTTTTTCTATATTCTTTTCCATCATTAACACGATTGCTGAATGTAGGATGTGAATCTCCATAGGTAAAAGAAACCGTATTTAGATCCAGGTTGGTCGTATCTATCACTACATGATCGCAGTCCTCGAACCAGCTCTGTAACCATGGGCATTCTCCCACCACCAAATAATGTGGTATTTCTCTTTCAATCTTTCCGCCCTTTTTCATAAACTCATTTCTTAATATTTTTTCGAAATGCCTTCTGTCTGCAATATAGCTACCTTGCCTTTTTGCACACATGGTCTCAGGCTTCTCAGATTTGATAGTCAAAAGGATTCTATTGGCTTCTTCTATGCTAAGATCTGATAAATTCTTAAAAGGGCCGATTTTCTTGTCATAATAATGGTATAAAAGCATATTCACTCCACCAGTTCTCTCATTTTATTACATACATTTACAGTATGCGATATAATATACCGGCATGCAAATCCTCAACCGCAGCTGGTTGACTTATATAGAATAATCTTGGAATTGCAGTCAATCTGACACTCTGCGATCATTGACTCAAACAGTATAAAACAAGATTTGTAGTCAAGAACACTCAAACCACAAGCAAACAGACACGCCTAAATAGGGTCTTTGAAGCATCTTCTAGTATCTTATAGAATCGTAAAGTGAAATTTTTAATTTCCGAATAGGAACGACTTAAATAGAAAACCGGAAGCCACATGGGCTTCCGGTAATAGATCTTTGAATATTTCCAAAGAAACAACATTCTGCAACAGCAGATCGATTATCTCTTTGAGAACTTTTTCAATGTCCTAAGCGCTGTGTTTGTGGCATTTCTAGGGCGAGTTGCTGTTTACCTGCTGCGTACGGTAGAAAGCTCAGGGCTACTGTATGCTGCTGGTGGCAACTTTAATAACCGCGATCAAAAAAAATACTCTGATTTTACTTTCTACTCATTAAATCTTTGTCTGTCTTTTGTAAGATTATCTTCCGGTTTATTCTTCCATCAAGGATTATGAATTACATTTCTCTTTCCACTATTGGCAGTTCCTCTTACTTCTTCGTGGTAAAAGTAATCTACGATTGTTGGATGTCCTTTCTCTACTCTCTCATA
>NZ_FOXO01000068.1 GCF_900115735.1 Butyrivibrio proteoclasticus
TGAACGCATACCTAAATAATCCTATAAACAAATGCTGAAAAACGCAGAAAAATACTGAGTTTTTCAGCATTTTTTATTGCATCATAGATAGATATGCGTTATGATATACACATATCTATCTAAGGAGGTTAATTATGTCTATTGTGTATCAAACTGACAAGCGATCAGGCATTACTTATGCTTATGAATCCAAGTCTTATTGGGATAAGGAAACAAAGATGCCAAGGTGCAAACGGACTTTAATTGGCAGAGTTGATCCGGAGACCGGAGAAATAAAGCCCACTGACGGAAGATGTAGAAAGAACAGCCCTTATCAAAAGGCTGAGCCCACTGCCGAGGAAAAGATCATGGAGCGGCTAAGGGGAATGAAGGTGAGCGAACTCAAAAAAGAAATAGTCAGACTTGAGCTTGAGTTAGAAGCAGTAAAAAGTAAGAAATAGCAATTGCATGGGAGCATAAAAGGTGAAATTATCTGAGTATATCTGGTTTCTTAAATATCGTAACAGCATCCTGCGAAGACAGGTTGAAAGCTATCAGAATGGGAACGCTTTCAACAGCCTCAGGGATGATTATGAGGCTATAATCCATAAGAAGAATATACAGATAAAAATGCTTGAGCGTGATGTCGCCAAGGCTCAGAATGAAACCATTTCATCCAGAAAAGCATGGTCTGAGGTATTTGATGACCTCGAAAAAGAGCATAAAAAAGAAATAGATGAAAAGGATCGGGAAATCGCCAGATTAAAAGAACGTGTTCTTGAAGTTGAACGTCAAAGGGATGCAGCCCTTGATAAATCACGTGACAAACAACGGGAAATATACCGAATCGGAATAGAACTTGAGGAAGAAAAAGGAAAGAATCAGAAGCTTACAGCACAGGTAAACAAGGATTTTGAGAATTCTTCTATTCCCTCTTCACTTCAGGGACCTGGGAGAAAAAAGATTCCCAATGCCCGTGTTAAGACAGATAAAAAACGTGGAGGACAACCCGGCCATAAAGGCCATTTCCTCAAGCCTCTAAAGCCTACCGAAACACATATGCTCCCCGACCCTGAGAAATATACATCAGATCCTGACTATTATGCAACTGGTAAAGTCATACGCAGACAAAAGATTGAGATTGTTCTTGGAATACGCGTAAATGAATATACGGCAAGAGAATTTAGAAGCAGAATTAACGGTTCCAGGGTTCATGCCGAGTTTCCAAATGGCTATGTGAATAAAGTTAATTATGACAGCTCCGTTAAGGCACTCGCATTTTTTCTATCAAATGAATGCAACGTGTCATGTGGAAAAATCAAACAGCTTTTATGTGATTTATCTGAAGGACGCCTGCAGATGTCGGAAGCTACTATAAATGGTCTTAGTGAAGAATTCTCATCAAAAACTGAGTCGGAAAAAAGGGATATCATTACAAGGGTAATGACGTCCCCTGTTGTAAACACGGATTTCACTAATGCCAATGTAGACGGGAAATCCAAGCATGTCCTTATAATAGCATCACCAAGCAGGAATGCTGCCATGTTCATTGCCAGGGATAACAAAGGACATAAAGGTATCAAAGGGACGCCACTTGAGAATTATGTTGGAACTATGGTTCATGATCATGCCACAGAATTCTACAAATATGGCATGAAGCACCAGGAATGTTCTCAGCATAACTGTAGATATGCAATAGGAAGCATAGAGAATGAGCCGCATCTGAAATGGAATAAGAAGATGCATAAACTTGTCCAAAAGATGTTGCACTACCGTAACAGCCTTGGTCCAGAGGATGATTTGGACAAGAAAAAAGTAGCGGCTCTTGAGAGACAATATGATAAGATTCTCGAACTGGCAGAAAAAGAGTACCTTGATAATCCGCCCAGTGACTATTATCGCGAGGGCTATAATCTATTTAAACGGCTTGTAAAGTACAAGGAAAGTGAACTGCTCTTCCTGCACGACAAAGCGGTTCCGGCAAACAATTCGTTAGCTGAGAGATTGGCGAGAGTCTTCAAGCGAAAGCAAAAACAGATGATGGTTTTCAGAAGCAGAGACAATTTTGAATATGTCTGTGACAGCCTGGGAATTCTATATACGCTAAAGTTTGAAGAAGGAAATCTATACAACAGGGTAACAGATATCTTTGACCGGAAACGTTACAGAAAAAAGAAGAAAAAGAAAGTAGAAGAAGCCGATGTGAGTGCATGATCACATCGGCTTTATTCGTGAACCACTGGCTAACAACTGAATTGTAAC
>NZ_FOXO01000049.1 GCF_900115735.1 Butyrivibrio proteoclasticus
TCTTTGTGCTCTTTGCTGTCCGGATCAATACCATATTCTTCCTGGAGCTCTTTTAGCTTGGCATCATTTTCTCTTGTATCAGCACTCTTCTCATTGATCTCATCCTGCAGGCGCTTTATCTCATCTTTTATTCCCTGCATCTGGGCATCCAGTTTCTTTTCTCCGCCAAAAGCATCGGACACGACTTTAAGAGCCTGCTTTTTTGCAAGGCCCTGTCGTTGAGCTATCAGGCTATCTCCTGTGAGATTTGCACCTGATATCGCCCCTCTGTTTTTGTTATTAGTATGTGATTTAGACGCAGAATTTACGCCGGTCTGATCCTGAATAAAGCTATTCTGCACATCCATGTTCTGCTGTATCTTCATGAAACACCTCCCTGTGTTGTCAAAAAAGAGCATAGTTACAGCTTTCACTTTTTATATCGGTTCTTAGAGTGTCAACCCTGATAGTGCTTCGCTTTAAAAAATATAAAAATTTTATTAAATAGTGGTAATCCACAACCACTCATTCATCTATCCTGTAAATATACTCTTCAATGTGCTGATATCAGCCTTTTTAAGAGCATCCTCATCTAGTTCCAGCTTATTATCAGCACCTACAAATATACCGGCACGCTCTAGGAGCCTTTCTGTAGACTTTGTGGTCCTGGTCATCCATTTTTCATCTTTATCCATCGTTTAACAGTAGCAGGAATACAAACCACCATAATAATAATTGGTGTCAGCAGTTCAGCATATGGCATCCATACTATTTTTCCAAAGATATTAAGTGTGTCCATCCTGAAAATATCAGATGCACTTCCAGCTATTGGTAGAAGACTTATCAAGAGCTGTATTGTATATGGCAGATACTCGGAGATCATCAAAGGACCAAACAGAAATGCAAAGCCGCCAACAAGTGATAACAGCTCATTCTTTGATGATGCCGAGATCAGCATCATGATTCCCGCAAAGCCAAGAGCCCCGCTAAGAGCATGTATATATTCATATATTTCAGCCTGCATCATATTCATAGGGGCTATGGCTATCATTTTTATACACTGTATCGGTTCATCCCATCCGGATATCCCCATGTAGGTTATCTGTACGATGATACTTGGTATGGCGATAAGCAGGAATATTTCAAGTGTAAATACAAATCCTACAAAAAACTTCGCAACCGCATCCTTTTCCCAGCCATGTTTCATGGTTAGGATCATTTCACCTGTCCTGTCACGCCACTCTCCGGAAAACAAAGGCGCAAGGCTGATCATAAGGACAATTGCAATCATCAGCCCATATTCGGGAAGAGAATCACCAAGGACTGTCCTCCATCCTTCTGTCCACACATATGAAAACGGTATCTTAACCTTATCATTTAAGGACAGAAGATATCTTCTTTTTTCCCCGGTAATTCCGGATGCTTCCATAAATGTTTCAATAGCTTCCTGCCTACGTCCATATATATCTGTAAGTTTCTCTGTATCCACGTAGTCAAGCATCAATTGACTTGCATACTTATATAAAGAAGGTTTTTTCTGTTCAGGATAAAGAGTTTCCAGCCAGGTCGATATTACGCTCCAGTCCATTTTTCTTGTATCTGAAACTGTTCCATACTCATTTGCATACTGATAGTCGGATACCATCTCTGCAAGCGTGTCATCCGTTAGAAGATGCCCATACTTTTCTGAGTATCCCTGTCGCTCCCTTATTACATCATAGCCATCGAAATTGTTACCAAAGACACTTGTGAAATCATTTCTGCTTCCAAAGGTAAACCATTGAAACTGGAGTATTCCTGCGAAGACAACCATATAGACAAAGCATATAAACACGCTTACCCTAACATTTTTTCTGCTCCACAGCTTCTTGTGTTCTGCCAGGAAAAGTTCCATTTTCACTCACTCCTTTCCGTTGGGAAATGGTATAAATACAAGTCTTCCAGAGTAGCCGGGACCGGAACAGCCTTATCTGAAGGCATATCTTCACTGATTATCCTCAAGATAGTCCTGTTATCTTCTCTCCTTAAGTTAGCCACAGTTGTCGCAGTTTCCCACCTGCCCACATCCGAAGGTTTTACAGCCATTTCAAAGACATGACCCTGTACGTCCTCCACAAGATCTCTTATGCAACCCTGAGCGATAATTCTTCCCTGCTTCATTACAAACACCCAGTCAGCTATCGATTCAACATCAGAAACTATATGAGTGGACAAAAGCACAATACGGTCTTCAGCCAGAGATGACAGCAGATTCCGGAATCTGACTCTTTCTTTTGGATCCAGCCCGGCAGTAGGCTCATCCAGTATAAGAATTGCGGGATCATTTAGAAGAGCCTGGGCAATTCCAAGTCTCTGCTTCATTCCACCCGAATAAGTACGAATCTTTTTATTAGACACATCCAAAAGTCCTACTATCTTCAATAGCTTCTTGATTTTGGCTTTTGCACTTATTTTCGGAATTCCTTTTAATGCGGCAATATAATACAGGTAATCAGTTGCTGAATAATTAGGATAGTATCCAAAAGCCTGGGGGAGATACCCCAATAGATCACGGTAATCTGCTCCCATTTCAAAAATATTCTGTCCATCCAGCAGGACTTCTCCGCTCGTAGGTTCCAATATTCCGCAGATCATCCTCATTAATGTAGTTTTTCCTGCTCCATTTGCCCCCAATAATCCATATACTCCAGGCTGCATTTCGGTATTCAGATGATCAACAGCAATTTTGCTACCAAATGTCTTTGTCAGACGGTCAATCGACAAAACCATAGGTCTTTCCCTCCTTAGCCAATGAGATAAGATACCCCATTTCACGAATAAAAAAGCTTCCAAATATAATAAAGCAGATCAGCCAAATACCTACTGAAGATGCCTTATATAGCCCCGGTATAACCAATGCCACCATTCCAAAAATGATGCTTGTCAAAACAGCAGTACCGGCTGAATTCCTAAGCCTTCTTCTGCCAGAACGTATCAGTCTTAAAATCATGGTCACACACGCCATATATGGCACAAACACATACAATATCAGATTCAGTATCCCCTGCCCTGTATGGAAGCAGTACAATTCTACGATTAAGAGCAACGTAAAGCAGATGATATCTGATGCTCCGATGATTACCAGTCGTGCAAGAAGCAGCTGGGCACATGAATTCCTTGTTGCCAGTTCTATCTCGCTCATTTTGCTAATCTCTGCTTCAAATAAAGCAGGCAGTGCCACAAGGATAAATAATGGGATGCATACAGGTATAAGCCTCGGATAATCATTTATAAACTGTATGAACAGACAGATCATGACAAGAGTTGCCATCTGCCCCAGCAATATCATTAGCCCGTTCATCCGAAAGACTTCTGACAAAAATTCCAGATAATTACTCCTTTTTCTGTTAAGAACAGCCCTTTCTTCCGTAATCCTCCTGCACTCAGCCACGGTTTCCTCTATTTTTTTAGGATTCTCTATATACTTATATGAGTTAAGGTAATTCTTCAGTATTATTGATTTCATCATATTTTCCCTTTCTCACGAAGTGTTTTGATTGCCAGATTTACTCTGCTTTGCGCCGTTCTATACGGAATATTCAGGATTTCTCCCATCTGCCTGTAAGAGAAGCCTTCAATATAGTGCAAAAGCAGTGCTTCTTTCTGATCTTCAGGAAGATTTGCCATCATATGTCTGATCTCATCATCATCTTCAAGCCTCTTTATTTCCAAGGAATCACTGCCAAGCTCATAAATATCACAGGCGGTTTCTGATTCAATCCTTCTTTTTCGAAATTCATCAATGCATACACTTTTTGCTACTGAATATAGCCAGGCTTTGAAGTGACCTTTCTTCCTGTATTGGTTGAGACTCTTAAATGCCTTAAGGAATGTCTCCTGCGCCAAATCTTCTGCCAGGTCTGTGTTGCCACATTGCCACCTACAAAAACGCATGATCTGAAGGTAGTACTTTCGCACCAATATCTCCGAAGCATCCTCATCTCCTGCCCGTATGCGTTTTATCAAAAGCTCATCTACCATGGTTTCTTCTGCTCCTAAGTAATCACTCTATATATTAAAACGTAAAATAGCTCCATTTTGATTAAAAATTCTTATAAAAAATAGGCACCCCCGAAGGAATGCCATTAATTCTGAATTATGAAAATGTGCGTTGCGTTTTGCATTGTCCATTTTATATCTGTTATATTAAAATTTTATCTTGCGTTGATGATTTCTTCTGCCATATCAAAAAGCTCATCTGCTGTCATATCAAGGTCAAAACCCAAAATGCAGTATATTATACCATCTATCTCAAAGGACGCTGCACTAACATAAGAGGTATATCGAGGATCACTTCCACCATCGCTAATATAGAAATGTTTATCCGTTTCTGCTCTCTGAAGTTCCTCTTCTGTAGGTCTTTCACCATCTGGAAGGTTTAAATACTCATCATAGTTATAGTGAACTGTTATACCGTCAATTTCCCTAACAGCCGTATCCCTATCATGAGGATCACCGTACATATCTGCCTGATCCATATCAATATAAATATCAGGACATCCCTCTTTTGTATAAGTCAAGTCAATTCCTTTAAAGTTTCTAAGATCATTGCCATCTGCATCCTGTGTTTTTGCCTCACTGACTTCCATATACTCAAATGTGTACCCATTACTGAATGCTTCAACAGCAGTGATATCCATGCCGGCCTTTTCTTCAATCTTGGGCAAATCCTCAAAATTTCTTGTTCTGGTATCTATCCTGTTCCAACTGACAATGCCTGCTGCTTCTCCTGCCGCAAGGGCAGTAACGCTAAATAGTGTCAAACATGCTGCAATGGTTATTCCAAGCTTTTTAATATCAAGTTTTCCTTTCATACGACCTCCATCTGTGGCTCCACCGTTCATTATCTGGTGGACCATGTGCTCCTTTTCATAATCAGAAAATTTGATACTCTTCATGGATTCTTTATAGATCTCTATTCTTTCATTTCCCATATCATTCACCTGCCTTATATCTGGGTGCATATTCATCTGACAATGTATCTTTTAGAATTCTTCTGCCCCTTGAGAGATATTTTGAAACTGCTGTTTTTCTTTTGTCCATGATATCTGCAATTTCTTCCGTGTTATATCCCTCATAATAATACAGATAGATGGCAGTTCTGTAATTACGTGGGAGCTTCCATATCTCGTCAAGTATCTCGGAGTTTTTAGTCTGTGGTGCTTCCTTCTCAGTGACTTCATCCAATGCTACGGTTTTCCTGAAAAAAGCACTTTTCTTCAGATCATGACAGGCATTTATTGTTGTTCTGACCATCCATGCCTTTTCATGTTCTCTGCTTTCAAATGAAATATTACCGGTTAAAAACTTTAAGAAAACAGTCTGGCAGATATCGTCGCAGTCGTAAGTGTGCTGAAGGTAGTTGTAACTGATTCTTTTGATCATGTCAGAATAATCCTTTACAACTCGCCTGACTTCCTGTTCATCCATGTGTGAGTAATCTCGCTTTCTGTTCCTTTTAGAAGGCCTTCTACTTATAATACGATTTATAAGTTCAAAATTGGACACTAATTCTTTTATTTACAAAAAAAGAGCACTCCGCTTAAGGAATGCCCTTTAAGAATTCTCAATTTTTCATGATTTCAATATTTCCGAGCTTTAATATTCCGCGTATGCCTATATCCATATGCTGCGGATATGCGTCCTTATACTTGTATATACTGAGTATGATGCCCAAAAAGATATATGCCAAAACAACATTGCTTCCGCCAGCTGAAAAGAACGGCATAAACGAATCTGCATATGGGACCACTCCCATATTCTGGAACACATTTATGATCAGATTTGCAAGTAGGACATTCATACATCCAACTCCCATTACAAGTCCTAGCTGATTTTTGCTTTTTGCTGATGCTATACATCCGGTTACAATCATTGCTGCCACAGCAGCAACTACAACTAACACGATGACAAGACCATATTTGTTAGCCAGATAAAGAAGAAGAAAGTCACTGTTAGGATTTGGCAGCGCACCCAAAAGCTCTTTTCCAGAATCCCCCACCATGTTAACTTCATTAAACGAGCGTACAGTTCGTGTTAAAAATGCTGCATCATTATCAAGATAAAGAAACGCTCTGATCCTCTCCATCTGATAATTTGCCAGAGAGCCTGTTCTGTAGAGCAATGCAAGTATGGCTAATGGGAGCACAGTGATCGAAGCCCATAGCGCGGCAATCGTAATTTTCTTAGGAACTTTAAACCATCCTTTGGCAACAGCTATTGATAGCTGAACTGCCATAGTCATTACAAGTACCAATGCCGTCATAAATCGTGGCCACTTTAATACAAATACTGCCGGAATAATCATCCAGATAAGTGCCTTAAAAAAGGCTCTTGCGCTGCCTCCACGATATTTGTAAACAATTGCTCCATAAAGTGGGACATATAAAAGCATAAATGCTGACGTAAGGAATCGCACTGGTCCCAATGTCAGGTACATATGCATCCCATTGATTGTTAATCCCAGACTTCCAAGGAGTAAAATCGCAAGCATTGCCAGTGCTATAGGTTTAGCATACTTAGCAATAACAGTATAGTCGATCATATATATAATGATCATTGCAATCAATCCTGCCAGGACATTTGTATAAAAAACATGGCTTCCAATGACGCTTATACTTGCATCATGTGCGGAGGCATCTAAAACCATGAGTTCGTGAACCACACTGCTTGCTATTCCTATAAGAACAGCAATTGCAACTACGCTCCAGGCAATCCTTGGTCTGTGTATCCTGTCCATTGAAATTCCAACTTCAACTGGATCTCCCATATCGGCTACGGCTGCTTTTTCGGCTTCTTCCCTGTCCATTCCTTCACTCATATTGTCATTGATCTGATCCTCAATATGAGAACGGATTTCCCCTTCAATGCTTTTGTGAGCCTTCTTAAATCTTACCTGCTCAAGAAGCTTTCTGATATACTCCTCCATTTCACACCTCCAATGCTAGAACATTTGCTATAGCACCTGAATATTCATTCCATTCCTCTGTTTTGCTCTTGAGAAGTTTCTTTCCCTCTTTTGTAATGCTGTAATACTTTCTTGTTTTCCCCAAAAACTCCTGCTCATAAACAGTAAGCATACCCTTTTCTTCCAGGCCATGAAGAAGTGGATAAAGAGTACCTGCCTTTAGCTCAAATACATTCTGTGACTTCTTTCTGAGAGTATCAATCATCTCATATCCGTACATATCCTTCTCAGACAAGAGCTTTAAAACTAGCATTGTCATACTTCCAGTCAAAAGTGACTTATCAACTGCCATGATGTCCTCCTTTATATAGATTGTCTATATATTGCTTATCTATATACTATATCGTTGTTCGATATATGTCAATCATTCTGCTTATCTCTTCAACGAATTTTTTTGAAATATTTTTCCCAAATGTGTAACCATGCTATCATTAATGTCGCTATATAGAGTGAAGGCCTTAAAAAGAAAGAGAGGATCATCTTCATGGATGACTCACAGATTGTAGAGCTCTACTTATCAAGAGATGAATCAGCTATAACGCAGACATCTCAGAAATACGGAACCAAACTTAAAAGAATAGCCCAGAACGTACTATCAGATGCAGAAACTTCCAAGGAATGCGAAAACGATGCATACCTCCAGACCTGGAATCTGATACCGCCCAACGAGCCAAGGACGTATCTTTTTTCATTTGTCGGAAAGATTGTCAGGCATCTAGCCATAGACAGGCTTCGTCATGAGAACAGGCAAAAGAGATCTGCCATGTACTGCGAGCTTACTGACGAGATGCAGGAGTGTATCCCGGGAAGCGTTGATGTTTCACAGGAGTTTGATGCAAAAGAGCTTTCTGAGTGCATAAACCGTTTCCTTGACTCATGCTCTGAGGAACAGCGGAACATTTTTGTCAGAAGATACTGGTACTTTGATTCCGTAACTGAGATATGTGCAAAATACTCTCTTCCCCAGAGTAAAGTAAAGACCACGCTTTTCAGGATGAGGGAAAAACTTAAGAAGCATCTCGCAGACGGAGGATTCACTGTATGAACGAACATGATCTATTAGATGCCATCGGCGGCATTAATCCCAAGTACATAAAAAACGCTGACAAAGCAGTTTCAAAGAATAGTAAAATAGCACGTTTTCGTAGTTACTATCTTGCAGCTGCAGGTCTTTTACTCCTGGTTGTAGCTGGAATAGTAATCAGAAACAATCATGTGGCACCAGCCTATGAATCTATGGATGAAACGGAAGAAGTAACAATTGATGGCGCCATACCGGAAGGAATCGAAGGAGAAGTTCCAGATGTATCCGAGGGTTCTCCTATGCTTACAGAAGGAACTACTAAAGCATCCGAAGAAACAGATGGCATTGAGGTCACAGAGGGAAGCGAGGAAGTCGCTACAGAAGAATCCTTAGCAACTGAGTCTGCTGATTCCGACTATCCGGCAATGGTCATGTACGATGGGGCAGTCTATAAAGATTCGGGTGAAGAATTTATCGGCGAAATCTTAGAAAATGGCTTACTTCAGGTTTCATCATACACTGATGGCGAACCTTCAGAAAATGGCCAGCAGAACTTTGACAGGTCATCAGAGACAAAATTCTTTGTACTTAATGATGATGCCATAGTTGTACGCATCGATCCAAATGAGGGAATCTGGAGAATATTCTTAAAGCAGTAATAACAATGGAGGACATTATGAAAAAGAGAATAATATCAGCTATACTGTCAATATTAGTAGTTACCTGTATCATTTCAGGCTGTGGCTATACTGAAACACAGGGCAGTACGCAGGTCACTTCTCAGAAAGACGAAATCTCTGTTTCTGACGAAAACACTACCGATGCCACAAACACCCCTATTTCAGAAATACCAGAAGTGGATATCAACATGGATTTTAACAGCTCACTCATAGATTTTATTGAAAAATACGGCTTTTCTGACAAGAACTACATGATATCACCCACCTCGTTCAGAGCAGCTCTGGCACTTGCTGTTGCAGGCGCTGATAACGAGACCAAAAATGAGCTTCTGAAGGCAATGGGATTTAACTCCATGGATGAACTGATTTCATGGTACGAAGGTGTAACCGCCTCAGTGGATTCCTATAATGAATGGTTAAAGACTGCCCAGGATGAATTTAATGAATACCGGGATTACTACGGCGGTGATGCCCAGGCTCCGGATGGTGCTTTTGACCTGGAAAACTCCATCTGGAGAAACACGAAGTCCAGCGGCGAGCTTTCCAAAAAGTACATAGAATATGTGAAAGAAACCTTTGGTGCAACCGCTGAGAATGTCTCTGAAAAAAAGATCACAGATACAGTAAACAGTTGGATCAACGATAATACTAATGGTCTTATCCCATCCATCAGCAACGACCTGTCCTATGCAGATCTTATCCTGGTAAACACTTTGTACCTCCGCACATCATGGGTCAATGACTTCTTTGAGCCTGCCACGCAGGAAGGTGATTTCAAGACCCTTTCCGGTGAAACTGTAAAAAAAGATTTCATGAGCCAGCAGGACAAATTCAGATATTATGAAGACGAAAATGGCAAGTTTGTTGTCCTTCCCATGAATGGCGGAATAAACGCTGTGTTTATCCTGGGAGAAGTAGACGATGTAGCCAGCAAGATAGCCAATGCATCCGTTGAAGAAGTCGCTGTTAAACTTCCCAAGTTTGAATCAGAGACGTCCTTTTCAGAGAACCAGCTCATCGATTTCTGTGTAGCCCGTGGTGCAGAGCAGGCCTTCACTCAAGACGCAGACTTCTCACTCATGAGCGACGAGATGCAACTCTTTGTCTCTGACATTATACAGAAAACCAAGATCAAGGTCGATGAGAAAGGTATCGAAGCTGCCGCTGCTACAGCAGTCATAATGACAGAAGGCTGTGCCCTGGAAGAGCCTGAAGTAAAAGAGTTCATCGCAGATCAGCCTTTCAAGTACATGATACTTACAGACGGCGAGACTCCGGAACTTCTCTTCTATGGACAGCTTGTTGAATAAATATATTAAGGCTGAGCTTTTCAGATGGCTCAGCCTTATTTTTCTAAATTTCATTGACTAAATTGCTTACAGCCAATTTAGCAATTTCATCAGCTCTGAAATGTTTTTAGGTGAGCCATTATTATTTAACTCAAGTTGTAATTGCTGCTGATACCAGCCTTTAAAGTCAATCTTAGTAGTTGCTGTAGCATCAGGAGTTCGATATCGCATATATACATGTGCCAAAACCAGCTGTGGTGCAGCATTTTCTATCTTTCCTTCATTTTGCAAATGATATAACTTTACGGAGAGATCTGTGATATTGCATGATGAGGCATCGACTGTATCTGCATCGACAATCCTTTCCTCTGTTCGTCCATCATCGTATCTCAGCTTTACAGTGTACTCAGAATCTGTCCCCTCATTCTTATAAACTTCTGCCTGATATCCAAACTGTCCGTCATGCCAGTAGAAGGTCGGCTTCTCATTATTAAATCCATAATCCTGATCTGTAATTTCGACTTCCTGAGAACTGATACCGGCTTCGATTACAGATTGTTCATTTTTGTCAAATAAAATTGAAGAAAATGCATTATCCTTTTCGATTGTATTATTCACAGTGCTGGTGTATTGCGCATTGTACTCTTGTGTTAAAGCCCCTATTCTCATGCAGTATACTCCTTCAATACATCTTATATTATAGAGCCATCAGTTTCTTTTAGCTGTTTCTGTCGGAGCTCTTGCAAAGACCGAGCTCCTTCCGGATCAAAGAGATAAAGCAGCTTTTGGTAGTCGCCGGACTCTTTACATTGATACAGAATATCCCTCATGCAATCAGAATCTTTTCCGAACATCATTCCTAAAAGCCCCATATCATAATGGCTCTGCCTATCACTGAGAATACCTTGTACATGAAGATCCTCAAGCAATCCGTTATTTCTGACCTCCGCACCAATCTGTTGAGCCTTATTATATAAATCAGGGTCAACTCTTCGTAAATAGTCAAGATAACGGGTTTCAATATTGCGATTAGGCGTCCCGGACATTATCCAGTTTGAGATATCTTCAAGCGATGCCCCAACTTGAGCATCCTGGATAAGGTTCATTCGTAACTGACCATTTACTTCAGTGAATGTATATTTTCCGTCCTCTGAGTAAAGCGTTGATGATCCTGGATATTTCGGTTTTGCTTCTTGCTGTACCAGTACCTCAAATGCTTTGTGTGCATATGCTCCAGGGTTTCTTGTATCTTGTGGCATCTCCATTTTTCCAGACGCTACAGCTGTTTGTATCAGTTCATAATCAGAAACATGCCTTCCATGATAGTAGTAGCCGCCCTGATCTTTAAGTATTTCAAAAGAATCCGGCAATTTTACACTATCTATAGTCTCTTGGCTTAAATCATTAAACTCCGACTCAGCTTTATATCCAGCAGTCCTTGCATGGGTTCTTGGACCATTTATTATATCGGTTCCATATTTATCTGTAACCATGTGCTCTGTAATGGAAACTGATGCAAAGGAAAAGAGGCTATTTCTGTTTGCTGAACTACCATAACCGTTAACTTTAACTGAATAGGGAAAATCACTTTGGCGATCTGCTTTTCTTAATACTGCGTAAGAGCCGGTGTAATTAATAGTATTGGCATGAATAATCATTAAGTACCTCCATACAGATAACAAAAGCCGAATATCACTGGCTAAATCAATCCATTGATATCCGGCTGTTCCATCAATATTATTATCGGCAATATTGCATTGTTCTTTATATCTACGTCATAAATGGATTCTATATGACGGTGCTGAAAGAATGCTTCAAAAGATGGGACTTGACTCAAAATCTGTCAAGCCGTCAGAGATACGTGCCGATTATGAAACCATGCTGACTCGAAAAACAATTCTTGAAAAGACATACAAATCTGCAGAAAAAGAAGCCCAAAATATGCAGCAGAAACTCAACAATGTTGAGCAGTATCTTGGCAAAGATATTTCAAAAGAACAAGCCACAAAACATACACCCAGGCATGTTGGCATATGAAATCAGGCGGAAATTGTGATTATCATTTTTATATATCTTATCCTAAAACAAACGGAGACTACCAAGATGTGACCGGCAGTCTCCTTCTTCTTTTGAAATTACA
>NZ_FOXO01000045.1 GCF_900115735.1 Butyrivibrio proteoclasticus
TTGAGAATCGTGAAGCAGAAGATCCAAGAACCCTTGGAGAACTGTTTACATATCTTGTAGAGGAAATGGCAGATGTTACATTTGTCCATGCATTCACTCTGATTATGAAAATGTTCTCAGATATGATGACTGAAAAATTCGATCTTGACGAAGAAGAAATCTCAACTATGATCGATACCTTCATATCTGCACTTACCCCCGCCATGCAGCGTCAACTAAGGGCTGCATGATGGTACTTTTTTGCCATTTTTTATTGAATTTTCAAGGTACAAACGCTATTTTTTTACTGCGAAGTTTCAGAATAGTAAAACAATAGCAGAAGAAGTTCGTGAAGAATCTACTATCCCTGCTGATGAAAATACTGATAATTCTTCTGAGAATCCAAATCCTGAACCAGAAACTGAATCTTCGAACGAGCAAATAAACGAACCAGCAAATGAAGAAATTAATGAAGAAGTAAATGAACCAACTGAACCAACTAATGAGGAAGTTAACGAACCAACTGAACCAACTAATGAGGAAGTGAATGAACCAACTGAACCAACTATTGAGGAAGTGAACGAACCTATAAACGAAGAAACTGATGAAACATCTAATGATGAGGATGCAATTAAACAGTCAGAAAATACTACTGTTTATGAAAATGAAGAAAACAATGATTCTGATTCTGACAAGCTAGAAACTAATGATAATACAGAAATAGAGGAATCTGAGCCAAATACCTAAAACAATCAGTTATTAGAGAACCCCAATGGAGATTATTAAACTAAATAAAACATTAAAAGTTAGAGAGGAATGGTTTATGGGTAAATATGAAAAAAGCGTAACGCTAAGAAATCATATATATGATATTCCTGAGGGTACCATAATACTTCAGGAAGGTGAGAGAAATCTTGATATGTACAAAATTTTAAGTGGACATATTGAAATGTATACAGGGTATGGTACTGATAATGAAGTACTACTTGGAATACTATGTCCCGGAAGCTGTTTTGGTGAATTTGGAATCCTAACTAAAAAGCCGGCAATATATACGATCATTGCATTCTCTGATGTTAAACTTCTTCGAATAACTGAGGAACTTTTATATTTATTTATGAAAGAAAATCCAGAGGACATTCTCCAAATTATGACAAATATGGCAAATAATATGTTACTAATGCAGCAAGAAATCGGAGAACTTTCAAATGTAGCCAAAGAGTTAAGCCAACAGGAAAGTGCAATAACAAGAAATAGCATAAAGAATATGCTAAAAAGCTATGCCATTTTTGAAAATAACAGACCCAAAAATCATTTTGAACCTGGAAATAAAATGTATTTCATGGATAAAGTAATGAGATAATAATACATTCTAAAGGATGTTGGATAGTATGGGCGAAGATAACTTACTTTTATTATTTGTGAGTTCTTTCTTTTAGTACTTTTTCAACTACTTTGATTGCAATTTTAGTCCAATCTACACCTCCGGCTACCATACCTAATTCCTGATCGGTTAATGCAACTTTTGACATGTTAAAATTCCTCCTTGTATAACAGAATATGACAAGTAATCATATTCCTATATCTATCATATATTTATTTATACGATTAAGCGACGATTATGGCGTTAGTATTTTGTAAATTAAAAATAAACTTTCACTTGTCAGAGAAAAGGGAATTGCTTCAAGCACGCCTTATAGCAATGCTATTTCCGTAAGCGAGACTGTAACAATAAAAGCAATCGCAGTCAAAGCTGGAATGACTGACAGTGCTGTGGCATCAGCGACTTATACGATCAGCGAAGCACCTGAACCTGAACCAACACCTGAACCTGAGAAAGCGACAAAGGTAGAAGTTGAAGGACTATCTGATAGTGATATTTCTGACGACTTAAAAGGCAGCGGCTATACATCTGTAGAAAGTATAGGAACAGCTTTAGAAACAGCGCTCTCAATAGAAACAGAAGAGGAAAAAGAAAGTTCGAAACTTGTCGATGTTAAACTGATGGTTTCAACTGACGGAGGTTCAACCTGGACTACAGCAACTGCTGAGAACTTCCCTACAGGGGGCATTGATGTAGTATTGCCATATCCTGACGGAACAAATGGCGATGAATATAGTTTTAGCGTTGCCCATATGATTGGAACAAGTGCTAACGGCAAGACTGCCGGAGAAATAGAGAAGCCTGGTACAACAAACACTTCTTCAGGTATCAGCACACATTTTAACGGCCTTTCTCCTGTAATGATCACATGGACAAAGAACTGATGTAAGCCTTGAAGTAAGTTTCTTAGACGGAGATTATAAGGGTAACAGGGTATCCTTCATAGTCCCTGCAGGAACTGACGCCTTGTCACTTCTTGATGAGAATGGATTTTCAGGATTCTTGTATCTTGCAGATAAGTTTGGAACAGCAAACTAAGGATTATCAGTGTAAGTAAGAATAAAGCCAGACCTATGTTCAAAAACTGAACAGGTCTGGCTTTATTGAATTAGTCGTATGTTTCTATTGTCAGAATGGGATTTTTGTATAAATGGGGCACAATCTATAAAAAATGATTGGCCGCTATTTCTTATGTTCTTTCGGCATGCATTCTCTTTTTGTTTTCATACATGTTGTTATCTGCACGCTTAAAGACGTTTATTGCACCTGCATCTTTATCACTGTCATATGTGGCATAACCAATCGCAGCTGACACAGCTTCCCAGGGAGATAAATCCTTGTTGTTTGCCAGGTCCGAGAGCTCTTGGTTGAACTTATCTATTAGGAAATCAATATTTTCAAGGTCCTGACCCTTTAGAATTATGGCAAATTCGTCACCTCCCACTCTGAAGACAGGAGAGTGGGCAAATGTAACGCAGACTATATGACAAATGTTCTTGATGGCTTCATTACCTTTTTCGTGACCATAAGTATCATTGATGATTTTCAGGTAATTAAGATCAACGACTCCGATTCCAAATTCAGTTTTTCCAAGCTTAAGATTCCATTCAAGGCTCTTGATTTCATTGTCGTATGCGGTCTTATTTCGTATTCCGGTCAGAGAATCACGGTTTGCAAGGGCTTCCAGCTGGGAGTTCTTATCCTGCATGTCACTTATCTTTTTATCTTTGTCGATCAGGTCAGAGGCATAATTCCTTATATCCTCAACCATGGAGAAGATGGAGCCTGACAGGGATTCAATCTCATCATGGGTATGTATGTCAATTTCGTCCATAACAAGTTCTGATACAGGAGCGCGCTTTCGGCATTTGTCTTCAATTTTGCCGGTTGCATTTTCTAGGTTCCGTATAGGTCTGACTATCCGCTTGTTATACCATCTGTTGAGAGCTAAAACAAGAAGCAGACCTGCTATAAGTGCAACTATGAATGTCGCAAGTGCATATGTATAGGCTGCTTTATAAATGTTATCAATAAGGATATCCCCACAGATTACAGCAATGGGCTCTCCTTTTGAATTTATCAGAGGACGGATTGCGGTATATATTTTCCCAAAGTCAGTATCATTTCTAAAGTAAGTGACAGTTGTATCCGTGTCCATGCGCTTAAGGTACTCAAGGGCGACATCCCTTGGATAAGCATCTCCGCTATAGTTTCCGAGATCGGTAAGTTCATCTGCTTCATATGTCTTTTCATATAAAGTATATGCAGCAAGGACATCCATCATGTTGTCCGGAGGATCTGCCCTTAACGGCTCAATTATATATATATAAAACAGATCATGGGTTTCCTTGAGATCATTGGCCAGAGTCTGAAGCTCATTGTACTTATCGGATTTGACACCGGTGCGCATACACTGTTCAAGGTCATCAACATCTATGCAGCTGCTCAGAAAGTTGATGGCATCACCGGCGTAGTTCTGATATCTGTTTATCATATCCCTCCTGTAAATATCAAAGCACAAAGTGCCCACGGAAATTGATATGAATATAACAATGATTACACTGATGCGGATAAGTGATTTTTGTAAGGAATTTTTCATTTTTTTATTGTTCATACCTGCTCTGCCTGTGCCTCCATATAAGCGACAAATTCAGCAGGTGGTATTGGCTTTGAGAAATAATATCCCTGCTCATAGTCACAGCCCAGTTCTGCCATTTTGTCTTTCATCTCCAGAGTTTCTATTCCTTCGACAACAATTTCCATTCTCGAGTGTTTGAAAAGACTTATCAGATCAGGCAAGAAACCTGCTTTTCCTGCGAAATATGACCTTACAAAGGACATATCAACTTTTACCACGTGAATTGGCAGATTTATAAGGCTTGTAAGATTAGCTGCACCTGTTCCGAAGTCATCAAGAGACAGTTCTGCACCCATGGCTCTTAATCCGGCAATTGTAACCTGTATCATGTCATAGTCATCTATAAGTGACTCTGTGATCTCAAAGTCGAACATATCCATTGGGACGTTGTGTTTTTTTGCTATTTCTTCCAAGTCACCAGGAAGGTTGATGCTCATGCATTGTATTGGTGACAGGTTGACATTTATGAACTCGATGCCAAGTTGTTTGACGTCTACGTTTTCTAGGAACATGCAGACTTTTTCAAAGATCTGTTTGCCTATTTCTATGATATCACCATTCTTTTCAGCAATCTGAATGAAATCAAGAGGAGAAATGAAGCCGATTTCAGGATCATTAAGCCTTGCAAGGGCTTCTGCACCCGTGACTTTTCCGTCTGCATTAGAATAGATGGGCTGAAAATATACTTCAAACCTCTTCTCTGACATGGCAAGTTTGATTGCTTTCTCTATTGCTTTGTGTTTTTTGACGCCTCCTATCATTTTGTCCGAGAAGTAGTAGTTACCTTTGCGGTTTTCCTCAAATGAACTATTTATAGCATATCTTGCCAGGTCAGACAGCAGCAGAGCATGTTCGCTGATCAGAGACTCGGATAAGAACATCATTGAAGCCTGAATAGGAACGATGTCGTCGCAGGTTTTTCTAAGGAGTTCATATTTTTCTATCCATTCATTTATTACCATAGACGGGTCTTTTTCCAGATGACCTTTTATCAAGACAATGAATACGCCGTTTCTTATATAAAACAGGTAATTATTACGGTAATTATGTATGAGCCACTCTGCAATAATCTTCAGTTCATCATTAATTTGATTGACTCCGTAGACAACCTTGGAAGCCTCATAGTTGTTGATAGATATTGTAATGAGACTGAACGGGATCTTTCTTTCCCATAATTCTTTACCGATCCTGTTAAGTGCGTCCTTATTTAATAATGATGTACGATTGTCCCTATATAGATCGGGGTTTTCAGATGTAAGGAAGATGATCAATATAGTAAGGATGCTGAAATAACTTGTGACAAGCATGTGATAGAAATGCTTCCTTATGATTATTCCAAATAACAGTAGCAGGTTAAAAGAAAGTAGTCCTGCTTTCATGCGTCTTGAAAGCTGTTTCCAGAATCTGATAACAAGAAACAGGGATGCGATGATATAAAAATAGGTGCTGAAATAGATTGTTTTATAAAGAGAGCAGTTGTGATATCCATCCTCAGCAATGGTGTAAATAGCAGATGTCCATGGAGTTGAAAGGATAAGAATAACGGAAATAAATGCAGGCAGACCGGTGAGAACCTTAATGATGTGATCAGATTCTCTATAACTATGGGTTGATTCTGCTGTATACATGAATAGAGACCATCCTCTAATGATAAAACCAAGGAAATATGCATGATTAATTGCATACATTACCCACAGAGGAAAAATCATCCACACTTCATTCATTTCGCAGGAAATGATATCAGAAATTGTCATGATGAGGTTTGAACTCATGGCAATCCAGAAAAAGAAGCTCTGCCTGATGGGAAGATTTCTTCTAAAGCCATAGAATAATAGAAGTATTATCTGTATGGGTATTGACGCTATGGCAAAGTCGTAGTTAAAAGGGCTGATCCAATTGAACATATCATTGTCTCCTGTGTGCAGGGCAATGGGACTGAATCTGTGATGATAATACACCCGCAATCATTATTGTTGAAATACCACTCTATTTTAATTGTAACTTGGATTGCGCTGTTACTCAACAAAAAGCTTTATAAACAAATAAACATGTGCTTTTTGTTTACATAAAGTTTATAGATTATGTTGAATATTAAATGTTACTATATAAACGTAGAAGATTGCCTTCATTTTAGGTTGCAGAGTAACAATTGCAATAATTATATATATGAACTTACTTTTCAAAGCCTCTGCCTTTAGAAGAATTTGAGGCAATGCTCAAGGAATAGATTTTGAAATCATTTAGGGAGACTATGATTATGAAAATCGCTGAATTGATGGCAAATAAGCTTGAGAAACTCTTTCAGGAGGCATCGCTGGAGAATATTAAAGCAGATACCTACAAGGACCTCTGTTGTGCGCTTCATGTCACGAAAATGTATTATGACATGGATCTTGGTGGTGATGACAGATACCGGAACCCCAGGACGGGGAAACTTGTATTTGAAGCAACACCAGTTGATAACAAGCTTGTTCTTTATGATTCCGGCATGCCGGGAGGCTTAAAAAAGTGTTACAACTTCTACTATGATGGAAATGAGTATGTCCATGCCTACATAGAATTCGAAAAAGCTGTAAAAGAAGATGACATTGACCAGGAACTGTGTGCGTTTATGGCAAATGTTATCTACATAATCATAAGCAGACAGAACATGAGAAAGATGCTTGACTATGCTGAGACATCTGATGTTCTTACAGGAATCCCTAATATTGCAATGGTACAAAGAAAATATTATACGGTGCTACAGCATTCCATGCCACAAGATTATGCCGTTCTAAGGATCAACCTCAGAAACTTCAGATACATTAATGAGATATGCGGTGCACAGGCAGGAGATGAAGCCATAATACAGTATTCAAGGAAACTGCTTAAGTTTACAGAAGATGATGAATGTGCCGGACGCATGGGCGGGGATAATTTTGTAGTATACCTGCACAATGAGAATCTAAAGAACTTTTTAAAGAAGATAAGTACAGTCACCATATCAAAGCTTAAAAATGCTCCAAATAATCGCTTTGACGTTGTGGCATGGGTCGGGATATCCATGCTCTCAGAAGATGAGAACAAGACTTTCCTTGAACGCCTTAACGATGCAAATGTAGCCTGTGGGCTTGGAAAGAGCAGATTAAAGCAGGACGTTGTTTATTATGGCGAAGAGCTGAAAAATATGGTGATGCAAGGAAGGGACATTATAGGAATATTTCCGACTGCAGTAAAGAACCATGAGTTCACGCCTTTTTTCCAGCCTAAGGTTGACATGAAAACGGGCAAACTTGTTGGTTTTGAAGCGCTGTGCAGGTGGTTCCATGAGGACCATTACATATACCCTGATCAGTTTATTCCGATATTGGACAGAGAGGGGCTTATACCGAAGCTTGATCTTGCCATATTTGATGAAACCTGCAAATCGATAAAAAGATGGAAAGAAATGGGACTTACTCCACCAAGGATTTCAAGTAACTTTTCCAAAAAAGACCTCTTTGTACCAAAGATAGAAAGCAAGATATTAAAGGTAATAGAGGAAAATGGTCTATCTACTGACGATGTGGAAATAGAGATAACAGAGAGCACAAAGGATGTTGAGTATGAGAGACTCATTACATTTGTAAAGACTCTCAAAGAAAATGGGCTGTTTATATCCATCGATGACTTTGGTACCGGATATTCATCCCTGTCACTTCTCCATAACATCGATGCAGATGTAATAAAGATCGATAAGTCTTTTACAGATATGATAATATCAGATGATAAAACTGCGATTCTTGTTGAAAGCATAATAACTATTGCACAAAGACTAAAGATGGAGATCATCGCAGAAGGCGTTGAGACGAAGGAGCAGGGTAAAAAGCTTGTGGAACTGGGCTGTAATCTGGCGCAGGGGTATTATTACAGTAAGCCGGTAGACTATCAGTCTGCGACAGAGATCATAAACAGTTGTGATTATGCACCGGTCGTATAAGGTATACTGGGACTACTATGAAGATTTGTGTTTTTTTGTGGCATTTTGTTATGTACTTTTGTGATGCTTTAATATGAAAAGCACGAAATTAAAAAATGGGGTTAAGAACTTTTATATGACATCATTGAAGCGAATTCTTTGGACGATCTTTTGTCAAAGGTTCAGACTTATTCCTATAACAATGCAGCTTCAAGGGTGGTGACGGATGCAGAGAGAAACGTTGGAACAAGGGTTGATTTTAAAGGATAAGGTGTAAAGCCTTAAGAGGCGGCTATGAATATATCTTTTAATACTCAAAATCCATTTAATGGATCAACAGCACCGGAAGGGCTATTGAAAGTACGATTAGTGAAGCTGACACGATGCTCTTAATCCGTTCATTTACGGCTCTGGGGTCTTTGTAGTGTCCATTTATGAGAAGTGCATCATAGGTTCTGGGAACAGGCTTTCCAAAAGATCTTGGTATATAAGTCTCGCTCTGCAATGATATTTCCTCCGTGCCCTCTTAAGGGCGGTTGATCAATCAGCTTTCTTTTAAGAGTTCATTTCTAAGGGCATTCTCAAGCATATCTGAAAATGAGATTGAAGCGAGGATGGAACTGCCTGTATATCTCCTCGTCATATCCTTAGTGGAAGGCTCGATGGTGTTAACAGCTGCGTTCATGTTTGTTCTAAGTGACAAAACATCAATATTCATAGGCTACCTCCTTGTACAGCCTATCAAACTACAACATTTTGTATCTATAATTAGAATATACACTATATATTCTAAAATGTGTGTTAAATAACTGGGAAAGATTTATGATAGCATTTAGCACGATATGCTATGGCAGAATTTTGGATATAACAGAAAACAGCAGACAAGACAGTGCGTAATGATAATATTGGGAAGCCTTGTAACAGCTCTTGTTTTTACTCTGATATGACAAAAATGTATTACTTTATACAATACTATTTTATCCAAATTAGCACTCTCGGTTGACGAGTGCTAATTGCTGTGTTATAGTGTTCGTAGAACAAAGGAACAGAGAAGACCGTTAGGACTTAACTTTCCTAAGATCTAAACCCTCCGTCCCATTGCTCATTAACATAGATAATGTTTTTGATGCAAAGGAGGTATGTATTATGTTAGCACCTAGTATTTTTGAAGAGAATTTTATCGACGATCTGTTTGGATTCCCAATGAAGGAATTTGACGACATGGAGAGAAAGCTCTATGGAAGAAAAGCAAGCAGGATGATGAAGACCGATATCAGGGAAAAGGATGATAACTACGAAGTATCAGTAGACCTGCCGGGCTTCAAGAAGGAAGAGATAACAGTAGAACTTGATAACGGTTATCTTACCATCAGCGCAGCAAAAGGCCTTGATAAGGACGAGAACAATAAGAAAGGTAAACTCATTCGTCAGGAGAGATATGCAGGATCCATGACAAGGAGCTTCTACATTGGAGACAATGTAGAGAAGGACGATATCGAGGCAACCTACAGGCACGGCGTTCTCACACTTACAATTCCAAAGAAAGCCCTGGAAAAGAAGATCCCGGAAAAGAATCTGATAGCCATAGAAGGCTGATAGTATAAGTTTTAACCTAGTCTCCCGGCACTATAGGAGTGTCGGGAGATTTTTTAATGAAAAGATTAGCATTCAGTTACAATTCATTCACATTTTGTTTAATGGGAGGAAAAGGTTTGACTCATAGCCTTTTGACAGTTGATGACGGATTATTGACATATCATGCCTGTCCTGTTGATGACCGAATGACGATGCAGTTAAACTGAATGTGGCTTTCGGAATATATAAGCCAAAGATAGATAACATTTTTTTATAAACCATCTGCCCGGTCATGCAGGTGGTTTTTTATTTGCAGATACTTGCGTTTTTTTGCTGAGTGTTTGCAGTTGATGCCAATTTTATTACCGTTAGTGCCGAATCCGTTGTCTGCTTTCTTTGCTGTACCTATACTGACGTTACATCAATAATATTTCAAAGGAGAGAAGCAATGAAAAAGAAAGGAATGAGCGGTTCCGGCAAGGTGATGACTGCCATTGGCAGCGTTCTTTTAGTACTTGCAGTGGCTGTTGTGGCAGTTGCAAACTTTTTCGCCGGCGTACTTGATACTTATGTCGGTATGGGTAAACCCAAGGTTGTGACAAAGCCCGGCAGTGAAAACTGGGATACAGAGTACTATTCACCTGATAAAACAGATCCGGAGGGTGTTGATGAGATAGCGAAAGACGTGACAAGGCGTATCGCTGAAGAAGGTATCACACTTATGAAGAACAACGGGATTCTTCCGCTTAAGGGAAATGAAAGTGTTTCGCTTTTCGGAAGACGCAGTGTTGATACGGCCTGGGGCGGAACAGGATCAGGTGCCGGAGATGAAGGACAGTGCACACCCATGGCACAGGCGCTTGGCGATCAGGGCTTTATGGTCAACGACACGCTGACAAAGCTTTACGCTGATAACCTTGATAAGGTTGAAAAGGGCTATAACGCCATGGATAAGTTGGATGCAACAACTTATTACATTGGAGAATTTCCAATGAGCTACTATACAACAAGTGTTACAGGGTCCTACGGAAAGTACAGTGATGCAGCTATTGTTGTCATCGGACGACAGGGCGGTGAGGGCTTTGATTTTGCAACTGACCTCAAAGGTTCTATTTCATCAGGGGAGACTGCGATGTCAAAAGACGTGGCAGAGACCCAAAATTATGAGAACGGTCAGCATCAGCTGGAGATGACTTATGAGGAAAAAGAACTCTTAAAGCACGTTGAAGAGAACTTTGAAAATGTCGTTGTTGTAGTGAACAGCTCAAACGTAATGGAGCTTGGAGAACTTAACGATGATGAGAATGTGGATGCGATAGTATGGCTCGCTTATCCAGGTTCACGAGGAACAGTCGCACTGGCTGAAATACTTGCAGGACAGATTAATCCTTCAGGTCATACTGTTGATACATGGCCCAGAGATCTCACCAAAGATCCAACATTTCCAAATACGACGACAAAGGCTTACAGCAATCTTGATGAGGGATTCACAGTTGAGTATGAGGAAGGCATCTATGTTGGATACCGTTATTATGAGACTGCAGCTGTTGATAACTTCATAGATTATGACGAAGCAGTTGTTTATCCTTTTGGCTACGGGCTCAGCTACACAACATTTGAGCAGCAGATCAAGGATGTTCAGGAAGAGGACGGTGAGATTACCGTAACTGTTTCTGTAAAGAATACAGGATCTGTTCCCGGTAAAGATGTTGTCCAGGTATACTTCCATGCACCATATGACGGTGTTGTTGAAAAAGCGGAAGTTGTACTTGCAGGATATGTTAAGACAGACCTCTTAAATGCAGGTGAGACAAAAGACTATCAGGTGTCCTTTAATGAAGAAGATATGGCATCATTCGACTACAAAAATGCAGGATGCTATGTGCTTGATAAAGGTAATTACATTATTTCAGTAAGAAAGAATGCACATGAGATTTACGGAGATAACTGTGAATGGGCTTTAAACGTTCCGGAACAGATCGTTTATGACCAGTCAAACCCAAGAAAGACGGAGATAGAAGCACAGACCGGAGAATATGTAAACTATTCTGATGAGTGGAAGCAGAACCATAAAGTTGAAGCAGCTGTTACGCGTTTTGGCTGGATGAACGACCACTTTGAGGAAGGAAAAGCGACAATTCTCAGTCGAAAGGATTTTAAAGGAACCTTCCCGACAGCTCCTACGGTAGAAGATCTTACGGCTTCGGATGAGCTGGTAAAAGAAATGGGTACTTACGAGCCTGATTACTATGATGAAGCAGATACAGCCCCTAAAACCGGTGCAAACAATGGGTTGCAGCTGATAGCTTTGAGAGGAGCTGCATACGATGATCCCAGATGGGATGAACTCCTTGATCAGCTTAGTGTCAAGGATATGAACAATCTGATCTGCGCTGGAAACCAGGGAACCGTTCCTCTTGGATCCATTGGACTGCCAAAGAGCAGTGCCACAGACGGACCTGCAGGACTTAAGCAGTATGGAGGAATCGGATTCTCTGCTTCCGGAAACTTCAACTGCTGTGGAACACTGGTTGCTGCAACATGGAACGTTGATCTTGCAAGAGAATATGGAAACGCAGTAGGTAATGAAGCTATTCTTGGTAAAGTGTCAGGGTGGTATGCACCGGGAAATGACCTTCACAGAACAGCCTTCGGCGGACGTAACTTTGAGTACTATTCAGAGGATCCGCTTGTTTCAGGAAAGACCTGTGCGGGAACAATACAGGGGGCAACGCAGAAAGGATTTGCTTGCTACGTCAAGCACTTTGCACTCAACGATGTGGAGACTCACAGGGATGATAATGGTCCTACAGTATGGTCCAACGAGCAGGCAATGAGAGAACTAAACCTCAAGGCCTTTGAGATTGCGGTAAAAGAGCCTGTTATAGACCTTGAGTATCTCGATGAAGAAGGCAATACACAGCACAAGAATATGCGCGGTTCCATCGGTGTTATGTCCAGCTTTAACAGACTCGGCGGTGTATGGACAGGCGGCTGCTCAGAGCTCCTTAACGAAGTGCTTCGCGGAGAGTGGGGATTCACCGGATGCGTGATCACTGACTACGACGGAACAGAGTACATGAACTGTGAGTGGGCTGTGTCCAACGGAAACGACCTTATCCTTGCTAACATTTCAACACTTCCTTCGAAGTTTAAGGATACAAACAACGCAAGTACACAGCAGGTAATGCGTCAGGCTGTAAAGAACATCGCTTATCTTACTCTTAACAGCAATGCAGTGAACGGTATGTCTGATGGAACTAAAGTAACATACGGTATTGCCCCATGGAAGTTTGCAGTTGGCGCACTTTCAGCGCTTCTGGCAATTGCCGGAGGACTTCTGATCATCTTTGGAGTGAAGAAGAAAAACAAACAGGTAACAAAAATAGAAAACAAATAATTAAAACAAAAGGAGAAATTTAAAATGAAAAAGTTCTTAGCAATTCTACTGTCAATGGTTATGGTAATGTCACTTGCTGCATGTGGAAGCGGCTCTGCAGCTGAATACTACTCAGGTGAAGTTGACTGGGTTGAAGCCGGTTATGAAGGAGACTGCATTATAACAAACCATGTCGGACTGGTACTTAATGGTGACGGAACATATACTCTTGAGGACGCATTCCTTGTAAACCAGGTTTCAGGCGCTATCGTTTTCTATACAAAAACCTTCTATACAGGAAAGTACACAGCTGAAAAGGCTGATGCAGACGGAATTAAGACTGTATCTCTTCAGGCACCCACAAGTGCTGTTCAGAACCTGAACGGTGTTGTGGCTACATCAGCTGAGGATGCTGACATTCTTCCTTCCTTCCAGCCTGATTTCTCATCAATCCAGGTTGATACAAACTCACACGCTGTTGTAAGCACAATCCCTCAGCATCAGTAATCTGAGAATAGTAAAAAAGTATGACTTCTTGAACTTAATTCCAGAAATCCGCATATACTGCGGATTTCGTGAGAATATGAGTGAAGAGTCAACCAAGCCTCATCGACGAAGTCGATTTAAATTGGCTTGGTTGATGCATTCTTGAATTGTTGATTCAAGAATGCATACTGAAATGACGTGCGGCTAACCGGTATTGTACCGGTTAGCCGTTTGCGGTAAAATTTTTTAGAGGACAATTATGAACTTACAACTTTCCATTATCATGTTTATATATGCATCGGAAATGGCTGTCATTACCACGATGATCTGCGCCAGACTTGAAAGACGAAGAGATTTCTTTTCTGGCGCCTGTAAATGCGCTGCATTCACCCTTATATATACTGTTATTTTAGCGTTTTATCAGCCATCTATCCTTGTTATTCACATTCCGATAGTGCTTGTGTCATTTCTTTATGTGTATTGGTGTTATGTTACCAACATTCTTCAGGTGCTGTATATAGTCAGTGCAGGTTATATTATCCAACGGATATCAAGTCTTCTTAATACGCTGATATCGTATTTTTCACCACATTATCTGGCACATGATGTCAATGGCCAAGTCAGTGCTCTATGGTATGTACTTATTCTTGTATGCGACGCAGTTGTTTTTTTGGGGTTTCATTGCCTCGGAGGAAGAGGCTTTGGTATTCCACAGCTTCGCAAAAATGCAACAATCAGAGTTGTAGCCTTTGGAATCTTAGTTGTTCTGATGAATCAGCCCTGGACTCTGGGCATGCTCTACGACGACATAATGCATCACAGCTATACAAGGTACGCGCTGGCTGAGACAATATGGAATTTTATCGCCTGTGTACTTTGTGTGTTTGTTCAGTTTGATATCACTCATATAGACCGACGGGATAATGAACTTGAAATTGCACGAAAGCTGATCAGCGATAAAGAAAGACAGTATAAAATGTCAAAGTCCACTGTGGACGCGATAAACCGCAAATGTCATGACCTTAAATATCAGCTTTCGGCTCTTTCAAAAGGAGAGGATAACCAGAAGCATATTTCAGAGGCTATGGAACTGGTGGAGAGCTTTGATAGTGCGATTCATACAGGGAATGACACCCTGGATATCATATTTACGGAAAAGAACAGCTACTGTAAAAAGCATGATATTGACTTTGTGTGCATGGTGGATGGGGACAAGCTCTCATTTATAGATGTCACTGATCTTTATGTCATGTTTGGGAATATCATAGACAATGCAATAAATGCGGTCAGAATCCTTGAGGATCATTCAAAAAGATCAATATATATTCGAATACATCAGGAAAATCAGTTTCTTTTGATCCAGACTGAAAACGCATTTAAAGGAAGTCTCCAGTTTAAAGACGGCCTTCCCAAAACTACCACAGGTGATGAGTTTAACCACGGATATGGGGTTTCCAGTATAAAAATGATAGCCGAAAAATACGGCGGGAGCCTGAATACCAGAGCTGAGGATAATGTCTTTTATCTGAATATACTGATTCCCATGGAAGGCAAAGAGGAAAGACAATGAAAAAAGTAGCTATCATTGATGACGATGAGAATATCAGAAGCACAATTAAGGAATATCTGAAGAAATATGAGCAGGCATCTAAGGAACAGTTTATTGTCAGCGATTTTGCTTTTCCTGAATTGTTTTTGACAAATTATAAACCTGAATATGACATAGTGATGATGGATATTGATATGCCGGGGATGAATGGGCTGACTGCGGCCAGGAAGCTAAGAGATCTGGACGAGAGAGTGGTTCTTTTGTTTGTCACAAATCTTGCCCAGTATGCTCTTAAAGGCTACGAAGTTGCTGCTACGGATTTTATAGTAAAGCCGCTTAAGTATGAAAGGTTCAGTCAGAAACTTGCAAGAGCTCTGAAATTTGTTCCCGAGAGTACCAGGCCTATGCTTATGATCCGAACCGAAAGCGCCACTATTACAGTTGAACTGGATGATATTATTTATGTGGAAGTAAACAAACATGATGTATATTATCACACTGTAAAGGATGTTTACCGGGTGAGGGGGTCGCTAAAACAGGCGGAAGAGGATCTGGGCGATCCCAAATTCTTTGCCTGTGACAAGTCGTGTCTGGTCAATCTCGCCTATGTAGAGGGAGTAAGTGCCGGAACGGTAACGGTAGCCGGAAATGATCTGTGTGTCAGCAGATCCAAAAAGAAGCCTCTAATTGACGCACTTGCTGCGTTTCATAACAGAAAATGACCTGAGCAAAATAAAAGGGGCTGTCGCATTAGATGATTAAATCATCTGATATGCTCCCTTCTAGGTAGACAAGAGAAATAATAAAAATCTTGTATTACTTAGGAGGGAGCATTTTTATGTCCAAATATAAGATAGAGCCAGATGAAAAAATCAGGACAGTAGAAGGTATTCTTAATGGAAAAGAAACACAGCGACATGCAGCTGCACGTCTTGGAGTTGCACCCATATCTGTCCAACAATGGATTGCCATTTACCAAAGTGATAATTCATCTGCGTTTACTCAAAGATGCTACAAAAGATATCCAAAAGAACTGAAAGAGAAAGCAGTTCTGGAGTATCTAAATGGAAATGACTCATTGCTATCTATATGTCAGAAATATGGCATTAGAGCAAAAAGTAAGTTACAAGACTGGATAAAGAAATATAATGGTCATGAGGAGCTAAAAACTTCCGGAACAGGAGGAGCAACCATCATGACCAAGGGGAGAAAAACAACATTTGATGAGCGTGTAGAAATTGTTCAGTATTGCATTTCTCATGATTGCAATTATGCAGAAACTGCTGAAAAGTTCAATGTATCATATCAGCAAGCGCGAAGCTACACGGTAAAATATAAGGCCAATGGAATTGAGGCTCTTAAAGACAGACGTGGAAGAACCAAGGCTAAAGAAGAAATGACAGAATTGGATAGACTTCGCGCTGAAAATAAGATTCTTCGTGCCGAAAAGGAACGCGCTGAAATGGAGGCGTCTTTCTTAAAAAAACTCGATGCAATAGAGAGGGGGTGGGACTGAGCCTTATACGTCACGAACAGGTTTATCTCGCAATCAAGACAGAGCACGATGAGCATTGCTATCCAATTTCTGCTCTCTGCAAGATTGGAAATGTTAGCCGGGCTGCATACTATAAATGGTTGCATAGGGAGCTTCCGAATTATGAGGCTGAAAACAAACGTATAGCTGATGAAATAGAAAAAATACATACTGAGAGCCCGGATAAAGGTTATAGACGTATTAGAGATGAACTTGAACGATACCATGATATAAAGGTAAATGACAAACGTGTCCTTAGGATTTGCCGTAAAAAGGGAATTAAATCCACTATAAAATATGCCAACAACGGATGCACAAGGCAGGCAGCTAATCCTCAATTCATTGCCGAGAACATCTTAAATAGAGAATTTTCGGCGGATGCCCCTAACCAGAAGTGGCTGACAGATGTTACTGAATTTAAATACTATGTGGCTCAGGAAGTTCACAAGGTATATTTGAGTGCTATCCTCGATTTATATGATCGTAGAATTGTATCTTATGTGATAGGTGATTCGAACAATAACCCACTGGTATTTGATACATTTGATGCTGCTATAGCTGCAAATCCTGGTGCAACACCACTGTGCCACAGTGATAGAGGATTTCAATATACAAACAGACTGTTCCACGCAAAATTAGAAGCTGCAGGAATGACTCAGAGCATGTCAAGAGTAGCAAAATGCATCGACAATGGTCCCATGGAAGGCTTTTGGGGAATACTCAAGCGAGAGCGGTATTATGGAAAAAGATTTAAGGATAAAGATTCATTGGTGTCGATGATTGAGGAATACATTGAATACTATAATAATCGGCGCTTGCAGAGGAATCTAGGTGTTCTTACACCTATGGAGAAACATAATAATTATTTGATGGTGGCATAAAAAACTGCCATCAGAAAACTGATGGCAGAAAATTTATTTTTTTGATTGTCTACTTGACGGGGAGCGATTCAA
>NZ_FOXO01000028.1 GCF_900115735.1 Butyrivibrio proteoclasticus
TACCTCAGCCATATCATTGATGATATTGTTCAGAGTCTGCTTGACTTCTGATGGGAAATTGTTCATAATGTGTACCTCCTTAATCATGAGTGAATGCGAATACGTTCTTGATTAAGGGGCCCCATTCCTGGTGGTAATCAGGAATGGGGCCACACATTTTGATATCTATGTCAATATATATTTTTAGTTTTTTGTATGAATTATGTTACTGGAACTGTAATCCGGTGACAGACCATTCACATGACAAAAATCAGCTCAAATCCGCATGATTAGCTGATTTGAGCTGATTACTCATAATAGTTCTATTTAGTTAAGCTAGGAAACTGGCATTGAGCACACAATGGTCTGTCACAATAAAGAATTTGTGAACAGACCA
This sequence comes from Butyrivibrio proteoclasticus, assembly GCF_900115735.1. Classification (GTDB taxonomy): domain Bacteria; phylum Bacillota; class Clostridia; order Lachnospirales; family Lachnospiraceae; genus Butyrivibrio; species Butyrivibrio proteoclasticus_B. The sequence continues at coordinate 377 of NZ_FOXO01000028.1, forward strand.
TTTTTCCTTAATCTCTCAAATAATAAACTCTATATTAAAATTATAAACCATATATTGTTTATTATTACAGAAAAAAGCGTAGTTTTTATATCATATCTACGCTTTCGTATTCCTCTATCATTTACTATTCTCTATGACAAATAACGTTTGTCATTAATACCAACGTTTTATGTATTTCTTTTATACTTTTCAAGTTCATCTTGAAGTTTGGCAATGGTAGCATCTTTATCAGCAATTATAGCGCTGAGCTCTTTTCTTGTACTCTTCCATAAGTTTATTCAGATATGCATGATCCTTGGTTGCTCTTTGAACATCCGCAGCCCGGTTCTGTTCAAAAAGCCATGCATATAGTTCATTTGTGTTATTAACCCCTTGTTCTAGGCCCTGTTCCAAGCCCCTCTCTATTCCTTGCTTTTCAGCATTCTTCAAATCATCAGCCATAAGTTCCCTTAAAGCTTCACACATGTCTTCTTCACCCCTTATTTTCTCAAATATTGTTTTATTAACGCTTGCACTTATCTGTAGTACCGCATCAGCATTGTTTTTATCGCCCTGCTCTTTTAATTTACTTGCTTCTGTGATGAAGTTCCTTATATCGCCTTCATCAGCATTTGCAGTCATTATCTTAAGTGAATTAAGTTCATTATCTTTTAATTCTGATAACACAACTATTAAAATTGGAACAACTATTATTCCACTAATCTGATATATTCCAGGATATAATCTCGTTACGACACATCCTTCATCATCTAATTGTCTAAATAATTTATTGGGCCTTCTAATCCTGCATATTGTAATTGTAATCTCATCAGCCCTTATTTCATTTACATAATTTCCTAAACTCTTAAAAATCCCACTATATCCTATACATTTCCAAAGTACATCAATATCAAGCGCATCATCAGGATTTTTATACTCAATTATATTGTATTTTCTGAAACTTCTACCTATATCATTATCAATTACTATTTGCGTATTATTTTTCACTACCAAAAAATCAATCCGCAATGGCTGTTTTGAAAGAAGACGTTCTCTTTCAATTTCAATATCACTAGTGTAGTTTCTAAAGCTATATCTTAAGCCTCCTTCAAAACCGGAATGCCAGTCCATACGCCTTTTCTCACTACTGTTATTGTTTTCTTCGTTCATTAAAAATTATAGCACCTCCTATTTTTATCAACAATGTTCTTTCTTTGCATTTGAAATACCGCTAACACCAGATTTATAACACAGCATTTAAGACATGCTGCCCGTATTAGCAGTTGCCAGATGGCAAGAATAAACAATCAGCCAAACCAACTTATCATAATCACTTGACTGTGTAAATATGAGGTGTGCAATCTTAAGAATTTCTACTGTAATTCTTAAGGTTTTCTTAAGAAATTAACTATATACAAAATTTAAGTAAAAAGAAAAGCGTAGATTTTGTTATGTCAAAACCCACGCCTCAAATTCCCTCAAATTCACATAAGTTATATCTATATCTTTTATTCCAGATATTTCTTAGCTTTGTCTTCTGAGATTTTATATTGCTCGGATAATCGCTTAATAATTGTGGAATCATCCACATTCATACCTCTTAGTATATCTACAGTGCCAAATATTCCCTGCTCTAATCCCTGCTTTTCTGCTTGTTTTAAATCGTCAGCCATCAATTCTCTTAACGCTTCACACATATCTTCCTCACCTCGTATCTTTTCAAATATCGTTCTGTTAACATTTGCACTTATCTGTAAGACGGCATCGGCGTTGCTTTTATCGCCGCTTCTTTTCAGCTTACTCGCTTCTTCAATAAAGCTTCTTACGTCGGTTTCATCAGCGTTTGAAGTCATGATTTTAAGTGCATTTAATTCCTTATCATATAACTCAGATAATACCGCTACCATAATAGGAATAACAACAATCCCGCTGATCTGGTATATTCCCGGATAAAGCTTACTTACAACAAATCCGCTCTTTTCAAGTTGTTTAAATAAGCTTAACGGTTTTCTGCTTCTGCATATAGTTATTGTTATTTCGTCTGTTTTTATTGCATCTACAGTATTTCCAAGATTTTTATAAATTCCTGTATATCCTATACATTTCCACAGAACATCTACATTTAGAGCATCATCAGGATTTTTATACTCTATAAGATTGTATTTCTTAAAACTTCTTCCTATATCATTATCAATTACTACCTGCTCGTTCTTTTTTACCACTAAAAAATCAATTCGCAAGGGCTCCTTTGAAAGCAGATGCTCTCTTTCAATTTCGATATCATCAGCGTAGTTTCTAAGGCTGTATCTTAGGCCGCCTTCAAAGCCAGAATGCCAGTCCAGACGCTGATTACTATCACCCATATTATTTTCCTTACTCACAAAAATTATAGCACCTCCTATTTTTATCAACAATGTTCTTTCTTTGCATTTGAAATACCGCTAACACCAGATTTATAACACAGCATTTAAGACATGCTGCCCATATTAGCAGTTGCCAGATGGCAAGAATAAACAATCAGCCAAACCAACTTATCATAATCACTTGACTGTGTAAATATGAAGTGTGCAATCTTAAGAATTTCTACTGTAATTCTTAAGGTTTTCTTAAGAAATTAACTATATACAAAATTTAAGTAAAAGGAAAAGCGTAGATTTTGTATCATATCTACGCTTTTAAGTATTCTTTGATATTCAAATTATATATTTTTCTTTTCCCTATAGTCCGCATAAACAGCTTCACTATCATATTCTGGAGCATACTTTTCAGCACATGAAACTATATCTTTTATTGTACTTTCTGTTTCTTCGAGCTCTTCAGCTATAGTTGAAATAGTTTTTCCCTTAATTAGTTTTTTGCACACCAGCTCAACAATATGCTTATCAGCTCCTTGTTCTATTCCCAGCTCTATCCCCTGTTTCTCTGCTTTTTTTAGGTCATCAGCCATTAATTCTCTTAACGCTTCGCACATATCTTCCTCACCTCGTATCTTTTCAAATATCGTCTTGTTAGTGTTTGCATTTATTTGAAGCACGGCATCAGCATTGTTCTTATCACCTTGTTTTTTCTAATTTACTTACTTCAGCAATAATCCCCCACATCAAACCTACGATCCCGATAGTAGAAGTCCCTATCCTTTTCAGTAATTTCACGGATTATCTTACATGGATTACCGGCAGCTATTACATTATCCGGAATATCCTTAGTTACTACGCTTCCCGCACCGATCACCACATTGTTTCCTATGGTTACTCCCGGCAGAATACATGTATTTCCGCCAATCCAAACATTATCGCCGATAGTAATTGCTATTCCATATTCATAACCTGAATTGCGAGAGTCTGGATGAACAGGGTGACCAGCGGTATAAATTGAAACATTAGGTGCAATCTGAGCATTGTCACCGATTTTCACCTTTCCAACATCGAGAATAGTGAGATTATAATTGGCAAAAAAGTTCTCACCCACCTCAATGTTATACCCATAGTCGCAATGAAAAGGAGCTTCAATGTTGATATTTTTTCCTGTTTTACCTAGTATTTCTTTAATAAGCCTGTCTTGAGCTTCAAAATCGCCAGGTTCAAGATTATTGTACTTATATATCTTCTTTTTGTTTTCAAGACGTTCCTCGCTTAAGCCGTCCATCCATGCCTTGTAAGGAAGTTCTGCCAACATTCTCTCTTTTTGATTCATTTTTATCTCCCGGTTATTCATTACACAATAATTCCCACTACCATTTCATAGAAAAGTTAACAGCTTTTATCCATCGCCTTCCTTGCATGCTCCACATAAAGGGCTGCATTGTCCAGTATCCCCTGCTTTTCCTCATCTGTCAGCTGTCTTACTACTTTTGCAGGAGAGCCATAAACCATGGAACCCGAAGGTATCTCTACATTTTCCGTAACAAGAGCCCCTGCACCGATGATGCAGTCATCTCCTATCCTGGCACCGTTCATTATGATGGCTCCCATACCTATAAGAACTCTGTTTCCGACCTCACAGCCATGGACTATTGCGCTATGTCCTATAGTGACATCATCTCCAACTACAAGCTTATATTTTTTATCAACATGAAGGCAGGCAAGGTCCTGAATGTTGGTACGTTCACCAATAGCAATCTTGCAAGAATCTCCTCTTACTACAGCGTTATACCAGACAGCACTGTCCTTCCCTATCGAAACATCACCTATTACTTTTGCGCCATCTGCTATGTAAACAGTTTTATCAATTACATGTTCAGTATTTTTCATTACGCCACTTTTCCCATGTTTATTATGTATTTTTCTTTTCCCTATATTCCGCATAAACAGCTTCAATGTCATATTCAGGAGCATGCTTTTCAGCACATGAAACTATATCTTTTATTGTACTTTCTGTTTCTTCGAGCTCTTCAGCTATAGTTGAAATAGTTTTTCCCTTAATAAGTTTTTTGCATACTTGCTCAACAATATGCTTATCAGCTCCTTGTTCTATTCCCTGTTTCTCTGCATTTTTTAAGTCATCAGCCATTAATTCTCTCAATGCTTCACACATATCTTTTTCTCCTCGTATCTTTTCAAATATTGTCTTGTTAATGTTTGCACTTATTTGAAGCACAGCATCAGCATTGTTCTTATCACCTTGTGTTTCCAATTTACTTATTTCCGTAATGAAGCTCCTTATATCGTCTTCATCCGCATTAGATATCATGATTTTAAGAGCCTTAAGTTCTTTATCATTTAGTTCAGAAAGAACTACAATCAAAATTGGAACTATTATTATTCCACTAATCTGATATATCCCCGGATACAACTTGGTTACTATATATCCGTCATTTTCCAGCTGTTCAAATAACTTTATTGGCTTTCTGCTTCTACAAATAGTGATTGTTATTTCGTCAGCCTTTATTTCATCTACAACATTGCCAAGTCCTTTATAGATTCCTCCATAACCGATACATTTCCATAGAACATCGATATTGAGCGCATCGTCAGGATTTTTGTACTCAATTATGTTGTATTTCCTAAAGCTTCTACCTATATCATTATCAATTACTATTTGAATATTCTTTTTTACAATTAAAAAATCAATACGTAAAGGCTCTTTGGAAAGAAGATGTTCTCTCTCTATTTCAATATCATCAGCATAGTTTCTAAAGCTATATCTAAGCCCTCCTTCAAAGCCGGAATGCCAGTCCAGCCGCTTCTTTCCACCATCTTTATTACTTTTTTCGCTCATTAAAAATTATAGCACCTCCTATTTTTATCAACAATGTTCTTTACACTTGAGATACTGCCAACACCAGATTTCATCACAGCATTTTAGACATGCTGTTCGCATTAACAGTCGCCTGATGGCAAGAATTAATAATCAGCCAAAAGAACTTATCATAAACTTTTGACCGAGTAAATATTTAGCACGCAATCTTAAGAATTTCTACTGCAAATCTTAAGGATGTCTTAAGAAATAAACTAAATTCAGAATTTAAGCACAGAAAAAAGCGCAAACCTTATAATGGTCTGCGCTAAATCACATCATGTCATTAAATCATCATCAAATAACTTTTCTCATTGAGTCCAGCTTACTTCAGATCATACTCCAACCTGACAGTTATAGTAGCAGTCTTATAACGTGAGCTTGTATCGAAGGCTCCGTCGTAGGAATAGCTGCTTGTTCCTGAGTTTTTAGCTGTAATCTGGAAAACTCCAAGGCTTGAATTTTTGAGTTTTCCAAGCTTGGCGCCGGAGTTCTCGGCAACTATATCGATCCTGTCCTTGGCATTTATTGAAGCTTTATCGATAAGATCAAGTTTTAGGGCATCAAGATCTGAATAGTAGTACTCAGGATAATCAGATGTCAATTCAACTCCTTTATCCAAAAGAGTGGAAATATCTCTGGAAATCTTTTCAACATTATCGAGATTGCCTGATGAAACAGTTACGCTCTGGGTAAGCTGATAACCATCCGGCTCAGAGCCTGTGTAATTGCCGTTAGCATCATAAATATCTCTGTAGGTTCTGCTGATGTCAACAGAGCTGAAAACTATCTCATCTTCAGATACATTGTTATCCAAAAGGTACTGTCTTACGTAATCAGCGTCCTGCTTAACTTTTGCATAGGCTTCCTGGGATGTATATGCAACTGACGAAAAAGAGCCTCTCCAAATAATAATGTCAGCTTCAAAATCAACGCTTGCGCTTCCCGTCGCAGAAATGACATGGCTGCTTTCTGATCTGAAATGGGATAATCCAAATGACAACAGCCCGCAGCTAGCTACAATACAAACTCCAAGGATAAGCACGTTCACCCAACTTTTTTTCTTTTCTTCCATAACACACCTCCTGATAAAATGATACATCTGCAAATCATATAAAGTATCACTTTTATCATAGCATTTTTAACACTTCTACGCATTTCATATCATTGCTCAAATAGACCATTATCCGAAATCTGCTCTTTCACTCCCCAGTCAAATCAGTCCGCACTCATAGGTCTCGATTGGATGCCCTAAAAGTTCTATGATCTTAAGCTCATCCACAGCGTCGTATACTGCGTTATGAACTTCACGGTATTTGTTATTACCTGTTAAAAAATGCATGATCGGCTCAACGCCATACCCGGTCTTTAATCTGCCGGTTTTACAGCAAGGAAGCTCCGCAGGAATAGATGTGTTGAACTGCTTGTAGGCAGCTATACGCATAATGTCGTACCAGTCAAATTCCTGCAGCTCAGGAAGGTGATTATAATCAAACTTTGCATTGTAAGCAAAAATTTTATCTATACCATTTTTATTCAAAAAAGCTTTCAGATCAGCCAATGCATCTGACCTGGTCATTGATTTTCCTTTAATTTCGCCATAATACATAACATTGGAGTAAATACCGCCCACACGGCATTCCGGGTCAAAGACATAATATCTTTTTCCAAGAAGTTTATAGGTAGACGCATCTGCTATAGCAACACCAAGACTCATAACTTCATCATTCCAGTTGGTCTCAGTATCAATAACTGCAATTACGGTACCAAAATCATAGCTCTTTACTTCTTCCACCAGTCTATTTTCTTTAGCTTTTTCCTTATTTCCGGACTGATTTTTTATCAAGTTCAAAAACTCAAGTGAGCTGTTCATATAAATCCTGCCTTTAATTATCACTACATTCGATCTTTATGATCTCAGAACTCAATTATAGATTCTTTGATTTCTTTTATCAAATTATGTATTTCAAGCTAAGTATTTCAAGCTATGATATAAAAAAAGTGCCATAGGCACTTTTTTATCTGGAACTTCTGTACTGAACAGGAGTCATTCCATATTTCTTTTTAAAGAGTCTGTTGAAATGTTCAACATTCTGATAGCCTGCTGCCTCTGCAACCTTTTCAACTTTCATGTTTCCGTTACGAAGAAGCGTGCTGGCCTTATTAAGTCTTATCCTCTTCACATTCTCTCCAAAGGTCATTCCGGATTTTTCCTTAATGTACTTTGAAAGATATGGTTTTGAAAGATAAAACTGCTTTGAAAGATCATCAAGTGTTACTGTCAGGTAGTTCTCCTGTATGTAATTGATGATAGAATTAATTCTTTCATCTTTGCTATTCTTGATGTCTTTTACTGTATCAATCTGATTAACTGCAATTACAAGAGCGTTGATTGAAGATTTGATAATATCCTCATCAATTCCTACGCCCCAGAACTTCTTGCCATTAAAGGTAATGCCCACATATGTGCAGGCCTTTGAAGATGACCCTCTTGAAAGAGCATGCTCCTCATAAGTTGAAAGCTCATAGCTAACGTTAAAATACTGCTTAATAGCGTTACTTACAGCATCCAGACGACCATTACCATTGGCCTCAACAATATGTTCTTTATCCGCATGAGCAATTGTAACTTCTGCCAAAATACCATCGATCTGTTTGAAGTGAACAGAAGGAATCTTGAATACATTGTCGTTGTGGACATATTTGTCCTCAAATATCTGATAGATTCTGGCAGGTGAAAGCTCTGCGTGCTCTCTGTCAGAGATATCCTTGATAGTGTAGCTGACATCAGCCTGCATTTCCTTAGGAACCATCATACCATAGTTAGTCTTAAGAATATAGCTTACGCCACCCTTTCCGGACTGACTGTTGATTCTGATAACATCGCCGTCATACTCTCTTCCAAGGTCTTTTGGATCAATAGGCAGATATGGAACTGACCAGATTCCGCCATCTTTTTTCTGCTCATGCCAGGCAAAACCTTTTGAAATAGCATCCTGATGAGATCCTGAAAAAGCTGTAAATACAAGTTGTCCTGCGTATGGCTGTCTCTCATATATGTGCATTCTGGTAAGGCGCTCATAAGTTTCACCAACCTCTATGATATGACTAAAATCAAGTTTTGGATCAACACCATGTGAATACATGTTAATTGCAAGAGTAACGATGTCAACATTTCCTGTTCTTTCACCGTTTCCAAATAGCGTTCCCTCTATTCTGTCTGCTCCGGCAAGACATCCAAGCTCAGCATCACTGACGCCTGTACCTCTGTCATTGTGTGGATGAAGAGAAAGAACTACTGCATCACGATACTTTAGGTTCTTGCTGATATACTCAACCTGAGTTGCAAAAACATGTGGCATGGCAATTTCAACAGTCGTAGGAATATTGATGACTACTTTATTTTTGACTGTTGGCTTCCAGACATCCAAAACAGCATTGCAAACATCAACTGCATAGTCAACTTCTGTTCCCGGGAAACTTTCCGGTGAATATTCAAAGGAAAAATTGCCTGTTGTCTCTTTTGCAAGCTTATCAAGAAGCTTTGCGCCATCAACAGCAATTTTCATTACTTCTTCTTTGCTCTTTTTAAACACCTGCTCACGCTGTGCCACAGATGTGGAGTTATAAAGGTGAATGATGGCTCTTGGAGCGCCCTTTACAGCTTCAAAAGTTCTTTTTATGATGTGCTCTCTTGCCTGAGTAAGAACCTGAACTGTAACGTCATCAGGAATCATGTTCTTCTCGATAAGAGTTCTGGCAAACTCAAACTCAGTTTCAGAAGCAGCAGGAAATCCAATTTCAATCTCCTTAAATCCAAGGTTAACAAGCATGGTAAAAAATTCAAGCTTCTCATCGAGGCTCATAGGCTCAATAAGTGCCTGATTACCATCTCTTAGATCAACACTGCACCAGATTGGCGGATGATCAAGGTAATCTTTTTTTACCCAGTCATAGGTGGCTTTTGGTGGCATAAAGTACTGACGCTGATACTTGTTAACGTTTTTCATTGCTTTCTCCTTGATGTTTTTTGTTATGGTGATATTAATTATGTTCATCTTTGTTGACTTTATTTTCGTAATAGAGATTAATATTGCTCATGTTTTTTGATATATATTATGTTACCACAATATTGTACAATTACATCATGGTGATATTAATCACTTTTATTGATTAAAATTAATATCAGGAATTCTATTAAGATTAAAGCTCTCTACGAGCTGTATAAAAAAGAATCAGCCACGTTGGCAAGACGTGGCTGAAATAGGTAGGAGATTTCTTATGACTATGTATGTCATTTGACTGTTAGCTTTTGCTAACAATATGTATGTTAGCATTGTCTAACATGTTTGTCAAACATTTTTTTTAATTTTTTTATTTTTTGTTTATTCTTTGTTTTTTGGAAGTCATTGGGACGGTTCTTTTGGCTTACTGACTTCCCATATTGTAACTTTCTTATATCTATCCCAAAACCTTAATAAGTGCATCGTGAGCAAGGGTAAAGGCTTCGATTCCTGACAGCTTCCTGCCTTTGCCTGACGCAATTGAAACATTGTTCTGCTCAAGATCAGCAAATCCAACGAAATCAAAAAGATGTGGTTCCAGAGATAAGAATCCATCAAATCCATTTTCGAAAAGTTTTGTCAATATCAGCTTTACATTTCCATCGCCAAGGCCTGCAGGAACAACGCTTCCATCGTTTGAAAGAGCGTCCTTAACATGAACATAGACAATGAAGTCCTTTAAAAGATCATAAGCTTCCAGCGTATCCTGGCCTACCTGAACAAAATTCGCAAAATCAAATATAGCCTTGAAATTATCTCCATAGAACTCATCCATAAGCTCACGGCATTCTGCTGCCTTGTCGCCATAGATTCCTTTTTCATTTTCATGAAGGAGAAGGATTTCTTCTGACTTTGCATAGTCTACAAATTTCCCAAGGCGATCAAAGACCTCCCCCTTATAAATTTCATGTTTATCTTCAGGAACATAAAAACTGAACATTCTGATCCTTGGTGTTTCCATCATATGCGCAATCTCCACAGCCCTTTTGAACTCTTCAAAATGCTTTTCAAAGTGATCTGTTATCTGGATCTTTCCAAGAGGTGATCCAAGAGCTGAAAGCGATATTCCATTTGCATCCAGTTTTTCCTTAATTTCTTTTACCTTCTCGTTGCTGTGGAAAATAAGGTTGTTACCGTCAGCACCGCGCATTTCAATATGCTTCATGCCAAGTCCCTTTATTCCTTCTATCTGTTTATCAAGTTCAGGTGCAATTTCATCTGCAAAGCCTGTAAGAATGTATTTTTTGTTCATGATCTGTCTCCCTATTTTCTGATTTCTTATACCCAACATTTGCCTATCTTCAATACGCTTTTAGTATGTTCCTGTAGTATCAAAAACTATTCCCTTATCTTCCTTCAGCTTCGATGTTGCTATCCTTTTGTCTAATTCTCGAAAAAAAAGGTCTTCGTCGAACGGAAGCTCAATAGTCTCATCAAGCCAGGATGAAAGGTACATCGCATTTGAAAGAGTAAGCCCGTTGATTCCCTCTACTCCTTCTGCAACAAGCTCTCCTTTTCCAAGGATTTTATCCGCAAATGCCTTTAATACTCCAACATGCTGTTCATTGAGTCCATCTGTCTCAATCTCCACTCTGGTGCAATCTGGCTTTTTAAATCCCTCTTTTTCATGTTTGCAATGCTCAAAAACGCTCTCTGAAAGCTTGTCAAAAATAAGCTTGTCATCTTCGCAAACTATCTTGCCCATTTCAAAAGTAAGTTCAAGTCTGTTTGTTCCGGGAGCATCACCTGTAGTAGTGACAAAGACTCCTGTAGCGCCGTTTTCGAACTCCATATAGGCTGTAACATCATCTTCAACTTCAATGTCATGCCATTTTGCATTGTGACAAAAAGCTCTCACTTTTACAGGCATACCACAGAGCCACTGCAACAGATCAAGCTGGTGAGGGCACTGATTGATAAGCACTCCGCCGCCTTCGCCTGCCCAGGTTGCCTTCCAACCGGCTGCATCGTAATAACTCTGGGTCCTGTACCAATCAGTAATTATCCAGTTCATACGTTTTAGCGCACCAAGTTCTCCACTTTCTATCATCTCATGGAGCTTTCTGTATACACAGTTTGTGCGCTGATTGAGCATTATGGCAAAAACTTTATCACTTTTGCCTGCTGCCTCATTCATCTCTTTTACCTGCCTGGTATATACACCCGCTGGTTTTTCTGTGATAGCATGAACTCCGTGAGAAAGTGCATAGATCACATAATCAGGATGCATATAATGCGGCGTTGCTACAAGTACCGCATCAACATCTCCTGAGTCGATCAGTTCCTTTCCATCTGAATAAAGAGCCAGATCCTTTGACAGTTCTTTTTCTGCAAATGAAAGCCTTTCTGGCCTGGTATCAGACACCGCAGTCAAAACCATGTCAGGCACTTTGCCTTCCAAAATGCTGCGCGCATGGTTGGTCCCCATTCCTCCAATACCGATAATCCCAAGTCTTACCTTCTCCATGTAACCACCTTGTCAGTAATTATTTACCGACTCCTTTCCATATTACAAAACAAGCTCTTTTACAATATCCTTAAGTTCCTGCTTTCTGTCGTTTAGAAGCAGAAGCTTATTGTATTTATAGTAGGCATCATTTCCGGTCTCGCGGACAAATTTAAGACTGTGGTAAGCACTTGATAGCTCCGTAAGGAAAATAACCATTTCCTGGCTTCCTGACAGAGACTCTTTATCTCCAAAGGTCTGCTCCAAAAACTCAAAGCTGTTTGTAAGATGTCGTCCGGTCTCCACAATCCTTGCCTGCCTTGCGTCCTCTCTCTCCTTAAACCACTTCTTGGCCTCTTCAAACTGATCACCATCAGACAGGCTGGTTTTCTCCAAAAGCTCACGCAGGTAAGAAACAGTGAGTCTCTTTATCCTCTCATCCTCTCTGCTGATCATGCCAATAGAAAGCTGATTCTCAGTCTCTTTTTCCATTGAGGATGCTGTGTTTTCCAGATACTCACGCACGCTGTCAGTGTCATTACCCAAAGCATTCCCTGCTACTTTTATGATTTCAAACAGCTCCTTCTGAACAGCCTCATCCTGGGCATAATCTCTGAATTCTTCCATGAGCTTATCAGACAAAAGACCTATGATACTGAGCTTCTCATCGAAAGATCCTTTTCGTAAAGTCTCCTTATCCTCAGGAAACCTTCCTTCCAAAATATCAGGAATCTTGTAAAGCTCATTGTATCTTCTGTACAGCTCGTAGTAAGTAGCAAAATCCCTCGCTATTTCCTTATTCTGCAGATACTGGGCAGTAAGGTTCTCATCAACACCAATACCAAGTTTCTCATAAACCTTGATTATCCTTGATAAATCTTCCCATCCTCTGGCTGTCACAAAGCTCCTGCCATTTACATCTGTACTTATGTTGTAGAAATTATCTTTTTTGATCTCAAGATAAGCCAAAATAGAGCCATGAACTCCCGCCTTGTAGGCATAATCCTTCCAGGCTTCAAAATCTTCTTCAATGTTGATCTGACGTACTCGGTCCAAAGTTACAATATCAAAATCCCTGACTGACTTATTGTACTGAGGCGGATTGCCTGCGGTAACAATTATGTAGCCTTCAGGGAGCTTGTGTGATCCAAAGGTCTTGTACTGCAGGAATTGAAGCATAGTAGGCGCAAGCGTCTCAGATACGCAGTTTATCTCATCGAGGAAAAGAATTCCCTCTTTCACCCCGGACTTTTCAATCTGTTCATATACAGCTCCAATGATCTCACTCATGGTGTACTCAGTCACAGAATACTCTTTTCCACCAAAGCTCTTTTCCGTGATCTTTGGAAGGCCAATTGCGCTCTGCCTTGTGTGGTGGGTTATCGTATATGACACAAGGCCGATTCCCAGCTCATGAGCTATCTGCTCCATAACTGCAGTTTTTCCTATTCCGGGAGGTCCCATGAGAAGAATTGGTCTCTGCCTCTCCACAGGAATCTCATACTGTCCTACCTCATCTTTTTCAAGATAGGCTCTCACTGCATTTTTGACTTCAACTTTCGCTTCATCTATATTCATGATCTGCTTCCTCTTTAATCATACATACAATTTCATCGCCCATACCGGAACATTTTCATCCTCATAGTCGCCATCCTGCGGAAAAACAAATGCGGTATCATAAGCAGTTTCTTTTTCCGGATAGATGCCGTAGCCATCAGTAAAATAGATAAGGCCCTTGAGATTTTCAAACTCTCCGGCCGACTGCAACTTATCCACATAGTCAAATACAGGCCTGAAATCCGTTCCATAGCCGCCTTCAACATGTATACCGGTCGCATATTTCTTCATTGCTTCTACGCTGTCAATAAGCTCATCCCTCTGAACCTGATCATCGCACTGGATAACATGTATTTTAATCTTTTGGAAAAAAGATTCCTCTGTAAAAAGAAGTCTTGCTGTCTCATTAAGAAAACGCTGAACAAGCTCATCTTTACAGGACGCCGAAGTGTCGATAGCTATCACCAGCTCTTTTACCTTGCGGACTTCCTTAAACTCATTCTCCTCGATCAGAGGCATATTTCCATAGTGCTCTATTCCAAAGCTGTACATGCCATAGTCAAAACTGTCCATGTCTATGCCGCCCTCTTCACGGATCACCTTAAAGCGGTTCAAAAACTCCCTGTAATCCGTACGTGAAGTGTTCTCATACTTTAATATCCATTCCAGTTTTCCGAGCTTGTCGCTATGTCTTTTGCCGATAGTCTCTATCTCGGTTTCCATGCGCTTTGCTGACTTTTCCCAGTCTTTTTCTTTGTTCTGTATAGCCTTAAGCCTTTTGGGATTTATATACTTTTCCGTAGTTTTCTGGTCTGTATTTTTTCCGGAAGGACCATCAAAATCCTCATCTATCGGAGGCTTTTCTTTCTCATTATCATCAGGCTTTTGGTCATCTTTTGGAAGTCTTTGCCAAAAGCTGTGGTCATCCATTTTAAACTCTCTTGAAAGCTTCTCTATTTCCAAAATATCTATGTTATTTTCAGGATCAGAAAAGAACTTGTACAGCTTTTCTACCGTCAGGACCTTAAGCTCTTTTTCAAGGCGCTCATACCACCTTTCGCGATAGTCCGATGTAACCCTGTAAATGCACTGATAGTCCATCCCATCAAGGATCATCTCCACCACTATATCAGCACACAGATCAAAAAGATCCACATCCTCATATTTTGCCGAGGTGTACATGTGCCTGAAAATGCAGTGAAGTATCATGTGAAGATAGGTTCTGTTTAACTTCCCGGGTTCCTCCACAAACAGAGATGACACGTATGTAGGATTATACCTGATTGACACAGCATCAGTACCTACAGTTGTCGTTGAAAGATCCATCTCATAGGACAGTGATGAAAGAGCTTCCCCCATAAATCTCATGGCTACATAAAGCTCTGTCCTAGAGGCTTCAAGAACCTGCCTTCCTATCTTTTCAAGTTTTTCTCTGTAACTTATCTCTTCTTGTACCATAAGCTTATTATCGCTCTCATTATATTGTGCTGACAAATTTCCCGAGCGGATTTTCGTGTACTTTCATAGCTCCCTTTGGGCAAAACTCCTGACAGCAAAAGCACTTGATACACTTACTTCTGTCAATCTCAGGAATCATTAAAACTTTCCCCTTTACATTTCGTTCAACCATTGTGATAGCCCCTGCAGGACATGTTTCATAGCACTTTTTACATCCAACACATTCTGCTGCCTTTACCTGCGGTCTTGTCTGTAAAAAGAGCTTTATCAAAACGGATTTCATCTTATTACCAAATCCGCCTCCACTAAAGTCAATTGACTGATGTATAGTTGCCCTCTTAAAATCAGCTACCTTAATATGCTCTCCATCAGATAAAGAAACAATATCAACATCTGCAATGCTCTCAGGCCCAAGTCCTCTTTCAAAGGCAGCCATTATTGTCGGAACATCCCTGATGCCCATTCCAATTATATCAGCGCAGACTACATCAAGAGCATAGGGCTTTTTAGATGCCAGAACCGCCCCGATATGCCTTTTGTCCCCTGCTGTAGGGCCATTGCCCTCCATTCCGTCTATGGCATCAACGATATAAAGCTGCGGCTTAAAAAACTCATTGAGATCCACCATGACATTGGCAAACGCCCTCTCCTCGGGAAATCTCATGTGATACTGAGGCTTAGTAACCCCGGGGATAGTACCGAACATATTTTTAACCGCACAGCTCATGCCCATCATAGCGTGAGTCTTAAGCTTTGATACATTAATGATAGCATCCACATCATCAAGCCAGCCTGTGTAGGTAAAAGTCTTTATGCTGACTGCATCTGCAAACTCTGCATCTTTTTCCGAAAAGTCTTCATTAAGCTTCACCTTTCCGTCAAAATCCTTTTCAAGCTCAAGAAGCCCGCATGCCTTATAAATTCCAAAGACGTAGCTTTTGTTAAACACACCTCCCGGGCTATCTCCAATGACAACCTTTGCCCCCATTTCTGTCAGGCGCTCACAGAGCCTTCTGACAATCATAGGATGCGTTGTCACCGCCTTTTCCGGCGCTGCTGCCCCTACCAGGTTAAGCTTAAGTCCAACAGTCATGCCTTCCTTAACAAAAGAAAGACCATCTATCTCATCAATCGCCTTATCAAGGCTATTTTTCACCAGTTCTTTATCGTATGATGTACACTTTTCTACAGATACTTTTTCAAACACCCTTTACCCTCAATATTTTCCATTAAAATTCAAATTTAGAAACACTCACCACAGGCGGCTTCTTGCTTCCAATCAAAACTGCACTCAATAGAGTAAGTCCCTTTTCTGAAGTAAGCTTTATAGCATGATCCATGGCCTCATCATCCAAAAATGGGATCAGCTTTTTTATCAGATTCATCGGAGAAACCTCATCAACATCCAAAACTGCATTTTCTCCACTATTTTCAATATTTTTTATGAGTCTTTCCACAATGCTCCTGCCATTTTTCTTAATAAACATCTCGTACCTTTCCCGGTACCCGGGAGCAAGCTCATAAGGGAAAAGAACTCTTCCTATGGCTATATCTTCTGAAACAGCGTTTCCATCTATAACGGCCTTTTCAAAAAGCTTGTCATACTCCCTGTAGTTAACGTTCCTTCTGTCGACGCATTCCCTGTAGATCATCCCGCTGCCACCAATGGAAAACTGGATTGTCCTTGCCATGGTATTTTCAGAAAAATCGTAGACATACTCAGGAAAAACAAGACAAGATGTAAATCCATCTCTTTTGATCATAAATCTGAGAGTCCTGTCATTATCCGCAAGAAAGTTTCGGATGACCTCGTACCAGTTCCTCTCTATATGTATCTCAATATCAGACAAAGAGTCGCACTGCCTGCATACTCCGTCATAATAGTCATCAATACTGTCAAAAAGACTTATCTTCCTTAGTTTCCTGCAGTTATGAAAAGCAAACCCGTAAAGAGTCTTTATCGTGTTCGGAAGAACAACACTTTCAATATCATCTCTTCCTGAAAAAGCATGATTTCCTACGGCCTCCACCACATAGCCATCAATCCTATCCGGCACAACCAGCTCTCTGACACTTCCCTCAAATCCTGTGATCTCTGCAAACTTATGACTATCTTTTTTACTTACATTTATTACATATAAAAATGGCATATTGCCTTCACCCAACCTTAAATAGATTCCACCTCATAATAATATACATTCTAAAAATTACCAATTCAAGAATATATACTTTCTTGCGAGTGGCATAAAATCCAGAAGTGCCCATAACTTCGGATAGATCTCGGAGTATTCGCAAAGACACAGTAAATATAAAATAATGCGCCTTGTTTTCTTTCATGCTTATTCAAAACAGAAAACAAGGCTTTTATTTTATATTAACTGTCTCTATTGCTCATACTAAATCGCTCCATCCAAAGTTATGGGCACTTATGGATTTATGGTTTACTACACATATAAAGAATAATTTTTTGCAAGAACAGCAGCCGAGCTGAAAGTGTAGGCATAGTGATGTGAACGATTTATTTTGAAATGATGATAAATGGATATAAATAAACCCACAAAAGACTTGTGTTCTGAATAAGTATGAAACAAGTCTTTTGTGGGTGTTTTATGTCCAATTTATCACATTGAAAAATATCAGAGTGAACAGAGCTATACCTACACTTTCAGCTCGGCTGCGTACGTTTACAATAAAGTATATTTATTTGTCAAGTCTTACGGTTCTTGTGCAGACTTTCTCTGCAAGGGCCTTGTTGTGGGTGATCACTGCCATGCCCATGTTTCGCTCTTTGGCTATATCAAGCAGGATATTCCAGACCTGAGCCTGAGTGATAACGTCTAGCATTGTAGATATCTCATCGCAGATAAGGATTTTGGTCTTCGGTGTAAGAATCCTTGCTATGCAGAATCTTTGTAGCTCTCCTCCTGAGAGTTCTGAAGGCCAGCGGTGCAGCCACTCCTTCTCAATTCCCATTTTAGCCAAAAGAGCTTCATCAGGAGTAAAGCACTCATTAAGCGTCTTCTCCATTCTCCACCTGGGATTTACAGAAAGCTCCGGATGCTGATAGATAAGCTGCACCGGGCAGAATCCCCTTGAAGGCAGCTCCTTTCCATCTATGAGCACCTGGCCTTCTGATGGTTTCTCATATCCTGCCAGTATCCTTGCAAGAGTTGTCTTGCCAAAGCCGGATGGAGCAACAATTCCCACTCTCTCGCCTTCTTGGATAGAGAGTGAAACATCCATCAAAACCCAGGGACTTTTTTTGTCATATCTAAAACTTACATTTTTTGCTTCAAGTTGCATGAGCGCACCTAACCTTTCCGCCTCTTACTTCACGCTCTGGCTGCTCTCCGGCACAGGCATCATCCCTGTATGGACAGCGATCTGCAAAAAGACATCCCGAAGGAAGGCTTCCTGCATAGGGCTGAGCTCCTGGTATTGGCTTAAAGCCGTTTTGTGGAAGCGCATCATAAAGAGCCTTTGTGTATTGATGTCTAAGAGCATCTCTTCCACTTAAAAAGTCCTGTGTTGATGCAATCTCAACTATTGTTCCTGCGTAAAAAACTGCAATTCTGTCCGCCACGTTAAGGGCAAGGTCTATATCATGTGTGATCATAAGGATTCCTGTTCCCTGATCAGCAAGTGTCCTGAAATGCTTTAATGTCTCCATTGCAAGCTCAAGATCAAGACCAGGTGTTGGTTCATCGGCTATTATAAGCTTGGGATTTCCCATAACAGCGCCTGAAATGAGCACACGCCTTGCCATTCCTCCTGAGAGCTGGAACGGATACTTTTTCTCTGTATCCTTTCCTAAACGGTACTTTTTAAACAGCTCCTCCTGACGGGCTTTGCTGCCTTTAACGCCCTGAACCTGCTTTCCAACCTTCATAAGCGGGTCAAGATAATCCACAGACTGGGGGATAAAAGAGATTTCTTTTCCATAAAGATCAGGTGTAGTCTTCATGGAAAGTGGTTTCCCGTCGTATGTGATCCTACCGCTCACAATCGCGTTCTTAGGAAGAAGGTCGAGGACAGCGCTCGCCAAAATGCTCTTTCCTGATCCGCTTGAACCAACAACAGCAAGTATCTCGCCCTCTTTTACGTCCAGTGATAGTGAGTGGATAACTTCAAGGTTTTCTTTTTTTAATGTGTCGCCCCGGTACATAGAAAAAGCTACAACCAGGTCTTCAACGTTTAATAGTGTCTTTCCCATGTTCCCTCCTTACTCGTTACCACTGTTTGGATTCCAGAGCTTTTTAAGCGTCTCACCGATAAGATCAAATAAAACAACAGCCAGTAGGAGCATAAGCCCAGGGAAAAGAGCCATCCACCATTTTCCGGTGGTTATATGATTCATAGATTCTGCCAGGATAACTCCGATAGCCGGCATTTCTTTTGGCAGACCAAATCCCAGGAACGTAATTGATGCTTCATGCATGATGGCATGTGGGAACAAAAGGATAAGTCCTATAAGATAAGCCGGAAGCACGTGAGGAACCATATGTGTAAGGGCAATAGTCAAATAGCTTTTTCCCATTTTTCTGCTAGCCAGTACGTACTGTGTATTTCTAAGCTGCAGAACCTCCTGCCTCACGATTCGGGTAAGTGAAGGCCAGTGTGTAAGCGCAACAGCCACAGTAACGCCAACTGTTCCTCTTCCTACCATGCAGGATATGAGTATCAACAGAACAATATGCGGAAGTCCCATGCAAAGATCAACGCACAAATTTACAAAGCGGTCTACAAAGCCGCCAAATACCGCAGATGCAATTCCCATAATAAGTGCAACTACAGAGCTAACAAGAGAAGCCAAAAGACCTATCACAAGGCTGTTTGAAAGTCCCTTGATACAACGTTTGAACATATCTCTTCCCATTGCATCCGTACCAAAAAGATGCTGAGCACTGGGAGCAAGGAGTTTATTTTCATAATGAACACCATACTCACTTGGATCAATAAAAAGTCCCCAGAAAAACACTACCAAAAGATAAGTAGCTGCTAAAACAATAAGGAGAGTAAGTCGTGTTCGTCTGTTCCACAAAGATGTATTTCTCATGACTCCTCCTTTTCCCTGATCCTGGGATCACAAATTCCATACAAAATATTGGCAATAAGATTGCCTGTAAAAACAAAGAGCGCACTAATAAGAGCAATACCCATAAGAAGAGGTGCATCACCACTTAAAGCCGCAGCTGTAGTTGCTGTTCCGATTCCTGGATAAGCAAATACATTTTCAGCAAGTGCCATTCCGCCAAAAAGCTCACTAAATGAAGCAAACTGCAAAGTTATAGCAGGAAGCATGACGTTTCTAAGAACATGACGTCTGATGATCTGTCTCTGGTTCTCACCGCGTGCTCTTGCATACAGGATATAGTCACTTCCGATTATCTCAACGACTCTTTGTCTTGTATAAAGAACCACCTCACTTATATTGGCCACAGTAAGAGTGATCACCGGAAGTACCAGATGATAAAGCCTGTCCCAGACAGTAACTTCACTCTTAAGTTTTCCCATAGGAACAGCCATTCCGATTGGGAACCAGCCGAGGCTGACTGCAAATACAACGAGGAACATAAGTCCCAGCCAGAATGTAGGTGCTGATTTGACCATCAGGCAAAAGAGCTTTGTAATTCTGTCATATATTCCGCCCTGCTTTATTCCGCAGATAACTCCAATTACAAATCCAAGTATTCCTGACAGAAGCCACGCTAAAAGCATAAGCACTATTGAATATGAGAAGCGTTCAATAATAACACTGCTAACTGCTTTTTTATATGTTATTGATGTCCCCATGTCTCCATGAAGTATATTTACAAGCCACTTAAAAAAACGCGTAAAGACAGGCTCATTTAATCCCCAGTGCTCCACTATCTCCTGTTTAGCTTCAGGTGACAATGTTGAATTGGTTCCAATATAAGATACCAGCGGGTCAATTGGCGATTTCGCAATCAGTACAAATGCCAAAAAGCTCACAAGTATCAGCAAAAGAAGCATACGAATCAGTTCGTATAAAATATTTCTGGTTCTCATAGCTACTTACCTCAAAAAAGATACCACCTCATTCACGGGGTGGTATCCGAATGAATTATCTTTGTTCAATAATCTTTTAGTTTAATACCCAGTCCTTAAGGTTACAGATGATTGGGCTTCCATGACCATGTGGATGTGGAATCTGTGTTGCTTCTGAAATATCAAGATTATCTTTTACAAAATATGAATGCTCGATATTTACAAGATACAGGTATGGGTATTCACTGTCTCCAATTGCCTGAGCTTCCTTCCATGCAGCATTTGCATCTGCCTGGTTTGATGCTGCAAAGGCTTTTTCAATAGCTGCATCGCAATCTGCATTTGTATATCCTGTTACGTTGGCATACTGTGCCTCAAGGA
This sequence comes from Butyrivibrio proteoclasticus, assembly GCF_900115735.1. Taxonomy (GTDB): domain Bacteria; phylum Bacillota; class Clostridia; order Lachnospirales; family Lachnospiraceae; genus Butyrivibrio; species Butyrivibrio proteoclasticus_B. The sequence goes on from NZ_FOXO01000028.1 coordinate 21,506, forward strand.
ACATCTCTGAATCATACGTTGAATAGATAACTGTTGGTGAGAACTGTCCCCAGCCCCAGACAATAGGAGTTGTATTCTCTTCTACTACAGCAACATCCCATGACTCATTGCGGACATTTATCTCAATTCCAAGGTTTTTAGCATTCTCAGCAAGAGCTGTTGCAAGCTTATAACGATCTTCATCGTTACCCGGAGCTATAAGATCAAATGAACACTTAAGATCTCCTTTTTCGCGAATTCCATCGCCATCAGAATCAATCCATCCAGCATCTTCAAGGATCTTTTTAGCCTCATCAACCTGATTGTCTTCGTAGTCATCAGTTGAAGCCCAAGGAAGATTATCTGTGAAATTAACAGCAGGCTTTCCTTCGCCGTTAAATGCATTATCAATGATTTCCTGACGATTGATACCGATTGAAAGAGCCTTACGAACTGCAATATCACTAGTAACGTTATTACCTACATTATATTCATTGCCCTGGCTGTCCTTCATAACCTGCTCTGTAAGAGTAGGAAGACTCACATTACGAACGTCCATTGTCTCAAGTTTGTGAAGAGTCATATTGTCAATTGTCTCATTGATATATGTTGAACCAACCATTACTACATCAAGCTGACCTGATACTGCATTGGAGTAAGCTGTATCCTGATCCATTGAGATGATGTTTACCTGCTCAATATCAGGTGTGCCACCCCAGTAGCTGTCATTGATCTGCAAAATGATCTGCTGATTTGTATCGTACTGAGCAACCTTATATGCACCTGTTCCTATAGGAGCTGTATCAAATGTCTCACTGTTATAAGAATCGCTTGGAACTATCTGAAGCATTGCTACTGTATCAAGGAATGGTGAATAGCACTCATTAAGTGTAAATACAACCTTGTAATCGCCATCTGCCTCTACAGACTTAAGCTTTGTCAGATCGACATTTTCATTATTAGCCTGGTTCTTTTGAACCTCTTCATAGGTAAAAACAACATCCTCTGCTGTGAAAGGTGTTCCATCGCTGAATGTAACTCCCTCACGAAGATTAAATGTATAAGTAAGTGCATCATCACTTACTTCCCAGTCAGTTGCAAGATCTGCAACATATTCCGAATTGGTATCAGCCTGGATAAGTGCCTCATTTACAAATGGATATCCATAGCTCATAAAGCCTTTAACAGGATCCATGCTCGAATCAAAAATAGATCCACCTATATAAACATTTATGCTCTCTGCATCATCAGCTGCTACTGCATGTTCAGCTGTAGTTTCTGCCTGATCCTGACTTCCTTTCTGCTGTGTCTGTGCATTCTGAGTTTCTGAAGTTTGAACCTCTTTTGACTCAGTAGTTGCGCTCTGACCACATCCGATCATAGAGAAAGCTAAAATGATCCCCAGTACAAATGAAATACTTTTACTCTTCATCTCCGTCCTCCAATTTTTAATGTCTATAGGATTATATGCCAGAGAAAAGTCCATTTTAAGCCCCCTGGGGGGTTATTTTTTATGATACTTTAGTTTTATATTCAAAAAAGTGAGAATATTTTGTAGTCATTTTGCTTATTACAAAACACTCTCACTTTGTATATGCGTAAGTGACTTCTTTAACTCTCTAAAAATTTTAGATTGCGGCTACGTACGCATATACAAAAAGAGAGCATCCTAACATAAGCAAAAACTTACGCTAGAATACTCTCTATATTTTACATTTCTTTAGTTTTTATAACTTTTACAGAATCAAACACAAGACCACTCTGAGCAAAATAGAACTTCAGGTAGAAGTTTCCAAGGAAAGATGGAGCAAGCTTTATGCGGAATTTCTTCCACTCTTTGTCCATTCCTGTAAGAGTGATGGTCTTTATTAGCTGTCTGTCCTGGAAGATTGAAAAAGGAAGCTGAGCAACATCAGGCTGATTATCTGCTCTAAGTACCAGTTCAACATCCATCTCACATTTTGTAGGTGTAGACAAAAGAAATACTGTTGTTTCACCTTTTTCTGTATTTATAAGCTTTGTATCAAGTGAAAGTTCTTTTTTATCGAACTTAACCTTGATCATATCCTGAAGAGATGCATCATCCTCATCAATTGCAGCTTTCAGTTCCTTATCAAGAGCAGACTCTTTACCGATAAGGTGCTCAAAAGCAGGAGTCTTAAGAAGGAACCTTAAGATATTGCCTGCACATCTTGCAAGCTCATCTCTTGTTACAAGTCCCTTTTCTATAGCATCATCAAGATTATCCTTATTGGAGTTATCTTCAGCGCTTGAATTAACCATGTTAAGGTCGTTCTGGGCACGTACCTGTGCTGCAACGTTAGCATAGCTTCCCTTGCCATTTGCTTCATCATTGCCCATTGCCCACCAGTCTGTCATGACAATGCCATCAAATCCCCACTCTTCTCTTAGGATAGTAGTAAGAAGGTCATAACTGCTTGCTGTCCAGAGACCGTTTACAGGGCCATATGTGCTCATTACAGCTCTTGCTCCACCTTCTCTTACAGCAATCTCAAAGCCCTTTAAGTAGATCTCGCGAAGTGCTCTCTCAGATACAACATTATTCACGTTGTGTCTGTTAGTCTCCTGAGTGTTTCCTGCAAAGTGCTTGATAACGCCTGTCACTCCATACTTGTGCATACCACGAAGCTGTGCAGAAACAAGCTTACCTGTAAGGAATGGATCCTCTGAAAAATACTCGAAGTTTCTGCCATTAAGAGGGCTTCTGTGAATATTCATTCCAGGTCCTAAAAGGGCATCAATCCTGAACTTTCTAAGTTCAAGTCCCTCCCAGCCAAACAACTCTTCGTTTATATCTTCATTAAATGTGCAGGCAAGACATGTTCCGTTTGGTAGTGAAAAAGCATGTGTCCCGCAGTCCATACGGATTCCGGAAGGTCCATCTGAACAACCGCCTACAGGAATTCCAAATTTTGAAAGAGAATCTGTAACTCCGCCATAAGCACCTGCAATACCGGCAGTTACCTTTGGAGAGCACATTCCCTCTCCACGCATCATTGTGACAAGATCTCTGTCTGACAACTGAGCTATGAACTCATCAAGACTCACTTTCTTATTAGCAACATCCACAAGCTTATAGCCCTTGTCACCTGTATATTTAAGAGCCTTTGGAAGTCTGTCCTTTCTCTTTTTGTTAGGGTCAAGAGTTCTGAGAGGAACATCTTCATAGGTCTTTTTAACATCTTTTCCGGCTACTTCTGCCTTAAGTCGTTTAAACTTATCAACAGGAGCGTACGCTTCCTCGCACTCGCATACAACTTCAAGCTTGTCTAAAGAAAACTCACCTGCCGCCTCAGCGCTTCTTACATCACTGCCTGCATAAACAGTATATTTGCCCTCTTCAAGAACATATGAAGACTTGTGACCTGTAACACCACCGTCATCATAAGAAGCCATCCAGTACTTAGGCACATCAAATTCAAGTTTCTGACACTGACCAGGCTTTAAAACATCTGTCTTTGCAAAGCCGCAAAGGACTCTTTTAGCCTTTCCAAGCTTGCCGTTTGGTGCTTCAAAATACACCTGAACAACTTCCTTACCTGCTTTGTCACCTGTGTTTGAAACTAATACTTCAAGGGTTACTCCTTCTTTTTTGTCAAAAGAAAAATCTCCCAAAGCTATATCAAAGCTTGTATAAGACAGTCCATATCCGAATGGATAAAGAACCTTCTCTTTATCAAAGGTCTCAAAATAGCGGTATCCAACATAGATATCCTCTTCCTGGAAGTTCTGTTTCTCTGAGCCAAAGTTCCTGGTTGAAGCATAGTCATTAATATCCAAGGCAATTGTATCTGAAAGCTTACCTGAAGGATTAACATCTCCACTAAGAACATCAAGTACAGCGTTTCCGCCTTCCTGACCGCCCTGCCAAACGTATAATACTGCTGAAGGCTTACACTCCTTCACCCACTTCATATCTATGATATTTCCAACATTCAAAAGAACTATTGTATGCTTAAATGCCTTACATACCTTGGCAAGAGCCTTGCTTTCTTCTTTTGTCAAAAGATAGCTTCCCTCTGTAGCCTTATTATCCTGGTCCTCACCTGCTGTTCTTCCTATGATGAAAATAGCTTTATCAGACTCTGTTGCTGCCTTTTTTACAAGCTCATCTGCTATAGGCATTTCTTTCTGATACCATGGTTCTGAAGCCCAACCAAATCCTGACTCATAAGGATTTTCTTTTACGAAATCCTCGTAAGCTTTTCTGACATCTTTATTGATCTTAAATTTGCCTGAAGCTTCAAGTGCCTCGTAAATTCCTACAACATAGCGGGCATTGACCATTCCGCCTGATCCGGTTCCGCTCTTGTAATAATTCATCTGAGCTCTTCCAAAAACAGCGATCTTCTCATTCTTTTCAAGAGGAAGTGCGCCGTCTTTATTCTCGAGCATAACTATGCCCTCTGCAGCTGCGCTTCTTGCTGAAAGCTTAAACTTTTCTATATCCCATGTCTTGCTCATACCCAAACCTCAAAAATAATTGTTTTTTACTAATGATATTGACTTACTTAAACGTTTTCGTCAATACTATTTTTTTCCGACAAGAATAGTTATTGCCTTCTCAACAACTTCTATCTCTGTTTCTTTGAATGCTCCACCAAATTCTCCGTCCAGCGTCCACTCTGTTTCACCCTCGGAAACAAACTTTGCACTTTTTACCTGCTTATAAATAATATATGGATTGTCAGGCTCTTTTGTAGCAAGCGCAGATATTACCGCATTGAATTCAGCCAGATTCTTCGGAGCCTTTATCAAAAGAAGCTCCATAAAGCCATCATCCTGCTTTATATCGCTGTCTGCAAAAAGAGTCATTCCTGCAACCGAAGCAGAATTACTTACTGCGCCGAAAATAAAATCCCCCTCTTCATACAGATCATCCGCTTCAATCTTCATATGGCAACTATAACCTATATTCTGAGGAAGTTCCGCTATTGCACTGATAACATAGGCAGCATAGCCCAAAACATTCTTCAGCTCCTGGTCTGTGGCATAGCTCACCTTTGAAAAAGCCCCAAACGCAGCCACATAATTAAAAAATTTATCGTTCATTCTGCCAACATCATAGGTATAGGGCACTCCTGTGGAAACCACCTCTATTGCTTTTGCCCTAGAAGAAGGAATACCAAGTCCCTTGGCAAAATCATTGGTACTTCCCGATGGAACATAGGAAAGAAGTGGTTTTTTCTTCATATGCATGATAGCGTTCATAACATGATTGAGTGTTCCATCACCGCCACTACACATAATCATGTCGGCCTTTCCTTCATACTGAGGTATTATTTCCTCTGATGTCAGGTTGCTCCCCGGAAGAATAGGGTAAACTATAGGTTCATACCCCTTCTGTGCAAGAGCTGTTGCTATTTCCAGCGTCTCGCTGGCAGCCCTTCCTGTTCCTGATGTCTTATTTATAAGAATCAAAGCTCTTTTTTTATCCATAATTAAAATACAACCCCGCTTTTATTTGCGCTTGTAAGTCCTATATGTGTAGGTTATATCAAAATAAACCTGCTCATCACTCTCGTCTACAAGCTCCCAGTTCGGATCCTTATCAAGATTAGGGAAGTAAGAATCAGCCTGATATTCCTTGTCGATAAAAGTAACTATTGCAGTATCGCATTCATCGATAAACTCGTTATAGACACTTGAACCGCCAATAATGAATACGCTGTCTGTATCAACATCTTTAACAAGTTCCAACAGTTCTTCTTTGCTGTGAGCAACCTCTGCATTTTTTACTGTATAATCCTCTCTTGTTGAAAGGATTATGTTCCTTCTGTTTGGAAGAACCACCTGCTGTGGAAAAGTCTCAAGGGTCTTTCTTCCATAAACTATTGTATTGCCTGTTGTAAGATTTCTGAAATTCTTCTGATCGGCAGGAATACTGACAAGGAGCTTACCCTTGTGTCCAATTGCCCAATTGCTGTCTACTGCTACTATTGCTTTCATATGTCCTCCAAATGGTGTTATTAGATGGCTATCGGAATGTCTTTTATCTGGTCGCCGGCTACTTCATAACCTTCGAGTGATACATCATTCCTTGTAAACTCGTAAAAGTCTTTTACATCAGGATTGAGTTTGAATTTTGGAGCCGGCAGAGGTTTTCTCTCAATAAGCTCCCTGATAAGCGGCACGTGGCGGTCATAGATGTGAGCATCTGCGATAACATGCACGAGCTCACCCACATTCATATCGCAAACCTGTGCAATCATGTGCACAAGAACTGCATACTGAACCACATTCCAGTTATTGGCTGCCAAAACATCCTGTGATCTCTGGTTGAGAATCGCATTAAGTGTAAGTCTGTCCTCACCTTTCTTCTGTGTTACATTATAAGTCACGCTGTAAGCACAAGGATAAAGGTTCATTTCATGAAGATCAGAAAATACATAAGTATTAGTCATGATTCTGCGGCTGAATGGGTTGTTCTTAAGGTCATAGATAACCCTGTCCATCTGGTCAAACTCACCCTCTTTATAAATACTCTTTTGTCCTATCTGATAGCCGTATGCTTTTCCGATAGAACCTGTCTCATCAGCCCACTCATCCCAAATGTGGCTGTTAAGGTCATTTATGTTGTTACTCTTTTTCTGGTATATCCATAAAATCTCGTCTGTTGCACTCTTAAGCGCTGTCTTTCTAAGGGTCATGATTGGGAATTCCTTAGAAAGGTCATATCTATTGACCACGCCGAATTTCTTTATGGTATAAGCCGGTGTTCCATCCGGCCAATGTGGTCTTACTTTTTCTCCCTCTGTTGAAGTTCCATTTTCCAATATATCTTTACACATATTTATAAAGATCTCGTCAGCTCTGCTCATAATTCCTCCTACTATAAACTCTTACTTGCTCCATTTGTCACAAAGTGAGTTTATCTGATCTGCAAATTTAGCTTTATCTTTGTTGCTTATCCCTTCGCTTTTTGCGATTATCCCCATAAGTCTTGCACCGGCAGCTTTAAGCCTTGCATAAACATCCGAAACAAGCGTTGATTCTTTTCTCTTTACAGGAATAGGCATTCCTTCCTTCAGAACAACTCCTGAAATAAGATCAACTTCCGTGCCGCTGTAAGGAGCCATAGCATCAAATCCATATTCACTTCTTAAGCACCCGGCAAAAGAGCTGCATACACTGTCCTCACCATGAACCACAAAAACTTTTTTAGGTTTCTGCACAGTGAAGCCGTTTATCCACTCAATAAGTCCATTTTTATCTGCGTGTCCTGACAAGCCCTCAAGTTTACAGATATCTGCCTTTACATCAATTGTCTCTCCAAAAAGCTTTACCTGATCAGCTCCATCCACAATAGCACGTCCTGTAGTCCCTACCGACTGATAGCCCACAAACAATATCGTGCACTCCTCTCTCCAGAGATTGTGCTTTAAATGGTGTCTTATTCGTCCTGCCTCACACATACCGGAAGCAGAAATGATGACCTTTGGCTCCGGATCCTCGTTTATTGCTCTTGATTCTTCGGTTGTGATTGCGAGATTTAGTCCCGGGAATGTGATAGGATTGATTCTCTTTTTGACAAGTTCCATAGCCTCTTCATCATAGCAATCCATCTGATTGTCATTGAATATCTCAGTGGCCTCAACAGCAAGCGGACTGTCCACAAACACCTGGAAATCCGGGTTTGACTTTACAAGTCCTTCCTTTTTTATCTTTCTGATAAAATACAGCATTTCCTGAGTTCTGCCCACTGCAAAAGAAGGTATGACAACATTGCCACCCCTGGAAAAAGTTCTTTCAAGAATTTCTGTCAGGGCTTTAATATAGTCAGGCCTGTCAGTTGTATGAAGTCTGTCACCATAAGTAGATTCCATTACCACGTAATCTGCCGCATCAGTTTTTTGTGGATCCCTTATAAGTGGCTGGTCCTTATTTCCAATATCGCCGGAAAAAACAATTTTTTTAGATACATTTTTTTCCTGAAGCCACACCTCAATACTGGACGATCCAAGCAGATGTCCTATATCAGTAAACCTGATCTTAATACCTTCGCAGACTTCTACTTCTTCTCCATATCTGCAAGGCACACAGCACTTTATGGTTTTTTCGGCATCCTCCATGGTATATGCCGGTTCCATCTCCGCTATATCCTTGGTTCTCTTTGCCTTTCGATTTCTCCATTCAGCTTCCTGCATCTGGATGTGGGCGCAGTCTCTGAGCATTATATTACACAAAGAAGCTGTTGCAACTGTAGAAAAAATCTTTCCTCTAAAGCCCTTGGCATAAAGAAGCGGAAGATTTCCCGAATGATCGACATGTGCATGTGTCAGGAAAACATAATCAATTTCAGGTGCACTAACCGGAAGCGGAACATTCTCAAAATAGTCCTTGCCCTGTTCCATTCCGTAATCAACCAATATCTTTTTACCTGCTGCCTCAAGATAATGACAGCTTCCTGTCACCTCATGGTCAGCACCAATAAACATAAGTTTCATCCGCAATACCTCGCTTTTATCAGTATAACATACTTTCGGTTTTACACGGCACTTTGTTGTTTCTTTGACACTATTGGAAATATTTTCTTAAATTTGTTACAATATAGATTGACTTTATTTTAAGGAGAGTATGAAAATGTATATCAATAGATATGCCAAAAAAGCTATCGCTTCAATAATGTGCGCAGTTACTGTATTTTCAGTAGTCGCATGCTCATCAACCGAGACGGAAGATACTCCTTCAGGTGATGCTTCTTATGAAGCAATAGAAAAAAATGATTCAAGTACTGAAACTGCAACTGTAGAGGAAGTTTCTGATTCTGATGAGCCTTACGTTCTCCCTGAGGGAATGTATTTCAGTGAGCTCACAGGTGAACCCATCAGCGAAGAGATCAAAAATCAGCGCCCTATCGCAGCGATGGTAGATAATGAAGTAAAGGCTCTTCCACACTATGGAACTTCTGAAGCAGACGTTGTATACGAGCTCATGAACAGTACTAAAAACGACAGAATTACCAGACTTATGTGTCTTGTAAAAGACTGGGGTAGCATCGAACAACTTGGAAGTATCAGAAGTACCCGTCCAACAAACATAATGCTTGCTGCTGAGTGGAATGCAGTTCTTTGCCATGATGGCGGACCATACTACAATGACCAGTATTTCTCACAGCCATGGTCAGCTCATTTCTCCGGAACTTTTTCACGAATCAATAATGGTAAGTCAAAAGAGTTCACAGAGTACATTGTTGGCGGTGACCTTGAGAGCAACTTCTCTGATTATGAGGGAACAGCCGGTTACGAAACAACTTACAACGAATATGCCAACGAAGGTGAACACTTTAATTTTGTTCCTTATGGAGAGCATGTAAAACTTGATGAAAAATATTCAAGATTCTACACAGCAAATAAAGTTTCTCTTCCATTCTGGCACAACGGATCAACTCTTACTTACAATCCTGAAACAGGCCTCTATGAGTACTCTGAATATGGCGAAATTCATGAAGATGCCGAGGATGGAGAAGTTCTTGCATTTAAGAATGTCATCCTTCAAAATTGCGATTTTGTCCAGCTTGATGACAACGGTTATCTTATCTATAACTGCATCGATTCAGGCAAATATGCATGGTACCTCACAAACGGCATTGCCAAGGACGTTACATGGGTAAAAACAAGTGAGACCGGAGTAACCAGGTATTATGATGAAAATGGCGAAGAGCTTCAGATCAACACTGGTAAAACCTACATTGCACTTGTTCCTTCAGACACCTGGGAAAACATCATCTTTGAATAAAAATTATGAACCTGAATTTAGACAAATACCGCAAACTTAATGGCAATACACTTAAGATAATCGCATGTATATGTATGCTTATCGATCACATCGGAGCAGCAATCATCCTTCCTGTATATCAGGTAGGCGTTCAAAAGAATCTTTTGGAATTTGATAAGCTTAACATGTTTTACAAGGCCATGCGATTTGTAGGCCGCAGTGCCTTTCCGATATTTGCTTTTCTTCTGGTTGAAGGTTTTATACATACTAAAAACAGACTAAGATACGCTCTTAGTCTGTTTATTTTTGCTATTATTTCTGAATATCCCTATGATTTGGCATTCAATAAAGCTGACAAAAACTTTATGTACAGTGCCAACGTTATGTTTTCACTCCTTATTGGTCTTCTCGTTATATGGGCCGTAGACTTTTTTAGAAAAGAATTATCTATGTCAGGTAAAAAGATATCTCGCATTGCACTCTATCCTGCCAGCGCCCTTGTTATAGCAATTGGTGCCTATACGGCACATGTTATTAACTGTGACTATCGCGAATTTGGAATAGGTGTAATGCTTATATTTTACTTCTTCCGCTTCTATGAATCTGTAAGCATCCCTGCTTCCTATATTCTGCTCTGCGGAATTGCCAATGAATTCAAAGCTTTCCCCGGTTTTATTCTCCTCTTTTTCTACAACAAAAAACGGGGCAGAGATTTAGGAAAGCTCAAATATCTTTTCTATATCTTCTACCCCGCACATTTACTATTACTGTACGCAATCCGATATGCAATTTACAAAATATGATCAGTTGCCTACGAGACTAGCCATAGCCTCCTGAGCGCCACATATATCTGTAGTAGAGAGTGTATAATTCTGTAAAATATTGGTTTGGAACTCAACACAATTCTGTTCCTTGGCAACAACCTCAGCATACTGAGAATATCCGCCATCCTTATTGCCCGTAAGAATATATACAGTCTCTCCCTCTTTTACCTGAAACTTAACTTCAACAGTTGCTGTTTTAGTCAAAATAGCATTATTACTAAAAACTATCTTGTATGTTCCCGGATAAAAAGCATCATGCGATTTAGCAATTGTTCCACTAAACGGAAGTGTTCCTTCGTCAGTCTTAACTGTCACTCTCTGTGAGAGCCTGATGTGTTCACTCTTAGTGGATGCCTCATGAGAGCTCTCATAAATACTACGGCTAATATCCATATTGGCTTCACTTCCAGTACTAAATAGCACTATTGCACCGGCAAGTACTGATATACCCAAGAGAAATGCGCCAAGAACAATAAGCATTGTTCTCCTTGTTTTTGTCATTTCAACCCACCTATAATTTCATTTCTATTCACAAATACAATTAGAGTTTATCACATTTTGGACACATTTTTCAAGAGCTTGTTTATAAAAATTTAATAATTATTTCATTTTTCCCAGGTTTTGGGGTTCATGAAAATGAGTATAGGCAAGAGCTCAAGCCTTCCGGCAAGCATGTCAAACATCAAGACCAGTTTAGAAAGAACTGAGAACTCTGAATAATTACCCATAGGACCAACCATTCCAAGACCGGGGCCGATATTGTTGATAGTTGCTGCTACCGATGTTACCGTGGTCTGAAAGTCAAAATTATCAAGAGCCACCAGTACGCAGGATACCATGAAAGTAACTACATAAAGTCCCAAATATGCTGACACCGATTTTACAGTGGTTCCTTCTACAGTATGACCATCCATATAAACTCTTTTTACGGACTTAGGATGAACAAGGTAGTTAAGTTCATTTCTGGCATTTCTTATAACAATTATCGCTCTTGAGAACTTAAATCCACCACCTGTAGAACCCGCACAGGCTCCAACAAGAGATAACAGGCAAAGAATCATTTTGGAAAACATAGGCCATTTATCAAAGTCCAAAGTTCCAAATCCCGTCGTAGTCATAACTGAAGTAACAGCAAACAGTGAGTGATGGAACGAAAGCATTCCATCTGTAATTATTCCCGCCTTATATACGTTTATGGAAATAAGGCAAGCAGCTATAAACATAGTTGCAAAATAGTACTTAACTTCATCTACTGCAAATGCTTCTTTAGGCTTTCTATTGATAAGAAAATAATATACAGTAAAGTTAACACCGCAAAGTGCCATGAATACAGTGATAACCACCTGGCTTGCGATTGAATATCCACCGATACCTGCATTATTAACAGAAAATCCACCGGTTCCTACAGTGGAAAAAGTAATAGTAACCGCATCGTATATAGGCATTCCAGTAATAATAAGGCAGATGATCTCCAAAAGAGTAATAGCGATATATATCTGATAAAGGATCTTTGCTGTATCTTTTACCTTTGGAACAATCTTACCAACTACAGGTCCGGGGCTCTCGGCTCTCATAAGATGCATGCTATAGCCATCAACCATTGGAATAACCGCTATCAGGAACACTAATACTCCCATGCCACCAATCCAGTGAGTAAATGTACGCCAGAACTGAACACTATATTCAATTCCATCTACTGAAGTGAGAATACTTCCTCCTGTAGTTGTAAAGCCTGATATAGTCTCAAAAAGAGCATCTATATAGTTAGGAATTGTGCCTGTCATAACAAACGGCACAGCTCCAAGCATACTCATAAATATCCAGGCAAGAGCAGTTATTGCAAAGCCTTCCTTTGCATAAATAACGGTGCTCTTTGGTTTTTTTACTGAACCAAGGATACCAACAACAAGCGTGATAACAATCAGTAAAAAGAAAGACTCCGCGCTGTCATATTCCTTGTGAATGATTGCCACAAAAAACGGCAACATCAAAAGAAATCCCATGATTCTGAAAAGTCTGAACAGGATATATCTGATCATTGAATAGTTCATTTTACTTCTCCAGTATGTCGTTAATGTCTTTTAATCCGGTAAGCGTAGTTACTACAATTACCGAATCTCTGTCTCTTATAACACTCTCTCCACTAGGAGTTATGATCTCTCCGTAATGATTTATGCAGGCTATAAGAATGCCCTTCTTAAGATTAAGCTGAGCCAAAGGAACGCCAATAACAGGGCTTCCACTTCTTACTATAAATTCAAGGGCCTCAGCTCTCTCATCATTGAGCTTATAAAGTGCCTCTATATTGCTATCCTTTGATGCTGACATCCCACGAACAAATTGCACTATTCGTTCAGCAGTGATGTTCTTTGGATAAATGATACTTCCAATATCAAGAGACCCTATTATCTCACCATAGTTGACTCTGTGAACCTTTGTAATAAGTTTTGCCTTGGGATTGATATTTTTAACATACATGGAGAGCATTATGTTCTCTTCATCAAGATTGGTAAGAGAAGCAAATGACTCTACTCTGGTAATCCCTTCTTCCAAAAGCATATCTTTATCAGTACCATCTCCATTGATCACAAGTGCCTGTGGAAGTAGCTCTGAAAGCTCTTTGCAACGCTCTGTGTCCTTATCAAAAATAGTTACCTTAATACCATAGGATATGAGCTGACCGGCAAGATAGTAACCGGTCTCACCGCCTCCGACAATAATTGTTGAATGAACCTTAGCAGTCGGAAGACCCATCTTTTTAAAGAAATTAAGCGTATTTCTGCTGGAGCCGATGATAGTAATCTCATCTCCTGCTCTTAATATGAAGTTTCCATCAGGGATAAAGACATCCTTTCCTCTTGAAACAACTGAGATGATAACCTGCTTTTTAAGATCTGTAGGGATGTCTTTAAGTGCCTTATCGCGGAGCCTTGAATCCTCACTGATAACCATTTTGATAAGCTCTGCCCTGCCTCGCGCAAATGTCTCAATCTTTGTTGCTGAAGGGAGCTTTAACAGTCTTGCAGCTTCATTGGCAGCAGCCTCCTCAGGATTGATGACCATTGATAAGCCAAGTTCTTCTTTTATAAAATTTATTTCTTTCTTATAAACAGGGTTACGTACTCGTGCAATAGTGTGGCAATTACCTGCCTTCTTAGCAATAAGACAGCACAAAAGATTAAGCTCATCCGAGTCAGTTACAGCCACCATAAGGTCTGCCTTTTCAATTCCGGCATCCTTCATGATAGAGTAGCTGGCACCATTGCCCACAATTCCCATAACGTCATAGCTGTTTACGACATTCTGAACAACACTACTTTTTTCCTCTACAACGGTAATATAATGTCCTTCTTTGCTGAGCTGCTGAGTAAGGGTCTGACCAACATTTCCACAGCCCACAATAATAATTCGCATAACTTTCCTCCAAAGACATAAAAATCCTTATATATTCTACCACAAATAGCTATTAATATATCGGCTATTCCAAAGCAAAAGCTAAGTATTGCCACAAATTGACAATACTTAGCTCTTTAATTCACATGAATTGTAGCTGCGCTCTGCTCAAAAAGCTCCTGACACTTATCATCTTCAGCCCTTTGATAAGTGATCGTAAAAGTCTTGTATTTAGACAGTATCATGTACACTGTCTGGTACGCCTTCTGTTGATCAGGTACCATAAAGCTTGACTCAATATGGTATCCCGGATAGCCATCCACTGTAATATTCTCAAAGCTTTCCACCTTAAAGTCAACATCACTTCCAAATGCATCATTGTATGAATCTGATAAAAGCTTTTCATACTCACTTTTAGTGAGATTAGACGTATTGTCTATTGCAGCTTTTTCTATGGACGCAGGATTCATTTTCTTTTCCCTATTAGTAAGGGTTACCTTTTTACCATTATCATAAATATCATAGCTTATTGATGAAGACTCCATAGGCTCGTTCTTATTGATAAAAATCCCCGTCTCAGCCTGAAGCGTAAACTCAGATGGCACTACAAATGTACACTGTCTGGCTTCTTTTAATTCATCCTTGGCAAAAACTGTTATGCCATCTAAAACTCCAACACTACTTATAATAGCCAAGAAAACAGCCAGCAAAAGCAGATAAACGGCTCGTATCCTTTTCATATTTCCTCCAATTAAAGACTCAGTTCAAATACATCAAACCAATATCTTTCCATGAGATAGCTGCCAAGATTCTCATAGGTTATACCATATTCTTTATTCCACTCATCAAGTATAACTTCTCTGCTGTTAAAACTTCCGAGAAAAAGAACTCTTTTTCCTGACAAAAGATAATTCTCAACATCCACAGAATCCTCAATCGAATAAAGTCCTGTGATCATTTCATCCACAAGCGTCTCCGGCTGTCCGTAGTAGAGATATATCTTGTGCCCATCTTCCAGCTCATCACCATTTAAATAATATCCCAAAAGCCCCTGCACATGATCAAAGTTACTGATAATGATTGTATCTGAATCTATTTCGGAAAAGAGCTCCAATGTCTTTTCCATGTTGACCTGTCGGTACTCTTCATTACCAATAAAGCCTTTAAAATCCACACATCCGACTCCAGCAATAAGTATCCCCAATGTACAATATACTATCTGTGTGATTTTTTTGGTACCTTTCCCATTAAATACACTCCCTATACTAATGCTCATAGCAAAATAGAAAGTCCCCATTGCCGGGATCATATACCTGTTAACAAACACAGGGCGAATCAACATTGATGCCACAATTCCGACAATAACCAATAAAGGAAGTACCATGGCTGCCATAAGATTCTGAAGGTCTTTTACCTTTTCATTTTCATCCTGATATCCACATTTTACCAGTCTGATCGCATTGTTAACCACAATAAAGGCAACAAGTATGAACAATATAACCGCTATGACAGTAGTAATGATGCTATTTGAGAAATATCCGCTAAAAAGATATTTGATACAGCTTCCAAAGGTCCTAAGTCCCACAGGCTGTATCCAGTAGTTGCCGCTCACAGTATGTGCCTGTCCAAGGAGAACCGAAAGCCATGGAACATAACAAACAGCTGTCAGGTTAGCACTGATGATAACAGCTGCGATTGCCTTGAAATTAAGGTGTTTTATGTCACCTTTGCCGCCCATAACAGCAACGTACTTTATTATCATCCAAAGTAAAACATAGAAATAAATAATTGCCACTGAAAGTGCAGCATAGTAATGGGTATAAAAAGCTGCTGTTCCAAACAAAAACAGCGCAATCCCGTTTGGTAAATCCCATTTTCTGTCTTCGCTCAGATAGTTTTTCATCAGATTGAAGGCATGTATAAGTGAAGCTGTCACAAAGAAAAGTGCCCAGCTGTACATTCTGATTTCTGTTGTGTATTCAGGAAGTCCCGGCATTGTAACTGACGCAAAGCAAAAAAGTCCGCCAGCAAGCATCCCATGATTTTTTCTGATGATAGTTACTGCATAAATAAATAGCAGCAAAAACGGCACTATTGAAGCAATTTTGCAGCTTGTTTCAATTGGCAGATCGAAGCTGTTCCCAAGAACCAAAAACACCCTTACGATCATGTAGTAAAACGGCGGGTGCACATCTTTTGAAGTAAGTCTTATAAGTTCCTCAAAAGGTCTTTTGGCAAATTCTATTGAAAAGAGCTCGTCGTACCAAATATCAGTAGAAAAGGTCAGAAGAAATGCTCTGACCAGACAATATATAGCCGCAACAATAAACCCTATTCCAATACAGTCTTTTGTGACTTTAATTCTTTTTTCAGACATTCCATCCTCTTAAATATAGGCACAGCCAATAAATAGCTGTGCCTATGGTTAATTAAAGTGATTCTATAAGTTCAAGTGAATGCTCTGTGTTGAGTTTCTTGCACATTTCAACAAATGTCTCTAAAGGAACATTCTGAACCTGCTTGTTTGAACCGCGTACATTGATAGACACTGTACCCTCAGCAGCTTCTTTGTCTCCAATTACAAGAATGTATGGATCTTTGTAATTCTTGAACTTTTTGATTTTCTCTTTCATGTTGTTGTCTGAGTAATCAGCTTCAACACGAACGCCTGCTGCCATAAGAGCTTTCTCTACCTTCTCAGCGTATTCGTTATGCTCAACTCTAATCGGAACGATACCAACCTGATATGGGCTGAGCCAGAATGGGAATACACCCTTGAAGTTCTCAATGATGATACCAATGAATCTCTCAAGTGATCCATAAATAGCTCTGTGGATAACTACCGGCATCTGCATTGTGCCATCCTGAGCCTGGTATGTAAGGCCAAAGTTATGAGGAAGCTGGAAGTCAAGCTGTACAGTTCCGCACTGCCATTCTCTTCCAAGCGCGTCCTTGATCTGAAGGTCAATCTTAGGGCCATAGAAAGCACCATCGCCTTCATTTACTTCATATCCGCCCTCGCCGTATTTCTCATCAAGAATTTCCTTCAGAGCAGCCTCAGCTCTGTTCCAAACCTCAATATCACCCATAAAGTCTTCTGGTCTTGTTGAGAGCTCAGCTCTGTATGTTACACCGAATGTCTTGTAAATCTCATCTGCGATAGAGATAACGTCTGCAATTTCCTCTTTTATCTGAGATTCCATTACAAATGTATGGTCATCGTCCTGACGGAACTCCTGAACACGGAAAAGACCATTCATCTGTCCTGACTTCTCTTTACGGTGAAGAACATCATACTCGCTGTAACGGATAGGAAGCTCTTTGTATGAGTGATTTGTTCTCTTATATGTCATCATGGCATTAGGACAGTTCATTGGCTTAGCTGCCATTGTATCGTCCTGCTCACGATTATAGATAACAGAACCAGCCTGGATCTTGATGTTCTTTGGCTCTTCTGCAGGCTCATTGATATTCTCAAGTACACCGGGAATCTCAGCGTCTGCCTTAAGCCATCCTGAAACACCGGGAACCATGAACATGTTGTTTACGTAATGAGCCCAGTGACCACTGATAAGCCAGAGCTTCTTGTTGTTAACAAGAGGAGCTGCAATTTCTGTATAGCCATGTCTTTCCTGTACTTCTCTTGAATACTTAAGAAGTGCCTGATACATCTTCCATCCTCTTGGAAGCCAGTAAGGCATACCAGGAGCTGTCTCATCAAACATGAAAAGATCAAGCGCAGCACCAATCTTCTTGTGGTCTCTCTCCATAGCTTCCTGGATCATCTTGATGTGCTGTTTAAGCTCATCCTTGCTAGGGAAAGCATAAAGATAGATTCTTGAAAGCTGATCTCTATGCTCATCTCCTCTCCAATATGCACCTGATACAGACTTGATCTGATAAGATGCATTAAAGAGTTCCTGAGAGTTTTCTACATGAGGTCCGCGACAAAGATCCACATAATCATCACCTGTATAGTAAACAGTAATTACCTCATCCTCTGGAAGATCATTGATTAGTTCAGTCTTGAACTTCTGATTCTTGAACATTTCAAGTGCCTCCGACTTTGAGACCTCTTTACGTGTCCAATCCTCTCTTCTCTTGATAATCTCGCGCATCTTGTCTTCGATTGTCTTGAAGTCATCCTGTGTTACAGCCTTGGGAAGTACGAAATCATAGTAGCATCCATCCTCAATCTGAGGTCCGATAGCATACTGTACTTCCTCACCGTAAAGCTCGATAACTGCCTTGGCAAGAATGTGTGCAAGTGAGTGACGGTAAACTTGTAAATACTCTTCTTTATTCATTTTTCATCCTTTCGTGCTACCCCTACCGGGAGCAGCCTCTTTCAAAATTTATATTGTATTAATCCTATCTATCGGATCAATATCGCAAATTAAGCATTTTTGCCGTGGCACTTCTTATACTTTTTGCCACTTCCACATGGACATGGATCATTAGGATATACCTTGTTCTCTTTTCTGATTGTATGTGAAGCCTTCTCCTCTTTGTAAAGGGCTTTTCTCTTATCATCATCAAAGATAGCTTTCCACTCAGTAAGATTGTAAAGCCAGTCAGCACCGGCATTTACCATGTTTTTGTAAAGAAGTTCCTTGTCAAAACCAAGGTTAACCTCTGTGTCTTCTTCCATATCATCGATAGGGTTCTGTTCCTTAAGAGAGTCATTGATACCATCAAGGAATCCAACCATTGTCATAATATCAACGCCATATTTCTCAGCAAGTTCTTTTACAGTTCCCTTTACAACTTCATCAGGGTTCTTCAAAAGAGTTGCATAAATATCACGCTCTTTCTGAAAATACTCTGTCCACAGTTTCTGAAGACTTCCCTTATCTGCAGTTTCAGAATAAGCCATATCACGCCATTTTTTAAGTAATGCCATAATTCAATACTCCTATTTCGTTTTTTATTATAAATTGTTACTTTTTTTCAAAGCATACACGTTATTTTAATATATTTACATGGATATGTAAACCAGTGTTACATTCAATAGTTCCATACTTCTGATATGAATTTTACATATTTTTTCCCGCTTCTTTTGCGATAATGTAAATCCTCTCGCTGTCAGGCGTCGGCTCAGCATGAGTATCCGCATCTATGGCAGTTATGTATTCAAGGCCTGCCTGTTCTATGAAAGAAATCATCTCTTCAAGAGTGTAGCCTCTTTGATAATGTGTTTCTACTGACCTTCTAAACAGTTCCTTTTTCTTGTCACAACAGGCATAGATTGTCAGATCATACTCATTTATATGTTCTTTATCATGATAATAATTATCCCAGATAAAACTGCAATCTTCCCGGTTTTCTGCAATAGTCACATCACCTATCACATCTCTATATTTGTGAAGGGTATTAAAATCAAATATGAATAATCCTTTTGGAAACAGGAAATTGTTGACAAGTCTGAAGGTTTCTATAACGTCATCATTTTCAAGCAGATAATTTATGCTGTCACAGACACTAACTATCGTTCCGGCAGTACAATAAAGGTCAAGCTCTCTCATATCCTGTTCAAGGAACATGAGATTAAGCCCTTCTTTTGCCGCCTTGTTTCTGGCAATATCAAGCATATCCGGAGACAAGTCAATTCCCATTATGTCATAGCCTTTTTTGGCCATTTCAATTGTAAAGCTGCCTGTGCCGCAGCCAAGTTCCACCACAAGATTTTTTTCCTGAGTAAGTGCTTCTTCGCTATTTTCTTCAATTTCGTCCTGCTCTGTCACTGCAGGCTTGCTAATACCATATTTTTCAATTAATTCTGCAATAAAATTACCCCATACGTCGTATGGGGTTTCATCCATGAATGTATCATATACGCTTGCAAAATCTGTATAAGCTTCCATGTTTATTCCTTTTTGGTAAAACTAAATGTCATCAAACAAATAGTCATTTTCTATTAAAACAAACTTCCTATAAGCATTACTACCTTTGTTCCGAGTCCCATTATAATACCTGCAAGTACTACTCCGCAAACAACAGCCTTAACGCTCTTTTTGAAATCCATATCGAGGATTGAAGCAGCAAGTGTACCTGTCCATGCACCTGTTCCGGGAAGCGGAATTCCTACAAATAAGAAAAGCGCCCAATATAAACCCTTTCCTGCTTTTTCTTTTAACTTTTCTCCTCCTTTATGTCCCTTTTCAAGGCAGAATGTAAAGAATCCACCGATCACCGGCTTATCTTTGCCCCATTCAAGCACTTTTCTTGCAAAAAAGAAAATAAAAGGCATCGGAACCATATTACCGATAATTGCGATAATGTAACTTGGAAGCACGGGAAGTCCCATAGCTATTGCGTAAGGAACAGCTCCTCTAAGCTCCACCAGAGGAACCATTGAAATCAAAAATACGATGATATACTTTTTTAACATGAACAAATCTCCTAATCGTGAATACTTTCTCCGCTATTTGAATATCTAACCAACAATTTTTGTCAGCGACTCAAAGATTCTATCATTAAAAAGCATTAATCGCAATATTACACAACAACTAAATCATTCCCAAAAACATGTATTTACTTGGCTGCTATCCTCTTTCCACACTTCTTGCACTTAAGAACATCTTTTTTTAGAACTTTAACTCCGGTTTTCTCAAACTCATGATCTCCGCCCTTTGGACAGCTTCCCTTGTGCCTGGCACCGCCAATTACATCCTCAAGATACTCATCAGTTATTTCCATTCTTACATTCTTTTCATCAGCCATAGTTTTGCCCTCCAATAAATAAACAATTGTTTCTGAATCAACATAATTCATACAAGTATAATCGTAATCAACAAATGTTTTGTTTTATTTGTTATCCATTTATACGAATCGAAATACATTTTGGCAAATTCAGTTAAAATTTTTTCTGCGGCCGGTTCGGTACATATCAGTCATATGTCAAGAATGATATTTTTTCAAAAGCTGCTTCATAAACAGCGGCTGGAATATAAAAATAAGCACGTACCCAACTATAAAGCAAATGACCAGAGAATGAAGAAACATTGGAAGGAATGAAAGCTGTGCCATCCCGCCGCTTTGTTTCATGGCCATAGTATATGCAAGTAGTATCATTACAAAAGTCATAAGTGGCGTATAAATAAGATTTGAAATAAGACTGCTTAACAGGCGCTCTTTTATGGTTCCCTGCTTAAATCCTGCCTTGCGGCAAGCATCACCGGTTATTTTACCTACTGGGACCACAAAACCAATGAGTATGCTAATGATCGCACTTACAATGAAACTAAAAATAAATCCAACAGGCGTAAAGTGACCTGAAGAAAGTGTCCCGGTGAGTGCCAGGCAAAAGCTCATAAGAATTCCCATTCTGATCCCCATCTTCCTTCCAATAACTCTCATATTATCATTCATATATCCCTCCTATGCCAGTGTTGTTATATCCTGTGTATTGCTTAACATATATGTCAAGAATTCCATTTCTATAATTATAATATAGATAAAAATATTACGGAAGAATATATATGTCATAAAGTCTATTGTCTCAATTGAATTGGATAATTCAAATATTGGATCTGTTATAGTCTTTCTGATAAATGTTCCTACAAAAAATGTCCACGCTTGTTAAGCAAATAGCAAAGAAGTATAATTGGTTGACAATGCTTGTTTTCCAGGAGGAATACCTTTTTGAAAAAATGGAGTTTTTCTTCAGAACACCTTATACCGCTCAGTTTTTTAGGAGCTATACTAATAGGAACACTGCTTTTGCTACTTCCCATAGCATCAGCATCAGGAAATACCACAGATTTCCTGACTGCTTTTTTTACCGCTACCACCTCTGTATGCGTTACGGGGCTTGTTGTAGTTGATACCTACAGCCATTGGAGTATCTTTGGACAGGTGGTAATCATGATTCTTGCGCAAATCGGAGGTCTTGGTATCATCACCGTAGCATCTTTATTCATGCTCTTTACCAGAAAAAAAATCTCTATGGGCCAGCGAATAATGCTCACAGATGCCCTTAACCTCAATGAAAGATCAGGTGTCCTTAGAATACTTGTGCGAATCATACGCGGAACAATAATTGTCGAGCTACTCGGTGCTATTATTTATTCCATCAGTTTTATCCCGCTTTTAGGATATAAGAAAGGCATTTGGGCTGCGATCTTTAACTCCGTATCTGCTTTCTGTAACGCAGGAATGGACGTCGTCGGTCCTACCAGTATGGGAATCTTCAATTCCAATTCACTGGTCCTTTTTACCACCATGACGCTTATAGTTCTGGGAGGTCTCGGCTATGTAGTATGGTTTGACTTATCTGCCGGAATTTTAGATGGCATAAAAAAAAGATACTCTCCAAAAATCATCTGGAAGCGCCTGTCTGAACACACAAAACTTGTTCTTTCACTGACAGGTATCCTCATTACAGTTGGAACTTTATCTTTCCTTCTATTTGAATACAACAACGCAGGAACTATAGGAAACATGCCACTTCCTCAAAAAATCCTAAACAGCTTATTTGAGTCTGTTACTCTTAGGACTGCCGGTTTTGCAAGTTTTTCACAAAAATCCATGACCGATGTCTCCTGCATCATGGCCTATATTCTCATGTTTATAGGCGGCTCACCGGTAGGAACAGCAGGAGGAGTCAAAACCGTCACTTTCTTCTTGGCAACATTAAATATCTTAAGTTACATAAACGACGATGATAAGACTCTTGTCTTTAACCGGAATGTATCTTATGACCTTATGCGTAAGTCCACAGTAATATTGGCTGTCAGCTCATTTACAGTTATCGTATTTACTCTTTTACTGATGGCAACAGATTCATCACTGCCGTTTGCAGATGCCCTGTTTGAGATAGTAAGCGCATCCGCAACAGTTGGTCTTTCACGAGACGTTACATCAACCCTGAATCCGGCAGGTCGCATTATCGTAATAATATCCATGTACCTTGGTAGGATAGGGCCCATTTCTATGGCAATCTTTTTTGCTAAAAGAAAAAACAAAAAAAGTTCAGTTAAATATATCGAAGGCAATTTTTACGTAGGATAAAGGAGAATTACAATGAAAAAATCAGTTGCAGTTTTAGGATTAGGTAGATATGGAATAAGCCTTGCTAAAAGCTTATATGAAATGGAAGCTGACGTCCTTGTTGCTGACAAAGATGAAGACCTTATAAAAGAAATGGCTGATTTCTGTACTGTAGGCGTATGTGCCGATCTTGAAAACGAAGAAGAAATAAAGTCACTTGATATAAAAAATATGGATATTGTTGTCTGTGCCATGGGACGAAATCTATCCGCCAGCATCATGTCAGTTGCAGTTGCCAAGGAACTTGGTGTTCCACTTGTTGTAGCAAAAAGTTCCTCAGAAAGGATGTCTTCCATACTCAAAAAAGTCGGAGCAGATAAGATCATCATTCCTGAGGACTTCGGAGGTTTGCAATCTGCAAGAATCCTTATTTCGGATACTTTCATTGACTATTTCCAACTCGATGAAAATCTCTCAATGGTTGAAATAAGGCCAAGAGACAGCTGGATTGGAAAGAGCCTTTTGGAGCTTGATCTCAGAAAGAAATACAAGCTCAACGTTGTCGCTGTAAAAAACAGCCAGACAAAATGGGGCTTTATAGATCCTCAGAGAAAGCTCACTTCAGACACTACTCTCCTTGTAGTCATCGAAACCACTGAACTAAATAAAATAAATAAGGGCTGACGCCTTTTTTTACTATTTGTACAAAAAATCCCACATGACAATAATCTGTCTGTGGGATTTGCACTATTATCTAAAATATTTTTGATATACATCCATCAAATTGGATGTTGAAACTCCTTCATCGGCCACCAATGTAACCGAATTCCACAATTTCTCATTAAGTCTTTTATTCAACGTTGCCACAAAGGCATCATATTGCTGTCCGAAAACCTCTCGTTTCCTTTCAGCAACAATTTTTTCCTTGTTAGCTTCTGTCTCTTCCCTGTTAAAAGTCGTAATACATTTGATGATCACATATCCTTCTGAGGTTTCAATGATATCGCTTACTTCACCTGTTCCAAGATTAAATGCAGTCGTATCATAAATCGGTTCCATATCTCCTTTACCAAAAGATATAGTCTCTTCGTCAGCTTCATTGTACTGAGTCATGAGTTCTTCAAAGCTCTTTCCATCATTAAGCTCACTTACAATACTCCTCATATTCCTGTAGATAGCTGCTTTTTCAGTATCACTGACCGGAGTTTTCTCACCGCTCGCATCAAGAGTATAGGTTTTAAGAAGTATCTGTTCAACCGTTATGGTTCTCGCCTCATCATCGCTTATCTCAGGGTTAATATCCCTTATGATGTAATCATAAAGCTTATCTGCCAGTGCTCTCTCCTCATATATGGAAGCCACTTCTTCTAAAGTAACATTCCCCATTGCTGCTATATCAGCATCTGTAAGACCCCCATAATATTCATCTGCCGCCTGGAGTGCAAGACTCATCTCAGAATCATCAAGTACAATTCCGTTTTTCTCTGCCAAAAGATTCATTGCCTTTATCTGTGCAACCTTGGCAAGAACCGACTCTTTCAATCTGTCTTCAACGGTGCCTTCATCAGTCTCTTTTTGCCAGATATCATTCCCAAAGCTCTGTTCATAGCCTTCCTGGGTATTTACCAAATACACTAATGCCTCGGACAAGTTGCAGCTTCGGTCTTCGATAGTAAATACCTCATTTTTGGAAAAACCTGTGGTAAATACAAGCCTTATATCAGAAAGATCCGTACCGCACCCGGTGAGAGCAAGAGATAAAGCCAGAGCTAAAGTGGCTGAAAAAATATTCAGTTTACTTTTTCGCTTATTTAGAGTTTTAAAAATCATGTCTACCTGTTATTTCATATTGCCTATAATGCTGCGTGCAACAGAAAGTCCATTCGCACTAGCCTGCTGAAGACCTCTTGTGACGCCCGCTCCGTCTCCGATGGCACGAAGCCCCTTAATGCTGGTCTCAAAGTCTTTATTAACAATAACTTTGTTGGAGTAGAACTTAACCTCTACGCCATAAAGAAGGGTCTCATCTGAAGCAATTCCCGGAGTAACCTTGTCAAGAGCCTGGATCATTTCATCCAGATCGACCATTATTCTATGTGGGAATACCAGTGAAAGATCTCCTGGCACAGCATCCTTAAGTGTAGGAATAAGATTGTTCCTGCAAAGCCTCTCCTCAGTCGTTCTACGGCCTCTTTTGAAATCACCATAGGTCTGAACAAGTATCTTGCCACCACAGAGCATGTTTGATAACTCTGCTATCTTTTTACCATATTCAATTGGTGTTTTAAATGGCTTTGTAAAATTTTTAGACACCAAAAGTGCAAAATTGGTATTGTTTGTCTTAAACTCTTTTCCCTTATAGGCATGTCCGTTAACTACAGCAAGGCCTCCCTCATAATATTCTGTAGCAACTTCCCCTGAAGGATTTGTACAGAAGGTTCTGACCTTGTCATCAAACGTTGGAGTATGGTAAATAAGCTTGGCCTCATAAAGATTTTCATTGAGAAACTGCATCACTTCATCCCTGACTTCAACACGGACTCCCACATCTACGGTTCCAGGCTTTGTCTCAATTCCAATTTCCTCGCACTTGTCCTTGAACCAGTCTGCGCCTTCTCTTCCGACAGCAGATACAATCTCTTTTGCAAGATATGTCTCGCCCTTATCTGTCAGCACACCTGTAGCAATACCGTTCTCCACAAGGATATCCTTGACCATTGTGTTAAATTCTATTGTGACGCCCTTACTTAAAATATGCTCCTGAAGACGAGAGTAAATCTTGTATCCCTCCTCAGTACCAAGATGTCTTATGGGGCACTCTACAAGCTTAAGATTAGCGTTTATGGCTTTTCTTCTGATTTCACGAAGCTCAACCTCTTTATCAACACCATACACGCTTGTGTCTGCGCCAAATTTAAGATATATCTCATCAGACTCATGGATAAGCTTTGTAGCCTCATCATACCCAAGAATATCAGGAAGTGTTCCTCCAACATCAGGAGAAAGTGACAGCTTTCCATCAGAAAAAGCTCCTGCTCCCGCAAATCCTGTAGTAATTGAGCATGGTTTACAACCCGCACAAGTCTTTGTAACTCTCTTGGGGCAATTTCTTTTTTCAATAGAGCGCCCCTTTTCTATCATCAGAACCTTGAGATCAGGCCTCTTCTCCATAAGTTCATATGCGCAGAAAATGCCGCCAGGGCCTGCGCCAATGATTATCACATCAAATTCTTTTGCCATTAATGATCCCCTCCTATTGAGATAAGCAGATAATTATATCATATTAGGGATTCGAAATGCACATTTATGTTTGCTTTCTCTTTAGTTGTCAATATGTCCGCTTAAGTCATCAGAATCATCTGCATCATGAATATCCCCTGCTCCAAAACCAATGTTTTGCATACTTACAGTTCTTCTCTTTATTCTAGCGGCTTCAGAAGCCTGCAGAAGAAAATCTTTTATCTCACGTCCATGTTTTATATTCTTCATAGTAATAGTTCTATCTGTGACATCAGACGTAAACAAAGTAATAGTTGAAAGCCCTGCAATGCGCTGAAGAAGCGTTCTTGTAATCTCTACATCACTGATCTTATACATGTAGCAGTCGTTCTCACGAACAGTAAAAAAGCCATTAATTATAGTGAAATCATTGTCTCTTATCTCATACTTTGTAAAAGTCCAGGGAAGTCCAAACAGAAGCCATCTGCTGCGCTCTGTATATCTAAGTTCTCCCTTTGACATTTTTGACTCTTCATATTTTTCCGGATTAGCAATTCTAGGACTCATCTTATATTCCCCTTATGATTATTATTCTTTTTTAAACAATACTATTTTTTGATTATAAGTTTTTTATCCTCATTATTCAATTTATGACGAAAACATCACTTAGTGTACCAGTCAATCCATTCTGTTAATGCTATTCAAATACTCTAATTCCCACAAATAAGGACATTCACTATCAATATTATAACAAAAAGAGATATTTTTAGGTTAACCACTTCAGATTTTAAACTTTCCATCCGATATACATCATGAGGTAAAAATAAGCGTCTTTGCAATTATTTATATAGGAGAAAAGTGGAAATGGATTTTAACTTTTTGGCCGCAGCAAACGGAATAACAAGTAAGTATTTAAATCAGTTATCGCCAGGCAGCGCTTCTGTAAACGCTCTTACCGCCGGTGCAGATGTAAAAGGTAAATTTGGTGAAGACTTTGACAAAGCATATGATTCTTTGCAGGCAACCAGAATGCTTGATTCAAGCATGCGTCAAAGCTATGTTTCTTCTCATAAGGATGATTTTAAACAGGCTGCTGACAGACTGGGATATTCAATAGATAACAGAATAATCGATATGCTCCACCTTGAGATCACATCAAAGATGGATGCACAGGTCAACGAAGCAATGAATAACGCAATTGATAATCTTTAAAAAAAGTTGTCGAAAGAAAAATCTTTCGACAACTTTTTTCTTTGTTTTTGCAATAATAAAAGACAATACATTAAACACACAGGAATACAGACAGACACTTACAGCAAGAGTCAGTTAGACAACGCAAAAAGCGCGCAAAAGAACTATAGTGATCATCACACTATTTTTATGAAGGAATCATAGACATCCCTGTATGTTCAATGTTTGTGAGATTTGGAAGACGCAAGAATCATAGCTGCGTAAGCTATCATAAGCAGCGAATTAGACACGCTGTCCGCATCATCCATTGCTCTTTCGAGCAGAAATAAGGTTTCGTAACTAATAACTTGTCGTTCAACGATGCCACTTTATCACAACTAAAAATGCATGTAAATAGAACTGTCTCAATCTTAAGAATTTCTATCGCAAATCTTAAGACTTCCTTAAGAAGTTGACTGTTTATGGATTATTTGTATTTTCTTATTTGTTCCACACTGAATCACTCCAATATAAAAAGTAAACCTATAAGCAAAATACTCTTTCTTTGTATATGCTTAAGTGAGGTAGAAGTTAGGGGGCAATGTCTGCCCTTGTCTGTTGATAAGTCACTTTAAGCATCCCAATGACCCTATTAGAAAAAGTATAGTTTGCGGCTGTGTACGCCACCATTGACTGGGCCTTAGAAAAACGCCTTGGCCTGTGAGCCGACGGTGAGGATGATGGGAACAGTAGATCTTCTCGCACCGTCGGATTCAGCATTGTAGCGTTTTCCTCAGAACCCGTCAATGGCAAGCACCTGGCGGTGTGGCTGGGTGTTATTGCCTCAGGCTCTGACTCCGAGAACAGTAGGGGGCGGCTACTTTCAGAAATATGCGTGACTATATACCCGCGACTACCATTGTAAAGGGTACTATATGCCCAAACCATTATTCTTCACGATCTATGGACTGAATTGAACATGGAAAATTGAACACGAATGGAAATAAATGGCAATTCTGATAATGGGGACGGCCTTTTTGAGGGATGAATTGAATGGCGATATAAACTTGGCAAATGAGAGATTTAATGAGCTGTAGGATAAAAGCGGGAGAATAGTAATATTTATCCTATCTTATCACAGTGATTTTTCTGCGACTTAGGATAAAACATGAAGTTCTATCGGAATTATCCTACATTTTCAGCCTTCTGAACACTGCGATTGAGAGAAAAGTAGGATAAACGCGAAAAAATCTATTGATTTAGCCTACAAACCAGCAGAAATCCTAGTCAGAATGTAGGATAAAAAGAGTAAAAATCAAACATTTATCCTACTCATGAACAAAAACCACTATAAAAATGGTTAAATCCATAAGATAAGAATAGCAATATCTAAGCAATTATCCTACACCGCAGGATTGTCACAGTGGAATGGGTATATAGTCATATTTTTAAGTTAACACACCCATAGGCAAATTTTCAGGAAGTGAAAACGGGCATATACAAGAAAAAATGGATTGCCACATCCATTGAATAAGTGAACTGAAACATATGATCATCTATATAATGGTGTGGTAACCTCAAATAAGGCAGTGGTTAATTGCTATTTTGAATTCTACATTGCATCACTAAATTCTACGTACGTAGAAATAAGTCTTACACGATAAATTTTTACTTATATTTTTTCTTATCTCTTTGTATTATAGACAGGCAGTTGATTGCCTGCCTGTGTAGAAAGAGAGATAAGATGAATGATAATAGACCAAAAGGCAATCAAAAGCACATGGATCTATCAGCAAGGAACAAGATAGAACAGGGACTTAACAATGGTGATTCATTTAGAACCATTGCCAGAGCAATAGATAAAGATCCCAGTACCATATCAAAGGAGGTCAGAAAACACTCTTACATTGCTGATAGGAAGTCCAAGAACTTTGCACCTATTCCCTGTGCCAACAATCATGATCCTAACAACCCAAGAGCAAGCATTTGCAAAATGCACCATATGTGTGGCGACAATGATTGCCAGACTCTTTGTGTAAAATGTATAAAGTATCGTTGTGCTGACATTTGTAAGCTTTATGAGCCACGC
>NZ_FOXO01000032.1 GCF_900115735.1 Butyrivibrio proteoclasticus
AGATGAGAAGATTCTGTTCATTGCTGCATAGACTGCTATCTTCATCATATGACGGGGCGTTGCCTGGCCTTTTCTGATTCTTTCATATGTTGCATAAAGATCAGAAAGGTCCATCTCCTCCACGAATGCGCTTACCAGGCGTACCGGATCGTCATCTGCTACTGATAGGTCTATGTCGAGCGGAAGTTTTATTTGATGATTTAAGGAAGAAAGGCTATAATTTCCTTGTAAGATTTTATTTAGTAGCATAAATATATTTTACAGCAAAAACCAGGCTTTTCGAAGCCTGGTTTTTGTGTTTTGGGCATAAAAAGGGAGCTGAGCACTAATTACTTAGTGCGACAGCCCCTTATTATTTTACGCAAAAAGTAATGAAGCCATGGTTACATTTTCAAAAAATTTTTTTCAGGTGATATATTTCTGCGGTTAGAATCGTATTATAGTTAGAAGGCCTTCTAAAAAACAGAAAGGGAGTTTTGTCATGGAGGAAAAAGAAGCAAGGCGGATACTGGAAACATACGCTGATATGATACTTAGAATCAGTTATAGTTACCTTCGCCATACATATGATGCAGAGGACATCTGCCAGAATGTAATACTGAAATACCTGTCCTCCCACCAAAGATTTGATAGTCGCGAGCATGAAAAAGCCTGGATGATCAGGACTACAATCAATGCGTGCAAGGATTTGAGAAAGAGTGCTTTCTTCAGAAATACGATAGGACTAGATGCGTTACCGGAAAGGGCTGTACCGGAGGAACCGGTGTCCGTTCTTACAGAAGAGCTTAAAAAGCTTCCGGCAAATTACAGGATAAGCATCCACCTCTTTTATTACGAAGGGTATACCATCAAAGAAATTGCCCAGATCCTAGGAAAAAGAGAAACCGTAGTTGCCAATTATCTATCAAGAGGCAGGAAAAGGCTCAAGGACTCATTATCTAAAGATTCTCGTTTTTTACTAAAGGAAGGTGAAGTATATGAATGATCAGATAAAAGAGATTTATAACCACTCCATGAATGAACTCTGTTTCTCAGGACAAGCTAAAGAAAAAATGTTTCGCGTGATAAGCGAGCAGTATTCAGAACAGAACAGTGGAGGAAAGATTATGAAGACAAGTTTCAGCTTTAAGACAGCAGGTATTGTTGCAGCAGCATGTGTAATGCTCATTGGAACTACTGCATTTGCAGGAAGTAGCATTGTTTCGAGCATTGAAAGCCACAACAGAATTGGCAGTGAGATTACAGCATATGAGGATATGGCAAAACTTGAAAGGACTATCAGCATGGATGTCCTTACGGTTGAAAAGTTCGGCAACGGCTTTACATTCAGTAACGCCGAAATAATTGATGTGTCAGATTATAACGAGGAAGGAGCTGATCTTGCTGATGCTTCAGGCGTTGACGTCATATATACAAAAGACGGAATGGCTGATATCTACTTGAATGCCGAGCCGGTAAGCACCTTAATAAGCTATGAAGACACGTCCATGGAAACGAGAATGGTCGGCGATGTTGCTGTAAAATACAGCCTGGATGAATATCTTTTCCTTCCGCCTAGCATGGAAGGACAGGTATCACAGGAACTTATTGACAGGATGGAAAATGATGACCATTTCTTCATTAGTTATGGTTCAGATCAGGAAGAAACTCAGATGATCACAAATCTTTCATTTGATGTGGATGGCGTTCACTACTGTCTTACGACCTTCGATACAACATTAACTGTAGATGAACTTTTTGGTATGGCAGGGGAATTGATTATATCAGGAGAATAATATATAACTATTATTGAGAGCTGTCTGTATTCGGGCAGCTCCCATTTTGCTTACATAAATAGTAGGGGGCTTTTTCTAATGTTGCGTATAGCTGTTTGTGATGATGATATAGTAGATTGCGACAGAATATATGGGTTTGTTCAAGATTATATAAATAGAAATGATTTGGTTGCAGATGTGAGAAAGTATACGCACCCAGATTTAATGCTAACTGAGAGTGTGGCCTTTCATCCCAATATCTATATTTTAGACATTGTTATGCCCATGCTTACTGGCTTAGAAGCAGCCAAAGAAGTTCGTTGGACTCAAAAAAATGCCCAGATTATTTTTGCAACTTCTGAAAAGTCTTATGCTTTAGAGGCGTATGATGTGAGCCCTATTAATTATATTTTAAAGCCAGTGGATAAGAATAAGCTGGAACAATCTTTAAATAGGGCTATTTCTAACATTGAACCTGAGGATGAACAATCGATTACGGTAAAAATCAAAGGCGGATTTGCTACAATTCGTATATGCGATATCTTGTATGTTGATTGTAATAATCACAAGGTGACATTCCATTTATTATCAAATGATACAATTACAACCCCCACCTTACGAATCGGATTTGCAGAATATGTCGAGGCGTTACTTTCTGCCGACATGTTTTTACGATGCCATGAATCCATTGTTGTAAATATAGCAGCTATAGATAAATTGGTGAAATATGAAATAGCACTTCGTAACAAGGAGATTATTCCTGTTTCTAGAAATCGTTATGATGAAATAGCATCAGCTTATATGGATTATAGACTTTAATAATACAAAGGGAAAATAATGCAGACCTACGTCGTTTCAATTCTTTACATCAGTATCATTATTTTGTTTTTGGAATGCTATACAGTTTTTAAGAACATGAAGTCAAAGCTGCACCAGTATTTGTTCTTTTGCTGTGTGGCCATGCTTGTAAACAATATTGGCTACTTGCTGGGAATTCAATCAACTTCGCTAGAATCCCGTGTTTTGGCTGTGAAGTTTTCATATGCTGGGAGAGTGTGGATCGCCTACACACTCTTTATGTTTGCCATAGAATTGTGCCAGGTGAATTTTCCGCGAATCGCTAAAGAGGTGCTGCTCTTTATGCATGCGAGTATTTATATTTCGGTCTTAACAGTAGGAAAGCATTGTCTTTATTACACTTGGGTTGAATCTGTATATGAGAATGGCATACTTGTTCTAAAGCATGGTTGTGGTATCTTTTATCATATTTTGATGTTTATGCAAATGCTATACATTATCTTTGGATTTTATATGTTGTTTTCCACTTATAGGATATTGAAGAATCCAATTACCAAGAAATGCTTTAGAACTGTGATTTTGGCAATACTATCACTTAGTATTTTTTACATTATTCAGATCACCCATATACTTCCAATTTCTCGGGTGTTTGATATATCTGTTATAGGAAATATTGTGCTTGTTATATTTCTTTATGTGGCAATAGTAAGGTGTAATCTGCTTAGCCTCATAGAAATGGCAAAGGACTATATTATAGATGGTTTGACAGAGGGAATAATTGCTGTGGATACTGAGGGCAAAGTAAAGTATTACAACAAGCTGGCATTGAAAATATTCCCTGAGATTATTGAGCCAAATGCAGATCTGCCATCGGCTCTGACAGAGGCAATTACTAGTGATAATGAGTACACTTTCGATAATCGTATATACGTTATTGAGAAAAATGTTTTACAAAACGATTATTGCGTAGTTGGTGATATATATGTGCTTGTTGATGCCACAGATTTAAAAGAAAAAGAGTACAAGCTAAAAGCTGATGCTCAGCTATATCAGCTGGCTGCAAAAACAATGAAGGAGAGATTGCTGCTTGCAGAAGAATTTGTGAAGCAGGATAGAAAACTGCGACATGACAGGAGACATTTTGAAGCGCTTTTAATGACATTGCTTCAGGATGGGAACGTGGACGAAGCAAAGAAATATCTTTCGGAGCAGTTGGCTGAGGAGCCAGGGACAATCAAAAGATACTGTGATAATACCACTATCAATGTGGCACTGATGTTTTATGTAAATGTTGCAGAAAAGAATAATATATCGGTGGAGACTAATATTAGTATTCCAGCAACTATTTCTATGGATGATCTACACCTTGGAATTGTAATGGCTAATTTGCTTGAGAATGCCATCAATGCCTGCAAAAATGTACCTGAAGACAAACGTTTTATCCATATCAAAGCGGTATATAAAGAGCAGCTGCTTTTAGAAATTGAGAATTCATGTGTTTCAAAAGTACCTTTAAATGAAAAGGGATATCCATTCTCCAATGAAGTTGGGCATGGCATCGGAACCCAGAGTGTGCTGTCTTTCGTGGAAGAAACGGGAGGTTTCATTCAATATGAAACTAACGATAATTCATTCAAAGTGCGGATGATTTTGAATTAATGTAAAAAAGTATGCATTCTTGAACTTTATGTTCAAGAATATATAAATATGTTTACAGAGGCAATCTTCACGGAGGATTGTCTTTTTTTGAGTAATCCAATTATTGAAAGCAAACGACAAAGCGTGTGTAATGAAATACCAATTAAGTGTAAAAAAACACATTTGACATTTGGGTGCTAACATTATCAATCGTGAAAATAAGTTATGGAGGTTGAAATGAAAAGAATAGTAAATTTATTGCTTATGGGCTGCATTTTATTATCACTAGTTGGATGTGCAGCATCAGAAAGTAATGCTGAAGGGGTAAAAATATCAAATGAAACGGAAGCTGGTCAAGCTGTGGCAGAGAATACTGTTCAATCGGAGAAAGTTACATTTGAAGAAAATGTAGGGGCCGGAAACGCCGGTAATGAAAATCAACTCTATGATGTTCAGAAGTTTACAACTTTAGATGGCGGTCTTCTAAAGATTGATCCTGATTGTGACTACCACTTTAAATGGGATACTTTTACTATTGAGGAAAACGAAGACGGTAGCTTTACAGGTACATTTGACTTTGCGTACGTTGGTATACCAATCGTAATCACAGACGACGTGTTTTCAAGCATTGAAGTTGGAAACAAATTGCCAAAGATCGATCATCTGGCCTATGAATGGGGTGATTTTAAATGTGTTCAGGTTCAGGATGGTAAAAAATTCTTTGTAGATAGCTGTTATGATTCTGTTGATGCAGCCAAGAACGAGGATTCCTTGGTGATTTGTTTTGATGAATCTTGCAAAGATAGCAAAGGAAACATTTTTGTATGCACAGATTCAAATCCGGACGAGGAGGGGGATTACAAGGAGTACGAGTACAAAGATATTGATGGTCAGGTAAAAGTAATATTTGCAGCTGATGCAAAAATAAAATATATAATGTCTGTCAGTGATAACAATATTTCATATGACACTGTTGATTTTAAGACTTTTCTATCAGAGGATATAAAGTCTTATTACGGCGATTTTGCTGAAAGAGAGTGGGGGATGAGTACAGACTCGTGGCATGGTACGGGTGAGTTACGTGTTACAGGAAATGAGGCAGGTGAGATAGTGTTTATTGAGGAATTTTGGCCTGCTGGATAAAAACTGATAACGGAGTATTAGTGTGAAAAAAATTATAAATAGAATATTAAAAGTAATTGGCATTGTAATTGCTGTGATATTGTTTATCTGCGTTTTGTTTTTTATATATCACAGAGTTACTTGTATTGATGAGGAAAAAAATCATCCATCTCAATTCAGTTTTGTTGAAGTGGGTGGAAAAAGAATTAGCATGCAAATTCAAGGAGAAGGGGAGCATACAATTGTGCTGCTTCCTGGTCTTGGAACTACTTCTCCAATATATGATTTTGCGCCTTTGGCAGATGAGCTTGCAAAAAATAATCGAGTTATTACATATGAGCCATTTGGATATGGTTACAGCGATATTACTGATAAGCCCAGAACAATTGAAAATGAATGTAAGGAACTGAAACAGGCATTGGATGCTTCAGGCGTAGAAGGTCCTTATATCTTTATGGCACACTCAGTATATGGGCTTGATAGTATTTATTTTGCAAACAAGCATCCGGAATATGTTGAGGCTGTAGTTGGCATAGATTGCACAATGCCAGCTATGTTATCCTATTTTGGAGAAGAAGTCCCTGCGGATATGCCGATGGCTATGGATTTGATGAGAATAACGGGACTTACAAGACTTCTACAAATGATGGATGAGAATCAGTTTGTATCAGATAATAGTTCAAATCTGTATAGTGAAGAAAATCTGCAAGAGCAGAGAATTATTTCAGCCAGAATAGAAGCTAATAAAAACGTTATTGAGCAATATAATGATCTGGATAATAAAATAAAAGCAACATTTGATTTGAAATACCCTGATTCAATGCCTATTTTGTTCTTTACGACTAATGATGCAGATAAAGAGCAACGTGATGATGGCAAGACAAGCAAGAGTCTATATGAAACCTATATAACGAATCCAGATATTCAATCTGTCATAACATATGATGCTTCGCATTATATGCATTGGACAAAGGCAAAAGAGATGTCAGATGACGTGAATGATTTTGTAAAAGAGGTTTTTAATGATAGAAACAAATAATGACAAGAAAAGTATTGTTGTTTTTTATGTGATTACCTTACTAATAAGTGCAGTGGTAGAAGGAATCACAATAATTACAGGATGTAGGGCTACTATTTTGATACTCATGTGGATTCCGGGAATTGTCGGAATCATATGTAGCAGAGTCTTTTATCCTAAACAGCAGGCACTTGGCATTAAGAAGGTTAAAACCCGCTATTTGTTGTTGGCCATACTGATTCCAAATGCTTACCTTATACCTTCTTATATGATTTCATGGGCAATTCTGAAGGACCCGACAATAGGCGTTGATGAATTGGCGCATAGAATTACTAATGGAATCGCATTTGATATTCCGGGAATATGCGTCCTTTTTATAGCATTTATTCCAATGCTAATCCTTAGTATGGTGACTGCAGCAGGGGAAGAACTGGGATGGAGAGGATATGCATTTCCAATACTAGCTCGCTTATATGGAACCAAAAAAGCTATTTTAATAAATGGTAGCATATGGGCGGTATGGCACATGCCTATAATTCTTAGCGGACAATATCAGGCAAGTGTGAATATAATATATGGACTGATTAGCTTCTTTATAGAAGTAATGATTTTGACAATGATATTTTGCTGGTCAAGAAAGTCCAGTGGAAGTGTTATTCCAGCAATCATATTACATGCCACTCACAACTTGGTTGACCAGTCATATTTACAGCCGCTTAGTACAAATGCAAACGTCCCATATCTCAGTGGAGAACAGGGGATTATTACCATTATAGTAGGCGCGTTAGTGGCAATTGTATTGTACTTTCAACTATCAAAATTGTGTTAATGAATAGAAATAGATTCGAATGATTTGTAGGAGTTAAGAAGGGATAAAAATGATTGGAATATATTTGAGTGGAACCGGAAATACAAAGCACTGCGTGGAGATGCTGGTGAATTTGCTCGACCATGAGGCGCAGTGTATTCCCTTAGAGAATCCACAGATAACAGGTTTATTGGAGAATGAGGATACAATTATTTTAGGTTATCCAACACAATTTTCAAATGCACCGATGATGGTGAGGGATTTTATAAAAAAGAATAGTGATATTTGGCGAGATAAGAAAGTATTCTGCCTTAATACAATGGGGCTGTTTAGTGGTGATGGAACCGGATGCGTTGCCAGATTACTAAAAAAATACGGGGCAGTAATAATTGGTGGAGTACAAATAAAAATGCCGGACTCTGTTTGCGACAGCAAGCTGTTAAAAAAGAGTATTGAAGAAAAAAAGGCAATTGTAAGAGCTGCCGATGCTCGAATAAAGCAAATTGCGGAACAAATTTTAGAAGATAGTTATCCCCAAGAAGGGCTATCATTTATTGCACATGTTAAGGGGTTGTTTGGACAACGACTTTGGTTTTACCATAAAACTATTGGATATACCGATAAACTAAAAATCAGCGATGAATGCATTGGATGTGGATTGTGTAGCAGAGAATGTCCAATGGGAAATATTGAGATAAAAAATGGGAAAGCCGTACCGGGAGGCCAATGCACAATGTGTTATCGTTGCATTAGTTTATGTCCGCAGAAGGCGATTACTCTTTTAGGCGATACTGTTAGGGAGCAATGACGGTTTAGCAAGTATGCTTAAGTAAGGAGATTAAAAATGACAGCAGAACAATTATGGAAACAATCAGGATTATCAGGAGAATATGAAGCGTGGGCATTTACTGATGTGCCAGATAAACTGGCAGCACTTGTTTGTGAAGGGACAAAAACAGCAACATGTTCATCTTATGACGTTTGTATTGCAGAAAATGAGCCAATTCCTAAGGCTGGAGATTATAGCATTATTCTCGATTCTAAGGATAATGCAGTTTGTATTGTGCGCACATCTAAGATTACAATATGTCCCTTTAAGGATGTATCTGCAGAGCACGCATATAAAGAGGGCGAAGGCGATAGGAGTCTCGAATACTGGCGTGAGGTTCATAAGGAATTCTTAGAGAGCGAACTTGAAACGATTAATATGCCTTTTAGTGAAGAGGCAAAGGTTATTTGTGAAGAGTTTGAATTGGTAAACATAACAGCATGAGAACGTAGCTCCAAAAATGAGAGTTTGAAATTTTTTATGTTTGTTGCAGCCAGATAATTATGATTTAAAGGCATAGAATAATTATGAGTCTAAACAAAAAAGTAATTACACTTGAAAATGCCTCAAAGGTATATGATGGTAAGTATGTGATAAATAATATTTCACATGAATTTGCCAAAGGAGAATCCATAGCATTATATGGACATAATGGATGTGGCAAAAGTACAATGCTTAAGCTATTAGCTAGCATTGTTTCGTTAAGTTCTGGGAAAATAGTGTATCAAAAGAAACTTAAATTCGCTTATGTACCTGAAAAGTTTCCAGGTATGGAAATATCAATGATTGATTATCTTCAAGGCATTGCCAGGATAGAAAGAGTGGATTTTTCGCTAGTGAATGAACTGATCAGTGAATTCTACTTGGAATCCATGATCAAAACAGGATTAAACAAACTATCAAAGGGAAGCCTTCAAAAAGTAGGAGTTATTCAGGCTATTCTTGCACCGCGGGATGTGATTTTTCTTGATGAACCTCTTTCAGGTCAGGATGCAGACTCTCAGAAACTGTTTATAACAAAAATGAATGAATTGAGGAACAAGGGAGTTACGATCTTCATGGCTTGTCATGAGAAGATGCTGATAAATGAGTTGTCTGACAAGGTCTATACGATAGATAAAGGAAAACTCATGGAAGTAAAGAACCCAGGAGAGTTACAATATTTGGTCTATGTTAGAAAATGCCCCAAGCTACAAGCTTGGCTTGGCATGAAAAGTAATGGTGATAGGTATGAAATTACGGTAAAGGAAGCAGTGTTAAAGGAAATGGTGCTAAAACTATACGATGAGGGTTGGGAAATTGTTGGGATTGAGAAACTTGATTGAAATATATAGATTAAGGTTAAAAATGCTGAAGAAAAGCTCTACATTAACGATTCCTACAGTTGTCACTCTGATTTTTCTCGGAGTAATATATTCTGTAGCACCGCATGGTATATGTAGTAGTTTTTTACTGTCTGCGCTTTTCATATACTTTATATGTCTGTTTCTGTCTATATACTTGAATGGTGGAGAGAATGATATATATGAAGAAACGCTATTCCTGCATTGTTTGGACATTCATAGCTATTACTTTTCGCGCGAACTGTTATTAATTACATTGGATTTATGCTATACACTTGTGCTGACATTAGTGCCTACGATATTGTTTTTGATGGATAATGGCAGATTTAACAGGCAGATGGAACTTGCAGATATTGCATGTGGAGGGGGACATATTTTCATGTGTGGACTCGGGGGTATGATGACAGGAGATTTTTTTCACCCAAGAATTTTTAGAAAGAGAAGGGATGCGATAATAGGAGCAATAGCGATTTCCATGCTTGCAGTCTCTAAGGAGGGACTTATTGATTGTTCATCAGCATTTAGTATTTTGAACTTTATACTCCCGCCTATCACTGATGGGCTCAAATCTGTGGGAAGTAATAGTTATTTTGAACCAAGAGAGATGATGCTGATATGTATGCACTTGGCGGTTTATTGTTTACTAATTATGATAGTAAAAATAAAAATGTTAGAAAAGAAAAAGTTCAGATATTAATATATAGATGAGGAATTATCATGGAATATAACGTAAACATTAACGGAATAGATGTTGATGCTGCATACAGCGATGAGACGATAGAAGAGATAGTAAAGCCGCTTTTAAAGCATATGGCTGACCTGCATGATTCAGAAAAAAGACGCATTCTTGTGATGCTTGCTGCGCCTCCCGGGGCAGGGAAGAGCACACTTGTAAGCTTTTTGGAACACATGGCAAAAGAAATCATCCCAACCAAAAAGGTGCAGGCAGTGGGAATGGATGGATTCCATAGAAGGCAGGAGTATTTGATATCACATAAGACTGTAGTTAATGGAAAAGAGATACCTATGGTTGACATAAAGGGAGCACCAATAACCTTTGATCTTGAAGCGCTAAAAAACAAAATCATAGAATTAAAAGAAAATGC
Source organism: Butyrivibrio proteoclasticus (assembly GCF_900115735.1). Classification (GTDB taxonomy): domain Bacteria; phylum Bacillota; class Clostridia; order Lachnospirales; family Lachnospiraceae; genus Butyrivibrio; species Butyrivibrio proteoclasticus_B. The sequence continues at coordinate 10,417 of NZ_FOXO01000032.1, forward strand.
TGTATGCAAGTGGCCTGAGTACAACAGAATGCTTCACAATCCTGTCGAGGATGCAATTGCCGTAGACGCTGATATTGTCTTGCTTGAAGGCAATTACCTGCTTTTGGATCAGGATGGCTGGCGTGACATTTCTGAGTATGCGGACTATACTATTTCAATGACAGCAGAACCCAAGATGCTTCGCAAAAGGCTAATCGACAGAAAAACAGCCAGCGGCAATACAAGAGAGAAAGCTGAAAAGTTTGTGGATTTTAGCGATATGGCGAATGTGAGGATCTGTCTTGAACACAGCAAAAGAGCAGATATGGAGCTTAGAATTGATGCATCTGGAAATCTGCATAGATCTGGATCTAATTGAAAGAGAAATTGGAGATGATATTTAATGGCCAAAGATGATAAAACAAATGTAATGAGAGTTCTCGATGGAAAAAAGATTTCCTATAAAAGTCACATGTATGAGCCTGATGCAAGGCTTAGCGGAGAAGAGATAGCTGGGATACTTGGCGAAGATGCTGACAAGGTTTTTAAAACACTTGTAACCCAGGGAAAAACAGGCCAGTACTATGTTTTTGTTATTCCGGTAAAAGAGGAGCTGGACCTTAAGAAAGCTGCGAAAGCAGTATCAGAGAAGTCAGTTTCCATGATACCGCAAAAAGAACTGCTCCCGCTTACGGGATATGTTCATGGTGGATGCTCACCTATAGGTATGAAAAAGGCCTTCCCTACAGTCATCCACGAGAGCGCATCAAGCTATGAGGAAATATTCTTTTCAGCCGGAAAAGTGGGCTACCAGGTGGAAGTTGCGGTAAAAGATATTGAGAAGGTTGTAAGATATACCTTTGCTGATGTATGTACGGAATAAGTAACAAGGCATTTGTACTCCACAAGGACTGATAAAGCTATGGTAAAAATAGATCTGATAACCGGATTTCTTGGATCGGGTAAAACAACATTCATAAGAGAATACGCAAAATACCTTATGTCAAAGGGCGAAAAAATCTGCATAATTGAGAATGATTATGGTGCAGTAAACATTGACATGGTTCTTCTTCAGGATCTTTTAGGGGATAATTGTAACCTTGAGATGATTGTTGGCGGTGACGGAAAAGAAGCTCACAGAAGGCGCTTTAGGACCAAACTCATTTCCATGGGAATGAGCGGATACGACAGAGTGATCATTGAGCCATCGGGGATTTATGATGCTGATGAGTTTTTTGATGTGCTCTATGATGAGCCTCTGGATAGATGGTATGAGATTGGAAGTGTCATATCAATCGTTGACGCTGAATCAGTACTGCTTCTTGAAGGAACATCAAAATACCTGTTCATGTCAGAGATAGCGTGGGCCGGTAAGCTCCTTCTCAGCAAGGTAGATGAAACCACAGATGTCGGTCAGATACATGATTTTATAAATGCAACAATGGAAGAATATGGCTGTAGTGTCAGATTTGAGTTAAAAGACATTTATTCAAAATCCTTTGATAGTTTCTCTCAAGATGAATTTGACTCCATTGAAAATGCCGGATATCGTCGCGCATCATATACCAAAAAACAGATAGATGATTCACATTATCAGCCACTGTTTTACTTTGATGTGGAGATGGGAGAGGGGCTTTTAAAAGAAACAGCAAGAAAGCTCCTTGCAGATGAAAGAGCAGGAAAAGTCATAAGAATAAAAGGCTTTGTTAAAACCTCCGATTCCACACAGGTTGAAATAAATGCAACAGAAAAAGAGATAAAGATAGAGCCTGTTACCAGCAGCAGAAATGCCATCATTATAATCGGAGAGCATCTCGATAAAGACTATATAAATGAAATATGGAAAGACTATTGTGCAGTTGTTTCGTTGTAATGGGTAATAGGTGAGTAAAGATCATTATGGAATCAAAAATAAATGAATATACCTCCTGCACACTTTGCCCCAGAAACTGCCAGGTAGACAGAACAAGTACCCAAGGCTTTTGCAGAGAGAAAGATACGCTTCACGTGAGCCGTGCTGCACTTCATATGTGGGAAGAGCCATGCATATCGGGCACAAGTGGCTCAGGGACAGTATTTTTCTCAGGCTGCAATATGGGATGTGTTTTCTGCCAGAACAGGAAGATAAGTCGCGGAGAAGTAGGTAAATACATCTCTCCACAAAGGCTTGTGGATATCTTCTTTGAATTACAGGAGAAAGGTGCAAACAATATCAATCTTGTAACTGCTGATATGTTCATTCCTACAGTGAAAAGAGCTATCGAATGTGCCAAAGACCAAAAACTTAAAATTCCATTTTTGCTAAATACAGCATCATACATAAATGTAGAGACTTTAAAGAGCTTAGAAGGACTCATAGATATTTACCTTCCTGATTTTAAGTACATCAAAAATGAAGATGCGCTTAAATATAGTAGAGCTCCCGAGTATGTAGAGGCAGCCAAAGCAGCAATAGATGAGATGGTGAGGCAGCAGCCAAAGTGCCTGTTTTGCGACGATGAACATGGTCAGCACTTAATGAAGAAAGGCGTTATAGTAAGACATCTTCTGATGCCCGGCAAAGTCATCCAGGCCAAAATGATAATAAAATATCTCTATGAAAAATATGGAGATAGTATATATATAAGCCTTATGAACCAGTTTACGCCAAATGGGGAATTACAGGATTATCCTGAGATAGATAGGAAAGTCAGTGGAAGTGAGTACCATAGCCTCATAAAGTATGCAGAAAACATGGGACTTACCAACGGATTTATCCAGGTTGGAGAGACTGCAAGCGAAAGTTTTATACCAAATTTTAACTGCGAAGGGGTTTGACCCTTCGCAGTTTTCAATATTTTTTGATTTATAGTCTTGTATGAATACCAAGCTGCTCGTGCATTATCTTTTTATTTTCATACATTCTTTGATCAGCCAAAAGATATACTTCGTGAGGATCGTTTTTGTCAAACTCATGAAGAAAAGCAAATCCGGTTGCGACACTTCTCTTGTATTCAGAATAAAGCGCATTCATAACGTTCAAAGCACTGACCATTCTGTCGATCATTGAAGGAATATCTTTGGTAGAAGAGTTCTTAATAATGGCAATAAACTCATCACCGCCAATTCTGGCGCAGAAGTCATTTTCACCAAAAGTTGTAGAAATAACCTTGGCAAAATCTTTGATGTATTTATCTCCCGTTGGATGACCGAATTTATCGTTTACAAGTTTTAGACCATTAAGATCGATACTGATAATGCAGTAGTCGTTGGTCTCATTTTTTAACTCTTCAAGCTCTTTATCTGCTTTGGCCCTGTTAGGAAGATTGGTCAGACCATCGGCATAAGCAAGGTGTGACAAAGAGTCATGCTCCTGACGTTGGGCATAGTTCCAGGTGATAAACACCAGGTAATTTGCCAACATCGAAACTACGAGGATAAGGTACCCAAAACAAATGATGGTTCGATTGAACATATAGAACAAAGTTTTTATGTGATATATCTCACCGATATATGACAGGAAATGGATAAATAAAGTAATCGCAAAACCTGTAATACCATTCATCTGTATCATGCCGGATTTAGAAATATCATGTTTTTTGAGGTTTTTATTGAGTAACCACAAAGTTACAACAAGGCCGAATATTGCATCGGCATAATAAAACGGCCTTGTCGTGCGCAAATGAATGTTGAAGGCATAGTGCAGTAAATACTGAATGGCAGGAATAATGCAGCTTATGATAGCTATGCCATAGAGCATTGCTTTTTGCGTTATTCTCTGAATAGAAAGCTGTATCAGGTAGAAATATGGAACTATCATGTAGAGTGTGAAAAACTCAATCTGCGTTTCCAAAGGAGTATGGTAAAAAAGTGAAAACAGATTGTAATAGCTCAAAAGCCAGGCACCGAGATTCATACATAGTAATGATTCCAGGATCTGAGCCTTGCTGTTTGGAATAGCGGCAGAGAAAATAAGTGACATGAACAGGTAAGTCACGCCGAAAATCTCCATGAATACACCTGTTGCAATAACAACAATGTTGTCATGAACAAGTTTCGCTTTTAAATCCTCATTACTTCCAAATAGCGGGCTTTCGTAATTTGTGGCTGCTCTGTGCTCACATACGGTCAGCTTCAGAGTCAGCTCTTTTCCCTGATAATCTCTTGGAAGTGTGATGAAATTGTAGTGCTTACCGATAAACGAAACTGAGTCATACAGATCAAGTGCGTATTCATAGACCAAAAGGTCGTCCACATAACACTCGACTGTTGTATACTTGCTACGCCACATAATAGCCGGAAATGGAATGTTTCCTAAATCCGGAAGAGTGGTCTTGAAAGTAAGTTTATCTCCACGTTCCAAAGGAGCAGATAACAGTTTGTAAAACTGCTCAATTTCCTGATTTTCATATCTGGTACCGTTTATATCAATTTCCCATCCATCTGTAAGATGTGCCATTTCATATTTAGGGGAAAATGAAAAGAAAATATGACATACGATCTCAATTGCGGCAAGAATCGCAAATGCACAGATGAGAGGAATCAAATGCCGTTTATATTTCATTTGAGTTACCTCCCTTCTGCGAGAAAGTCTTTAGAAGATCATCATAGAGCCTTCCAAGGGACTGATTGTGGTGCTGTTTTTTCATTGAGTACATTTTTGTGTCTGCTAAAAGATAAACATCCTGAGCTGTAGCACCTGCTTTAAAAGACAGTTCCTTATTTGTAGCATAGCCCCATGAGGCAGAATAACGAATGTGTTCTTCTTTGCTTGTCCTGAAGCACATTAAATCTACCATGCACTTGATTGCTCGCTCGCAGCGCTCTTCATCAATGTATGGTAAAACAACTATAAATTCATCTCCACCCATTCTTCCAATAAGGAGGGCCTCCGTGAAACTCTCTTTCAAAATAGCGGCAAAACCCTTAAGAAGATGGTCACCTTCTGTGTGCCCGTAATTGTCGTTGGTATATTTTAAGTAATCCAGATCCAGACTTATGATTGTATAGTCATCATCTAGTTTTGCCAAAGTAAGCTCGCATCTTGCCCTGTTAGCAATACCTGTCAACGCGTCGGTATAGGCAATGCCTTCAAGCTTTTCTTTTACACTTGATTCACTAAGATATTCGATTCGATGGTAGAAGTAATTCAGAAAAAGACATATCATAAACAAAAGTGCACCTACAGTAGTGAAATTTATAGATGCCGATTGTTCGCCTTCTGCAGAGTACTTGAGTATATTAAATACGATAATATCTATTTGTGCACAGATCATAAACACTAACAGACCTGCCACAAGGAAAACAGTGGACAGTGCAACTCCGCGGAACTCTGATTTTTCCTTTAAACGCTTTCGCAAAGATATAGTAAGGGTGATCACCATGTAGACACCTTGAATTAAGACAGTAAAGTGGAATAACACAACGAAGTTGCATATATGAGCGATGTTGAATATATGCATTAGTGTAACTGTTAGCACGAACAGAAGGCTTCCAAGGAAGCCATAAGCCACTATTTTTTTATTGCGGTCCCTTCCATCAAAGAGTACAAAGCCCATAATGCTGGGCGGAATCAGGAAAAGAGATAAGTATTCCAGGAATGTATAAAGGGCTGGATTGTCAGAAACAATCCAGAACAAGTCGTTGAAACAGAAAATATACATGCCCATGGCGAGAGAAGTGGTGGCACTAAAAAAAATGCTGGTATCTTTGCTGGAAGACATGAGCATAAATGGAGAAATAATGAGAAGGATAAATCCAAACATCATAAGGAAAATACCAACTACAACAGATAAGCGTTTGGGTTCTAGAAGCTGGTTGCAAATATCATTATAGGTTCCAAGATATACCGGAGAAAAACCGGAAAAAGCACTGTTTTCCTGGGCAGTAAAACGTATCTGAAGAGTTTTTTTACTGCAGTTTTTGGGAAGAGGAACAAAATTGTAGACCTTTGGGATCATTTTTCCTTTCTCGACATAGTCGTGACCAAAGGTGTACACAAGCGCGTCATCTACATATACATCAACAGTAGAAAGAATACTTCTAAAGCAGATACAGATTGGAATATCAGAATACGAAGTCAGATCAGGGAGAGTTGTTCGGATAACAATAATGTTGCCGCTGTTGGCAAGACCTGTATAAGAGTTTACTAAAGATTCAATGTAATGGTATTCACTGCCATGAGAAATAGTCCAGCCGGAATCAAGCTGGATAAGCTCAAATTCGTTCGGAGTATTAAACTTGGAAGTTCCCAAGACCGCTACTGTAAGCACTATAAGTGCTATAGCCAGTAGCGATAGGAAAGCAGTTTTAACTCTTGTTATTACGCTCACGTATACTTCTCCTATTATCACACTTATAGTATACTTCCAAGAGATAATTCTTGAACAGTATACAGATAATAAAGAAAAGATAAAATATTTATTGATTAGAAATGACCGTGGCTTCCACCATGCGAATGGCCTGAGCTGGACGTGTGTATAGATGAGCCACCAGAGCCGTGACTTCTTGATGAATCATTATCTTTTGGAAGAGGAGTATGAGTTACTCTTGTAGTTACATATCTGTCATCATGTGATCTCATGTTAAGACCTTGATGTGACTGATAACCTGACGCATTTGCCTGGCTGTGAACAGTCCTGAGCTGTGCACCCATAAAAAAGATAGGGATCAATGCAGAACCAAATCCGCATAGGAGACTGATTAGTATCAGCTTGATACTGCTACCTTTGCTGCGATATGGATTTCCTACATCTATGGCAGAACCATCATTGTAGCTTTCAAGATAACCATCACACATTTTGGCATATGTTGAGAATGCCCTGTAATAGTCTCCATCGGAAAGATATGGAAGCATACTGTCTACAAGCTCTTCCTGGCCATAATCAGTAAATGCGTAAATAGCCTCCCCTGAAGTGCTGATAGCCCACTCTCTATCATACATGCTGAGCATGAACAGAATTCCGCTGTCATTGTAATCAGCTCCAAAGCCGTTGTAGTCGAAATAGTCATCAGCGTAGTCCTGAATAGGGCCTGTGTGATCGTCTACTGTAAGAACAACAATGTTGCACTGCCTCTTTTGGCTGACAGATTCAAATTGCTCTAGAAGATCAGTTTCTTCATCATCAGTTAAAAGATTTGCCTTATCAACCAGAAGCTCTTTTTGCCTGGAGGAAGGAATTTCATAGCTGTCCCAGAGCTCTTCGGCAGCAGCCCATGTTGTAATACTAAATAAAGGCATTATCAGAAGAGTTATTGATAATAGTAAAAACCCCTTAATTTTTTTCATACTTAAACAATCTTTCTGAATTTAAAATGTAGAATACAAAATCATGTAAAAAATAATTGATGCGATAAATCCAATAGGAATGTAATACTTGAGCGCCTGCATAAAGCTTATAGGGAGATTACCTATAAATTTACCGGTCTGACCATTCATGGCAAACAGGAAGTTTTTATCATTCCAGGTTGTGTTTAGAATGTAGACAGGATAGAGGGCATATTTGCTTGATGAGCTGCTGGTGCTGCAGTTTTCGTGCTTAGTGCGTAGTGAACTGTAACCGCTTATGGTTGCCCTGAAATCTGCGGCAGCAGAAGCAGACATCCTCTGCAATGCTCTATCCTTGCATTCGTCAGATGTTACATTGTATTTATTGGCAAGAAATCCGGCAAGATAGCCCATATTAAAAGGAACCATTGTCGTGTGATCAAATGGTTCAAGAGATTCCATAAGGTCATCCGGCATTTCCTTGGAGCCATCAACAGGTACTTTCTCGAACTGTTCGCTTCCTGATCTTGAGATGTCATAGTATTTGGTCTCAGTGTACATATACTTAGAATCAGACCAGGTCCTTACCTTTGTTCCTTCAAAAGAACCGGAATATTCCTCTGTTGCATCAAAGAGCCAGAAAGGAACATAGACTCCCTTTATCTCATCAATGTGATTTTTTTCTAAAAAGACCTTTGGAACAAGCCTTTTTTTCTTTACATACTCAGTGTAAGTTTTCACAGCATCGTCTTTTGTGAGTTTAAAAGGAATGATGTAGTCAGGCTTAAATTCTCCTGTGAATTTTTCCTTTACAACGACATTGTTGCTGCAAAACGGGCATTTCAGTGATCCAAGAGACTCTGTTGCAAGTATTTCTCCTCCGCAGGATCCGCAGGAGTAGATGAACATTTCATCCTGTGTATCAGATGGAGTTCCGCTACTTTCAGAATTGTGATTGGCAACATAGTCTTTTACATCAAATTCTGAATCGCAATAAGGACATTTTAATTTCTGAGTATGTGGATTAAATTCCATTGCCCCGCCACAGGCGGGGCATTCATATTCTTGTAAAGCCATATTTCCCTCTAATGGATCATAGAATTAGTTTGCTGGTCTTGGAGTTCCACAGTTGGAGCAGAAGTTTCCTGTGTTAACAGCTCCGCAGGAACATGTCCAGTTAAGTGCTGGTCTTGGCTTTCCGCAGTTAGAGCAGAAGTTTCCAGTTGAAGTAGCACCACATGAGCATGTCCAAGCATTAGATGCAGGGGCAGCAGCTGGAGCTGGAGCGGCATTCTGAGCCTGTGCTCCCATGCCAAAGAGCTGACTTGCGTTCATTCCACCGGCCTGAGCAGCCATGTTCATTCCTGCAAATGCCATCATAGGACCTGTTGCTGTATTCTTTGCAGCATCCTGCATAGCCTGAGCCTGAGCGCTGGCAATAGTTGCAGCAGCCATATTAGGATTTCTTAATGCGCCTGCTCTCTGAAGTTCTTTGATTGTTTTCTCGTCTTCCTCGGAAGCAACTACGGAACTTACACCAAAGCTTGAAATCTTGATTCCGTAAACTTTAGTCCACTTATCTGAGAGAACTTCGTTAAGTGCATCTGCTATCTCTGTTGTGTGAGCAGGAAGCTGACTATAGCGGATTCCCATAGCGGAAATCTTAGCAAATGCAGGCTGAAGAGCAGTAAGAAGCTCACTCTTAAGCTGAGAGTCAAGTTTGTCTTTTCTGTATTCTCCTTCTACATTTCCACAAATGTTCTTATAAAAAAGGATAGGATCAACTATCTTGTAGCTGTATTCACCATGACACTTAATGCTTGCATCAAGGTCAAGTCCTATATTTGTATCTACAACACGGAAAGGAACAGGATTAACTGTGCCATACTTGTTTCCGATGATTTCTTTTGTGTTAAAGTAATAAACTCTCTGGTCTTTAGGAGTATTTCCACCAAAGCCAACACGTTTAGCAAACTCTTTAAAACTGTTTACGATGTTTTCTCCTAAGTCGCCATAGAAAATGGAAGGTTCAGCAGAGGTGTCATATACGAATTCACCTGCTTCAGCGCAGATTTCTGTAATCTGTCCCTGATCAACTAAAACAGCGCATTGTCCTTCATTTACTGCAATGATTGAGCCGTTTGAAATAACATTTTCAGAGCCTTTTTTATTTGAACCCTTTCCGGCTTTCTTTTCACCTTTTGTAAGGAGCACGTCATTTGTAAGAGACGGACAGTAAAAATACTCCCTCCACTGATCTGACAAAACATTACCACCTGCAACAAGTGCAGCCTGAATAAGCCCCATATCTTTCTCCTTTCATACGAAAAACAATAGTTGTCTGATAATTATATAGACATCTACTATTTTCGCACAAAATATAACAAAATACTATTTCTTTTTGCTCAAAATAACTGATGCTGATACAATTATGTGGATGAAAAATACACTTATTTCCGAGAAAAAACTAAATATCTATAAAGCCCATGGTTGCAAGGGAAATTGCTATAAGTGCACAAGAAAATGTTCTGACGCCGAACAGATAGACGTTCAGAGCACGATAATAGATGGAGATATAGACAAAAGATATGACGTCTACGGTATAGCTATTGACCTTGGTACAACAACAATCGCTGCAGCCCTTGTGGGATACGATGGTAACATGCAGACTGGCGAAGTGGCCTGCACTGCATCAAGTGTGAATCATCAGCGAAAGTATGGAGCGGACGTTATTAGCAGAATAGACAGAGCATCTGATCCTGAAACAGCCAAGTACTTAGAACAGCTTGTCATCCAGGATATTTGCGGCCTGGTAAAAGAGCTTTCGATGAAAGCAAAATCTGAGGTTACAACGATCTGTATTGCAGGGAACACGACAATGCTTCATTTTTTAAGAGGCTATAGCGTCTTGGGCCTTGGAAAATACCCATATAGCCCAAAGTCACTTGACCTTGAAGTTCTGGCGGGTGAAGAGCTGAGCCCAGAGCTTTCCGGTTATAAAGTGACTCTTTTTCCAGGAATATCAGCCTTTGTAGGGGCGGATATTGTAGCCGGAATTTTTTCCCTTGATATGGTAGAACATCCGGATAAAAAGTCCCTTATGGTTGACCTTGGGACAAACGGCGAGATAGTCTATTTTGACGGTACTAAGATTTATTCCACTTCAACAGCAGCGGGCCCTGTATTTGAGGGCGGCGGGATTTCCTGCGGTGTTCCTGCCATAAATGGTGCGATAAAACATATAAATATAGGAGATTTTTTTCCTGAATTGGATATAATAGGTAATGATAAACCTATAGGTCTTTGTGGAACAGGAGTTCTGGAAACAGTGTCAGAGCTCTTAAGGACCGGGCTCATGGATGATACGGGGCTTTTGTGCGATGAATATTTTGACAACGGATATCCTCTTACCAGAGAAAAAGATATTACAATAACTCAAAGCGATATCAGAAATGTTCAGCTTGCCAAGGCTGCTGTTTATTCCGGGATAGTCAATGTTTTAAATGGAAGAGATGTTGACAGTTTCTATGTTTCAGGAGGCTTTGGCTCCCACATTGATATAGACAGGATAAAGAATCTCAAAATGTTTCCTGAAGATCTGGTGTCAAAAGCTTTAGCAGCGGGAAACACTTCTCTTAAGGGATGTATAAAATATCTGGTGCAGGATCTTATGGGCGATGGTGAGAAAGTTCTTTTGGAAATAAAAAGAATAACTGAAATATCTGAGGTGATTCAGCTCGCAGAACTGGATCAGTTTGACAGTGATTATATAGAAGCAATGAATTTCTAAAAAAAGGAGATAAACTAATGCTAGACGAAAGATGGGTATTTCATGATGATGCAAAGGCAGAGGACCTTGGAAATGGTGTGGTAAGGCGTGTGCTTGCTTACAGCAAAGACCTTATGTGTGTTGAGAATACTTTTGAAGAAGGTGCGATTGGAGCCCTTCATCATCATCCACACACTCAGATCACATACGTTGTAAGCGGTAAATTTGAGTTTAATATTGATGGAGAAAAGAAAATTGTAAAAGCTGGCGATACAATGCTAAAGACAAACAGCGTTGAGCATGGCTGTGTCTGCCTTGAAAAGGGAGTTCTTTTGGATATCTTTAACCCAATGAGAGAGGACTTTGTATGATCTGTGATACATGTGCCAATTATGTATACGATGAAGACTGGGAATGTTACACATGCATGGTAAATATGGATGAAGATGACTACTACCGCATGATGTCGGGGAAGCGCTCAGAATGCCCATATTATCAGGACAACGATGAGTATAAAGTTGTAAGACATCAGATGTAAGCGGAGGAGGAGAGTTATGAAGATAGTTTTAGAACACTTAACTAAGAGATTTCCCAACAGGAACAAAAAGATAAAGGATGATGTGATTGCCGTAAATGACTTTAATTTTACTATACCTGACGGCAAGCTCATCGGACTTTTAGGACCATCCGGCTGTGGAAAAAGTACAGCTCTTAATCTCATTTGTGGACTTGAGAAACCTTCAGAAGGGAAAATTTTCTTTGGTGAGAAGGATGTTACAGAGCTTGCTCCTGAAAAGAGGGGCGTAGGTCTCGTATTCCAGAACTATGCTCTTTATCCACATCTTACTGTCTATGAGAACATTAAATTTCCCCTTGAAAATTTCAGAGGCGATAAAAAGCTGACCAGGGAAGAAATGGATGCCAAGGTAAAAGAGGCAGCAAAGCTTGTTCAGATTGAAGAACTAATGGATAGACGTCCAAACGAGATGTCCGGTGGCCAACAGCAAAGAGTTGCTATTGCAAGAGCACTTGTAAAAAGGCCGCAAGTTCTTTTGCTTGATGAGCCCCTTTCAAATCTTGACGCAAGACTTAGACTTCAGACAAGAGAAGAACTTAAGAGAATCCAGCTTGAAACAGGCATTACAACTGTGTTTGTAACCCATGACCAGGAAGAGGCCATGAGTATTTCAGATATGATAGTTGTTATGAAATCCGGTGTTCTTCAGCAGATGGGTAAACCTCAGGATATTTATGATGATCCTGATAACCTTTTTGTCGCAAGCTTTCTTGGAACACCTCAGATAAATGTTTTCAAAGGAAAGGTTAAAGAGGGAAAGGTTTATATTGGAGAGGCGGCTGTCTTTGACGCAAAGGGTGTAAAAGATTGTGACGTATACGTTGCCATAAGACCTGAAGGATTTATCCTTGATGAGAACGGGCCTCTTGCCTGTGACTATGTAAACCGTGAGATAATGGGCAGAGATACAAGTCTTATTGTTTCACATCCGGATTTTACAGGTGAAAAGATAAGAGGAATAATCTCATCTGATGATGAAGTTAAGATTGATGACGGAAAAGTCAGATTTTCACTTAAACCAAACAAAGTATTTATTTTTGATGGAAATTCAGAAGAGAGGATAAGGCTATGAAGAAAAACCTGACTGCATGGCTTTGCCTTTTGCCTGCAATACTGTTTTTGGGTATATTTATGGTTTACCCTTTATTTGATGTATTGGTCTATTCATTTGAAGAAGGCTATAACTTTGCATCTCAGAGCTTTTGGGGAACAGGAATTTACAACTATTCCTATGTGCTCCACGATCCGTTTTTTATCCAGGCTCTGAAAAATACTTTTATTATAGTTATAATTACGGTTCCACTTTCTACCGGAATCGCTCTTTTAATATCCCTTGAACTTAGCCAGATAAAGGTTTTGAGGGATTTCTTTCAGACAGTTTATTTCCTTCCCTACGTTACAAACACCTTGGCTGTAGGACTGGTATTTATGATTCTCTTTAAAAAGACTGCTTATTCCGACGGACTTATATCCATTCTGATACAGTTCTTTGGTGGCCCTTCTGTTGACTTTATTGATGGCCCTTACGCTGCAAAGATGTTTGTTATGTGTTTTTACACAATATGGATCGTAATGCCCTTTAAGATACTGATCCTCACAAGTGCTCTCGCTTCAGTAAATGAGATGTACTACAAGGCAGCAGTTGTTGATGACACGCCAAAGTGGAGAATATTCTACAAGATTACACTTCCTATGATATCCCCAATGGTTTTCTATCTGGTAATAACAGGATTTATCGGAGCCTTCAAGGCATACAGCGATGAGGTTGCCTTGTTTGGAACAGACCTTAATGCTGCAGGAATGAACACAATAGTTGGTTATGTATATGACATGCTCTATGGAAACAGCGGTGGCTATCCATCATATGCATCAGCTGCGGCGCTCATTCTTTTTGCCATAGTATTTACAATTACAACCATAAATCTCATGGTTAGTAGAAAGACGGTGTATTATCAATGAAAAATAAAACCAGGAATGTGATCATTTATGCCCTTCTTTCAATATGGGCTATCATAGTGTTGTTTCCTTTTTACTGGATGATACTTACTTCCATAAAAAGCTACAGCTCATACAACTCTGAATATGTCCCAAAGTTTATAGCTCTGAGCCCAACTGTTGAGAACTATGTAACAGCATTCACCGCGGTTCCTTTGGCAAAGTATTTCTTTAATACTATTGTCTTCACGGTTGTTACCACAGGCATGATGTTGGTTGTTGTGGTGCTTTCGGCATTTGCCTTTGCAAGGCTTGATTTTAAGGGAAAAGACCTTTTGTTTTCTCTTTTCCTTTCTCTTATGATGATTCCAAATGAACTTGTTATCATCACAAACTTTGTTACTATCACAAATCTAAATATGAGGAATACTTTCTCGGGGCTTATATTACCGTCAGTTACTTCAGTGTTCTACATATATCTTTTAAAAGAGAATTTTGAACAGATACCTGAAAACATCTATAAGGCAGCGAAAGTAGATGGAACTTCGGACTTCAGATATCTTTTCAGGGTTATGATCCCGATTTCCAAGCCCACGATAGTTACGATAACTATCCTAAAGGTCATTGAGTGCTGGAATTCTTATGTATGGCCAAGGCTTATTACTGATGATCAGAACTACTTCCTCGTTTCCAATGGAATTCAGGAGATCAGGGAAAACGGATTTGGGCGAGAGAATGTGCCGGCAATGATGGCAGCAGTGGTTGTAATATCTGTGCCGCTTGTTATCCTGTTCCTCGTTTTCAGAGATAAGATCATGGAAGGAGTTGCCCGCGGCGGGACTAAGGGCTGAGAGCACCTGGCGAGGTTTTTTCGAGCCTGGTGCGAACGTGTTAAGGCGAGCGAAGCGAGAGCTTAACTTCCTTATTTATTCAGAAGCGTATTGATGGGCAGATGAAGTTACATAATCGCTTCGGGGACGTTCCCACTTCGTTGCAAACGTAGCGGTACTAATATCCCAAAAGACGGGATATAAGTACCGGCGTTTGCAAAGCCCCCAAAGACTGATTATGAAACAATCATCTGCTTACCGATAGTCTATGATGCTTCTGATATTTCAGAACGGAGACGTTACTATGACTATAAATGTGAAAACTATAACTCTATCAATATTTGCAGCAATTGTGTTAACGGGATGTCACGGTTCAAAAGGTGGAAATGAGTTTGAGATTCCTGAAAACTTCGACGAGAGTAAAAATATAGAAATAACTTTCTGGGCTAAGAATGATACAAATAAGACCCAGACAGCGATATACAATAAAGCAATTGAGGATTTTGAAAAGATATATCCAAATATCACTGTAAATATGAGGCTGTATACCGATTATGGCAAGATATATAACGATGTAATTACAAATATATCTACCAATACAACACCGAATGTTTGTATCACATATCCTGATCATATTGCAACATATATGACTGGAAGTAATACGGTGGTGCCGCTTGATGGCTTATTTGCAGATGAGAGATATGGACTTGGCGGAAGTGAGGTTAAGTTTGATTCAGTGAGGGCGGATGAGATAGTGCCTGAATTTTTGAACGAGTGCATGATCGGTGATTATCACTATGCTATTCCATATATGAGATCTACTGAGGCCTGTTACGTGAACAAGACTTATGTAGAGGCACTTGGATATGAGCTTCCTGAGACACTTACATGGGATTTTGTGTGGGAAGTTTCAGAGAAAGCCATGGAACAAAATTCAGATGGGACATTCAAGATAAATGGACAGCAGGTAATGATTCCATTTATTTATAAGTCTACAGACAACATGATGATCCAGAGCCTTAAGCAGCTTGGAGCAGATTATTCAGATACAGACGGAAACATTTTGCTTTTTAATGACAGCACGAAAGAGATTCTCAGAACTGTAGCTGAACATACAAAAAACGGAGCTTTTTCAACATTTAAGATATCAGGATATCCTGCAAACTTCTTAAATGCCGGACAGTGCATATTTGCTATTGATTCAACAGCCGGCGCGACCTGGATGGGAAGTGATGCTCCACTTGTTGATATTGCTAAAGACAAGCTCGTTGATTTTGAGACAAAAGTCATGACAATTCCACAATATGATCCTTCAAATCCCAAGATGATCTCCCAGGGACCATCGGTGTGCGTCTTTAATAAGACAGATTCACAGGAAGTTCTTGCTTCGTGGCTTTTTGCGCAATATCTTTTGACTAATGACGTACAGATTGCTTACTCAGAGACAGAAGGCTATGTGCCTGTTACGTTAAAGGCTCAGAATGCACCTGAATATCAAGACTATATTGCAAAGGCCGGAACAGATGACAATGAGCATTATCAGGTAAAAATAGATGCTGCAAAGCTCCTTATGAATAATACTGAGAACACTTTTGTCACACCGGTGTTTAACGGCTCTACATCTGTAAGAGATGCGGCAGGCCAGATGATCGAAAATGTTACCAAAGCGGTTCGAAGAAAGAAAACAGTTGATGATAAGTTTATTGATGACCTCTATGAGGAAGTGAAATCTCTTTATCACCTGGATCAGGCAAGCACTGGCGCTGCAAATAGCAGTCAGAAAAAAGATCTCGGACCACTTCCTTTTGAATCAGTGGCGTTTTTATGTCTGCTTGTAATTGCCTGGATTCTTATTGGAACCTTTGCCATAAAAGATAAAATAAAGAATAAAACCAAATAAGTGTTTGTATTTTATTTATTATTTAGTATAATTTCCTTGTTTGGTATTGTTAGACATCAATAGTAGATGTCTCATAACTTTTTTAATGGAGGGATATTATGAAAAAGACATTGGCAGTAGTTTTGACAATGGGTCTTGCGCTTTCATTCGTAGGATGTGGCAGCAAGGCAGCAACAGAGACTGCAGAGACAGCAACAGAGGCTGTATCAGAGGCAGTTGAGACAGCAACAGAAGCAGCATCAGAGGCAGCTGCAGAAGCAGTATCCGAGGCAGCAGAGGTTGTAGCAGATGATGCTAAGTCAGAAGGAGTTATGACATACGCTGAGTTCGCAGCAGCAGAGCTTGAGACAGAGGTTGTAGTTGAGACTTATGTACAGGCTAAGCAGTCATGGTGGGAAGACAAGGCAACTTTCTACACACAGGATCAGGACGGCGCTTATTTTATCTACGAGATGGCTTGCTCAGAGGACGATTACAACAAGCTTACACCTGGAACAAAGATCAAGGTTACCGGTGTTAAGTCTGAGTGGTCTGGTGAAGTAGAGATTGTTGATGCAACATATGAGATCGAGGAAGGCAACTTTGTAGCAGAAGCTAAGGACGCTACAGATCTTCTTGGCAAGGACGAGCTCATTGACCTTCAGAACCAGCTCGTATCTTTCAAGGATATGACAGTTGAGTCTGTTGCATTCAAGAACGAGCAGCCTGGAGATGACATCTATGTTACTCTTTCAAAGGATGGAAATAACTATGATTTCTGCCTTGAGTATTACTTAAATGGTAGCGACGAAGAGTTCTACAACCTTGTAAGTGGTCTTGAAGCAGGCACAGTAGTTGATGTTGAAGGATTCCTTTACTGGTACGAAGGTGCTAACCCACATATCACAAAGGTTACAGTTAAATAATTTTGTTTTAGTAAGTAATGCCCCACAGCGTGTGCTGTGGGGTTTTTTCATTTTATGATATACTTATTCTGACTGGAGATATTACTGAAAGGGATATGCAATGATAAAAGAGATACATATTGATACATTGGAAGAGTTGTTGCCTCTTTTGACAGAGCAGGAGTATAGACCGGATCTTGACAGGAACAGAAGTCCATACGTATATCGTGGAATGTCGGATTCATCCTTCAAGATGTATACGAGCCTTAGCAGAAACTGTAAGGGCCTTCAAAAGCAGCTTGAGCCGGCAATACTTGAAAACTTTGCCAAATATGCCATAAATGATGAGCCTTCAATAGGACATTCTGTCTGGAGGCAGATGATCCTCGGGCAGCACTACGGGCTTCCTACAAGACTTCTTGACTGGACGCAGTCAGCACTTGTTGGACTTAACTTTGCAACTACAGAAGAAAACCTTGAAGAAATGGACAAGCATGACTGTATGGTCTGGAGGATCAATATGTCAGAGCTTGTTGATCACCTTCCTGAACCTTACAAGTATGCGGTGAACAGAAAGCACTCGACCATTTTTACCGTTGACATGCTAAAAGAACTGACGGGAAACAGCCTAAAGCAGTACGATACTGATATGGGAGACTCTTCCATGGTCATAATCGAGCCACCATCACTTAATCAGAGAATTATAAATCAACATTCATTCTTCGCTGTAGTACCAACAGGAATTAAGGATATTGAGAAGTTCCTTTCGGACAACACAGAAGATACTGTCAAATATATTATTGATAAAAAATTAAGATGGCGTGTCAGAGATATGCTCGATCAGCTCAATATGAGTGAGCGAATCGTTTACCCGGGCCTTGAAGGCCTTTCAAAGTGGATAGCCCGCCATTATTATGTAAAATAAATTAAAGAGAGAATTGCCATGAACGGATATAACATTAAAAAAGACCAGGTAGAAACAGTATTGGACAAAAAGTTTTTGAGACTTTACGACCTTCATTATGAAGAGGGAAGGCATTATTTCGATGCTTCAAGAAGACCTCTTGAAGAGCTTGCAGCTTCCATGACAGAGGAGGAGTTTAAAAAAATGCTTCCTGATGCCGTAAGCTGTTTTGTGATAATAGAGAAAGATGGAGAGGAACCGGAGCTTCTTTTATCATATGAATACAGATACCCGACCGGGAGATTTCTCTTGGGAGTGCCGGCAGGGTTGGTTGATCCTGAAGATAAGGCAAAAGAGAATCCGCTGCTTGAGACAGCAAAAAGAGAGATATTCGAGGAAACAGGAATAACAGTCAGGAGTGACGTAGACAAAGTGTCAGTTGTGAACCCGCTTGTTTTCAGCACTCCGGGAATGACAGATGAAAGTAACGGTCTTGTTTCAGTGGTTTTGCGCAATCCTGACTTATCTAAACTTACTCAGGACGGGGCGTTGGGACAGGAGTGCTTTGACGGATTTGTTTTTGTCACAAAAGAAAAAGCTCATAACCTCCTAAAAGCTGGAGTGGATGATAATGGACATTTTTATTCAGTTTATACATGGGCAGCGATGATGTACTTTTTGTCTGACATGTGGAAATGATGTCTTACTTTTTATAACATAGGAAATTGCTTCCTATGTTATAAAAAATCGCTCCGCTAAGGATGCGCACTCGCGCGATTGGAAGATGTTGCATAAATGCAACCGCGCTCGGCGCGAGATGTCGCAAGCGACATTCTTTTTTATGAAAAGAGGGGAATTATGAAAAAGAGATTTTTGATATTACTGACAAGTTTAGCTTTAGTATCATCAATGGTTCCTGGCTGTGGAAAGCATGAGAACACAGATGGTGCAGCTGATACTGCGTCACAGGAGGAGAGTGTCCAGGAAACTGTAGAAAGTGAAAAGGCTTCTATTGAGCTTACCGGAACCCTGGATTTTGGCTGGGCTGTAGATCATATTTCAGATGAGGATTTTGGTGAAATGGCTCAGATCCTTGACGATGAGGCAATAGAAGATCTGCCTGGTGACAGCAGATTCCAGAGAGTTTACGGTGATCTTAGCATGGAAGTCAGCGTGTGGGATCTTCTTAGCGTCGGAGAGGGCAATAAGGACTATAACGACTATGGAACAGTGATCGTTACAGGCTCAGGGAAGACCAAAACAGTCTTCCCTGAAGTAAGACATGGGAGATGCCCGGCTGTAAATGCTGATTTTGATGAAAATACAATGTGGCTTGTGGGCGAAGCTATTTCAGAAAATGGCGTGTATGCAGAGATTCCGTATCTCTTTACAATTGATTCAGCAGGTGCTGAGATAATTTATGCTGTTGATCCTGTTCTTGTTCAGAATAAACTTCTTGAAATGCTTTCTGTAGAGTCAGATGACAGCACTATCTCTTTTAACTATGACGGAGATAAGCTCTACAGTATTGAGAATCCGGGAAATGTTACAAACATCTGTCTTGGTGATCACATCAGCTACTATTTAAACTCAGGTAATGACCTGATGGTGAAGGTTACTCCTGGTATTAAAGTTTCAGGAAACGATGATATTAGCTACGACAACATGCCTACATTCATTGCAAACGTGGTGCCGTCTATGGGTAGCGAGGGTGTATACGACGACTTTGAATTAAAGGCGCTTTCAGCTCTTTCTTATAACAAAGTTGACTTTGATAATCCAACAGCTCTCGATGATGCTATTTCATCAGCAATATTTAAGTCCAATGCTGGTGTTTATTACGAAGGCGAGCTTGCTGCAGAAGGCCATATCCTTATGAGCAGTGAAGAAGAGGGGCCTCAGGTTAAAGCCTACGTTCTTTCAATGTATGGTGAATATGAGTTCCAAAACGGAAACTTTGTTAAATGCGCAGGAAGCGGAGCTATTCCGACAGTTATCACGTTTGTCTTGAATGATTCCAAGGAATACACTATCGTGAGTTATGAAGAGGCTGAAGACGGAAGCGATTTTGTTCCTTCTATCAAGAAGATGTTCCCTGAGGATCTGTGGGCAAGATGCATATCAATTGAAGAAGATGATATGAGCGAGCTTGAAAAGATGGAGCGAGGTTACGCTGAAGAGTATGTTGAGAGCATCGGCAGAGAAAATGCAGAGATTGGCGATTATGCCGACTTTGAGTACACTTATGATGATGCCTATAATGTATCTGAAAAGGCTGCTAATGCTATGCTTGAAGCTCAGAGTACAGATCCTTTGGTCGGAAAATGCCCTATGTGGTATGGAAATCGCGAGGTCGTGGAAGAAGGAATCAGATACTTATACAAAAAAGAGTATGATGAGGCAGCAAAGAAAGTTATTTTCAGCAAAGTAGAGCAGGAGTCAGGAAAAGTGGTTGAATCCGCTGAGTACGATGCAAGATAAAACGTAAACGAACATAATTGGGGGATGAAATGTACAGAGTCGCAATATGTGATGATGAAAAAAGCTCTGCTGCTGAGGCGGCCGGACTTTTGGAAAAATACAAAAGGTCAAAACCAGGTGTGGAATTTAAACTGGACATTTTTAATTCATCCATAGAGCTTTTGGGGGCCATGGAAAAAGAAAGTTATGACATTTATCTTTTGGACATATATATAGATAAGATGAATGGCATAGAAATCGCTGATACCATAAGAAAAAGTGACAATAGCGGTCAGATCATATTTATGACTTCTTCAAATGCCTTCTATAAAGATGCATTCAGAATTCATGCTGTGCATTATCTGGAAAAACCTATCCTTGAGGAGGAGTTTTTTTCAGCCATGGACAGAGTTTGCGTGCAAGAGGAAGTGAAGTTTCTTACAGTCAGGGATAGCGGCGAAATAAGCAGGATTCCTGTGGACGAGATTCTTTATATACAGTCAGAGGATCACTACAAGAGAATCATGACTGAGAAAAAGAGCTATCTTGTAAGGAGCACGATGCAGATGCTCATGGATGACCTTGGTGATGTTCCGTATTTTTATCTTCTTGGGAAAAATGTCATTATCAATCTGAAAAAGATATTGAGAATAACCAAGGCTTCACTTGTTATGGAAGATGGAACAGAGTATTCAGTTCCAAGAGGAACCTACAGGGTGATCAGCGAGCTTGTTTTGCAGTATAGTTTCTAAAATATTCGTTGACACTCTCTAAAAAAGAAAATAAGATAATAACCATAGTGGCAAGGGCGCCAAAACAATGATCTGAGAAATCGTTTGTTTTGTGCGCCATTTTTGTTAGGAGGGAAAAATGAGCAAGTATACCAGAGAGGATATCATACGTATTGTTGAAGAAGAGGATGTAGCTTTTATCAGGCTCCAGTTCTGTGACCTTTTCGGAGTTCCCAAGAATATTGCAATTCCTTCAAGTGGACTTGAAAAGGCTCTTGATAATAAGTATGTCTTTGACGGAATCTCTGTTGAGGGTTTCGTCAGAAATGAAGAGAGCGATATGTATCTTTATCCTGATCTTGATAGCTTTGAGATATATCCTTGGAGACCACAGGCAGGGAAAGTAGCCCGCATGTTCTGTAACGTTTACACCGCAGATAACAAGCCCTTTTCCGGAGATCCCAGATATGTTTTAAAGCAGGTGGTTGAGAAGGCTTGTGGAATGGGCCTTAACATCAAGGTTAATCCGCTTCCGGAGTTCTTTTTATTTGATTATGACGATAACGGCCAGCCTACTACAGACACTAAGGAAAGAGCCGGATATTTTGACGTTGCGCCTCTTGATCAGGGCGAAAATGTCAGAAGAGAGATAATCCTCAATCTTGAAGAGATGGGTTTTAATATCTCATCTTCACATCACGAGATTGCGCCTGCGCAGCACGAAATTCAGTTTGGTAGCGAAGAGGCAGTAAGGGCAGCTGACATGGTAATGACTTTTAGGATGGCAGTTAAGACTATTGCCAAGAAGCATGGTCTCTATGCTACGTTTATGCCAAAACCTGTTGAAGGAATCAGCGGTTCAGGAATGCATATGAGCTTTATAGCAGAGGATAAAGATGGAAAGAATATCTTTGCATATGAGAATGGGGCTTTATCTGAGACTGCAAAGCAGTTTGTTGCAGGGATTCTTTATCACGTTAAAGGAATGACTCTTATAACGAACCCTATCGTAAATTCGTATAAAAGGTTAGTGCCGGGTTATGACGCTCCTGTAGATATATCATGGTCTTCAAACTCGGCAAACAGAAGCGCGCTTATTCGTATATCAAGTGATCTTGACTTAAATCCTCAGGTTGAAGTAAGAAATCCTGACGCAACCTGTAATCCATACCTTGCCATAGCTCTTTTGATGGCAGCAGGCCTTGATGGTATTGAAAAGAAAATGACACCACCGGAAGCTGTTTCCACAAGAAATGCCGGAGCAGAACAAGAGCTCGATGTACTTCCTCTGACACTTGGTGAAGCAATCTATGCTTATCAGTCAGACTCTTTTGTAAAGGAAATTCTTGGAGATGAGATCTATAACAAGGTGCTCACAGCCAAGAGGGCAGAGTGGAAAGAATTCAGAACCTGTGTAACAAAATGGGAAATTGATAAGTACCTTAATAATTTCTGATCGAGGCAGTTTGGGTGAATATTATCGTAGCTTTTGCAAAGCCTGAGGATGCTCAGAATATAAAAAGCATATTGTTGCGTGGCGGGTATGATAATGTCATTGCCTGTACCACTGGGGTAAAGGCACTTTCGGCCATGGAGAATCTCGGAAGCGGAGTCATTGTATGTGGCTACCGCTTAAGTGACATGCTCTATTCTGACCTTGCAGAGGACCTTCCCGGGTATTTCCAGATGCTTATGGTTGCATCCGCTGATAAGGCGCCTTTTGACAATTTTGGAGAGAAACTCATGTTTTTGCCGTCGCCATTCTCCAAAAATGATTTGTATACTACGATAAACATGATGCTTGAGGGAGTAACCCTCTCTCGCAAGAAGGCGAAACAAAAGAGGCTGCATAAAAGTGAAGCTGATAAAAAGATTATTTCAAAGGCAAAAGAGTTACTGATGGAAAGACATCATATGACTGAACCTGAAGCACATAAATATTTGCAGAAATGTGCAATGAATTCGGGAACAACAATGCTTGAAGCTGCTGAGATGGTGATTTCTCTAAATAGTATTTAAGAATTATGCATTCTTGAATCAACAATTCAAGAATGCATAGTCGCCTGAAGAACTGAATATATAAACGGAGTTGAGGGGATTTGAACCCCTGCGCCGGACGAGCCGACCTACCGGATTTCGAATCCGGACCCTTCAACCACTTGGGTACAACTCCATAAAAACCGCTGCATACTATCTGCAGCGGTTTTTATTATACTTTTTTAGCGAACATGCGTCAATGGATTGGTTTATATTTTGTTTCGATTTTTATTAGTGTTTTGTTATAGAAGTGTGCGTAAAAACATTATAAAATGTATGTGTAAAAGTGCGTTTTTATAAAGGGGGTTTATGCTAAACAAGAAAAAGATAATAAGAATAATCCCATTTTTCTTTTGGCCGGTAATAATACTAGTGGCTTTCTTTTGGGTTTATTCAAGCTATGAAAACCTTTATTTGAAGAATATTGAGTATAGAGGCGCTAAAACTACCAGTGATATAGCAGACTCTTTTTTGACTTATCTGGGTAATATCGATAATACCCTGAAGTCCTGTGCATCTTCAGCGGAATACATGATGGCTAAAGGAGCCTCAGAGGAAGAAATCAGGGATTACCTTGTATATGAATCTGGAAACCTTGGAATTATCACAAGGACCGGATCAAAGGGCGTTTTTGGGGTATTTAAAGGTGAATTTTTGGATGGCGTTAATTGGACCCCGGATAGTTCTTATGATGCAACCGGGCGTTTATGGTATACCGAGGCAGTCAAAAATGCAGGAAGGTATGCGTTTGTTGGCCCATATTATAACCTTAGGACCCAGGATTATGTGATTACAGTAAGCAAGCTCCTAAAGGATGGGGAGAGCGTTATCGCTTTTGCTATTGACTATGTAACATTTAAGGATATGACAACAAAACCTCTTGGAAATGATGAGACGCGTACGGTCCTGATAATGGACGATTCGGGTGCTGTTATCTGTAATTCCAAAGATGATGAAATGGGAGTTGATTACGCGGCGTCAGAAGACCAGTTTAAACGGGAAATATACAATGCATGGAGAAATAATCGCGGAAAGAGCACATATCAGCTTAGGAACGATGGGTGGTGGAACGACGATGACTTTATCATATCTCAGAGGCATTTGCTGTATAACCTCAACGTTCTGACTATTACAGATGCCAATGCTGAAATGGATGAACTGAAAAAGACAGCATTACTGCTGGGAGCAGTACTGTTTTTGGCACTTGTTATCTCTTTTGTCCTGAATCAAAGGAAGTACCATAAGGACCATGAATCCTTTATCAACGCCAGAGACCTTAACGCTGTGGCGAACATTTACGGGACAATTGTAAGAATTGATCTGGATAAGGATCAACTTGAAATAATCTTTTGCAGGGACTATAGCATTGCAAGTACTCTTGAGGAAGGACGCTATCACGCACGTGAAACTGTTGCGGAAGTTACGGGTAAATTTGTAGCAGACAGATCATATGAGATGATGAAGGAGTTTATGGATTTTTCGTCGTTGAATAATAGACTGAAGGGCAAACAGACCCTTACATTAGAATTTCTAAACTATGATCATGTCTGGTATCGTGGCAGATTAATTGTGGCGGAAAGAGATCAGGATGAGAAAGTCACCAGCGTAATATTTGCGTCTGAGATAATCGATGAAGAAAAGCGCGTAAGAGATAAGTACCAGTATCTTGCTGAAACCGATCAGCTCACCGGGATTAATAATCGTGGAAGCGGAGAGAGAAAGATTCGCGACCTTTTACAGAAAAATGTCGGCGGAATGTTCTTCTTGTTTGACGTAGATAAATTCAAGCTTGTAAATGATAATTTTGGCCACGATGTTGGAGATGAAGTACTTGTTGGGATAGCTGAGATGATGAAGCGTCTGTTCAGGGAAAAAGACATCGTGATGAGACTTGGCGGTGATGAGTACGCAGCCTATATGCCTGGCGTTTTCAGCAAAGAAGATGGCGAACTTATCATGAAGCGTCTGATAGACAGCATACATGACATGGACATTGAGAAACTTCAGGGAAGACAGATAGATATCAGTGTTGGTGCGGCTATCTATCATCCTGCTGACTCATATTCATTTGGCGAGTTATATAAAAGAGCTGATAATTGCGCTTATGAGAGTAAAAAGATTTCGGGTTCTGCGGTGACATTTTATGAGCGTGATGATGAAGAAAGTACTAGAAAATAGCATGGGAGCGGACGTGCGTATTACTTGGCATTAACTACATTTTTTTGTATAATTGTCATTGATATGTGCGATTACAAATAACAATTTAGCATATTTATTCAAAGGAGGCCTATTCACATGATGAGAATCGGTATGTTGACAAGCGGTGGCGACTGTCAGGCTTTGAATGCAGCAATGCGCGGCGTTGTAAAGTGTATTGCGCACAGCGGTGAGGAAGTTGAGTTCTACGGATTTAAAAATGGCTATAAAGGACTTATTTATGGCGATTTCAGAATGCTTACTTCCCATGATTTTTCAGGTATTCTGACTAAAGGTGGCACCATTCTTGGTAGCTCAAGAACGCCTTTTAAGACTATAAGAGAACCTGATGAAAACGGTCTTGATAAAGTTGAGGCCATGAAGCAGAATTATTACAAACTGCAGTTGGATTGTCTTGTGGTTCTCGGTGGCAATGGTTCTCAGAAAACAGCTAATCTTTTGAGTGAAGAGGGACTTAATGTGGTATCTCTTCCCAAGACTATCGACAATGATCTTTGGGGAACTGATATGACATTTGGTTTCCAAAGCGCTGTGGATGTTGCAACACAGGTAATTGACAATATACATACGACGGCAGATTCTCATGGCCGTGTTTTTATCATAGAAGTTATGGGACATAAGGTTGGATGGCTCACTCTCAATGCAGGACTTGCAGGAGGCGCTGACGTTATTCTGATTCCGGAGATTCCTTACGATATCAACAAGATTTGTGAGGCTATCGAGGCTAGAGATAAGAGAGGCAGCAGATTTACCATTATTGCAGTTGCTGAAGGAGCTATCTCCAAGAAGGATGCAAAATTATCCAAGAAAGAATACAAGGAAAAGATGGCAAACTACAAATATCCTTCAGTTTCTTATGAGATAGCAGAAGCTATACAGAAAAAGAGTGGACATGAAGTGAGAGTTACCGTTCCCGGGCACATGCAAAGAGGCGGAGCTCCGGATCCTTATGATCGCGTATTTGCTTCAAGACTTGGTGCAGAGGCCGGTCAACTTATTCTCGACAAAGAATATGGCTATATGGTAGCTTACAAGAACAGAGAGATCGTCAAAGTTCCTCTTAATGAAATAGCTGGTAAGCTAAAATATGTATCGCCTGATGCCAGCATCATAAAAGAAGCCAAGATGCTTGGCGTGTGCTTTGGGGATTAAAGTGATATAAAAGTTTTGTTATAGGTGGAAGTTGTTTTAAATGGGTTATGTAGCTCTTTACAGAAAATTCAGACCTCCTGTTTTTGAAGATGTAAAAGGACAGGATCATATAGTTACAACACTTAAGAATCAGATTAAATCTGACAGAGTTGGACATGCTTACCTGTTCTGCGGAACCCGCGGAACAGGTAAGACTTCTGTTGCGAAGATTCTTGCCAAGGCAGTCAACTGCGAACATCCGGTGGATGGCAGCCCTTGCGGTGAATGTGAGATGTGCAGGGAGATTGCAGCCGGAAACAGCATGAATGTTATAGAGATTGACGCTGCTTCCAACAATGGTGTTGATAACGTCAGAGAGATTATTGACGAAGTTTCCTACTCTCCAACAAAGGGTAAAAGAAAAGTCTATATTATTGATGAGGTGCACATGCTTTCAGCAGGTGCCTTTAATGCGCTGCTCAAAACACTTGAGGAGCCACCTTCATATGTTATGTTCATCCTGGCTACAACAGAAGTTCAAAAGATTCCTATCACTATTTTATCCAGATGTCAGAGATATGACTTTCACAGGATTACC
Organism: Butyrivibrio proteoclasticus; assembly: GCF_900115735.1. Lineage (GTDB taxonomy): Bacteria > Bacillota > Clostridia > Lachnospirales > Lachnospiraceae > Butyrivibrio > Butyrivibrio proteoclasticus_B. Next base: position 37,615 of record NZ_FOXO01000032.1, read on the forward strand.
ATTGATACTATAGAGGGTAGACTTCGGGAAGTAGTGGACTCTGAAGGTATTACAGTAGAGGAGCGTGCTCTGCGATACATAGCCAAAACTGCTGATGGATCCATGAGAGACTCACTTAGCCTTCTGGATCAGTGTCTTGCTTTTAATTATGGGCAGGAACTTACTTACGACAAGGTGCTTGGCGTTCTTGGTGCTGTTGATACAGAAGTTTTCAGCAGACTTTTTAATGCACTCTACAGACAGGATGCCAATGAGGCACTTACCATTTTGGCAGACATCGTAATACAGGGTAGAGAATTAAACCAGTTTGTAAATGATTTTGTGTGGTATCTCAGAAACCTTATGCTGGTTCAGGCTTCAGACCAGATGGAGGATGTTATTGACATTTCTTCTGATAATCTGAAGGCCTTAAAAGAGCAGGCTGAAGGCGCAGATATAGATACGGTCCTAAGATACATCAGGATTTTTTCTGAGTTGTCATCACAACTTAGATATGCAACTCAAAAACGTATAATAATAGAAATAACATTGATAAAAATATGTAAACCTCAGATGGACAAAGCTGAAGATGCTCTGGAGGACAGATTAAGAGTTTTAGAACAGCACGATGAGGAACACACCAAGCTTTTAAAGGGAATTCAGTCAGGCCAGGTATCGGTTGTAGCCGGAGCGGCAGCAGCTTCCGCTGGAAAGCCTGTTTCCCAGGGACAAAAGAAAACCCTGGACAGGGCAGTCCCTGAAGATATAAAAAGACTTGTAAATGATTGGCCAAGGATACTTGCCAGAATGGAAAACCCTATGAAGACTTACCTGCAGAAAGCAAGGTTAAGTCTTGGCAACAACGATATTCTGCAGATTGTCTTTGACAATAAGCAGTTATCAGATAAATATTCAAATGGTACATCATCTGAGGAATTGCAGGATGTGCTGGATCAGGCTCTTGGGAAACACGTTGAATTTGAGACCAGATTCATAGAGCCACAGGTTGTATTTGAAGAAAACTATGTAAATCTACAGGCTATAAACTTTGATATAGTTACTGAGGATGAAGAAAAGGAGAATTAAGAAATGGCAAAACGCGGAGGATTTCCGGGTGGTGGAATGCCCGGTAACATGAGTAATTTAATGAAACAGGCGCAGAGAATGCAGCGTCAGATGGAGGAAGGACAGAAAGAACTTGAGACAAAAGAATTCACTGCTAAAGCTGGCGGCGGAGCAGTTGAGGCAACTGTTTTTGGAAATAAAACTGTGAAGAGCATCGTGATCTCTCCTGATGCTGTTGATCCTGATGATGTAGAAATGCTTCAGGATATGATAGTAGCTGCTGTTAACGAAGCGATGAAGCAGGCTGAAGAAGCAAGCGGAGCTATGCTTGGCAAAATGACAGGCGGTCTTGGCGGAGGATTTCCTTTCTGATGGATCTATACAGCGGACATATTAACCGACTGATTGACGAACTGGCTTCATTGCCCGGAATAGGAGGCAAGTCTGCACAAAGGCTTGCTTTCTATATTATAAATCTTCCGAAAGACAGGGTTAAGAAGCTGGCAGACTCAATAACAAATGCACGTGAAAATGTGCATTACTGTAAAGTGTGTTGCACCCTTACGGATGACGATATCTGTCCAATATGCAATAATCCTAACAGAGATCACAAGACCATCATGGTCGTGGAAAATGCGAGGGATTTAGCAGCATATGAGAAGACCGGTAAGTTTGAAGGGGTATATCATGTTTTGCATGGAGCAATTTCACCGATGCTTGGGATTGGACCTGGTGACATTCGTCTCACAGAGCTTATGCAGAGACTTCAGACAGAGGATGTTGAAGAAGTCATCGTTGCTACCAATTCCAGCCTTGAGGGCGAAACAACTGCTATGTATATAAGCAAACTCGTTAAACCTACGGGGATAAAGGTTACGAGGATTGCCAGTGGTGTTCCGGTTGGCGGTGATCTTGAATATATTGATGAAGTTACACTTTTAAGAGCGCTAGAGGGAAGAACAGAACTATAATCGCACTTAAATTGGAGGAAAAATCATGGGAGTAAGAAAAGAACTTGTTGGAAATGCACCTGGCGGAGAGCAGGTACACGCATATCACATCAGCAATGACAATATGGAAGTTGTTGTTCTTGATTATGGCTGCATAATCAGAAACATTATTGTTCCTGATAAGAATGGTAATAAAATAGATGTTGCTCTGGGATATGCAGATCTTGATGGTTATTTTGTAAATGACTGTTTTCTTGGAGCTACAGTAGGACCAACAGCTAATAGAATTGCAAATGCAAAATATAGCATAGAAGGAAGAGAGTTTAATCTTCCTGTTAATGATGGAGTGAATAATCTTCACACAGATATGGAAAAAGGATTCCATAAGCGCGTATGGAAGGGCGAGGAAAGTGATAATTCAGTTAAATTCACTTTGGAGTCTTCAGATGGCGATATGGGATTTTCAGGAAACAGAGTATTTACTCTTGTTGTTTCTTTATCAAAAGAAAATGAGCTGTCTCTTCATTACCATGCTACAAGTGATGCAAAGACACTTATAAATATGACAAACCATTCATACTTTAATCTTGGTGGACACAATTCGGGAAGCATTCTTGAACATACACTTAAACTTAATGCTGTTCAGTATACACCTGTAATTGATTCAGCAGCTATTCCTACAGGTGAGATTGCTTCTGTAAAAGGTACACCATTTGATTTTACTGAAGGTAAGACAATTGGCAGAGATGTAAATGCTGATGACGCACAGCTGAAATTTGTAGGCGGCTACGATCATAACTTTGTGGTAGATGGAGCAGATGGTACACTTAAAGAGTTTGCAGTGGCTTCTTCTCCGGATACAGGAATTACTATGAAATGTTTTACAACACTTCCTGGATTTCAGCTATATGTGGGCAACTTCCTTAAAGCAAACAATGCAAAAGATGGTGCGACATATGAGCCAAGAAACGGATTTTGCCTTGAAACACAGTTCTATCCCGATTCAATAAATCAGCCTTCTTTCCCTCAGCCGGTATTTGGCCCTGAGAAAGAATATGATACAGAGACTGTGTATCAGTTTTGTTGAATAATAAATAGTTATACGGAGAAAAGATTTGGCGGAAGTAAAAGATTTTAGCGCTTATGCCGGAAAAATAAATAAAACTGAAGGTGACAAAACATCTTTTACCAGGGAAACTTCTTATAAAGAAAAAATCAGAAGTCATAAGCTGGCAGTCTTTTTCAGAACAGTGAGTGTTGCGGCTATTGTCATATTACTTGTTGCGGCAATCTACATAAGTTGGAGAGATAAAGAGTATTCAGAGGCAACGCTTACGCAAGGGGCAGGAATAACAAATGGCGCTGATGCTAAGGTCATAGGACTTGGCGGATATATAGTCCAGTACAGTAAAGATGGTATAAGCTGTATTGATGAAAATGGTAAGGTTCTTTGGAATCAGACCTATGAAATGCAAAATCCAATAGCGCATACATGCCAGAATGTGATAGCTGTGGGAGATTATAATGGTCATAACATCTATGTGAGTAGTGCCGGTGGAGCGATGGGAGAAATTGATACGAACCTCCCTATAAGGGATTTTTGTGTATCTGCTCAGGGCGTTGTGGCGGTAGTGCTTGACGGAACAGATGTGACATGGATTTACTTATATGATTCAAAGGGAAATGCCATTGCTAACTTTAAGACCACAATGAAAGACAGTGGGTATCCTATAAGTGTAAGCATTTCTCCAAATGGCGAATTGGTTGGCGTTTCGTATATATATCCTGAAGACGGCACAGTTAAAACTAGTGTGGCATTTTTTAACTTTGGTTCTGTAGGGCAGAATTCAATTGATAATTATGCCAGCGGCTATGATTATCCTGGTGTGGTTGTTCCTTATGTTCAGTTTATGAATTCGAGCTCCGTATTTGCTGTTTCGGATGACAGAATAATGTTTTATACAGGAGAAGAAAAGCCTGTCAGTCAAAGCGAGAACTTTACCGGAAACGAGCAGGTCAGATCGGTATATTTTAATGATTACTATGTGGGACTTGTTTTTTCTAACAGCACTGAAGAGGGAAATTACAGACTGCAGGTATATAACACATCCGGAGAATTATCTCTCACTACATATTTTGACATTGATTACTCTGAAATCATATTCAGTAATAAGCAGATCATCATTTATAATGAAGATGAGTGCGTGATAAAAGATATGAACGGACACGATAAGTTTTCTGGAGTTTTCGAGGAGCCTGTAAGAACTCTGGTACCAACCAATCTGAGAAACAAATTTGTGCTTGTTACTGCGGATAGCGTTGATACATATACATTAAAGTAAGGGTGACATATGAACTTTGATATTTCACAGGTGGTTTTGACAATAGTAGTTGTCTGCCTATTTCTTTGGAGAATATCATATGGAAAAAATAATGGCCTGTTTGCGGAAGCGGCAGGCCTTATTGCTGTTTTTGCGGCATTTGCTTCTGTGTACTATGTTACAAATATAGCTGGAAGCGTGCTTAATCAAAATTATGGAGTGATAATTCCCAAAATAGGCTATTTATTGGTTGCATTTGTGGTATACAAAATCATGACTGCCATAGGAGATGCTTTTAAGAAAATGAGAAATGTGCCAATATTCGGGGCAATGGATAGATTTTTGGGGGCAATTCTTGGTGCAGTTGAGGCTATGGCTATCATATATCTAATAGAATATGTGACAGATATAGAGATAATAACCAGTACAATAACTGTTTTAATGCAGCTTTACGCTAGTGTTTATGAAGCTTTTGGTAAAAGTTTTATAAATAATTAAAAAAAGTGTTGCATTGCAAAATGAGTAGTGCTATACTTTGACTTACCCGTTGCGGAGGAAACAACCTCAGTAAATAAGCGGATTTTTGACAATCAATCATTTTGATGAGTCGAAAAAATAAAAAAAGTTGTTGACAAACATCTGAAGCTGCGATATACTAAACGAGTTGCTGCTGAAGAGCACAACAACAAAGCACCTTGACAAATAAACAGTAATGCAACCCTGAAAAATTCCAAAAAGCAATGAGCATTGTGGAATCAGGAAAGCAGAAATCGAATGAGCTTGCTCAATGAGATTTATGATTGACTGATTACATTTTGCGAATGCAAAAGCTTGGGAATTACGAAGTAATTCGCAAGACCAATGCTCAAAAGAGAATTTATTCAGAACAAAGAAATAGTAAATAACGGACAGAACAAAAGCCAAGCTTAAGTTCTAGCCTGATCAAACTTTTAAACGTGAGAGTTCGATCCTGGCTCAGGATGAACGCTGGCGGCGTGCCTAACACATGCAAGTCGA
>NZ_FOXO01000029.1 GCF_900115735.1 Butyrivibrio proteoclasticus
TGCAGAAAACGCTTAACCAAAGGCTCTAAAATGGTATAATAATGTCAATTGTTATAATCAAACAGAAACGGAACAGTTAGCTAAATGGCATTGATTGTGTGCTGAGTCTGGAAGGCAAGATTATAATTTGATAAGGATGGATTGATAGATAGCCTAGCTCTGAAAGGAGCTGGGCTGTTTTTGTAATTGGCGATGAATTTCAGAACATATTAATATGGTAAAAATGGGGGTGACAAAATGAATAAAAATAACGTACTTGACAAAAAAGAAATAGAATATTTGCAGACACTTGTAAGGCTGGATGGTCTTCATAAAGAGATGTTTGGGAAAAAAAGAAATATAAATCTTCCGGTTAAATTTACTGAGCGGATATGCAGAAAACTGTTAGGTCTAAGTGAATATAAAGGTAAAGCATACGATGCAAAAGATAAGAATGGAGGGTGCACCATTGAAATAAAGGCCACATGCATGCCTAATCCACGTACAACATTTTCAAGGGAGCATGAGGCAGATAAGTATATTTGGCTAAAACTAGTGGCTGAGGACAATTGTATAGAGATAATAGAGCTCGACAAAAAGGAAGTAGAGGTTGCAGTTCATAAGGATAAGACTAAAAGAACACGTGCTTCTGTTGATTTAGATAACATAAATGGCCAAAATATGCTGATCAGGTTTAACTACATAAATATGACCTTCGAAGGTGATGACAACTAGTTTTTATGAGATTTCATAAGTTTTGATCGCTTGCACCAACCATATACCTGGGCGTATGAAATGTTGAAATGGGCAGCAGTTCCCTTGTAATCTAGACCGTGATTAAAACAGTACTGGGTAATTTCTTTGCGTTCCATGGCAGAAACAAATCTTTTGGATTCATCAGTATAAAGTGTGCCATGAGGATGATAGTCTTTTAATTCTTTGTTTTCAGTATAGTCTTTGACCCAATTGCTGAGTGTTGCTTTCGAGGGGATGTTATACTTGGCGGCTATTTCTATAAGAGAGCCTTTGCCGTCAAGGTATTCCTTTACAGCTTTCATCTTGTATTCTGCGGAATAATCTTTATTCCCCTTCGGCTTAAGGAAAGCAGCTTCTCCGGATTGGAGATAACGTGGAACCCACTCGTTCAGCATCGATTTGACGACAGTTTCATTAAATGTAATGCCATATTTTTGGCACACTTCTTTATGTGTGAACTGGCCAGAGAGATAGTCTTTGCACGCGGCTATTTTTGTTTCTGCAGAATATTTAGACATAGGAATCCTCTCGAATAATTCAAGTAATATTTAACATGTCTATCATGGAGATAATACCACATCATATGTCTTTTTCTATGACAAATAACTATATATAGACTATAATTATAATATGTGAACGTAGAAATTAACGGGCTTTGATTATGAAATAAATGGCGTTTTATTATAGCCTTTGTCTTTTGATGATGGGGGATATATGGGCAACAATGAAGTATGTGCAGTGGTAGTAACTTACAATAGAAAAGCGCTTGTTGAGAACTGTATTAATGGGATATTGGCTCAAAGAGATGCTAAGTGTGACATCATCGTCATTGATAATGGCAGTACTGATGGCACCGAGGATTTGTTTAGAGAAAAATATGATTTGGATAATATTAGATATTTCAATCTTGGGGAAAATCTGGGATGTGCCGCTGGAACATCAAGGGGAATAAAGGAAGCAGTTCTAGCAAATTACAAATACATATGGGTTATGGACGATGATGTAATTCCGAATGAAGATACATTATATGAACTGCTTAAGGCTGATGAGGAACTTAATGGATATTGGGGGATTCTTTCCAGCGCGGCATATTGGACAGATGGAAGTATTTGCGAATCAAACAGGCAGAAGAAGACGCTGTTCAAGTTTATGAAAGATGATGATTATAACAAACGCTTTGTACGAGTATGCATGGTATCCTTGGCTTCCATGTTTATAAAAGCAAAGGTTGTTAAAGAGGTGGGATTACCACTTTCGGAATATTTTATTTACACCGAAGATTATGAGTTTTGCAGTAGGGTTGGAAAAAAGTATCCTATATATGTGGTTCCTGCAAGTAAAGTCACGCATGCTATGAAAATCAATAGAAAAGCTAATCTTGTTAAAGATACTCCAGATAGATTGTATAGATATAAACATCTTTATAGGAATGATGTTCATTGTTACAGAAAGTTAGGGCTAAAAGGGCATTTATATTTGGCTTTAAAGTTTGTGTATACATTTACAATGGTTTTGTTAAAGGAGAAAGAACACAAAAAAGAAAAACTCGGTGCTTTGATTACAGGTTATTCTGAAGGGTTTAAGTTCAAGCCATCTGCAGAGAAAATAGATAGTATCATCATAGATTTTCCGCAAACATGAGTGTCTTTTGAAGATTAAGCCACTAGATTGCCAGTGAAGGGAGCAAAATGGCATGGGGAGATTTAAGAACAAGATAAAAGTATACATACCAGATCGTATATGGCAGGTGATGCGAATCATTTTTAACCCTAAAAAGCCAAAAAAAAAGCTTAGGGTTGAAATACATGTTGCTGACCACTGCAATCTTAATTGCAGGGGATGTGATAATTTTTCATGTTTGGCAAAACCAAATTATCTTGACCTGAATGATTATAGAAAGGATCTGGAACGGTTAAGGGAGTTGTTTGGTGATGACGTTGAATGGATAACAATGATGGGTGGAGAACCACTGCTCAATAAAGATATAACGGTATATTGCAGCATTGCAAGAGAGATATTTCCTAAAGCTCTGGTGCGTATAATTACGAATGGAACGCTCCTGCTTAAACAGGAGAATGCTTTTTGGGAGTCACTAAAGAAGGATCGCATATTACTTTTTGTAACTAAGTATCCTATCAGTTTTGATTATGACGCAGCCAAAGCGTATGCAGAAAAGATGGGCGTGGGGTTTGAATATGCATTTGAATCTGGAGATGTCCTAAAAACAATGTATATGACCCCTATAGATCTTGAGGGAAGGCAGAACCCCAAAATAAGCTATCAGCTATGCGGTAAGGGAAACAAGTGCATTACTCTAAAGCACGGGAAAATGTATACTTGTGAGACTATTCCGAATTTTTTTACATTCAACAATTTTTTTGGGACAGATATAAAAGTTACTGATGACGATTGCATAGATATTTATGAGTGCGATGATCCTAAAAAGATTATGAAAAAGATGGCATCATATGCGCCTGCTTGCAGATATTGTGATAATATTCACTATTCAAGTGGCATAGAGTGGGGATTGACAGAAAAGAAAATTACAGAGTGGGTTAAAAAATGAAAATTCTTTATGTTGCTGATACTTATGAGATTGGTGGAGCTTTTCTGTCATTTATAAGCTTGCTTGATGATATTCTGCAGAAACATGATGATATAGTCCCAATTGTGTTGTCATCAAAACACGGCAAAAACAATGAATTTGCTGATAAAAATGGAGTGGAAAATTATAGTATTGGGCATAAAGCCTATTATATGAATAATGGGTCGACGCTTCCTAGAAAGATAATAAGATTTGTTTTGAGACCAGCATTAAAGGCTAGGTATGAGTTGGCAAATAGAAGGGCTATAAAAAGAGCTGAAAATTTGATAGATTTTAATACGGTTGATTTGATTCATTCCAACTCAAATAGAAATGACATAGGGGCTATATTAGCCAAAAAACATGGAATCCCTCATATATGGCATTTGAGGGAGTTTGGCGAAGAATGCTTCACATTGAGAAGTGATTATATCAATTTTATGAATAACCATGCGGACTGTTTTGTTGCCATTTCTCATGCGGTAGCGGATAGATGGATTGAGAAAGGAATTGATCCGAAAAAGATTGTTGTTGTTTATAATGGGGTCAAATGCGTATCTGGAACAATTCAGAAATGGGATGACAGGCTTGTAAAAGGTGTGATTACTGGGTTTGTTTCTCCATTTAAGGGGCAGTATGATCTTATAAAATCTTTGAATCTTATAAAAAATGATATCAGACATAGGTTTCAATTAGATATATACGGCAATGTTGCAATAGAGTATTTGATAAGATTAAAGCTTTACGTCGCTATTCATAAAATGGGTGATATTGTGAGGTTTAAAGGTTATGTAAGCGCAGTGGAAAGCCTTTATTCTAAATATGACATTGGTTTTATGTGCTCAAAGGCAGAAGGCTTTGGAAGAGTCACAGTAGAATACATGATGGGTGGCCTTTGTGTAATAGCTTCTGATACGGGTGCAAATCAGGAGCTCATAGAGAATGGGGTTAATGGGTATATTTATAGATATAAAGACAACAGGGATTTGGCTGAGAAGATTAAAGAAGTAATAGCTAACCCCGATAAGGCATTATTATGTGCTCAAAAAGGGATTGCAGATGCCCAAAGTAAGTATGCTAAAGAAATAAATGCAGATAACCTTTGTAAGTTATATTACAAAGTTTTAAAAGAGAAAGGCGGAAAATGAGTTCGAGTAGTTCCTTATTGCTATATTTGGGTGGACTAGGACTGACCGTATTGTTCCTATTTATAATTGAAGTACAGAAGAAACTGGATATGTTTGATAGACCAGTTTATTTTGAGGGCGAAAACTTTTGCATTAGAAGAAGTCTTATTTGTGCAATTTTGGCATTTGTTCCCTTGTGGTATCTTATGGCTTTTCGAGGTATAAGAGTTGGATCTGATACTATAGGAACATATTATAGATATTACAAATATTCAATAAGAGATTATCCGATATCAGCATTTGGTTCGGAGTTTGGTTATTATGTCTTGAATAAGGCGATTACATGGTTTGCATCTTCGTACCATGTAGTTTTGATTGTGGTTAGTAGTATTATTTGGTTTTTGTATTTTAAATATATTTGCAAAAACTCAGTATCGCCTTGTATAAGCATGGTTGTTTTTTTTCTTACTTTTTTCTATTTTCGTCAGTATAACGGTGTACGGCAGCTGTTAGCAGAAGCAATTATTCTGCAAGGTTTTCACTACATCTATGAAAGAAAGTTTATAAATTACTGTTTGGTTATAGCGTTAGCATTTACGTTTCACAATACAGCCATTTTTCTTTTACCGGTATATTTCCTTTATAAAATAAGACTAACTCCCAAAATGGCAGGAATTATTATTCTGCTGGGCAAGTTTGGAACGTCGATTATGGTTAATAATGTTCTGCCATATCTTCTGAAAGGGACTAAATACTATAAGATGATATATGATATCCGTGCATATAAGGGAGGCTATTGGATATCTGATATTGTTGTATCAGGAACAGTGCTTTTGTTCTGCTTGATTGTTCTAGGATATGATAATGACAGTAAAATGAGCTTTAATTCATGGCTGATATTGATTTCATTTTTGCTGGCTATAAATTCTAACATGATTCCGATGGTCGGGAGATTGTTATGGTATTCGAACATTAATCTGATGGTGTGTGTTCCTATGCTGATTAGTAAATATCCGAGGAAATTGGATAAAGTCTTGGTTTTTTGTGTGACAATGCTTGTCTTTGGAGTGTATTTCTATCAGCAGTGGACGCTTGGGGTTGACTCGGTTCAGAATTATGCTTTCTGGGGAGAAAACATGCAGTAGGAGACCTGATGAATTATGAAATTTAGCATAATTGTTCCAGTGTATAATGTTGAAAATGAATTGAAGCGGTGTATTCAGAGCATTCAGAATCAATCTTATCAAGATTATGAAGCGATATTAATTGATGATGGGAGCACTGATAGTTCTGGGGAATTATGTGATGAGCTTGGCAAAGAAGATTCAAAGATAATAGTTATTCATAAAGAAAATGGTGGACTATCTTCTGCGCGTAATAAGGGAATTGAACGTGCTAATGGCGAATATCTGATTTTTTTAGATTCAGATGATTATATTGAATCCAATTTCTGTGAAGTCATATCTGAGGCTATTCAAAAGGGCAAAGTGGATATAGTAGCTATTGAAATGCTTTTTGAGCGGAATGGAATAATTGATGAGAAGAGAATAAAAAGTATAAAGCCATATCGTGAAAATAGATGCAGAGACTTTCTTATTGAAACTCTAAAAACAGCTTCATTTAATGCCGAGGCCTGCGGAAATGTATATAGAACGGAGTTCTGGAAAAAGAACTGTTTTAAATTTGCAGATGTATACCATGAAGATTTAGAGATAGCTTTAAAAGTATTTTTGGCGGCAAAAAATATAGTTTATTGTCCGGATGCAAAATACCATGCTGTTGCCAGAACTGGTTCAATAATGAATGATGTGAACAAGGCAGAGAAACGGCAAAAAGATCTTATAAATATTTTGAAGTCATGGTTCGTGCTTGCAGATAAAGAGGATGATAAGAAATTAGAAAAATCGATAAAAGGTGCTGCCTGTAGAACCTATATTTACTCTTGTGCTCACAACGAGATAAAAAGGCCAAAATATACGGTCGTGAGAAGAAGAGATATAATGAGATACTCTTTGAGTGCATCGGATTTTATAAAAGGAATGTTTTTCATGATTTCTCCAACAGCCTACTGTAACGCATGGAAGAGAAAGCATAAATATTAGTGAGGTGTCATTGGGTGCGGACGAACATCGTATATACAATAATAAGCAGGGATGAGGATTATTATACTGAACAGCTGTTGGCATCTGCTTGGTCAGCAAAGTATTATAATCCTGATGCTAAGATAATATTGCTATGTGATGAAACGACTAATAGATATATAGAACAAAAGTATAGCAATATCATACAGGATATTATAAACGATATCAAAGTGGTTGATGTTCCAGCTGAGTTTGGATTAAAGGAGCAATCACGGTGGCTGAAAACAAGTGCAAGAGAGTATGTATCTGGACCTATGATTCAGGTGGATACAGATACAATTGTCTGTGAAAAACTATCCGAGGTTGATAATATAAGATCTGATATATCAGCAGTCTGTGATTATCATTGCTCGATGGATAGCGCACCTTATAGAAACAAAGTACTTAGCAACGTTTGCAAGCTATACGAGCTCTCAGCGGATGAAGTAAAAAAATCGGGAGCCAATTATTATAACAGTGGAATTATATTTTCAAATGATACAGATAAGGCAAGAAAATTTTATCGAGATTGGCACAAATTTTGGAAAGTAGGACTAGATAAAGGAGTGCCTAGAGATCAGTATGCTTTTTTCAGGGCGGCTATGGATAATAGTGTTGATAGGCTTGACGATGTTTATAACTGTATGATAAGAACTAGCGTTAAATATTTGCATACTGCAAAGATTATACACTTTTTTAATTCTGGGTGGGGAAGCGACCAAATTAGTCCTTTTTTTTCAAATGAAATATATAGAAGAATAAAAGAATATGGCAGTATTTCCGAGTCAGATAAGAAATTGATATTAAACTGCAAGTCTGAGTTTTCATCTCCTTCAGTAATAATGGACTCTTTTGAGTCGGAAGTTATATTTAGCCCGGTATTTATATTGCTAAGGGTGTGGCATAAGGATAAAAGTATAATGTTTAAATTTGCAAACTATTTATCCAGGGCAATACTTAAGCTTAAAGGATTATAAAATGGCATTATATTTAGATAAAATCAAGAAAGCACCTATTCAGGTTAAAGCATCTTTTTTATTTTTTGCGGGGTTGGCCATTCAGAAAGTATCAACCGCGTTATCTTTGATGCTTTTTACAAGACTAATGCAGTCTGATCAATATGGACATTACAGCATTTTTAATTCCTGGCTAAGTATATGGAGAATTTTTATTACATTGTGCTTAAGCGCAGGAATATATATGCAAGGATTAGTCAAATTTGAAGATGATAGGAAGAAGTTTGAGTCTTCAATACAAGGCTTGTCCTTTTTTTTGTGTACTATCTGGCTTTTCATATATGTTGTTTTTAGGAAATATATAAATCTGTTTTTTGGATTTTCTACATTTCAAATGATTATGGCCTTTGGAATCATTTGGTCAAGTGCTACATTTGATTTCTGGTCAGCGAGCGAAAGGGTGGAATATAGGTGTAAAAGAATACTTGTCCTGTCATTAATTGTTGCACTTGTTAAGCCGCTTATTTGTTATTTTGGGATAGTATATTCTAGCGATAAAGTTACCGGATGGATTTTGGGGATTGCAGTAACTGATTTAATCTTCTTTTCGTGGTCATTTATTTCAGTAATGAGCAAAGGAGGAGTGTTTTTCGATAAGTCTTATTGGATATATGCGGTAACGTTCAGTATACCACTAATACCGCACTACTTATCGCAGACTGTTCTAAATTCGGCTGACAGGATAATGATTGGAAGGATGGTTGGAGATAGTGAGGCCGGAATTTATAATTTGTCATATTCGATTGCTATGATGCTTACGATGATAAGCAAAGCTATAGTCAGCATGCTGAACCCTTGGATCTACAAAAAGATAAAAGCAAAAAGGGTGAATGACATTGAAAATGTTGGATATCTTTCTTTATGTGGGATGGCAATGGTAAATCTTTTGCTTATAGCTCTAGCTCCGGAAATAGTTTCAATTATAGCACCGCCGGATTACTATGAAGCAGTTTGGATTGTTCCTCCGATAGCAATAAGCAGCTTCTTTATGTTTAGCTATGATTTGTTCTCGGAGTTTGCATTTTATTATAACAAGACAATAAGAATAATGTTTGCCAGTATAATTGGAGCAGTCTTAAATATTATATTGAATCTAATTTTTATAAGAATTTGGGGATATTTTGCAGCGGCCTATACAACGCTGTTATGCTTTATGATCTACGCAATTATTCATTATTTGCTTATGAATAAAATCAGTAAACAGTATATACAAGAAAAACCAGTATATGATTGGAGAAAACTTATAATTATCTCTGCTATGTTTATGGCACTTGGATTTGGGTATATGTATTCGTATGGCAATATGGCTGCTAGATTAGGAATCAGTATGCTGCTGATTGTCATATTGGGGTTGGGACGAAAAAAGCTAATGAGCCTTATTCGAAGTACTATGAATGAGTGATAAAGAATAACTAACGCCTAAATAATACAGGTGACCTTAGGGATGAATGATAGGACGAATATTTTATTGATAAAATTGTGACAAACCACAAGGAATAGACTATAATAAAAGCATGGCAGTGGTGAAACATAATGCACTGAAAAATGTAATAAAGACTTATGCATTTACGATTTTTAGATTAAATTATTTCATTATTATGCCGATATAAGTAATGGGTGTATATGCAAATAGGGATTGCCCTGTTTATCACAGCCTATGAGGGGGTTATGATATAGCAAGAACGAATGCAGTTTCGGCTGAAAAAGTTGTGTCTTCTAAAGGCAAAAAGATCATAGAGCTTAATTATTGGGAAATTTATGATCACAAACCCAATATATACAAATGGCTCAAGAGAGCCTTTGATGTTGTTGCTGCTTTGGCAGCGCTGGTTGTTTTGCTTCCAGTATTTTTGATAACGGCTTTTGCTATTTTTATTGAAGATGGAGGGCCGATTTTCTTTACTCAGCATAGAGCTGGTAAGGATATGAAGAGCTTTAAGATTTACAAATTTAGGAGCATGTATAGAAACGCAGAGGCTCAGTTCGAGAATATGCAAGCTCAGAATGAGCAGATTGGGCATGCATTCAAGATAAAAAATGATCCCAGGATTACGCGGGTTGGAAGATTTATCAGAAGATATTCCATTGATGAGTTGCCCCAGTTGTTTAACATTATCAAAGGGGATATGAGTGTTGTGGGTCCGAGACCTATCATTTATTCCCAGATGGAAGCATGTAATGCGTATGAAAAGCAAAGGTTGATTGTTAGGCTGGGGCTTACCTGCTATTGACAGGTTTGTGGAAGAGCAAAAATCAAGTGGGACAGATGGGTTGAGCTCGATTTGCAATATATACAAGATATGAGCATTAAAAAAGATATTGAATTTATTATAAGAACTTTTCCTGCAGTATTTGGACAAGACGGAGCATATTGATATAATTAAAGCGTGGGTCATAGTGAAGATTCACGCTTTTTCTTTAAGATGAGATATATGAAGTTATAGCTAATATAACAGGTGTTCAAATGGATAATGGAAAAAATATTATCAATAGAATAACTGACAAGGACAACAGATTTCTCTTATTTGAGTCTATGGGGCTGTACAAGCATGTAAACGATGAAGAAATAATAAAAAGGCTCTATGAAATTAAGATGGGTAAAGTGCTTAATCTTGATGAACCGCATACTTTATCTGAAAAGATTCAATGGCTTAAACTTCATGATAGAAACAGGCTTTATTATACGTTGCTTGATAGATATGAAGTTAAAAAGTGGGTTGATAAGAGAATACGCAGCGGGCATGTCATTGAAGATTTTGGGGTGTGGAGAACTGTTGACGATGTTGAATATTTTAAATGCCCATCAAATTTTGTTTTAAAGATTACTCATAATCCGGTGGGAAATTTTTGTTTTGACAAGTATAGTACTGATTTTAAAGCGATGAAAAGGCAAATGAAAAAGGATTTTTCTAAGAACCTTTATTGGAATGGGAACAGTAGAGATTGGGCGTACCAGTATGTCGATAGAAGAATCATGGCTGAAGAATATATTCCGGAGATATGGGTAAAGGGAGCGGTAGAGTATAGAGTTACATGTTTTAACGGCAAAGCAGAGATTATATCTATTTATATAAGGACAGCGGATAATGATAGTAATATAAGAGCTTGCGGTTATTTTGATAGAGATTGGAATAAGCTCCCATTTACTATTGGTGATACAGCTTTTGAAAAAGGTGCATCGGAGCCTGACTGCTTAGATGATATTATTGAATACTCTGAGGCATTAGCTAGAGGTATACCATTTGTCGTAGTAAATGGTTACTGGATTAGAGATAACTACATTTTTGATGGTATGTCTCTTTATCCGGATGGCGGATTTACTAACTTTTATCCGGATGAATGGGATAGGATACTTGGAGATAAGCTAGACTTATCTGCTTTTGATGCAAAAATAATTAATTTCCCAATAGAAAAGATTAAGAAAGACGGATGAAAGAGTAATAAGGCTTAATAGCGTTATGGTTCTTTGGAGAATGCTTTATGAATGAGATGATTGTAACAACTAGACATAAGGTATTTGTGAATAATCCAGTTCAGGAGTTTAGCTCAAAGATTGATAATAGTACTGTATTTGTCGGATCAAAAGGCGATAAATTGATTGTGAGGATTCACACAAGAAAGAATGAAAACAATACAAAGCATTTGTTCTTTGATATTTTCTCAATAATGTATATCTGTCTGGGGGCTTTCCCAACAATAGAAAACGTCACGTTTAACGGATGCAATCTTGATACAGCGCAGCTTGCAAAGAAATATTATACGCGAAAAACTCTATTCCGAGATGATTTGAGAATAGCAAATATTTGCAGTCAAACAATCAATCAAACAATTATCGATAATTACCGAAAAAAACAACATGAACCCATATCGTCTCTGCAGTACTTAGACTCTGCAGGATATGAAACTGTTGTGACAGATCATAGAATAACGCTGCTATTACATATAATTGATGGGATATGTGATGTGAGTGATAAAGTATTAACTGCCGCGAAGGCGGAAGTAGTAAATAGATACAAACCAAATAATAATCCAGGTGATTATCTTTGCAAGGTATATTTGGTGTCT
The DNA here is from genome assembly GCF_900115735.1 of Butyrivibrio proteoclasticus. Lineage (GTDB taxonomy): Bacteria > Bacillota > Clostridia > Lachnospirales > Lachnospiraceae > Butyrivibrio > Butyrivibrio proteoclasticus_B. The sequence goes on from NZ_FOXO01000029.1 coordinate 11,648, forward strand.
AAAGATGGCTTTTTTAACTATCACAGACAATATAATTGTGGGATCCTAAAGTTAATGCACATTAAACAATATGATTTCTTGAGTATGCTGAGTGATACTCGAAACTGGAATTCACATTTTTTGAATAACAAAAAGCCTAATCGAATAAAAGACGGTGCTAAGATAGTAATATTTTTTGAAATAGTTCACTACATGATTAGGATAAAAATTGCCAAGGACATAGGAATAGAATTGGTTAAAGAAAATATACAAGAGTACTACTACACTGTTCATGATTGGATACTTGAGATACTTTACGGCAGGGATGATGCATTAAAATCGAGTACATACATGACCAATAAGAAGAAAAAAGCATTTCAGAAGGCTATTCAAGATTACCTTAATTCCATTCAAACTACTAAAATGATAAATGGCTACGATTTATAGTCATTGACTTGCGGCCATGATGAATAGAATGGCATTATGCAGAATAGGCAAGAACACTTGAAAAATCAAGCATTTTTATAATGACATCAGAAATAATAAGGCTTATAATAGTAGTGATGAGTGATTCCGAGATGTATTTTTGGAAAACTACCTGTCTTATACATTGAATGATTTCGTATGGACATAGTAGACCCAAAATGGTGAAAAGTAATAGAGCACCATAAAATCGAGGGACAGACACATCTTATCCAACGTTTTCATCCCGCATAATACCTCTCTATGGAGTGAAAACGAATAATCTTCTTATAAGAATTTCCGCTCTATGCGGTTCTATTCCGTTCAAGGTAGTATCTCGAGGACGGTTTCCCCTACAATTAATATGTTTATGAACGCAAAAGATTTTGTTCGATTTTGCAAAGACATCAAGTTTTGGGTGGAGCAGCCAATGATTGAAATAGAAACTCCCCTGCCCTATCCTGTAGCTGAATTAGGGAAAGGGGGAGTTAGGTTGCATTTGGTTCATTATAAGACGGTTATGGAAGCACAAAACAAATGGAATGTGAGAAAAACAAGAATCAACTATGACAACGTTTGTTTAATTATGAATGATAGAAATGAGTTTACGATACAAGATGCTTATGAATTTGATAAACTCCCTTATAAGAAGATTCTACTTACACATTTACCAATAGATGGATGTGGTTCGGCACAATATATAAAAGGCTTTGAGAAAGATCCATATGTTCCAGTGATGGCTTATTACAAAAACAAATTTTCTATAAAAAAAATATAGATAATTATGATTTTATCAGTTGGTTAAATGCATAATATAGAATTAGGTGGAACCATGCAAGTATATATATTAACTTTGGGATTAATTATAGTCTTTAATTTTGTTTTTAAACCTAACATGTCACAGGTAGGGAAAAAAACTATGCAATTTTTTCATTTTTATTATTAGGAGGATTATTGTCACTTCGAAAATACACCGTTGGAAATGATTTACACTATCAATACTATCGAAATTTTATACAATATCATGATTTACCCTGGAAGTATATTTATAGTGTGCGTACAAGATATGAACCCGGATTTCTTACTTTTTTCAAAATATGTGGGCTAATCTCTGATAATCCTCAAGTTATGATAATAATTCATTCGTTGTTTGTGATTGGGGTATTTGTTTATTTTTTTTATGAAAATTGTGATAACTTGCCTATTGCAATATATTTATTTGTTACTTTAAATCATTGATTTCAAAGTATGGTCATCTTGCGGCAGATACTTGCAGTATGCCTTGTACTGATTGCCTCAGAAGTGTTATTTAGTAAAATTTCTTTTTTAATAAGATATTTTTTGTTTGTACTATTGTTAGTGTTAGCGTTAAGCATGCATTATTCTGCATTTATTGGAATAGTGATTTTGATAATTAAGCATATCAGTTTTAACAAAACAGTTTTTTTATTTTCAACGCTTGGAGGGATTGTATTATTTTTTTCTAACGCTATTTTTTATTGGCTGATGGATCAGATTGGAGACTTTATTGTTGGTTCAAAACTTCTGGCCAAACAGTATGCTTACTTTTCATCTCAAGTGCTGAAAGAGTCCAAATACACTATGTCAGGGATATATTCTTTTGTGCCTTATTTATTAACCTTTATATTTGCAGGGCTTTTATTAATCAACTGGAGGATTGTTATAACAATTAGACCAGGAGGGTGGGAAAATCGTGTTAACAAAAAAAGATTTTTGTGGAAATTATACAAACGATTTCCTTATGTATTCAGTATTAGTGGTGGTTGTAGCAAGAATTATAGCATTTAATCTTCCAGTCTTTTCTCGTTTTACACAATACTTTATGCCATTTGAATATGTTTTGGTAGGGCGAGTATTAGCTATGATGAATAATGTTTATATCAAGAGGATTGTAATTTTATCGGTTTATGTTATAACAGCTATTGCTTTTATTATGATGAATTCAGATTTGGCATTAAATGCCAGGATGACAGGAACAGTTCCGTATAAATTCTTTTGGCAGTACTAACATATTAACGGTAGGCGGTTAACCTTATCCTAACGAAAGGAGGTAATAATCCAATCGAAAGGAGGGCATACATAATGGTGAACTATTCAGATCTGTTTCAATACACGATGATGATTGTTGCCGTAGCAACCTTTGCTTATCTTTTAGGCAAAAGAAAATAACCGCCCCAGCCTAGCAACTGAACGGTTATTATCATAACTAATCATTTAAAGGGCTAACCGTCTATCGGTAGCACTTTTGTTAATATGATATTAGCACAGAAGACAGTATTTTTAAAGATTGAAAATAGCACATTGTAAAAATGTTGACAGATCATTTTGATGAAAGGCTTGATGGAGCTTTACCACCTGTTTTTCACCACATCTTTTCTCAGATACAGATTTCCTTTCACATTTTCCTTAAACAGAGAAAGCTGGTTTTCTTTGACCATGTATGCGAGGTTCTGGCGGGAGCATTCAAGGATCTCGCAGCTTGAAGACGTATCTTCAAGATTGTTTTTGGCAAAAGCAAGAAAATCTTCATATATTAGTGGAACTTTTTGACCTTCTTGGGATTATCATTTTTGCGAAGAAAAGAATATGTTGCCACTCGAACTGATGTTTGATAAGATATTATTGGTGCTACCATTTTCGGTTAAGTAAGATAGAAAATCTTTGATTTTCGCAATCAAACTTATACAGAAGTAGGCGGTTGGCTCTTTGCCGGATTTATCCGAGAACTCTCAGGTATTTGGGAGGCATGCTTATGAGAAATCTTTAGAAGGGTTAGCTTGGTGATAGAAATTGCGATATCCCTTGTGAGTATTGTAGTTACGATTATCAGTATCATCGTAACAATCATCAGTATTTGCAAGGATTCAAGAAAGTAAACATCAAAAAAGACCGCTGAAAAAGCTCTAGCCAAGCTGCGGTCTCTCTTGATCGTAACTATTGTCAGAGTCAACCGTCTATCGGTAGCACTCTTTATATAAATATCTTAACATAAACAGAAGGCGTTTTAAACACTTTTTTGACTAATGATAGAAACCTATGCGATACAGAAAGTAGGTCAATGCCATTTAGCTAAGCTCCCTACCGTTGTTCGGTTGTAACCTCTGATATTTTTATAAAGATATGGAATGGAAGCAGTTATCATTATTTTAAGTGTAATATCCTAATATATTTAATGAAGAAAGGTAAAACATTGTTTAACAGATCAGACATAAGCAGAAATCAGTGCCAACTCTTTGGTGGTCAGGCAAAGCTTGGGTACGATTGGTGGTGGTTTTGTTAATATGATATTAGCACAGAAGACAGTATTTTTAAAGATTGAAAATAGCATGTTCAATGAATCGGGGTTCATGGAAACTATGCAGAAGTGGTATAGTGAATACTAGGTGATGCTGGATTAATCTGGGATAACAGGGGGAAGTAACAAACAGTGAGTAGAGAAACAGAAAAAGTATTAAAAGAGATGAATAAGTTTCTGGAGGAGCATGCAGATGATAATATGAGTCAGGAGGAGTTTAGCAAGTTCTTAAATGAGCATATGATGCAGATAAATAGCAAGCCAATTGAGAAGATTACAGAAAAATCGGCAAAAACTTCTGACGATTTTCTTGAACTTGCATATGAGGCAGACAGTGAAGCAAAGGCAATCAGTTATGTAAAAAAAGCTATAGCTCTTGATGAGGATAATCTTGATGCTATTGGCCTCAGGATTGAACTTACTGCAAGGGATACTATTGATGCCTTAAAGCAATATGAGAAGGCAGTCGCTCATGGCACAAAAGTCATGGAGAAAAGAGGGTTTCTAAAGGATAGTGTTGGGCGCTTCTGGGGAGTCTTAGAGACTAGACCTTATATGAGACTACGATCAAGTTACGCGGATATACTTATTGAGTGTTCAATGTTCAAGAAGGCAATTGGCGAATATGAGGACATGATAAGGCTCAATGAAAATGACAATCTGGGTAAGAGATTTACTCTTATGCATTTATACGCTCTTTTGGAGATGGAAGATGAGGCCTTGAATCTTCTTAAACAGTATGGTGAACATGATGAAACACCGATGATATTCCCGCTTTCAATTCTTTACTTCAAGATGGGCGATTTAAAAAATGCTGAAGCTTATCTTAAAAGGTCAGCAAAGGCTAACAAAGATACTAAAAAATTCATCAAGTCAGTTATAAATGAAACCTGGCAGAGGGAAGTAGAAAAGATGAATGATTATGGGTATCGCCCGTTCAGCATAGAAGAATATGTGACGGAGATGCTTGAAAACAGTTTCCTTTTTAAGAATTGCAGCGCATATTTTCTTTGGGCTGCCGATGTGATGAAAATATAAAAGATCAGGGTCGGCAGTTGTCGACCCTTCTATTGATAAATCAGACATAACCGAATTACCACCTGTTTTTCGCCACATCTTTTCTCAGATACAGATTTCCTTTCACATTTTCCTTAAACGGAGAAAGCTGGTTTTCTTTGACAATGTATGCGAGGTTCTGGCGGGAGCATTCAAGGATCTCGCAGCTTGAAGACGTATCTTCAAGATTGTTTTTGGCAAAAGCAAGAAAATCATCATATTTACGCTTGTAGCTTGTAAGTGAGGATTTGAAAAAATAAAGATAGAAAACGGAAAGGCTAACCAGTGTTTAACAGATCAGACATAACCAGAAATCAGTGCCAACTCTTTGGTGGCCAGGCAAAGCTTGGGTACGATTGGTGGTGGCACTCTTTTACTGCAATAGATAGTGAGACGGGCGAAGAAAAGCCGTTTTTTATAGAGTTCTTTTTATGTAATCCTGCCTGTGGAGGGGCTGAACCAGTACTTGGGCAGCTTCCTGCGAATAGAGTGAAAGGTGTGAAGCCTTCATACCTTATGGTTAAGGCTGGTTGCTGGGGCGAAGGAGCCAGACAGATCCATAATTTCTATGGCTGGGAAAAGATTGATGTGGACATGGGAGTCCCTTTTTCAATAAAGGCAGGAGAGTGCTTTCTTACAGAGAATAAAACCTGGGGAAAAGTGAGTTTATCTGAGGAAGAAGTGGATAAGCATCCTGAGTATATGTCGGGAAGTGGAGAACTTTCATGGAATCTCACAATAAATAAGAAAATCGCCTTTAATGTGGGATACGGAGCAGGTAATCTTTTTAGAAAGCTTCAGCTTTTTGAGATGTTCTGGCACGCGGAGGGCATGAAGACTGAGTACTCAGGTGAGGTGAGTTTAGATGGGCACAAGTACACTGTTGATCCGAAGACCTGCTATGGATATGCTGACAAGAACTGGGGAAAAGATTTTACGTCTCCCTGGGTATGGTTATCATCTAACAATCTTACAAGTAAGCGGTCTGGCAAAAAACTTGAAAACAGTGTGTTTGATATAGGTGGTGGAAGACCAAAGGTTGGACCTTTTGCATTGGACAGAAAGCTTCTTTCAGCCTATTGGTATGAAGGAAAGTCATATGAGTTCAATTTCTCAAAATTTTGGACATTTACCAGAACAAAGTTTGAGTCTTCGGAAACGGAGGATGAAATAATCTGGCATGTTGAGCAAAAGACTTGGACAAACCGGATGGTTACTGACATAACATGCAAGAAAAAAGACATGCTCCTTGTGAACTACGAAGCTCCAAATGGCAAGAAACTTCACAACCGTCTTTGGAACGGCGGCAACGGAAAGGGCACAGTAATGCTTTTTCACTGCGGGAAGCTTGTCGACGAAGTTATCTGTGAGAATGTCGGCTGTGAGTATGGGGAATATGATCAGCGATAATGAAGATTTTAGAATCTATTTGACGCGCGTCAAATAATCTATCGGGCAAATACAGTTTTTGGGGGAAAACAAAATGGGAATACAGTACAAAGTTCCAGACTACAAGAAAATCAGAGTCATAATCGACACGGATGCAGCCTGCGAGGCTGATGATCCATTTGCAATTGTTCATGGGCTTCTCAGTCCTAAGCTCATTGTCAGAGCCATAGCGGCAGAGCATTTTAAGGTAAAAGACTCAGAACAAAGAAGCTACAAAGAGATAGAGACAATTCTTGATGCTATGGATTTATCAGTTCCGGTGCTTCACGGTCAAAAGGGACCATTAAGTGAGGATAAGGAAGTTTCAGAAGCTTCAAAATTTATAATTGATGAAGCCTTGAGGGATGAGCCCAATCCTTTATTTGTTCTGTGTCAGGGCGCTATAACAAACGTTGCTAAGGCCCTTCAAACCTGTCCTGAGATAAAAGACAAAATGACGATAGTCTGGATAGGAACTCATGGTGAGGCACCGTGCAAGGCGCCGTTTACTGAGTTTAATTCAGTAAATGACATAGAGGCCGCCAACTATGTGCTCCAGAGCGGAGCCAATATCTGGCTTATTCCTTCACATGTATACATTACAGTAAATATAGGTCTTGCAGAGATTGAGCGCCGTATAAAGCCATGCGGAAGAATAGGAGAGCACCTTTACACTCAGATGACTGAATACAATATGTCCGAGGCAGCAGGCTGGACTCAGGGAGAGAGCTGGTCTCTTGGCGATTCTCCAGCTATTGCAGTGACCATTAATCCCGGATGTGGCCACTATCACACGGCCAAGGCACCGCTGGTGCTGGATGATACTTCATCTGCAGTAAAAGATGACAATCCGGACATCAGAATATACACAGATGTGGATTCAAGGTACATTATTGAGGACCTTATCGCAAAGCTGGAGTTGTTCTCGGAGTGTTGATTTTTGAAGGAAGTTATGAATAAGACAGCTATGAGTAAAAGTATCTGCTCATAGCTGTCTTTTATACGTCATTTCTCAGGACGCCAGATCTCTTTTGTTATAGTACCAGAAAGCAAACAGTACTCCACAAATCAAAACGCCACAGGCAACGACAATTCCGGTCACCGGAAGCTCAGCCTCAGTAAATATCTCCGAAGCATTTGCATAGGAAAAGGGCCCGATGAACAAATATTTCTTTAAATCAGGAATAACCCTGCCCATTACATCGTAGGCGTAGAACAAAAGAGCCATCCCAAGGCCTAGTCCCATCCTGTTTTTTCCGGTGAGAGATGAGAGCGCAAGGCATATTCCGGCCACTTCCAGGTTCATAAGAAATTGCCTTACCATGAATGTGAAAAAGAGATCCAGAGGCATTTCTTCTCCCAGGAGTTTAAAGCCAAGAAGATAAAACAGAGTACATACAGTGGTAAAAAGCACCAGCATAATAGCAACGCACAGCGATTTGGCAGTAAGAATCCGATTCCTTGAAAGAGGAAGAGAAAAAAGAAATTCGCCTGTGTGGGCATCTTCCTCTTTTGAAATGATATTGATCGCGATGATTGCTGCAAACATACAGCTTCCAAGGCCGTGAACTGCGCCTATTTCAGTGGCAAAGTATCCTTTCAAGGTTGCGATGCTCAAAGTGCTCATTCCAAAGGCCTCTGAAAAGGCTCCCATATTAGAAAAGGCATCAGCCATATCCTTCATTTCACCTTCCATAGACTTATATAATAATATGCAGACGAGCCCGAGAGCACCCACGGACAGGCTCCATATCAGGAGATTTTTCAGATTAAGTAATAGCTCTCTTTTCAATACAGATCTCATTTTCATCCCTCCTCTTCTTCGTAGAAACTAAGGAACGTTTCATCATCTATATGCGGAGTTTCAAGCATTGTGAGTCTTCCTTCACGCATGATTGCGGCATTTTTGCAATACTTATCAACTTCTGATAACACATGAGTAGACAAAAGACAGGTGGCTCCCTGGGCAACATATTCATTTATAAGTTCAAAGAATTTCTTTTGCATAAGAGGATCGAGGCCTCCAGTGGGCTCGTCAAAGATAAAAAGGCGAGGCCTGTGTTGCATGGCGCAGACTATGCTGACTTTTTTTCTATTTCCAAGGGAGAGTTGTTTGATCTTTTTATGGGTGTCGACTTTCAATCTTTCACAGAGCTTGGCAGCTTCTTTACTGCAATCAAGCCTGCGGACATCTGCAGCGTATTTTATGACATCATTTACCTTCATGGAATCATAGAACCAGGCTTCTGAAGGCATATAGCCAACATTCTTTAAAATCTCCTCATGATCTTTTATGCTGTCCATCCCAAGTATTTTTATATTGCCTGAGTTTATCTTCAAAAAGCCCAGCATGGAGCGGATAGTAGTAGACTTTCCTGCACCATTAGGCCCAAGAAAACCGAAAATATCTCCTTTTTTTACGTTAAAAGAAACATCAATAACGCCTCTGCTTTTGCCATAGCTTTTAGTTAAATGACTTATCTCAATCACGTTTTCTTTCATAATGCACCTCCTCTTTGTAATTTATTCATAACAAAAATAAAAAACGGGAACAATAACTGTTCCCGTAAGGTGCACTATTTTACCGCTAACATTCACTTAATTATCCTCTTTTTTGTGTTCGGTCTGAAATAACTTTAAATCTTCGTTTAGCTTTTTGTCATCGATGATCCGCTTATACTTGTAAATCAAAAAAACACAGAAGTAAACAAGAAGAATGTAAGCTGCAAATATTAAAGTGACAAGCAGATTTTTATTAAACCAGTTAAAAATCCAGGATAGAAGACTGTAGACGATTGTACAAATGACCATTCCTGCTATTTCTTTTACCCTAAGAGAATCTGCTTCATCGAAGTTCCACAATAGGTATACCTGAATATAGCCAATAATATAGCAGGATAGGATCAGCTCTGTCATATGCAGAATGCTGGCATCATAGACGCCGTTTATCAATCTGAATACGCAGTAATAGAAAAGAAATGCAAAGAAGTAAAGGCATGCTTTAAATTCAATTCCTATTTCTTTTGTAAGGTACAATTCCCAAAGGGTTACTTTTTTCTTATTCTTCATCATCTGCCTCCTTTCAAAAGACGCCTGAAATCAGATGCATATCTTCTTGAAATGATGATATGTTCACCACTTTCCAAGGTCGCGTCTATCCTGTTTGAAGACAGGCTCTTTAAGGATTTTACCTTGTTGACATTAATGACCATGGATTTGCTGCATCTGAAAAAGGCTTCATCGCAGATTTCTGTGATAAAAGAGTTGAGAGTTCCGTCCAAACGAACGACCTTATTTCCTGTGTAAGCAAAGAGCTTATCATCAACGGATTCCAAGTAGAGGATACTTGAAATGCTGATGTTTACAGTCTCTGTATCGGCCTTGCCCCAAAGCTTGTTTTCCGATTTTTCCAGAATTCCGATTATTCTTTTTAAATCCGGAGAAAGCGTCTTATACCTGATGATAACGCTCTCTTCGCCGGAATCGATCTTTTGAATGTCTATTTTCATGTGGCTGAAATTATCCTGATCATGAATTGCGATTATTTGTCTCAATTTTATTTTATCATAGCGGGAAAGTATCTTGAATTACTTAATTACTGGTCATTAGCTACAAAGTAATGTTAAAATCAGCTTATGACTTACAAAAATATTGTAGAAGCAAAATTCATATCAAGACCAAACAGGTTCATTGCCATAGTGAGCGTATATGACGATGAGATCAAGGTACATGTAAAGAACACCGGAAGATGCAAAGAGCTGCTGATACCGGGATGCACGGTGTATCTTGAAAAGGCAGAAAATCCAGAGAGAAAGACGCCTTATGATCTTGTTGCGGTAAAAAAAGACGGAAAGGTCATTAACATCGACTCCCAGGCTCCCAACAAAGTTGTTAAGGAATGGCTTGAAAGCGTAGGAAAGTACAGTAAAGTGCAGCCTGAGTACAAGTATGGAAATTCCAGAATTGACTTTTATATGGAAAAAGAAGTATTGGAATCAATCCAGCCCTTTCTCATGGAAGTTAAAGGCTGCACGCTTTTTAAGGATGGAATAGGGTATTTTCCTGATGCACCGACGGAGCGCGGAACCAAGCATTTAAAAGAGCTGACTATGGCCTTGGAAAAAGGAATAAAAACCAGAGTGGCTTTTGTTATTCAGGGAGAGGGAATCAGTGAAGTCAGACCAAATGAGGAGACTGACCCTGAATTTGCAAAGGCGTTCTATGAGGCGAAAAAAGCCGGAGTTGAGATTGTTTTTTATTTGTGTGAAGTGACACCTGACACACTAAAGATCGTGTCGGAAAAGGGAGGAACAGTATGAGAGCAGTTGTTACAAGGGTTCTCTCAGCATCAGTTACAATAGATGGAGAGAAGTATTCAGAAATCGGAAAGGGCTTCATGGTTCTTTTAGGAGTCCATAGGAACGATACAAAAGAAATTGCGGTAAAAATTGCAGATAAGATCTGCGGCCTCAGAGTATTTGAGGATGAGAATGGCAAGATGAATGTTAATCCAAAAGACGCAGGCGCTCAGATACTAATTGTCAGTCAGTTCACTCTTTATGCGGATTGCAAGTCAAGGCGTCCGGGCTTTACAGATGCCGCAAGACCTGAAATATCAAATCCACTTTATGAGCTTGTAGTGGAAGAGTGCAGGAACAGAGGCTTTGAAGTTAAGACGGGCGTCTTTGGCGCTTATATGAAGGTTGAGTCAATAAATGACGGACCTGTGACAATACTTCTTGACAGCGACGAGCTATATTCAAAAGGGTGAATAATTAGAATTGATATTTGTTAATGCTAAGATTATGCTATAGTTATTTCTTGTCATTTTCTTGTATAATGAACTTCATATGCTATATGGAGGAAATTGAAAAATGACAGAAAACAAGAATTCATTTTGGACATTTGCGCCGGTTGTTGTGCTGGTGGCCATATTTTGCTGTGTGTTGTGGGGAAGTGCATCACCAGCCATCAAGATTGCTTATGAATTATTCAAAATAGATGCGAGCGATACGCCATCAAGGCTTGTACTTGCAGGCGCAAGGTTTATGCTTGCGGGTGTTATGACCATATTTTTTGGCTCAATACTGGCCAAAAAGCCTTTGATACCGCAGAAAGATTCATTGAAATACATTGTGATACTCTCACTTTTTCAGACTATCGGTCAGTACTATTTCTTTTTTATGTCACTGGCTAATACATCAGGAGTAAGAGGCTCTATCATCAATGCTTCAGGCAATTTCCTGGCTCCGCTTTTTGCAATTTTTCTATTTAAACTTGAGAAGGTTTCAGCCAAAAAACTCATCGGCTGCGCCACAGGCTTTCTTGGAATAATCATGTTCTTTGGCGGCGCAGGAGCTTTGGTGAGCGGAGCGCCGATGACTTTAAAAGGTGAGGGCGCGATGCTTGCAGCAGCTTTTTTCTATGCTATATCAGGTTGCAGTATCAAGATCTTTTCAAAGCATGAGAATCCTGTTATCCTCAGTGGTTATCAGTTCTTTTTAGGCGGTGCAGTTCTTTTTATCATTGGACTTATGCTTGGAGGGAGCCTTAATTTCTACAGTACAGGCTGTTATCTTAACCTGATCTACATGGGCTTTATTTCCGCAGGAGCATACACACTTTGGGGAGTTCTTCTTAAATACAATCCGGTCAGCAAGGTTTCAGTGTTGGGATTTGTTAATCCGATAATGGGAGTTTTGCTGTCAGCATTTTTCCTGGGAGAAGGGCAGGAGGCGCTGTCAGTTGCAAGCATTGTGGCACTTTTACTTGTTTCAGCAGGAATTATAATAGTAAATTATGAGAGGTCAAAGAAATGGCGAGAAGAGAAGGCTTAACGACTCTTTGTTATCTTGAAAGAGACGACAAATACTTAATGCTTCACAGAGTATCAAAAAAGAATGATATTAGTAAAGACAAGTGGATCGGCGTTGGCGGGCACTTTGAGGATGATGAAAGCCCTGAAGAATGTATAAAAAGAGAAATTCTTGAGGAGACAGGATATGATGTTCCGCTTGAAAGTTTGGAATATCGTGCAATAATCACATTCATTTCACAAAAAGGTGACTATGAGCTTATGTCTTTATTTACTGCCAAAGCACCTGACGGTGAGCCAAAAGATTGCGATGAAGGAGTGCTCACATGGGTAGAGAAGGATAAGCTTTTTGACCTTAACCTCTGGGAAGGGGACAAGATATTTTTCAGACTCATGGAAAAAAGTCATGATTTCTTTTCACTGAAAATGGTATATGATAGAGAAGACAATCTCATTGAGGCAGTTCTCAATGGTAAAAAGATGCAGTTGTAAGAATGTGTATTGCTGATGCGATGCCGGAGTTATTCACAGACAACTTGTCAGAAAAAACGATTTTGGAGGATAAAAAGATGGTAAAAGATAATAATTGTGGATACTGTGTTGGTGGAGAGCCACTTGCAAAATTTGGTATAAAGATCTGTGACCTTGAGGTCAGCCAGCTTATTCTTTTTAAAGAGCAGAGCCATCCGGGAAGATGCATTGTGGCTTACAAGGATCATGTCAGTGAGATAGTTGATATCTCAGATGCAGAAAGAGATGCATTTTTCAGAGATGTAAACAGAGCATCCAAGGCTATACATAAAGCCTTTAACCCTGACAAAGTAAACTATGGCGCATATGGCGATACAGGCTGCCATCTTCACATGCATCTTGTACCAAAGTACAAGGACGAATTTGAGTGGGGCGGAGTTTTTGAAATGAACCCTGGCAAGAAGTTCCTTACAGATGCAGAATATGACGAAATGATAAGCAAAATAAAGGAAAATCTGGAGTAAAGCTGCATAAAAAGTAGGCAGCCACTTCAGTTAATAAGGAAATACTTATGACTACCTACGAAACAAGTAACAGAGAAGAAGCAATAAAATACAAATTTACTTTGCGCGAATGCCTTGTCGGAGACAGGGCATTCTATCGCAGGGCAGCAATGATAGTTGCCCCGATGATCATACAAAACACGCTATCTAATGTTGTAGGACTTTTGGATAACGTGATGGTTGGACAGGTCGGGACCCTTCCAATGTCGGCAGTAGCTATTGTCAATCAGCTGCTGTTTATTTTCTATCTGTGCATATGGGGTTCTCTTGCCGGTGCCGGAATTTTCAGCACACAGTTCTTTGGAAAAGGAGATATGGATGGCGTCAGATATTCCATTAGATTTAAGCTGATGGATGCGGTCGTTATCTGCGCTATAGCAGTAACGTTCCTTTTTCTGGCAAAAGAAAATCTGATATCCCTTTACATTTCTTCCGGCACTGCAGACGCAGACAGGGCTGCCACTTTGGCTTATGCCACATCGTACCTTGATATAATGCTTGTGGGACTTATCCCTTTTAGCCTGACACAGGTCTATGCAAGCGCCATGCGAGAGTCAGGAAAGACAACACTTCCAATGATCGCAGGTATGACAGCGATGCTTGTGAATTTTGTGTTCAATGCACTTCTTATTTTTGGACTTTTTGGTCTTCCCAAAATGGGAGTAATGGGTGCGGCAACTGCAACGGTCATTTCCAGGTTTACAGAGCTTTTTATCGTGATGACAGGCGCACACAGGAAAAACTCAAGGTATCCTTTCTTTAAGGGCGTTTTCAGAAGCCTTTATGTACCTTTTAATCTGGTAAGAACAATACTTGTTAAATCACTTCCGCTTCTTTGTAATGAGTTTTTATGGAGCCTTGCTCAGGCGACACTATTGCAGGCATATTCCGTAAGGGGGATAGCTGTAATAGCAGCTATGAATATAAGCGGAACGGTATCACAGATATTTAACGAGGTCTTTTTATCAATTGGTAATTCCACGGGGATCATTGTGGGACAGGAACTTGGTGCAGATAAGCTCGTATCTGCCCGCAGGACTGCATGGAGAATGGCGTCACTTTGCGTGGCTTCTACTTTTGTGATGGGAACACTGCTTGCAATCGCAGCTCCTATAATCCCTCAGATTTACAATACTGAACCGGAGATAAGACAGCTCGCCACCAGATTTATATGGGTTGTTGCCATTTGTATGCCTATCAATTCCTATGCGAACGTGTCTTATTTCACTCTTCGTTCAGGTGGAAAGACAGCAGTTACATTTGTATTTGACAGTTGCTTTGCATGGGTTATAACCGTACCGGCAGCCTATATCCTTTCTCGTTTTACAAATCTTCCGGTACTTAGCATATTTATGATGGTTTCAGCTCTTGAGCTGTTGAAATGTACAATCGGATTTCTTTTGGTACGAAGCGGAGTATGGGTCCGCAATATAGTTAAACACGCTTGATTTATAGTGCACAATCTTTTATGTCTTTTGGTGGAAAACTTAGTAAAAGATTGTGCAATTTGTGTATATATCCTCTTTATTTTTATGGGCAAAAATTGTAGAATAATATAGTCTGTCTACAAATATAAAGAAGAGTAACGAAGCATTTATGGATCTGTTTGAATATATGAGAGAAAACAATTATGAGAAGGAATCGCCGCTTGCCGCCAGGATGCGCCCGAGGACCCTTGATGAAGTAGTGGGTCAGCAGCACATTATCGCTAAAGACAAGCTTCTTTATCGTGCGATTTTGGCAGATAAGTTAAGTTCTATCATTTTGTATGGCCCGCCGGGAACAGGTAAAACTACTCTGGCTAAGGTCATAGCAGGTACCACAAAGGCTGATTTTACTCAGATAAATGCCACCATAGCCGGTAAAAAGGATATGGAGGAAGTTGTACAAAAGGCCAAGGACAATCTTGGAATGTATGGCAAAAAGACAATTCTTTTCATAGACGAGATTCATAGATTTAATAAGGGTCAGCAGGATTATCTTTTACCATTTGTTGAGGATGGAACGGTAATACTTATTGGGGCTACAACTGAGAATCCTTATTTTGAAGTGAATGGAGCTCTTATTTCAAGGTCTGTTATTTTTGAGCTTAAACCGCTTGGAACAGATGATATAAAAGAGCTGCTGGGTAGAGCTGTTACTGATAAAGAACGTGGAATGGGAGCTTACAAGGCAGTTTTGGAGGATGATGCGGCTGATTTTTTGGCAGATCTGGCTGATGGAGATGCCAGGCATGCATTGAATGCTCTTGAACTTGGAATTCTCACAACTGAAAGAAGTGAAGATGGACTTATTCATATCACTAAAGAGGTTGCAGAGGAGTGTATTCAGAAAAAAGTTGCCAGATATGACAAGGATGGTGATAACCATTATGATACAATCTCTGCCTTTATAAAGAGTATGAGAGGGTCAGATCCTGATGCAGCGGTTTACTATCTTGCACGAATGTTGAATGCAGGAGAGGATCCCAAGTTTATAGTAAGACGCATGATGGTATGTGCTTCTGAAGATGTGGGTAATGCAGATCCACAGGCACTTCAGGTGGCAGTAGCAGCATCTCTTGCTGTTGAAAGGCTTGGAATGCCTGAAGCCAGGATCACACTTGCCCAGGCTGCAAGCTATATAGCTACAGCGCCAAAGAGTAATTCGTCGATTGTTGCAATCGACAGCGCGATGAGCACAGTTACAGAAACAGGCAATCTTCCGATACCACCGCATCTTCAGGATGCTCATTACAAATCAGCATCCAAGCTGGGGCACGGTATTGGTTACAAATATGCCCATGATTATCCTGATCACTATGTTAAACAACAGTATTTGCCGTATGAGCTTAATGGCAAGGAGTTCTATAGCCCTTCAGGAAACGGCTATGAGCTCAAGATAAAAGATCACATGAGAAAGCTCAAAAACAGAGAAGATAACTAAGGGGTTACATGGATAAAAAGAAACGCAGGCTTCGCGCAGGGAGGAAAGCCCGTCACAATAGAAAGTTAATAATTCTTACAGGAATAGGCGTAGTTGTTGCGGTTTTATTCGTTGTAGCAATGATTATGTGGCTTTTTATCAGTACAGGAAGGGGTTCTGATGAGAAGCAGGATGAAGCACTATATCAGGCTTCAATCGAGCAGACTTCAATCAGCGAAATCGTGTATGTTCAGGAAAGCATCGTTGATACAATTGTAAGTGGTGGAAAAAGAGTATCCAAGTCCCTTTCTGAAAGACCTGAGACTGTGGAAGTTACAGCGGAAGATGCTGCGGAATTTGGCGATATAGAGTGCCAGATTGTAGGAACATCTAATGTTGAAGTTAATATTACTTCTGATGGTATTCCTGCCAGCGATGATAAGTATTATTATCTTTTTGAGATGCCTACCTATGAGGATGGTATTGCAGAAGATGCAGAGCCTCTTTCAAAGATATATAAGGGAGATGACGCTTCTTTTACCATAAAGCTTAACAAAGGACTTTCAAACACGAGACTCTTTTCGAAATTTGCTGTTGCTGTAAAGATGGAAGATCAGTATGTTCAGGTCGCGCATGCCAAGTACATCACAAATCCTGGAGAATGTGCAGGATATTATTATGATAGTATGGATCATGATTCTATTAAAGGTCTTTTACCATATCCACTTCGTCTTGATGAACTTTCTGACCTTGGAGTTAACTATTGCGCTTATAATATTCCTCTTTCACATATACTTACCACATCAGGGGGAATTGCATATTCATATGGCGGCGTGACATATCACTTCAATGCCAGGATCATAAATGATTACGATACATTGTTTAAAAAGCTTAATTCCATGGGCATAGATATAGCGGCAATCATTTTGAATGATGCAAGTACCTCAGCTTATCCAGAGATTACTCATCCCAGTGCGCGAAGTGGCTCGACGGCTCCATACTACATGTTTAATGCTGCTGATGAGAGCGGTGTAAAGGCGCTTGCTGCTATTGGAAGTTTCCTTGCAGGCAGATATTCAGGTTCAGGCCACGGCAATGTCAGCATGTGGATTATTGCCAATGAGGTCAACGCCAGAAAAGAATACAATTACATGTCTTATACAGATGTGAATACTTATACTGCGGCCTTCACAAGGGCTTTCAGAGTATTTTATAACGCTATAAAGAGTCAGAATGCAGGTGCACTTGTGTATATTCCATTGGATCAGAGATGGACCTATAATACAGAGAGCACCGGAGATTATGATGCTAAGGATGTCCTTGATATTTTTGCTTCTTCTATAAATGATTATGGCAATATTGACTGGGGACTTGCAGCGCATCCATATTCTTTTCCTAATGATAATACTGCATTTTGGAAGACATCCAAGTATGTTAACCATACTGAGTCAACACCTTGTATCACAATGGAGAATATTGAGGTTTTGACCAATTACATGCAAAAAACAAATATGCTTAACCCGGATGGTGATGTCAGATCTATTATTTTAAGTGAAATCGGCTATTCATCTACACAGGGTGAGAACATTCAGGCGGCTGCATTTGCTTATGCCTATACCAAGATGGTTCAAAATGGCTATATTGATGCTCTCATGTTGTCGAGACAGGTTGATGCGCCAGAAGAAATTGCGGCGCTTGGTCTTGCTCTTGGACTGGAAACTTCAAGTGGTTCACCAAAACATTTATACTTTGTTTTCAAATATATCGATGATCCTGATAAAAGAGATGAAGTATGCGCATTTGCTTACGATATAATAGGAAAGAAGTTTTAGGAGGAGCATTACTATGACAAACGCTGAGAAAGCACTTGAAATGCATGAAAAATGGCAGGGGAAACTTGAGATAGTTTCTAAAGCTAAGGTTAATTCCAAAGAAGATCTGGCTGTATGTTATACACCGGGAGTGGCAGAACCTTGTAAGCTTATTGCTAAAGACAAGAGCCTTGCCTACAAATATACTATTAAGTCTAACACTATTGCTGTCGTTTCTGATGGCAGTGCGGTTTTGGGACTTGGAAACATTGGACCTCATGCAGCAATGCCTGTTATGGAAGGTAAGGCAGTGCTTTTTAAGGAGTTTGGAGGAGTTAATGCAATTCCTATTTGTCTTGATACTCAGGATACAGAAGAGATTATTAAGGCTGTTACATATCTTGCGCCAGGGTTTGGCGGGATAAATCTTGAGGATATTTCAGCACCAAGATGCTTTGAAATAGAGGAGAGATTAAAAGAAAAGCTTGATATTCCGGTCTTTCATGATGATCAGCATGGAACAGCAATTGTTGTTCTTGCAGGTATTATAAATGCTTTGAAAGTAGTAGGGAAAAAGAAAGAGGAATGTAAAGTAGTAGTTAACGGTGCCGGAAGTGCTGGAATTGCTATAACAAAACTTTTGCTTACCTATGGTTTTAAAAATGTTACAATGTGTGATAAGTCAGGAATTCTTTCCAAGGCATCAGCTGATCTTAACTGGATGCAGGAAAAGATGATGGATGTTACAAATCTTGAGCAGAATACCGGAACACTTGCTGACGCTTTAAAGGGAGCTGATATATTTGTTGGTGTATCTGCACCTGGAATTGTCACCAAAGAAATGGCTCAGGAAATGAATGATGGAGCTATAATGTTTGCTATGGCAAACCCTGTTCCTGAGATTATGCCTGACCTTGCAAAGGAAGCAGGAGTAAGAGTTATAGGTACAGGACGAAGTGACTTCCCTAATCAGGTAAATAACGTGCTTGTTTTCCCCGGAATCTTTAAGGGGGCTCTTGAGGGCGGAGCTAAACATATTACTGATGAGATGAAGCTTGCTGCTGCAAAGGCATTGGCAAGTCTCGTCCCTGAAAATGAACTTAATGAAGAGAACATACTTCCTGCAGCATTTGACCCAAGATGTGCGGAAGTTGTTTCGAAAGCAGTAAAAGAACTTATTTAATTTGGAGGTATGAGCGTGAGCTCAAGGTATCTTACTTTATACAAGATGATTGTTCTGTACATGTTAAAGAGGTGTGAAGTGCCTCTTAGCAAGTCACAGATTTATGATTTTATACTGGAAAAAGAATATACGACATTCTTAACTTTACAGGAAGTTTTTGCAGAGATGGCTTCGTCGGATCTTATAAAAGAAAAAACGGTTGCCAATAGGACTTATCTGGAAATAACAGAGGAGGGAGAAGAAGCCCTTAAGTTTTTCGGTAACAGGATCAATCCTTCTATTAAATCTCAGATTGATGATTACTTAAAAGCCAACAGTATGAAGCTTAGAAGTGAGGGCTCAATAATCGGAGATTATCAGAAGACCGGAGAGAATGAGTATACAGCCCGTGTTATTGCAAGAGAGAGCGGGCATACTCTTATAGATATCCAGATTCCGGTGCCGACAGAGGAAATGGCTCAGGCTATTTGCAGGAACTGGCTTGAAAAGAATCAGGAAGTATATCAGTTTTTGATTAATAATTTAATGTTTGATGAGTGATTGACTTAACTGTTATCACTTGCTATAATAACATTCGTGGCTAAATTGCCCAAGCTGTTGTAGCACAGTCGGTAGTGCGTCGCATTGGTAGTGCGGAGGTCACGGGTTCGATTCCCGTCAGCAGCTGTAAATGTTAAAACCCATCGGATAATATATCCGGTGGGTTTTGCTATATGTATATTTCTAAAATGCTGATTCTATTTTAGTTTTGTTCGTTATTGTTCTGGCCTCGCCTGTCATAGCCTGTCTTTTCGTAGAAGGCTTTTTTATCCTCGTACATGTTGTTGTCGGCAATCTTGGCGAGATCTTCTATGTTACAGTGAGGATTTTCTCTGACTGTGGCATATCCAAGGGCGATACTGATTCCCTTAACGTATTCTCCATGCCAGTGCTCAAGCTGTGTTCTTAAGTAGCTGATTCTTTTTTCAAGTTCATTCCTATTTGCGATTATCAAAATGGCAAATTCATCACCGCCAAGTCTTGAAAGGGTGCTGGTAGAGGATGAAGAAAATGCAAGTTTAAGGCATGTTGCAGTTCCTTTTAACAGCTCATCCCCGGCGTCATGACCTAAGGTGTCATTGTAGTATTTAAGTCTGTTAACGTCTATGGCTATATAAGTAAGATCATTTGGAAGACGGTTCTTTTCATAGTCATCAGCAAGTGCGTAAAAATGCCTTCTGTTACCAATGCCTGTAAGCTGATCTGTATAGGCATCTATTTTGGCCTGTGCAAATTCTTTTTCTTCCTTTACGTTAAGGCCTATTCTTCTGTAAATGAGGCCAACCTGCACCATAATGTAGAGCATAAGAGCTATTATTATGAAAAAGATGTAGTTATAGCCTACATTGTCGATGTATTTAATAAGTGAGTATCCTGCCAGAATTATGAATATTCCATTAGCTACAGCTATTCCTGTTCTGCTTGAAAGCTTCTTTTCTTCTTTTACACTGGAATATGAGTAGTAGCCGACCATGACCATAACAATTATGTCAAGTACATGCGCTACGTAGACCAGCCATCCCCACTCGAAGATGTCGAATGACGCTAAAGTACAGGCAATCAGGATAACAATAGCAATAGCGCCATCAATTATATGATCGATCAGCTCTACACGTAGGAAGATGCATCTTGCGATTTCAAAGAACAAAAGAGGCATCAGCAAAAATGAGACTATAGTAAGGACTGAAAAGCCTGTCATATATCCAACCACAATGAAAGGAATCCTTGTCTCGTTTATGATCCACTGTCCTGCAACTATAGAAAAGGCTCCTGCATAGAAAAGGGCCTCAAATGAGAGCTTTCTGATAAGGTTAGCTCTTTTTAGGATAAATACAGTTGATACCAGCATCTCAAAAAAGCCGGTAACTGTGAAAAGGATAAACAGGACAACTGAGGGAACGTTGCTCCTTAACTGGGCAATAACGTACGCGGATCTGGTGGTTACAAAGGCTTCAGTGAGTTCTGAACCATAAAGGGATTCTTGAGGAGTAATCTTTACTTCGACTTTTTTTCCAGTGTATTCATATTCAAGTGGTACCCAGATTTCTTTTTTTCCAACATTGGTGGAATGACCAAATAATACATTGTTTCTTGACTCTAAGACTTCAGTTCCATCGATGAAAACAGAAAAACTTTCATAGTAGCACCGGATAACCAGGAGCTGATCGCCATATACTGTGGGAAGAGTGTTATTGATTGTGAAGGTTTCTTCGCTACTGAATGGAAAGGTAATGTACTTTCCATCTATTTTCCAATAGTCATTAAGAGAGACGGAATTTTCTCTGTAGTAATTATTGGATTCGTTGGAATAGCAAAAACCAAGACCAATAAATAAAAGAATAAAAAGTATGTAGGCAAATGCAATTATACGTCTTCTAAACCGCGTATCCATAGGCAATAATCTCCATATTTCTACTGATTATGATTATAACATGCACTATATACCGATAATTCTTATAATTTGATTAACAAAGAGATAAAAGAATAAAAACTGAGCAAAAAATGATAAGAAATCAGATTATTTTAGATTGAATTAGGTGTATCGGTAGAATACAATCAAGATTAGCAGAAACTTTTATTATTATTACTATTTGTTTAATGGGGTGGTTATTATGAAAAAGCGAAACTCGAAGTGGAAGTATCCCAGGACGAGACTGCAGTGGTTATGGGATAATATGGAAGGGTACAGAGCATTATATGTACTGGCGGTGATTGGCACAGTTGTCTACAATATGTTGCAACTGACTGTGCCATTTTTTTCTGCGCAAATTGTGGACAGATTTTTATCTGGTCCTGGTGCAAAAGAAAACCTTACAGGGCATCCGGATGAATTTATAAGACTTCTTGTTCTTATGATTGGCCTTACTGTACTTAGGTGCATTATAGTCTATTTTGACTGCATGGGGTATGAGTTTGTATCGCAGGCGGTTCTTTTTAAAGTCAGGAATTTCCTCTATGACAAAATCCAAAGACAGGATATGAAATTTTATAATACATATCGCACAGGTGATCTGATGACAAGGGTTACAGGTGACCTTGATGCTGTAAGACATATGGTAGCGTGGGTAGTAAGAATGGTAGTTGAAGCATTTTCACTTGTCACTGCAACTGCAATTTATTTTATTTATATGGATTGGAGACTGGCATTTAGCCTTCTGATTGTGGCTCCGCTCATTTTCTTTATCATATATGTATTTAAACTCTTGGTTGCGCCAATGCATGCGCTTCTTCGTGAAAAACTGGCATATATGAACACCGTTGCACAGGAAAATATAGCCGGAAACAGGGTGGTTAAGGCCTTTGCCAGAGAAAACTATGAAATAGAGAAATTTGACGAGTGTAACGCGGATTTCAGGGATACCAATAAAAAAACTGCTATGATATGGCTGCGTTTCTATCCTTTCGTTGAAACGCTTGCCAATGCCCTTGCGGTAATACTTCTTTTGGTGGGAGGCCTTTTCCTTATTCATGGCGATATGACAATGGGTGAGTATGTGGCTTTTTCAGGTCTTATTTGGGCTATAGCAAATCCTATGCGACAGCTTGGAAATGTCATGAATGAATTTCAGAGATTCTCGGCAGCATCTGCAAAGGTTATGGAAATCTATTATTCGGAAGCTGAGATCGTAGACGCTAAAGATGCTGTTGATAAGCCTGGAAGATTTGAAGGAAACATAGAGTTTAAAGATGTTTCTTTTCACTATGCAGACAATGATCTTCCGGTCCTGGAGCATATCTCTTTTACGGCTAAAAAAGGACAGACAATCGCAATCATGGGCGAGACCGGGTGTGGGAAAACTTCTCTTATCCATCTGATTCCGAGATTTTATGAGCCTTCAAGTGGTGAAATCCTTATTGATGGTGTAAATGTCAATAAATTAAAGTTGAATCAATTAAGAAAAAATATTGGTCTTGCTACACAGGATGTGCTTCTTTATTCTGATACGATTGATGGAAACATAGCTTATGGTGACAGCGAAATAAGTCGGGAAGAAGTTGTGCGATTTGCCAAGTATTCTGCAGCTTCCGACTTTATTGCCAAGATGCCTGAAGGCTATGAAACAATAGTAGGTGAGCGAGGTGTTGGCCTTTCAGGTGGTCAGAAGCAGAGAATATCTCTTGCGAGAGCTTTGGCTGTAAGACCATCAATTCTTATCCTTGATGACACAACTTCAGCTGTTGATCTTGAGACGGAAAAAGAAATCCAGGAGAGCCTTAGAAACCTCGATTTTGAGTGCACCAAGATAATCATTGCCCAGCGTATATCTACTACTAAAGATGCAGATCAGATACTTATTATGCAGCATGGAGAGATAACAGAGCGTGGAACTCACGAGGAACTCATAAAACTTGGCGGGTATTATGCAGAACTTGTGAAACTTCAAGCAGGCTGAGCTGAGAGCACTTAATGAGGCGCAGCCGAATTTAGTGCGAACGTTTTCCAGCGAACAAATATGAGAGCGGAACTTCATTAGAATTATACTTACAAATATCAAAGTACAGATAATACCGCAACTATAACCAGGAGATACGTACATGAGACGAAATACATATAAAGAAGATGAGATACTAGAAGAGCCCTTTGATATAAAACATCTGCTAAGGGCATCGGGATATATAAAAAAACATGCAGGAAAGATGGCGCTGGCCCTTATTTTTTCTGCACTTGGCGGAGCAGCAGCTCTTGTCAGCCCCATGATTGTACAGAAGGCTTTGGATGTGGCTATTCCAAAGGGGGATGAGACTCTGCTTTATAAACTTGTTATTGCTGCAGCACTTTTCTATGTATGCAGCGTTATCTTTACAACTTTGCGTTCACGAATAATGGTAAATGTGAGCCAGGATATTATTTACCAGATAAGAAGGGATCTTTTTGCGCATCTGCAAAAACTGCCATTTCAATACTATGATGACAGACCACATGGAAAGATTCTTGTAAGGGTGGTAAATTACGTCAACTCCGTTTCTGATATGCTTAGCAATGGTCTGATAAACGTTGTTCTTGAGATACTTAACCTGATTTTTATAGTTATATTTATGTTTGCAGTAGATGTTAAGCTCAGTTTTGTGGTTTTGGCGGGCGTGCCATTTCTCATGATATTCATGTTCTGGATAAAAAATAAGCAGAGGAAAGCCTGGCAGGCTGTGTCTAACAAGAATTCCAACTTAAACGCATATCTTCAGGAAAATATCGTTGGCGCAAGGATAACACAGATTTTTGCCAGAGAAGATGAAAATGCTGAGATATTCAAAGTCCTTTCTTCAAACTGCCAGAAGGCATGGATGAAAGCGGTAAGCTATTCAACCATGGTCTGGCCGGGAATTGATACAATTTCAGTTCTTGTAAGAGCTGCTATTTTCATGTTTGCTCTGATTGTCTTTTCCAAGGGTAACGAGTCACTTGGCGTGATTGTGGCTATCTCAAGCTATGCTTCCAGATTCTGGCAGCCTATTATGAACCTTGGAAATATCTTTAATAATTTTATCAACAATATGGCTTACCTTGAGAGAATTTTTGAAGCAATGGATGAGCCGGTAACTGTTGATGATGCGCCTGATGCTGTAGAAATGAAGAAGATGGTAGGTGAAGTAACTTTTGATCATGTGTCTTTTTCCTATGAGAAGGGAAAAGAAATTCTTCATGACGTATCTTTTAGCGTAAAACCGGGAGAAAGCATAGCGCTAGTTGGTCCGACAGGAGCAGGAAAGAGCACAATTGTGAGTCTTATCTCTAGATTTTATAATGTCGATAGTGGAAGAATACTTATTGATGGCCAGGATATTTCCAAGGTCACACTTCATTCTTTGAGATCCCAGATGGGAATCATGCTTCAGGACAGCTTCATTTTCTCAGGAACAATAGGGGATAATATCCGGTATGGAAAACTTGACGCTACTGAGGCAGATATAAGAAAAGCCAGCAGAGCAGTATGTGCCCATGACTTTATAAAAGTAATGCCTAAGGGATATAACACAGAGGTCAAAGAAAGAGGCGCACTCCTTTCACAGGGACAGAAACAGCTTTTGTCATTTGCAAGAACGCTTTTGGCAGATCCTGCAATATTGGTACTCGATGAAGCAACTTCAAGTATTGATGTTCAAACTGAAAAAGCGCTTCAGAGGGGCCTTGACACCATGCTCGAGGGAAGGACAAGTTTTATTATTGCACATAGACTGTCAACCGTTACAAAATGTGATAAAATAATGTATATAGACAATGGTGGAATAACTGAATGTGGAAGTCATGATGAGCTTATGGCCCGTAAGGGAGCTTACTATCATCTGTTTACTGCACAGATGGAAGGTATGGAAGCGGTGTAAAGGTGAATGAAATTTGACAAGTTGTTACGACTATTGTAAAATTTGTGTCATGTTTAAGAAGAAAAAAAATAAAAACCAAATAATCTTAGGTTCTTTTGCTGCGGCATTTTCAGTAGTTGCGCTTGCGGGACTTATTGCTGATAAGCATATTGCGACTGTTGAGGCTGCTCAAAATGAGAACACATTAGTTGCAGGTGAAGTCTTAAACGTCCAGATTGATGAAGCTCTTGGAGAGGATGAACTTGCCGGTGCGGCTGTTACTGAAACAGTGGATATTGTTGCGGCTACAGAAGCTTCTATAGAGGCTTCTTCAGAAGAAGTGATAGAGGAAGTGCGGCCTTATACAGTAACAGTCTATGAAAGCCCACTTATCATGTATGCAGGTGCTACCATTAATGTCAGAAGTGGTGCCGGAACGGATTATACCAAACTTGGAAGGATTACTTGGGGAAGTGAGCTTACGGTCCTGGGGGTTACTGATAATAATTGGTATGAGATATCCTATGGTGATGGAACCGCTTTTATTAGTGGCGACTATGTGACTTCTGAACTTCCAAGTGTTCCGTATCTTTTTGTAGGAGATTCCAGAACAGTTCAGCTTAAGAATGCTGTAGGAACTACGGACAAGGCATATGTTGCCAAAGTCGGTGAGGGATATAGTTGGTTTAAGAACACTGCTCTTTCAGAAATACAGGAGTACGCAGGCAATGGAACCACGATGATCATTAATTTTGGTGTTAATGACCTGGCCAATGCATCTAAATACATTAGCCTTATAAATAGCTATATTGATGTTTGGGATGCAGCGGGAATAACAGTTTATTATTCATCAGTAACACCTGTTGGAAACTGCAATTCTGTATCCAATGCGCAGATTGAGAGCTTCAATGCCCAGTTACAGTCAGAGCTTGACCCAAGAATCAAGTGGATTGATAGTTACTCATATCTCACGCAGACAGGTTTTAGCACACCTGATGGTCTTCATTATGACAAGAACACTTACAAGAATCTTTACTCATATTACATGTCTGTAGTAGCAACAGATGTGTAAATGAGAGCGATTATAAGAGAACGCTAGAATAAAATAAAAAAGTGCCGCAGGCACTTTTTTATTTCTATCTTTTCGAGGCGATACTCTCTGAGATGAGAATATTGGTTCTTTCTATTTCATCCCAAAAGTCTCTGGCAGAAAGCCTATAGGCTCCGCTGCTAAGAACAATCACCTGTTCTATGGCATCAGAAGTGGCAACAGTCACTTTGTACTTCTTGCTTATCTCGTGAGCAGCCTTTTCTATATATTGATCCGCAGTTTCAGCTTCTTTTGTGTAGACAATCAAAAGACCGCTCATTTCCTCTGTATGTTCTTTTCCTCCGGCGACTTTGTAGGCGTCAAACACAACAATCACCTGCTCACGGCGAAAACCCTGGAAATTTATCAGTATGTCTATAAGCTTATCTCTTGCAGCCTTTAAGTCAGTTTTGGCAAGGTCAGACAAATCAGATGAAGCATATATGATGTTGTAACCATCCACAAGAAGGTATTCCTTATTTGCCTCGTTTTTTATGGATGATGCAGTGTTCTGGTGTTTCTCTTTTTTGGCTGCTTCAAGATCATAGTCCCTGTTGTCATTTTCAGGAGTATCCGCCTGATTTAAAGAATCATAGGTAACTGAAGTTTCCACATACCTTGGCGTAATCTTTCCATAAGTTCTTTCGAATATTGCCTTTAATTCTTCTTCTGAATTTTTATATTTTACAAACTCCTTTTCTATGACGTCAGCAGTTCTTTTTTTAGGGAAAAGACCTGAATCCACATGCATTTTTTCAGGAGCTTCGTCCCAGGGAATTATTACTGAGCTTCCGTGAGAACAAAACACTGAGGATGAAGGATTATCAAGATCAAGCTCGGGATCATATCCAAAGCTTTCTATTATTTCCTCTTCATTGTGGCATGGCTCATATCCCTTGAATGTAGTAAAAATCTGGCCTTCGCCTCTTGTATAGGAAGAAAGCTCTGATGCATAGTCAAGAAAGCAGGCAGCAGGAACGGTGCCTGTGATGATAGCCTTTTCACCAATTATATCAGGAAGGGAGGAAGTTCCGCTCATGCGCTGTATATCGGTAAGTGCTCTTCCTACAGCATCTGACGGAATCTCAAGCCTGTACTCCAGAACGGGCTCAAGAAGAACTGACTTTGCACTCATAAGTCCCTGTCTTACTGCTCGGTAGGTTGCTTGTCTGAAGTCACCGCCTTCAGTGTGCTTTTCATGAGCTTTCCCGGCGATAAGTGTTATCTTGATGTCGGTGATCTCGGATCCTGTGAGAACACCTAAGTATTTTTTCTCCTGCAGGTGAGTGAGAATGAGTCTTTGCCAGTTTAGTGAAAGCTTATCGGTACTACATTTGGTGGCAAAAGAAATACCACTTCCCGGAGCACCTGGCTCAAGGAGTAAGTGTACCTCAGCATAGTGACGCAACGGTTCAAAATGACCAACACCTTCAACTTTATTGGTAATAGTTTCTTTATAGACAATGTGCCCGGGGCCGAAGTCTATATCTGTCCCAAATCGCTGCTTTACAATGTGTTTCAGAACTTCTTTTTGAACTTCACCCATTACCTTAATCTCGATTATCTGGGCTTTGTCGTTGAAGCTAAGCTGGAGAGTCGGATCCTCCTCTTCCAGCACCTTTAGTTCTTTGTAAAATGCGATTGAATCCTTTCCATCCGGTAAAAGAACTGAGCAGGAGAGGATGGGCTGTATAATGCTATCTGCCAATGATTCAGCAGATGAACCGATTATTTCACCGGGCAGAGCAGAAGATAAGCCGGTAACAGCACAAATCTGACCTGCGACAGCTTTGGCGGCAGTGTCATACTTTTCGCCGGAGTAGAAACGAATCTGCTCAATCTTTTCATCGCCTAGTATTGCTTTAGTTGCAAGAGAACCGCTGATAATCTTAATGTGAGTCAATCTGTTTCCGCTTGAGTCTCTGCTTATTTTAAATACCTTTGCAGAAAAGGCATCGTTTTCATCATATTCTTTTACAGGGGCAAAAGAGGAGATAAGAGAAAGAAAATTCTCTATACCCTCCATTTTAAGAGCACTTCCGAAAGCAATGGGAAAGCATTTTCTTTTTGAAATCAGCTCTTTTATCTGGTTGTCTGTGATCTCATTGCCATCAAGAAAAGCATTAAGGAGTTCCTCATCGCATACAGCTATTTCTTCCTGAAATTCAGGAGAAGTAAGATCACAACTAAAATTGATGCAGTTGCTACTAAGGCTTGATTTTACCTCTTTTAACAGATTCTCTTTGTCACCATGATACTGATCCATTTTGTTTACGAAAATGAAAGTTGGTATGTGGTAGTAATCAAGAAGCTTCCATAAAGTCCTTGTCTGACCTGTTATACCGTCGGGAGCACTGATAAGAAGAACCGCCACATCGAGAACGGAAAGAGTTCTCTCCATCTCTGCCGAAAAATCAGCATGCCCCGGTGTATCTAAAAGCGTGAAATGATATCCACCGTACTCGAAGATTGCCTGCTTGGAGAAAATGGTTATTCCGCGGTCTCTCTCAAGGTCATAAGTATCAAGAAAAGTGTCCCTGTGGTCTACTCTTCCAATTTTTCGCAGAGCACCTGCAATATATAAAATGCCTTCTGAAATTGTTGTTTTTCCTGCATCCACGTGAGCCAGGATGCCAATAGTCATATTTTTATTCATAGGTACTATTATACGAATAAAACATGAAATCTTGAATATCAAATATTTGCTAAATTTGATATAAAAACCTTGTTACATCTTGCAAATAAGTCTTGAAAATAAGAGAATCTGCATATCGATTTGATTAATCTGTAGCATGTGTTATACTAAATATATCACAGATTAGGAGGCGTTTATGATCATAGAGATTGATTTTAATAGTGACGAAGCAATCTATATGCAGCTTTGCAATCAGATCATATTGGGTATAGCTACGTCTCAATTCCGCGAGGGAGAACAGCTTCCAAGTGTGCGCCAGCTTGCTGAGACAATAGGTATCAATATGCACACTGTTAACAAGGCATATTCAATACTTCAGCAGGAGGGATTTGTTAAGATTGACAGGAGACGTGGAGCTATTATTGCTATTGATATTGATAAGCTTCAGGCCCTTAGTGATGCTAAGTCAGAACTTGCGGTCGTACTTGCTAGAGCTATCTGTAAGGGGATCGGAAGGGATGATATTCACAAACTTGTAGATCAGCTTTATGACAACTACGAGAGAAATTCTTGAAGAAAGGAAGAAATGATATGGATTCAAAGTTCACCTTAATGGCGGCTGATGCACTTAAGCTTGCCAGGAAAACAGCCAGAAGCCTTAAACTTAATTATGTAGGTACTGAGCACATTCTCATGGGACTTATATTAGAAGATGGAAGTGTTGCTTCCAGAATCCTTATTGATAACGGTATCGACGAGAATCGCATGATGGATATGATAAAAGATCTTATCGTTCCCGATTCTACAGTCAGCACCCTTGATAAAGATGGCTTTTCTCCACGTGCGGAAAAAGTGCTTGAGGAAGCTCACAGACTTGCTGAGAGGTTCCACGCAGACAAGACAGGAACTGAGCATATTTTGCTTGCTCTTATAAAAGAGGGAGAGAATGTTGCAGTAAGACTCATCAGTACTCTTAATGTGCCTGCGCAGAAAATATATGCTGAGACTCTTGCAGCAATGGGAGAGGACCCCAATCTTGTAAAAGAAGACCTTGGAAGAAAAACAGCTCCCAAAAACGGCAAAAAGGCATCTATCCTTGCGCAGTACAGCAGAGATCTGACGGCACTTGCCACTGAAAATAAGCTCGATCCTGTAGTTGGGAGAGAAAGAGAAATAAAGAGAGTTATTCAGATTCTTAGCAGAAGGACCAAAAATAACCCTTGTCTTATCGGTGAGCCGGGTGTAGGTAAGACTGCTGTTGTAGAAGGACTTGCTCAGAGGATTGCTGCAGGTGAGGTGCCTTTAACAGTTCAGAACAAGCGTCTTGTTACCCTGGATCTTTCGGGCATGATTGCAGGCTCAAAATACAGAGGTGAGTTTGAGGAGCGTATTAAAAAAGTCATCAAAGAGGTTGCTGATGATGGAAATATCATTCTTTTTGTTGATGAGATGCACACTCTTATTGGTGCCGGTGGAGCAGAGGGAGCAATCGATGCTTCCAATATTTTAAAGCCTTCTCTTGCAAGAGGCGAGATTCAGATGATCGGTGCAACTACCATTACTGAGTATCGCAAGTATGTTGAAAAAGATGCTGCTTTGGAGAGAAGATTTCAGCCGGTCAACGTGGATGAACCTACCAAGGAAGAGGCTACAGAAATACTTAATGGCATTGTTAGTAAATACGAGGAGCATCACAAAGTTACCATAACTCCTGAGGCTATCAAGGCTGCAGTTGAGCTTTCTGAGAGATATATCAACGACAGAAATCTTCCGGATAAGGCAATTGACCTTATTGATGAGGCTGCATCAGCTGTAAGACTCAGGACCATGAGCGTATCCCCCAAGATAAAAGAGCTTGAGGAACTCATAAAGTCTTACGATGGCAAGATCGAAACTGCCCTTAAAGAGCAGGATTTCAAGGCAGCAGGTGAGTTTAACAAAGAGCAGAACGCTCTTATATCTAAGCTGAACAGAGCAAAGAATGCTGAAAAGAAAAAAGAAATGACATCTGCCTATGTTGTTAATGAGAATGATATAGCAGAGGTCGTAGCAGAATGGACCAGAATTCCTGTTAAGAAGATTGCAGAAAAAGAATCTGAAAAGCTTCTGAAACTTGAGTCTGTTCTTCATAAGAGAGTTATTGGTCAGGAGGATGCAGTTAAGGCTGTATCCAAGGCTATCAGAAGAGGCCGTGTAGGACTTCAGGATCCTAACAGACCAATCGGTTCATTCCTTTTCCTTGGACCGACAGGTGTAGGTAAGACAGAGCTTTCAAAGGCCCTTGCAGAGGCAATGTTTGGCGATGAGAATGCTCTTATCAGAGTAGATATGTCTGAGTACATGGAAAGTCACTCCGTATCCAAGATGATCGGATCACCTCCGGGATATGTGGGATTTGATGACGGCGGACAGCTCAGTGAGAAAGTCAGAAGACATCCATATTCAGTAATTCTTTTTGATGAGATTGAAAAGGCACATCCTGACATCTTTAATGTTCTTTTACAGGTTCTGGATGACGGACATATCACAGATTCCAAGGGCAGAAAAGTAAGCTTTAAGAACACTATCCTTATTATGACTTCTAATGTTGGAGCTCAGAAGATAGTTGATCCCAAAAAGCTTGGATTTGGTGCCGGTTCTGATGCCAAAAAGGACTATGAAGACATGAAGTCAGGAGTTATGGAAGAGGTTAAGCGTCTCTTTAAACCTGAGTTCATTAACAGAATAGATGAGATCATGGTATTCCATACTCTTAATGAAGAAGAGATGATGGATATTGTGACACTTCTTTCACAGAATTTAAGCAAACGTTGCAAGGATCAGATGGATATTAGTCTTACAATATCTCCTGCTGTTAAAAAATACCTTGTAACCAAGTATTCAGATGCCAAGATGGGTGCAAGACCTCTTAAGAGAGCTATTCAGCAGACTATTGAGGATGCAATGGCAGAAGAGCTTTTAAAGGGCAATATAAAGGCTGGAACAGATGTGACAGTTGGACTTAAGGATGACAAGATTGTTTTCACAACAGCTCAGGGAACTAAAACTTCAGTTAGGAAGGTCAGTGTCAAGACCACAAAGCCTTCAAAGTCATCCAAGACAAAAAGCACTGTAACAACTAAAAAACCTGCTAAAAAAACTGTAAAAAAGCCAGTGAAAAAAACTTCAAAAAAGTAACAAAATTTTAATTTTACATTAAGGTTCTATGACTTATAATGTTTTATAAGAAACGAGCTATATATTTTTAGGAGGTTTGGATATGGCTGTTGTTGAGCAGTTGATTCGTGCTGAAGAGGATGGAAGTATCAGTTTTGGTAACTATAAGCTTCCAGAGAAGAAGAAACTCGAAAATTTCGAGCATGGCGGAGACATCTATAAGGTAAAGACTTTTAAGGACATTACCAAGCTTGAAAGCAATGACAACTTCGTATATGAGTCCGTGCCAGGAACTACAGTTACTGAGTTTAAAGAGACTGAAAAAGGTGTAGAGTTTGCTGTTGAAGGTTCCAGTGATGCTCAGATTACCTTAGGACTTCTTGAAAAAACTGAATATAATGTGTTCGTAAATGGTGCTAGCATTGGTAAGATGACTACGAACGTAGGTGGTAAACTTAATTTGAGTGTTGAACTTTCTGAAGAAAAAGCAACACAGGTAAGAGTTGAAAGGTAAAAAATGCTTAGGGCTTTTCGAGAAAACTCGAAAGGCCCTTGTTTTTTTGGGAGGAGCTATGGCGACAAAAATAAAGACCGTATTTTTTTGTCAGAAATGTGGGTATGAATCATCCAAGTGGATGGGGCAGTGTCCCGGATGCAGAGAGTGGAATACATTTGTTGAGGAGACGGTTAAAGCAGCTTCAAAGGCGGTAAGCAGTGCGGCCAGAGGCTCGGCATTAACAAACGGAGAATATAAAAAGCCTCAGACACTGTCAGAAATAATTATGACAGATGAAGACCGCTTTGATACACATATAGGAGAGCTTAACAGAGTACTTGGTGGAGGACTTGTAAAGGGCTCTCTTATTCTTGTGGGAGGAGATCCGGG
Organism: Butyrivibrio proteoclasticus; assembly: GCF_900115735.1. Classification (GTDB taxonomy): domain Bacteria; phylum Bacillota; class Clostridia; order Lachnospirales; family Lachnospiraceae; genus Butyrivibrio; species Butyrivibrio proteoclasticus_B. The sequence continues at coordinate 44,742 of NZ_FOXO01000029.1, forward strand.
TATCGGTAAATCAACGCTTCTTTTACAAGTTGCTGGAAATCTTTCCGGAGATAAAAGAGATGTCCTCTATATTTCAGGTGAGGAATCCTTGAGACAGATAAAACTTCGCGCAAACAGGCTTGGAGATTTTTCTGACACATTGAAATTCATGTGTGAGACAAATCTTTCTAATATAGAAGAGGCTATAACCAGAGCGAAGCCACAGGTTCTTGTCATCGACTCAATCCAGACCATGTATAATGAAGATGTTTCTTCTGCGCCGGGAAGTGTTTCACAGGTAAGAGAGTCCACATCTGTTCTTCTTAGGATTGCCAAGAGTATGAATATATCGGTGTTTATTGTTGGACATGTGACCAAGGAAGGCCAGGTTGCCGGACCGAGAGTTTTGGAACACATGGTGGATACAGTTCTTTATTTTGAAGGAGACCGTCACGCATCCTATAGGATACTTCGGGCAGTAAAAAACAGATTTGGTTCCACCAATGAAATTGGTGTATTTGAAATGCAGGAAAAAGGTCTTATGGAAGTTACCAATCCATCAGAATTCATGTTGGATGGAAGACCTGTGAATGCCAGTGGCTCAATTGTTACCTGCTCTGTTGAAGGAACGCGTCCTATTCTGATTGAGATACAGGCTCTTGTGTGCAGGACTAATTTTGGTTTTCCTAGACGCCAGGCTAATGGAACAGACTACAACAGAGTTAACCTTCTTATGGCAGTTTTGGAAAAGCGGATAGGTTTACAGATGGCAGACTATGATGCTTATATAAATCTCGCCGGAGGAATGAAGATTGCAGAACCTTCTTTGGATCTAGGCATTTGCCTTGCTATTATTTCGAGCTTTAAAAATAAGCCCATCAGTGATGATACGATTGCATTTGGCGAAGTTGGCCTTTCGGGCGAGGTAAGGTCAGTCAATATGTCAGAAGCCCGTGTGCAGGAAGCAGAGAAGTTGGGATTTAAACGTTGCATCGTTCCAAAAGCTCTTGAAAAAAAGCTCAAGACAAGTTGCAAGGGAATCGAAATAATAGGTGTTTACTCGGTTAGCGATGCTATGGGGCTTATCTGAATGTAAATAGATTTTTTGGGCCGCTAAACAATATTTTACAAGATTATGATTGATTGTATGATTAGTCATCTGCTATATTTATGAAGGTGTGTTTTTAACAAGGTAAATTGTAAAAGCCTGTTGGCGATGACTGGAGAATTAAGGTGAAAGGATTAAATAAAGCTGTAGTATTCTGTTTGATAACGTTAATGGTAGTGATAGCCATATGTAGTAGTGGACTTGCTGCGTTTACGTCATATGCGGATGACGACAGCTTTGATGCAGCTTCAGGGTGTGACGCAGAAATAGTGACAGAAGAAGCTACAGATCTTTTTACTGAAGATTCGTATGAGGAACGGGAAACACTGTATTGTTCAACATATTTTTACATTCTTAATGGGATAGATTCTGATATCCCATATGAAATTTCGTCGTATCCATCATCTGACTATTCTGATGGTATATATAAGTTCGGTGCCGTAAACAGCTTTGATGAGATTGTTGGAGCTGATCTTGGTGAGGAACCTTTAGATGGAGAGATTTATTGTGACAATGAGATTTTGCAGACTCTGAACAAGGTTCCTTCTTTAGAGGAAATTCAATCGATTAGAAGCGATTTTGATCCTTCGATTCATTATATTCAGTGGTATGTTATCAAAAATATAGGCTCTAAAATGCATGTGGACGGAGTTATACGAACAAGAGAAATTGTAGAGCCTGTTCAAGACCCCGAGGAAGATCCTATTTCGGAAATATTAGACGATGCAGGAAAAGCTTATTCCGGCAGTTCAAAAGCGTCAACTGAGGTTTCGGACGAAGTCTCAAGTGAAGCTTCCGCAAGTTTGTCTTCATCTTCGGAAGAAAGTTCGGCAGCTGCATCTACAGTGGAGAAAACCTCGGAAGAAAGTTCAACGGTTGCATCTACAGTGGAGAAATCCTCGGAAGAAAGTTCGGCAGCTGCATCTACAGTGGAGAAAGCCTCGGAAGGAAGATCGGCAGCTGCATCTACAGTGGAAAAAACCACGGAAGAAAGTTCGGCAGCTGCATCTACAGTGGAGAAAACCTCGGAAGAAAGTTCAACGGTTGCATCTACAGTGGAGAAATCCTCGGAAGAAAGTTCGGCAGCTGCATCTACAGTGGAGAAAGCCTCGGAAGAAAGTTCGGCAGCTGCATCTACAGTGGAAAAATCCTCGGAAGAAAGTTCAATAGCTGCATCTACAGTGGAGAAAGCCTCGGAAGGAAGTTCAATAGCTGCATCTTCCATGGAGTCATCTTCAGCAGAAAGTTCTTCTGTTGACACAGAAGATGAAGAACCTGATATAACAATAGAGATTGAAACAATATGTAACAACCCGTTTGTTCCGGATGACGGAGAAGCTCATCTTGTAGGTGATGGATTTAAAATCAGGATTGTTGATGCAAAAGAGCCTGAGACATTAACAGAGAAAATCTATGATGCTTTTGGAAAGTTTCTAAAGTCAGATGTCATAACAGTTACAGCCTCTGATGGTAATGGTACAACCTTTAAATATAAAAATAGAGAATATTGGGTAAGTATTGATGCTGCCTATGCTTATGTAACAGCTAATGATATATCCGAAAAAGGACTGACGATTCCTTTTATTTTTGATGGAAAGACAATTGAACCGGAAGACATCAAGGTCGGGATTATTGATAAGTTTTCAGGCATGATCTCAGCATTAAAGAATGAGTCTTCAATTGAGATAAGAACTAAGCAGGCAACAGTTAATCCTCAAAATGTGATTACCATTGAAGCCGGAAGTACTGTTAAAAATGATGATGGAAACACGCTGACCAATGATAGCTACTCTATTATTGAGGGAAGTCTTAAAGACGGGCATTCCATATCAAAAGTAGTGTTCAATGGAAGCCAGACAGGCGTCGGGGAGAGCAGCAACGAGATAACATCTGTAATCATAGTGGATAGTGAAGGGCGTGATGTGTCTTCACAGTATATTGTAAATTGCCAAAATGGAAGGCTTGTTCTTGTTGATGCCGGGGATAATTCCGCTTCTGCAGACTATGAGGCGTCTACGGTTACATCAGGCAGCAGTGACAGTATATCTGAAAGTTCAGAGCCTTCATCATCTGTTCAGGGGGTAAGAATGTCAGCAACAAGTGATTGCAGCAAGAGTGTAGCAGTTAGGCTTATTATCATTTTAATTAGTGTGTTTTTGGGTGCTGTTATCTGCAGTTCCTTTAAAAAAAGAATTTTTCTTAAAAAGGTTAAAAAATAATATTAAATGTCGATAAGATAAGTGAGCATATTTTTAAAGACTTTAGTTTTGTGCGCACAAATGTGCGGGATGGAGAGAGAATATGATGCTTATCTTAAAAAAGGCATTGAGTGTTGTTTTGGCGGTTATAGCCGGAATTTTCATTATTGGATCAGACTTAAGTTCATTGACGGTCCAGGCTGCGGACGATCCGTACGTTGCCCTTTCCAAAGCCACAACTAAATATAATGGCGTAGATTATAAGAATGAGTATAACCCGCTTTATTACTATCTCAATTACCAGGATCTGCGAGATGCTTATGGTACTGATGCCAATAAGCTCATCGAGCACTGGGTTGTATTTGGTAAAAAAGAAAAGAGAGTTGCCAACAGGCTTATAGGTGACAGCACAGAGTATGTTGTACCGACAGGCGATACAGGAGTTGTTATAATTCCTAAGGCTAAGCATGGAAATGGCGGTATGACATATGATCAGGAGGTTATAGCCAGAAGCTATGCCAAACAGATTGCGGAAGGAATAAACAAGGCAATTGAAGCGGTGAATGCTTCAAAGTCTAGCAGTTCTTCCAAGAAGTCCAGCTCTTCAAGCAGCTCAAAAACGTCGGATAAGAATAAGGTAAAAGATATTGAGAAAGTTGCCTATGCGGCAGGCGTAATAAATGCGTATTGCGCGCAGGGAACATACACAACAGAGGGCACTATTTACAGAACGGCTTATGGAGTTTTTGTAGGCGGTGAGTATTCGTGTGCAGGTGCTACAAGGGCTCTTGGACTAGTTCTTGATTACCTGGGTATAACCTGGGTTCACAAAAATGCAAATACCTGGAATGATCAGTGGTGCCAGGTGATTGTGGATGGTAAGGAAGGCTATGCTGATGCTATAACTGCAAGTGCCGGATATGGTAAGCATCCAAATGAAGGTGGAAACACCAAAGATGCAGTGACTTATGCGAAGATCAGAAGCAAATTTGATGTGGCTTCTCAGAGGGCCAGAGCAACGGATTAATATGATATGGGGCTAAAAGAGATTTCTTTTTACAAAAGAATACTGGTAACAGTTCTTATACTGATGGAAGTGTTTATTGCGCTTCCGGTAAAGGTACGGGCAAGCGGGGTAACTTCGATTGATTCGGCGACATTTAGGGAAACACCTGACATAACTACGATCCATATAGGAAGTGATGTGACAGAAATTTCGCCTAATGCTTTCAGAGGGCTCATGGCTCTTAGATCTATAACAGTAAGTGAGAGCAATCCATTTTACTCTTCTTATTGTAATTGCCTCTACAATAAGGAAAAAACTGAGCTTTTGTGTTTCCCGGCGGCTCTTACCGGGGCGTATATACCGGAGACAGTTACATCTATAGGAAAAAATGCCTTGTATGGAGTGGCGGACAGTCTCAGGACAGAAATCAGGCACCTTGTTGAGGCGCAGGCTCAGAGCAATCTGATGGAGTGGCAGGTTCCCGGGGAACACTTTATTCATACGCCTTATGGCGTTAAGTGGAAGGATGCTGCAGGAAATACGGTGGAGCCTGACACAGATCTAAAAAAGCTCATTGCATCAGTTTTGGAGACAAGTACTACAGAATCGATGAGTCAGAGGCAGCAGCTTGAATATGCTTTTAATTATCTGGTAGATTCCGTTTCTTATGAGAGAAAGATGGATGTTCCAATAGGAAACTGGACGGGGAGTTATGCGACAGATATGCTTTTAAACGGCAAAGGTAACTGCTATGGATATGCGGCAGCTTTTGCGTATATAGCAAAGGGACTTGGGTTTGACTCAAGGGTATGCAGCGGAATGGTTCAGTCTTCGCTTGGCGGGAAAACGCCACACGCATGGACTGAAGTAAAGTTGGGAGACAAATGGTACATCTTTGATTCAGAGATGCAGGATGCAAAAGGGGAAGGGTATTATAAACAGACATATGACAGTTATCCGGCAAAGCCACTTGAAAAACAACTGACCTGGACTGTCTATTATTGAGAAAGAGGTTTACCTATTATGAGAAGATTTTCAGGTATATTTCTGGCAATTCCTATTACATTTGTTTTCATTTTCATGCTCAACATTATGCTATATACTACAGTTCCTTTTTATAGGGAGGCGTTAAATGGAGCACTTGGGAAAGAGGATATTCCTGTGGTGGAGGCCAGTAACGAGCCAGTGATATATGCAGATGAGATAACAGAAATAGAAGATGCAACTACTGCAACAGCAGAGGGAGTTACGGCCGTTGCTGTTACAGATAGCACGAAAGAAGATGCCGAAAAAGGGCCTGAGAAGGTAATAATTGATAAAGTGTATTATGAAGACTGTGGAACCGGTAAAGGTTACTGGGTAATCACTTATAACGATGGCAGTCGAATAGTTGAATAATCGTTACTGTTCAGACAGAAATGCGCACTAAGCTGCGCATTTCGTGAGAACTTGATACGGGAGTGAGCGCATTCCATCGACGAAGTCGATTTGGAAT
>NZ_FOXO01000056.1 GCF_900115735.1 Butyrivibrio proteoclasticus
GATGGATAAAGAACTAACTCAGAGAATTGAACTTCTTGAACAGATCATAGCGCAGGCTAAGAAAGGCTTTGAATAAAACAATGAATGCTTTAATCATTAATTGCAGTCCTGTAAAAACGGGAGCTACAGCAGAAATTGTAAACATCATAGATAAAGAAATATCATCTAGATATAACACAAAATGCATCTGCATAGATGACTATTCTTTTGAGTTCTGCAAAGGGTGTAGAGCCTGCCACAGCACAGCAAAGTGTGTTATGGATGACGACATCCTCAAAATCATGGATGAGTTCGACAATGCAGACGTCATTGTATCTGTATCACCTTCCTACTGGGCTGACATTCCAGGACAGTATAAATCATTTATAGACAGATGCACTCCTTGGTGCGATACACATGAACCGCATGCTTCAATCAAAGAAGGCAAAAAGGGATACTCAGTTGCTCTTAGAACAGGACCAGGCATGCATGAGTGCGACAGGATTATTCAGAGCATTGAGCATTTCTATGGTCATTTGCATATTGAATGCGCAGGTCATCTTGGCCTAACATCAATTGAGTATAAAGAGAATGTAGAGCCCAGGAAACAAGAAATAATTGATTTCTGTAAGACGATTTAATTTCAGTAAAACCTACTATCTAAGGAGAAAAAATGGCAAAAAGACAATCTGTTGATCCAAAATATTCTATGTGTGTTCAGCCTTCTTTTATTATAGGCACCAATAATGAGGATGGGACTGCTAACTTTGCGCCCATCACCTGGGCAAGTGCAACCCATGAGGAAGGTGACCAGTATTTATTTGTTATTAGCATGGCTGGGACTAAGATGACCAAGAAAAACGTGCTAAGAACGGGAATATTTAGCGCCAATCTCGTTAGCACAGATATGCTTCCTCTTATGGATTACTTTGGCTCTAAACATGCTAAAGATGGCGCTAAGGATGATGTCTCCTACGAGGTTGTGAGAGGAGATGTATTGGATGTTCCTGTATTGAATGAAAGCCGATGGGTGTATGAATGCGAGGTTGCAAGAATGGTTGAGACTGGGGACTCAACTACCTTTTTCTGTTATATTCGCAATATACAGATGGATAAAAACCTTGTATGTGAAGATATATTTGATATTGATCTTACAGTGCTGGATCCGGTTGTCTATTCAGGCAGGTATCATAGCATTGGCAAGATGCTAGGTAAGATTGGCGATTTTGTTTGATTTTTATATTTATCATACTGACAAGAAAAGGTAGACTTGAACAAATGGAACTAAAGATTGATCCTAATGGAATATGGTATCATGGCTCGAACATGGTGTTTTCGGAATTGAGAGTAGGCAGTACTATTACTCAGTGGAAAGAACTTGCCGAGGCGTTTTCTCATCAACCAGACCGATTGAGTTATGATGACAACGGGAAAATTTATCATAATGGAACAGAAAAGGGATACCTATATGTAATAGATGAACCTATTACAGTTGGTATTGATGTTTATCAACATCCAAGAACCGTTATGGATGAAAATGCAGAGTTTTTGACGAAAAGACCAATAAAAGTAAAAATGGTATGTGAACTATAATTTGACAGGGTATACATGTGTTTTAGAAAGACCACTCGTCAATTATATTGGAATATAATACCCCATGGATTATTTAAAAAATGGAATAAACGGAAGGATTATTTCTATGATAATTGATAGACGTATAGATGCCGGGAAGGCGTTTGACTGGGGAAGAACTTCTGAAGAATACGCAAAATACAGGGATGTCTATCCGAATGAATTTTATCAGAGGATTGCAGATAGAGGACTTTGCATAGATGGACAGAATGTGCTCGATCTTGGGACAGGAACCGGCGTATTGCCACGTAATATGTACCGGTATGGAGCAATTTGGACAGGAACTGATATCTCTCCTGAACAGATAGAACAAGCTAAACGCCTGTCGGAAGACGCCGATATGAAGATTGATTTTCAAACGGTACCTACAGAAGAAATTGATTTTCCAAAAGAAAGCTATGATGTAATTACGGCTTGTCAGTGTTTCTGGTATTTCGATCATGAGCGGGTTATGCCCAAATTGGCTGACATTCTTAAGCCGGATGGAAGGCTGCTGATCCTATATATGGCATGGCTTCCCTTTGAAGATAAGATAGCAGGAAAAAGTGAGGAGCTTGTTCTGAAATATAGTCCTAACTGGACAGGTGCCGGGGAGACCAAACATGCAATATGGATCCCCAATGTGACTTATGAGTATTTCGAATTGGAAGATCATGAAGAATACGATTTGAAGATATCCTTTACTAAGGAATCATGGCATGGGCGGATGAAAGCCTCTCGAGGCGTGGGTGCGTCATTGTCGGAGGAAGAACTTGAAAAATGGGATGAAGAACACAGGGAATTGCTTGATGAAATAGCGCCTGAGCAATTCGAGGTACTTCATTATGTTGCATTGGCAGTACTGAAAAAAATAACTACCAGTTGAAATAAGCAAATCGGTAGTTTGAATATGAAAAGCAGAGAAGAAATATTTGAAAGGAGGAAATATTATGAAAAAAAATAAGAAGATAATTTTAATTATTACAATACTTGTAGCGCTTATTTTACTAGGTGGATGTGCTACATGGTATGTTCTTAATAACAATGCATCAGATAATGGTAAAAACAATATTAGTTCTGTTGAACAAACCAACGATATGTCGCCTGAGGAATTATTTCAGGCATTTTGTGATGGTAAAATCACTGCCGAGGCACGTTCATATTATGACGATACTACTTGGACTATGGATAACACTAGTTTTCAGTTTGAAGAAGCTACACCAGAAGAGGAATTTGATGCTAGCTTAGCAGTCACTAAAGTTGATCCAGTAGATTTAGACAATGATGGAGATGTTGAATTTATACTTGAAAATGCAATGTATGGCGATATGTGCTTTGATTGCAAAGATGGAAAAGTAGTATGTTTTGCTCAAGGGGAAGGAACAGCAGCAATGTGTTCTTTCACTCAGTATGATGGAGCATATTGGATTGTTCACAGTGATACAACTCACGGTGGAAGATGTACATATGTATTAACCAAGTTTAATGGCAATTTAGAGGTTGTAGACTCATTCAAATTTGGATGGGAGGACTGGGAAGATGATGGAATAAAGACTTATTATTTAGATGATAATGAGATAACAGAGGCTGACTATAAAGACTTGTATGATAAGGTATTTTAAATCATCAATCAAATTCGAGTTTGTCGGGCTGAAGTTGGCGTGTTATACCTGAATAAAAACCCTCGAATATCAGCATGATTGGTTTTTACGAGCTTATTTGCACACAGTCGATAATGATTGTGTGCAAATTTTCTATTCAGTATAATGGTAGAGTCTTTGTTTTCTTAAATAACACGTGTAATCATTTGCAGCAGAAGAAATCACATTTTTTTTAAAAAGTTGTTGACTGTAAACCTTGTTTATAGCCTATCTATGCTTTTAGAAGAGGTGGTGATTTGAAGAAAGGTCCATACCAATGTGTGGATTGCAATGAGTCAGTTATTTTTGAAATAGAGAGTTATCTCTGAATAGAAATTATCTTACAGTAGAACTTGCAAAGGGAGGCCACATAATGAAGCTTATCGTTATAGATATACAAAAAGGAATTACTGATGAAAGGCTATATGATTTTGCCGGATTCATAAAGAATGTGGAAAGTATTATTGATGCTGCAAGGAAGAATGGCGTTGAGGTTATTTACGTTCAACATGATGATGGACCAGGGACAGGCTTTTCTGATGGCGATGTAGATTTTGAAATAGCTGATCAGGTGGCTCCGAAGCCTTTAGAAAAGACATTTGTAAAAGAAATAAATAGTTGCTTTGGGAATAAAGAACTTGTCGAGTATCTAGATAAACAGAAAGTCAAAGCGCTGATGATAGTGGGACTTCAGACTAATTTCTGCATTGATGCTTCTGTGAAATCAGCTTTTGAAAGAGGCTATAGAGTAATTATTCCAAAGGGCACCAACTCTACTGTTGATAATGACTACATGGATGCGGAGACAACGTACAAGTACTACAATGAAATGATGTGGCCTAATAGATTTGCGGAGTGTGTTTCTTTGGACGAAGCAATTGGAATGATGGAGAGACTATGAACAAACAAGAGATTATTAATATGCTTGATGAGTTTCCATATAGCCGCGCTGAATACTGGATAATAACTGGAAGTGCCATGGTTATATATGGAATCCGGGAGCAAACTCATGATATAGATATGGGATGCACATCTAAGATGGCAGATCAGCTTGAGGCAGATGGTTACACTTTTTCTCTAACCGAAAGCGGTAATAGAAAGTTTGAAATTGGAGAATATATAGAGGTATTTGAGAACTGGATCAAAGATAAAACTGATATGGTTGATAACGTTCCAGTCATTTCTATCAAAGGTCTCATTATGATGAAACAGGAACTTGGGAGAGATAAGGACAAAAAAGATATTGCACTGATCAAGGAATATATGAGCACTAAGTTTGAACTTGTTGAGAATGTTTTGAAACCAGAAGATTTTGTGAGGCTTAGAGTCGCTACAGGTTTTGCAGATATTCCTATAGAGCATGCGAAAAAGGCTCTCAGGAATGGACTTATAAATGTCTCTACCTTAAAAGATGGCGAAATTGTTGGAATGGGCAGACTTGTTGGTGATGGTGCGATGTATTGGTATCTGCAGGAAATAGTGGTTTTGCCTGAATATCAAGGTATGGGTATAGGAACCATGATTGTTGACCATCTCGTAGACTATGCTATGAAGAATTCATCTACAGGAAGGTTTACAACCATAGGTGGCGTTTCTGCTAAGGGAAAAGAAGGCTTTTATCAGAAACTTGGATTTGAAGTAATACCTAATGGTATAAGAAAGATGATAGAGATATAGGATTATGTTCCAGTAGTGCGCCCAGCCAAGGGTGTTTAATCAAGCGGGTGAAAATCCTGCTTTGCGAAGGTCTAACCAACCAGCAAATAGCGAGTCTTGCGTAGCAGTCGGTAACGACTGATGCGAAGCGTAGACAGCGAGTTAGCAGGGATGAAATGCTATTGAGCCTCGAAAAGATAAAGTATCCGTTCGGTCGACGGTTTTGCTGACCCGGAAGACAACATCGTAGATCACGTTATTGGTGAGCGATATACGACACGGCGGGGTCATAGGGCCATTCATGTTAAACATTATGATTAAACGTCAACTGGGGAGAGCCTGCAGTTTCTCGTATAAGAGTATGATATACCAACGTAACTAGAAGGATATCAAATGAATTGCAGGCAGTCGGATAGCTTCATAGTACTGATGAAGTCGGGTAATTCCGATGGAGGGAAGGGAGCTACATAGTAACGGTCTTTCTGAGGACACATCATCCGTACTCAGGGACGGAGGAAATGATGACAACGAAATTGGAAAGAATAGCAGAAATATCAGCGCAAACCGCTAAGCCAGTCTTTACGAGTCTGTATCATATGATTGATGCCGACCTTCTTAAACAATGTTTTAATGAGATTGATGGAAAGAAGGCAGTAGGAATCGATGAAGTGACTAAAGAAGAGTATGGCGAGCAACTAGACAGCAACATCAAAGACCCTAACATACTATGGCTGATAAGAAAGTATCTTAAAGCAGGAGTTATGGTTGATGGTACATTTGAGGATACGGAAGAGGGAACAATACAGGGGGGTAATATCAGTCCCGCCTTGGCGAATGTATATATGCACAATGTACTTACCTTGTGGTTTAAGCTTGTTGTCAGAAAAGAGGCAAGGGGAGACTGCTTCCTTGTAAACTATGCCGATGATTTTGTTGCGGGGTTCCAATACAAATCTGATGCAGAAATGTATTATTCTGCACTGAAAGAGCGTATGGCAAAATTTAACCTCGAATTGGAAGAAAGTAAAAGTAGACTTATTGAGTTTGGCAGATATGCTTAGCAAAATCGCAAAAAATAGGGGATTGGGAAAGCCCGAAACATTTGACTTCCTGGGCTTTACGTTCTTTATGGGCAAATCCCGTAAGGGTTACCCGTGTCCTATGGTGAAAACATCTCGCAAGAAATTTGAGAAATCTATAAAGAATTTCAAGACGTGGCTGTTTGATAATAAAGAGCAACCAGCAGGAAATCTTATCAAAGAGTTGAACGTGAAGCTAGTTGGTTACTACCAATACTATGGAGTCACTTTTAATAGTTATAAACTTAGTGCTTTTCTGCACCGAGTTCAACAGTTCCTGCATAAAGTGTTAAACCGCAGAGGATGCGGTAGAACCTATTCATGGGATGGATTTGCAGATATGTTAAAGGTATACCCTCTTGCGAAACCTAAGATTTACTACGCGCTATACTGAAAATGTGAATGTTACTATGGGGAGCCGTGTGCGGGAAAGCCGCACGCACGGATCTGAGAGGGGCTAGGGGTGCGAGTCCCTAGTCTACTCGCCTAACTTACTGAGAGAACACAGATTGAGCAGGTGCAATATTTGCACCTGCTCTTGACATAAAAGTGCAAATATTGCATTATTAATGCATGGAAAGTGCAAATATTGCTTTCAATTGATGGATGAGGTGCAAGATGGGCGAGGTTAAAGAACTGAGAGTAGAAAAAAAGCTTACGCAGCAGCAAGTGGCGGATTTGGTAGGAATTTCGCTTAGGTCATATAAATCCTATGAAAATGATAAGGATAAAGAAGGCACTATCAAATATGCTTACATTCTCGATAAACTAAAAGCTCTGAATCCGATAGATGAGGAGCATGGCATTTTGGATATGGATTTCATCATAGAAAAGTGTAAAGAAGTATTTGATGAGTATCCAGTGCATTACTGCATTTTGTTTGGCTCTTATGCCAAAGGAAAAGCAACAGAATCTAGTGATTTAGACTTTCTTATTTCAGCTGATGTGAAGGGGCTCAAGTTTTATGGGTTAGTTGAAAAACTTAGATTGGCCTTACATAAGAAAGTTGATGTCCTTAATTTGGACCAGCTCAAGGATAATCTTGAACTTACTAATGAAATACTAAGGGATGGTATTAGAATTTATGGATAATATAAAAAATGATCATTATTATAAATATCGTGCGAGAAAACCCCTTCCGATGAAATCGGTTGTGGGATGAATAGCACTAGCTTTTCTTTTTGTATTTCCCTGTCTTAATGTATTTACGTTTGTGTTCTTCTGTTCGTTGTTCTTCAATATATTTCTTAACAGTATCAAGAGAAACGCTTCCGGTGGTTGCACAAAAGTAACTTGCACTCCAGAAGGGTGAATCTCCCCACAGATACTTTTCTACATGAGTCCTATATGTATTTCTAACTTCTTTAGAAAGTTGTGATTTTAACGAGTTGATGAGCTTTACAGGAGCCACATCAGGTGGCATGGAGATCAGAAGATGCATGTGATCGACATCTGTCTCTGCTGAAATGAGTTCACTGTTCATGCGTCCGCAGAGGTAAGCGGCATAATTTTTCATGAAATCACCGATCTCATCTGTGATCACTTTCTTCCTATACTTGGTTACAAAGATCACATGGTAAGTAAGTTTGTATACGGAATGTGAGCCTCTTCTGTACTCGTTCAGGATATCTGATTCCAGCATCGATTTCTGCGCTTGATAGTAAAACTAAATTCTACATAGCGAAAACCTAGGGATTATGCAGATTTTAATTCTACTTTTCCTCTCTTATCAATAGTTAAAAATTAGTATATAATGCCTTCATAGTCACTTTTTTGGTTTTTCTGCATGCCTAACAGGCATCTGGAAAAAAGTGTGCAGGACTAAATTCCACATGCCTTTGGTGAAAGACTAAATTCTATGCAGTGAAACTTGCCTGTGTGATCTATGGTTTTATTTTACTAATGCTGGTATCAGGGTTACATCATCTGCAGGTATCTCCTTGAGACCTAATGCTTGGTGTAGCCTGTTATCCAGCAGTAAAAGCGATATCTCATACGGACTGTGTCCGTTCAACATATCCCTTTTCTCGCTGTTGATGTGGTTAAGAAGTAGCAGCGTCTTTGCATCGTCCATCTTTTCAAAAGAAGACTTCTTAGGCAGTACATACCGGATATACTCGTG
>NZ_FOXO01000014.1 GCF_900115735.1 Butyrivibrio proteoclasticus
CCAAGTGTTCACCCATGGCTCGCACTAAATTCGAAACTACCTCATTAAGTGCTCTGCTCAAAAACAGCAGTCACATAGAAGCCCCTGTCGTTCTCCTCAACCTTAGTCACAACTCCTTCCCTTTCAAGCATTCTCTCTCTGAACGGGAAATTACCTGACATAGCAAGTGATGGATCAATTGTGTAATAATAGTTACTTGGAAGAACGCCTTCCGTAACTGTCACATGATCTCCCTCTTTAAGAAGTCCGGGCCTTTCCATTTTAAAAGTCATTTCTCTAGCCATTTTAACACCTACCCTTATTCCTTAACAATAGCATTTGCAAGCAAATACTGATGCCATCTCTCATATGATGAAGCTTTAAGATGAACATCGTCAAAAGAAAGCTCTGATAAAAGATTTCCATTTTCGTCATCAACAGCTTCATTCATATCCAGATAAAAAATAGTTTTATTATCCGCAAGTTCGGATAATGCGCTGTTTCTGATATTTATATTCTCGTTGTTAAAGTAATCATCTGAACTACTCTTTTTCTCTGTTACATGCATAATACCCTGAATATAAATGATCGCATCAGGCTGAAGTTCACGAATTCTGTCAATTACCCCTTTGTACGCTGCGCAAAAAGTTTCAGGAGTACCTGTTCCAATCTCATTAAGACCAAGCATTATATAAATCTTGGAAAACTGATTTTCGGAAAGCGCCTGCTCAACAGTTATTTTGCCATTTTCAGTCTTAATAAATTCTGTGTTCATGGCATTATAAATAGTCAATGATATTTTGGAATAGAATGTTGCTCTGGAAGCCAATTCTTCACAGTACTCAGAAAGGCCAACTGTTCTTGAATCCCCTATAAAAAGAGCATCAGTAAAATAGTCATCATCAACCTGTGTAAATTCATAAACTTCTCCAGAATTACCCGAAATGTCATCTCCTGATACATCATTTCCAGATATTTCCTCAAGAGAAGCTGGATCATCACCAGTTGAAGCACCATCCTGCTGGTCTTCATAACCACTTCCATCCTCTATAGTCGGCTGATCATTCACGCTGTTTTCCACATTTTCTCCAAAATAATCAGATGAATCCACCGATTTTTTTGTCCATGGAAAAACTCCGTCAGCAGCAGCTTTAAAAAAGCATGCAAGGATAGGCGTATCAAAATCTCCAGAACTTCTGTACTCTCTGTACACACTGTCCTTTAATGCAAAAGACAATATCGATATTAAGATAGCTGTGATCGCAACCCCGATCAACAAGGGACAAGTCTTAATCAGTTTCATTTTCATTCCTTAAAATCTAAAATACATAAAAGGATTACCGGCAGCATTGGATAAACTATAAATACAAGCCCAAAAAAGAACAAATAATAACACTGAACAAACCGGACGTTTCCTCTTTACTTCGAAAAATTTATATAATCCCGGCAGCAAGAGAATAATTGACACTGCCAAAAATCCACCATAAATTCCAAGGTTCTTTATATAGTCACTTCCATTTACTGATATTCCCTGACCAAAGAAAGGAAACAGCCTTTTAAAATAATCCGCAAGTCCCTTAAAGTCAGAAATTGCAAAAATTACCCATGTCAACGGAATAAGTACAAGTACATTAAACCTTCCCAGTATTTTTCGTGCAATTTCCGGCATTTTACTAAACATAACAAATCGCTCAAATACAATGATTCCAAACAGAACCAATCCCCATAAAATAAAGTTTGGCGTTACTCCATGCCAAAATCCGGTAATAAGCCAGACAACGAAAAGATTTAAAACAATCCTTCCATCACTTACCCTGCTTCCTCCAAGAGGAATATAGATATAATCTCTAAACCAGGAACCCAGTGAAGCATGCCACCTTCTGTAAAACTCAGAAACACTTGCTGATTTGTATGGCTGATCAAAGTTGATCACAAATGGAAAACCAAGCATAACTCCTATACCCGCAGCCATCAGTGAATATCCCCAAAAATCATAATATAGTTCAAGACTATAAGTAACAGCACCAATCCAGGCGAGAGGTGTAGAAATACTCTCATAGCCTATAGTTCCAATATCATTCCACAACATTGATAAATGATCAGCCAAAAGAACCTTCATTCCAAGACCTACAACAAAGAATCTTAGTCCATCCTCTATCGCAGAAAGAATGTCCTCTTTTTCATGAAAATATGTCTTTTTCTGATAGTCTGAGAAACGCATGATAGGTCCGGAAACAACCTGGGGAAACATGCAAAAATAAGCCGCAACATCTATAAAGCGCGGCTCTTCATCTATTTTTCCCATGTAGAGATCTGCCTGATAAGAAATCAGCTTAAAGGTATAAAAGCTAATACCAATTGGCATAAGAGAATTATCCACAAACTGTGAGAGAAGCTTAAACTCAACAAGCATTAATGCATCCAGACAAAGAATAAAAGCAAGAAGAAACTTTTTCTTCTCCCCCCTGAGCGCTCTCCCAAATAAGTAGTTGACTATCACGGCTACGCACAGAACTGCAAGTCCCTTCATATCTCCCACCGCATAAAATGTTAAGCTACCCACAAGCAGGGTAACACTTCTATATGCTACAGGAGTCAGATAAAATGCAACTAAAAAAACAGGTAAAAACCTGAAAATAAAACCCAAGTCTGAAAAATTTATCATATCCCCACTATATTCCTTCAAAAATAAGGCGATATTTCTATCGCCTCAATCTGCTTTATCAGCCGTCAGAATTATTGATCTCTGCAAGCTTTGTCTTAGCTTCCTGAGCACTCTTTGTCTCAGGGAATCTGGTAATAACTTCATCATAGACCTCTTTGGCCTTTGCGATATCACCACTATTGTAATATGAATTACCAAGATAATACAATGTATTCACGTTGGTATTGTCATATTGATATGCCTTTGAAAGGTTACTGATAGCCGTTTCATAATCACTTTCTTTGTAGGCACTGTATCCGGTATTATAATATGATGTTGCAAGCTGTGGGCCAACAAGTACCATAAGATTATCGTAAAGATCTGTAAATTCGGATGTAACATCATCACCAATCACAGTAAGATCAACATCAGCAAGTGCCCCGGCGATTCCATCCACATCACTTGAATCCTTGATGTAAATTGATGCAGCCTTCATAAGAGAATTCATTGCTGCTGAAGTGGAAGTTGCACCTTCATATCCTGAAACCTGCCCCTCAAGTTCTTCTACCTGACTTTTAAGTGTAGCAATCTGCTGTTCATAGTCATTTATCTGTGCCGACTTTGCATCAGATTCTTCACTGATCTGAGTTATCTTTTCCTGATTATTGGAATTAATACCTGCGATTCTCTGAGGAAGAATAAGGAAACATGACGCTGCAATACCTAAAATCATTCCGAGAACTATCCCCCATATGGATCCGGTTCTTGTAATTGCAGTCTTTTTTACCGGCTGAATTATCATCTCATTGCCGCTGTTATATCTGATAACATCATCAGAATCTGTAGCTATATCAGAAACAAGCTTACCACTCTCACCCGGAAGCAGCATATCGTCAGCTTCCTTAAGGTATCGCTTAGCCATTATATTTCCTGTATCAAGTTTAAGTGCCTTACCGGCTTCTGCCTTGGCCCTGTCCCAGTTGCCACTTTTTAAGTATAAAAGGCACAACAAAAGATGTGCTTTAACAAAATTACTATTGAGTGAAAGCACCTTTTTAAGCTGTATGACAGCAAGATCCAAGCTGTCCTGTTTACAGTAATTCAAAGCGATATTAAATTTCTTTATCATCTGATTTATCTCATCAAGCTTAGCAGGGCTGTTTCTCACTGTATCCATGAAATAATCAGCAGTATTCTCACCGGTTTCAAGATTCTTACTGATAACCCATTCTGAAAGTGCAGCAACAACCTCCCCGGTCTCATAGTAGATAAGTCCAAGAAGGTTTCTGGCATCAATGTTATTCTTGTCAAGCTTAAGACTCTGCCTAAGGGAAACCACAGCTCCTGAAAGGTCTCTGACACTTGCCTTCTCAAGGCCTTCGTTATAAAGCCTGTTTGAAAGGCTGACCATTTTCTTATATGTTCTGACATTTCTTCCGCAACCCGGGCAAATGTCAGTGTTGTTCAATTCAGTGTTGCAATTAGCGCACCTCATCTGTCATCTTGTCCTTCTCTGGTTATCAGCTTCGCTTCTTGCCTCTTTTAAAAGCTTTACAAGTACATCCGACATATCATCAAGATCCTGATTGTAGATAATGTCTTCAGTATCCTCTATTTCAAGGCTTGGTTTGAATTTTTTAAGTTCTTCTTCAAAATTCAGCATAATTGTCCTCGTATCAAATATAAATTGCGAGCTAACTCAACAATTTTTATTTTCACATCATAGATTTGATCTCGCCTATAAGATATAAAGATCCTGCAGCAAAAACAATATCACCCGATTTTCTGTAAGTAATGATATCCGTTAAAGCATCCCTTACATTGGAATAGTACTTTATAGGAAGTCCAAAAATCCCAAACTCTTCCTTGCCATGTTCAAAAGCGCCCTTAAGTTCAGCCACTGAAACAGATCTTGAGGTCTCGAGAGTTGCTACATATATGGCATCAAACTGTTTTCTTAACAGTATCTTATCAACAATGCGTAAATACTGTTTATCGGAAACAACACCAAAAAGCAGTATTTTCTTACCCTGAGCCTCTATTCCTTCTACAGAATCAAGAAACGCCTCTATTCCGTCAATATTATGAGCTCCATCCACATATATTCCCGGACGGATTTCCTCCATTCTGCCTTCCCATTTAGCCGTAATAAGACCTTCTTGAATATCCTGTTTGGATATGTCAGCGCCCTTATCCTTAAGTATTTCTGCGGCTGTCACAGCTATTGCAGCATTCTCTGCCTGATATCTGGCCTGGGTCGACAATTTTAGGTCAACATATTTATCATAAAGGGAATTATACGAAAAAGCAATGAATTTGTTTCCGTTTTCATCGCATATTACCCTAACATTTTCAATGTCCTTTTTTTGAATTACAACAGCTCTGGAATCCAGCTCCAGTGCCTTTTTCTTTATTACTTCCGAGCTTTGTGGCTGCTTGTCAAAAAAGACTGTAGGAACTCCTTGCCTTATTATACCGGCTTTCTCTCCTGCTATCTCTTCAATGGTATTTCCAAGGTATTGCATATGGTCAAAACCAATTTCAGTAATGATGTTTATCTCTGGTACTCCAATTGAATTAGTGGCATCAAGTTTTCCACCAAGCCCTGTTTCAAGAATGAGGTAATCCACAGGATAAACATCATAAAGTATCATAGACATAAAGAATAAGTACTCAAAATATGTAGGAAAATAGCCAACCTTGCCATATTCCATAACTCTTTGAAGGGTTTCCACAAAAACTTCCACAAACAAAGAATCTGAGATCATCCTGCCATTCACAAGAAACCTCTCGTTAACTTTAATAAGGTGAGGCGAAACAAACGTCCCCACCTTGTATCCTGCTTTCATCAATATAGATGTAAGGTAGCTGCAAACCGAGCCTTTTCCGTTAGTCCCGGCAACATGGATGATCTTCATGTTTTTGTCAGGATTTCCTAAATATTCAAGGAACTCCTTTGTATCTTCGATCGTATGCTTATCTGTAAAGCCTGGAATCCGGTTAAGGAACTCTTCACATTCCCTAACCGAAACTCCATTTCCACTTGATGCAGATTCCAATATTCGATTTATACTATCATTTATCTCTTTTGTCATAACCTATCCAAGCTGCACAAACAGATAGTCTTATATTATTTGCTAAGTTGCTTAAGACGCTCTGTAATCTGGTCGTATGTCTGCTGATACTTCTGCTGTTTTTCTTTTTCTTCAGCAATTTTCTCTGCAGGAGCCTTTGAAAGGAACTTCTCATTGCTGAGCATGTTCTGTGATCTCTTAAGTTCTCCTTCAAGCTTTTTCTGTTCTTTTGTAAGTCTTTCAATCTCAGCTGAAATATCTACAAGGTCTGAGAAAGGAATATATACAGTTGCATCAGCAAGTACTACTGATACAGCATCATCAGCAATTCCTGTCTTATCTTTCTGGCATACTGACTCTGAGGCATATGCAAGAGACTCAAAGAAAAGCTTACCAGTTTTAAAGATATCAAGAACTTCACTGCTCTCACTTACAACAAATACCTTAGCCCTGCGGGATGGAGCAACATTCATCTGAGTTCTTACATTACGGATTCCACGAACAGCTTCCTTAATCGTCTCTATAGCCTTCTCGTCATCAGCAAAATTCCACTCATCTTTATATACAGGCCAGTCAGAAATCATGATTGATTCCTCTTCATCCTGCATTGTGCAGAATATTTCCTCTGTGATAAATGGCATATATGGGTGCAGAAGCTTAAGTGCTCCGATAAGTACTGTCTGAAGTGTCCAAAGAGCTGCTTCATGTGACTGTTTGTTGTCTGAATTGTAAAGGCGAGGCTTAACCATCTCAATGTACCAGTCGCAGAACTCATCCCAAATGAAGTCATAAACCTTCTGAACTGCGATTCCAAGTTCAAAATGATCCATGTTATCTGTTACTTCTTTTACAGTCTTATTAAACTTGGAAAGGATCCAGTGATCTACAGGCTCGAGACCTTCAGGAGCCGGCTGATGGATAGCGCTCTTTGCGTCTTCGCCCATATTCATCATGATAAATCTGGAAGCATTCCAAACCTTATTGGCAAAATTACGGCTATTTTCTACTCTCTCATTGTAGAAACGCATATCATTACCAGGAGCATTACCTGTGATAAGTGTAAGTCTCAGAGCATCAGCACCGTAATTATCAATGATATCCAAAGGATCGATACCATTTCCAAGTGACTTACTCATCTTTCTACCCTGAGAATCCCTTACAAGTCCGTGGAAAAGAACTGTCTTGAAAGGATATGTTCCCATATGCTCGTAGCTTGAGAAGATCATTCTGATTACCCAGAAGAAGATAATGTCATAACCTGTTACAAGCACATCTGTAGGGAAGAAGTACTTAAGTTCCTTAGTCTCATGAGGCCAGCCAAGTGTCTCAAATGGCCAAAGAGCTGAAGAGAACCATGTATCAAGTGTATCAGGATCCTGTGTAAAATGTGTTTTTCCACACTTAGGACATACTGTAGGAGCTGTCTTTGCAACAACTACTTCACCGCAGTCATCACAGTAGTAAGCAGGAATTCTGTGTCCCCACCAAAGCTGTCTTGAAATACACCAGTCACGGATATTGTCTGTCCAGTTAAAATATGTCTTATCCATTCTTGAAGGAATAAGCTTGATCTCTCCATCCTTTACGGCTTTAACTGCAGGTTTGATGAGCTCATCCATCTTTACAAACCACTGAGCCTTGATCATAGGCTCAACAGTAGTATGGCAACGATCATGAGTTCCAACGTTGTGAGTATAGTCCTCTATCTTAACAAGAAGTCCCATCTCATCAAGTTCTTTTACAATAGCCTCTCTTGCAGCATATCTGTCCATTCCTGCAAATTTGCCACCGTTTGAATTGATAGTTGCATCATCATTGAGGATGTTTATCTCCTCAAGACCGTGACGCTTTCCAACCTCGAAGTCGTTAGGGTCATGACCAGGAGTAATCTTAACTACACCTGTACCAAATTCCATATCAACATAAGAATCCTCAACGATAGGAAGCTCTCTGTTTACTATAGGTAAAAGAACTTTCTTACCCTTGAAACTCTTGTATCTGTCGTCATCAGGGTTTATAGCAACTGCTGTATCACCAAGCATAGTTTCAGGACGTGTTGTAGCAAACTCAATAAACTCAGTATCTGAAACCTTGCCATTTTCATCAATTACAGGATATTTAATGTGCCATAAATGGCCTGCCTGCTCTTCGTACTCAACTTCTGCATCAGAAATAGAAGTCTTACAAACAGGACACCAGTTAACGATTCGGCTGCCTTTATAGATATAGCCTTTCTCGTGCATCTTGCAAAAGACCTCAGTTACAGCTTCATTACAGCCTTCATCCATTGTGAAACGCTCTCTGTCCCAATCACATGATGAACCAAGCTTTTTAAGCTGCTGAATGATTGTTCCGCCGTATTCTTTTTTCCACTCCCATGCTCTCTCAAGGAATTTCTCTCTTCCAAGGTCTCTCTTATCAATTCCTTCCTTTTTGAGAGTATCGATGATCTTAACCTCTGTAGCAATAGAAGCATGGTCTGTTCCAGGCTGCCAAAGTGCATTATAACCCTGCATTCTCTTGTATCTGATGAGGATATCCTGCATAGTATTATCGAGTGCATGTCCCATGTGAAGCTTACCGGTAATATTTGGCGGTGGGATTACAATAGTAAAAGGTTTTTTGGTCTCATCTACTTCTGCGTGGAAATACTTTTTTTCTTCCCACTTTGAATAAAGACGAGCTTCGATACCCTTTGGATCATAGGTCTTAGCAAGTTCTTTTTTCATAATTATCTCCTTATAAAAGTTCTCTAATTTACTTAAAGGTGTGTCGCATCATCCAGTGACTTCTGTGAGATAACTGCCTTATGAAGCATTATTATCTCGCCTTTGGTATGCTCCTTTACCTGATAAAGAGCATTGTCCGCAGCGTACATATAGTCCCAGAGCTTAGTCGTCTCCTGAGGAACAGAGTTCCTGATTCCCTGAGAGATTGTCACGATTTTCTTATCGGAATAGCGGCTGGATAGCCCAAGATTGAGCACAGCCTGTCTAAGCATTGTAGCATATTCCATGACTTCTTTATCAGTCATGCTTTCATATATAATAACAAATTCATCACCGCCATATCTAAAGGCGTGAATGAGTTCATTTTCTCTGGCCATTTCGTTTATTATGGAGGCTACCTTAGTAAGACACTCATCGCCTGCCTGATGACCATAGGTATCGTTATACTGCTTGAAATTATCTATGTCAAGAAACTCTACCGCCAGCGATCTCTTAAGCTCAAAGGCTTTCTCAAATGCAGCATCCGCAAACTTATTAAGTCCATATCTGTTTCCAAGACCTGTCAGTGGATCTGTTGAAGCCTGCTTCTGAAGAATAACATTTTCTTTTTCAATAGCATGAAGTCTGTTTCTGATATCTGTGAAAAACTTATAGTTGGCAAGTCTTTCCTTTTCTTCATCATTAGATGCCTGAAAAAATTCATTCAGCGCTTCGTTCTTTTTCTTTTTATTGCCAAGACAAGCATATAACTCACATTTTAGCTTGGCAAAGTCTTTTTTCAGATGTGCAATATTAAAATCTGCAAGGGACCTTTCAGTATTATCAACTATACGAACAGCTTCGTCAATCCAGCCAATCTTAATAAAGAAACGACACATGATAAATATGTCTTCAATATTATCAAGCGGATGCTTATTGTTTTGTATTATTTTTAGAAGCATTAAAGCATATCTCTGGAATTTCACCATATCACCAAGGTAATGATAACCTCTGGTTCTTATGTCCGTGGCAGTGATACCATTTGTAAATTCCTTGCTGTCTTTATTCTTTTCTTCCAGCTTATCTATTCCAAGGAGACACTTTTTCACAGAATCCGGCTTTTCCAGTTCCATGTAACAATCTGCTTCAAAACAGTAACAGAACAAAACATTTCTGTAATATAAACTATCTTTTTTATTTTTTCTGATCTGTTTGTAGGCCGAACGAATATATGTCAAAGCCTGCTTCGGATCTCCGGCCGTATAATAAATCTGACCTATATTAAAATCTATAAAGCCTGTGACATTGCTATCAAGATCTTCACATTGTCTTTTTCCTGATAAAAAGAAATCAAGAGCCAGCTCGTAGTTTCCATGATTTAGCGCATCTATGCCCAAAAGATTATAGCATCTTGCCAAATACTCATTTTCACCACATGTCTGCAATATTTCAATTGCTTTCAACAGATTATGATTAAACTTTCTGTAATCTGTTGTTAAAAGATAATATGAATCTGCCAGATAATAATAGGCATAGCCCAAAAGATTTTGATCATCTGCTTCTTTGGCTTTTCTGATAAATCTGTTACAGGCACTAATATAACTACTGGACATACTCGTTCTGGTAGTAAGTACTTCATCATATAAAGCCTGTATTTCGGAATCAAAATTTTTAATATTCATCGTGCTACCTCAAGCCAGCATAAGAACCATAAAAAAACTAGAGTCAGTATACAACATCGTAAGTTTGCTAGCAACATGACACGTATGTCAAATGTGCATCATGGTTTACATATAGTCGTTGACCTTAACGGTCATAAGAGCATTTTTACACACAATCCCATGTGCATTTTACACACTATTCAAAATGCCTATTTTAGCGGCTTTTTTATATCTATTTTTCGACTAATCCCCAGTTTCCACAGAGTTATCCACATGATACACATGTCATTTATCGGTATCTTCTGTATCAGTTTTCTATCGAAGCGTTAAATTGAACATTCAATTGATACAATTTATACGGTACTTTGGATTACATAAATTTTCATATTTATATTTTATGTAAACTATCGTGCTTTCTTTATATTGTTTTCTCCAAAAATCAGAATACTAATTGCCGCTAAGTCCTGTCCAGAAGCGAGATACCGCGTTTTTGACTGTTCCGGTCGTTACAGTTTTATAATTTTTCCACTCTCTTGGGAAAAGAGATCTGTAGCTCCCCTGCATAAACCTATCATCCAAAAGTGCCGCAACGCCCGTATCTTCTTCAGTTCTGATCACTCTTCCTGAAGCCTGAAGGACCTTGTTCATCCCCGGAAATCTATAAGCATAGTCAAAACCATCAAGCCCCTTATCATCAAAATAGCCCCTTAATATCTCTCTTTCGTTACACACAAGAGGTATGCCTGTTCCAACCACAATTACGCCAATAAGGCTGTCATACTTAAGATCAATGCCCTCACTGAATATACCACCCATCACGCAAAATCCCAGTATATTTTTATCCTCAACAATATCGATATCCATGTGGATAACTTTTGAAAGATCAAGATTATTCCCTGCTGAGAACCTGTCCAGAAACATCTCTCTGGCGTCCTCGCTCATAAAGCTCTTTTGAACAAGTACTTCTGTTGTATCCTCATCCAAAAAGTTATCCACATAACAGGCAAGAACATCATCCAAAAACTGATGCGATGGAAAGAAAATCAGGTAATTTCCACTCCTTGCACTGACAATATTGTGGATATAACCTGCAATATTCATGTATTGTGAATCACTTCTTTGCGAATACCTGCTGGTAACATCACTCCCGATAAAAAGCCCTAGTCTGTTCGGATCAAAAACAGATTTAGCATACATTTCAAAATCTTCATCCGTTCCACCGAGAAGCTTCTTGTAATACTGAATAGGTAAAAGAGTTGCAGA
The DNA here is from genome assembly GCF_900115735.1 of Butyrivibrio proteoclasticus. Taxonomy (GTDB): domain Bacteria; phylum Bacillota; class Clostridia; order Lachnospirales; family Lachnospiraceae; genus Butyrivibrio; species Butyrivibrio proteoclasticus_B. Next base: position 11,330 of record NZ_FOXO01000014.1, read on the forward strand.
AAAAAGTATTGCTGATCTGCCTCTCTCCATACATTCCGATAGATTTCTTGACGGATCAGCGCAGAAAAGTCTTACTAAAAAGCTTCCATCTTCAGAAAACTCACTATACATAACATAGTGATCATCCACCCTGTCATAAATTGTCAAAAACCGCGATATATCAAAGTAAAATTCCAGTATATCCTCTCTACATGGACCTTCAGAATGATTTTCCAAATACTCGGATATTATTCCCGCCAGCCTGTTTAGTGGATTAACCAGCTTTTCTATTGAAGTAAGCTTTGTACACCCATCACATTCTCTCTTCATATCCAGCATTACCTTGTTGCATTTATCCAAATGTCCCGCAATGCTTGGATGATATTCTTTTATTGTATTTTTAAGCTCCAGAAAGTTTTCTTTTCTAAGAACCGCGCTATACATGTCCCTTCCCCTATCCAGAAGGTTATGTGTTTCATCAACAAGAAAAATATAGTCACCCTTTACACCGTCAGCAAAGAATCTGCGAAGATAAACAAAAGGATCAAAAACGTAATTATAATCGCATATTACTGCATCTGCCCAAAGACTCATGTCCAGAGACATCTCAAAAGGACAAACCTCATGTTTTTTGGCATATTCAATGATAACTTCCCTGTTAAAAGAATCCTCGTGAGTCAGGCAGTCAAATATGGCATCGTTTATTCTGTCATAATGCCCTTTTGCATATGGACATACAACCGGATTGCAGTTTCTCTCGGCGTCTTCCAAAAAGCATATCTTATCCCTGGCAGTTATTGTAACCGTCTTAAGACTCATATTCTGTGTTTTTCTCAGGGTATTAAATGCCTCTTCCGGAACCGTCCTTGTTATAGACTTTGCTGTCAGGTAAAAGATCTTACTGGTTTTCCCCTCACCCATAGCCTTAACCGCAGGAAATACAGTGGTTATAGTCTTTCCTGTGCCGGTTGGAGCTTCCAAAAACAGCTTTTTCCCATGTATGATAGTTCTGTAAACACCTGCAGCCAGGTCTTTTTGCCCATCTCTGTAAGTAAAGGGAAAAGCAACCTTCTTAAGAGAAGCGGTTCTTTCTATACTCCAGTTATATTCAAAATCAGACCACTTTAAGTAGCTGCTTACAATATCGTCAAACCACCCTGTTATCTCTTTATAAGAAAACTTATAGTCAAAATACTTCATTTCCTCTGAGTCTATGTTGCAATAACTCATTCTGACCTTGATCTCGGGGCACTTTATCTGCCTTGAATAAATGGCAGCATAGCATTTAGCCTGAGACAAATGTACTAAAACAGGTTCTTTTAAGTGGTTTAGATCTCTGTAGGTGCCCTTAATCTCATCTATCAGGGGCATTGCTACACTCTTTTCGATAAATGACTCCTGAGCATCATATGCTCCGGGCTTCCCAAAAAATTTATCTAAAACGCCATCCGCTCTACCGGATATTACGAGCTCATATCCATTTGCCTCATAGACATACTCAAGAGGCACTTCTGCGTGATAATCCGGTCCCATGCTCTTTTGTATCATTCTGTGTATTCGGCTGCCTTCCTGCATGGCATCTGCTGGAGCCTGGTGTATTCTGTTATCTATGTCGCCGTTTCGAAGTATGAACTCAACAAGTGCGCGTACAGATATCTCTATCCTCATATACTCTCCGGAATCTATAGGTTCTTTTTTTCCAGAAAAACAAAAAACCTATACTTATTTAAATCAGGCTTTTCTTAGAAAAATAAAAAGCTCCATGATATTTTATACCATGAAGCCCTTTTAATCTACAATGAACACGTTTTATCAGCCTGCTACTGCAAGACTATCAAGATACTGTTCAAATTCTGCGTTATGTCCGCTGAACTCTACAGTAAGATTCTGAGTAAAATCAAGGCCAAGAACACCTAAAATTGATTTAGCATCTACTACATATCTGTTGTAATATATATCCACGTCAAAGTTGCACTTCGAAGCTGTTTCCACGAAGTTCTTAACCTGTGAAGGCTGTAAGCTTATGTTCTTTCTAATCATCTGTCTTAACATAAATAGTCACCCCTTTCTTTATGAGACTTTAAAAGTATAACGTTAAAGTGTGACTATTCTGTGAAGAAATTGCGAATAATCCGTTTAAAGAATCTGAATTCCGTTAGAAACTGCCTCTTTTACCATATCTTCTGGCCAAATTGAACACTGAACTTCTCCGATATGTGCCTTTCTTAAGAAAAACATGCAGATTCTGGACTGTCCAATTCCACCGCCGATAGTATATGGAAGCTCTTTATCCAGAATTGCCTTCTGGAATGGAAGCTTAGCTCTCTCCTCGCAGCCTGCTTTCTTAAGCTGTGACTTAAGAGAGTTTTCATCTACGCGGATACCCATGCTTGATAGTTCAAGTGCAATATCAAGAACCGGATAATATACGATAATATCAGCATTGAGTTCCCAGTCATCATAGTCAGGAGCTCTTCCGTCGTGTCTATCGCCTGAAGGTAAAAGATCACCAATCTTCATGATGCATACAGCGCCTTTAGCCTTGGCAATGTAGTACTCACGTTCCTTTGGGGTATATTCAGGGAACATCTCCTCGAGTTCCTGAGTAGTGATAAAGAAAATTTCCTCAGGAAGTATCTCTTCAATATAGTCATACTGAATTGACATAAACTTCTCAGTCTTGCGGAGCACCTTATATACGTTTCTTACTGTTTCCTTGAGGAATTCTTCGTTTCTATCCTCTTTAGTAATAACTTTTTCCCAATCCCACTGATCTACAAAAATGGAGTGAATATTATCAGGAATCTCATCACGTCTTACGGCGTTCATATCAGTATATAAGCCCTCGCCCACATTAAAGCCGTACTTCTTAAGCGCATATCTTTTCCATTTAGCAAGAGAATGTACTATCTCAGCATTGCGACCGTCCTGATGAAGGATATCAAAAGAAACAGGCCTCTCTACACCATTAAGATTGTCATTAAGACCTGACTCAGGTGTAACAAATAAAGGGGCTGTAACTCTCTGAAGATTGAGCCTGGTGGAAAGCATCCCCTGAAAGAAATCTTTAACTGTCTTGATGGCAACCTGTGTATCATGTAAATCAAGCGCAGATACATAGCCACTCGGAATCTTTAAATTTTCCATAATTCTCCTCCAATTTGTGATAGCATATATAAATAAATTAAATTACTTTTTTTATGTTTATGCAAGAAAAATTTCGGATAAATCCGTGAATATAGTAAGGGAATAGAATATGAAACCAGCATTTTATGAATCAAATACTGAAAAAGAATCAGTGCGCGCTATTTTGGTAGGTCTGAATCAGAAAGAAAGCGATTCAGACTTCTGTCGGTCAATGAATGAGTTAAAAGATCTGACAAAGGCCCTGGATATAGAGGTTGCCTGCACAGTGACACAGTCACTTCCAAATCCGGACAGAAGCACTTATATAGGCAGTGGAAAAGTCGAAGAAATACTCAGTTCTTTAGATATTTTTGACGCTGACATCATTATATTTAATGATACTCTCTCACCCATGCAGATAAGAAACCTCGAAAAGGCTCTGGATACAGAAGTTATTGACAGAACCGGCCTCATTCTGCAGATTTTTGCCAAAAGAGCCAGAACAAAAGAGGCAAGACAACAGGTAGAATATGCCCAGCTTCAGTATATGTTACCAAGACTTGCCCATATGAGAACTTCTCTTTCAAGGCAGGGCGGCGGAAGCGGAAGGCTCTCCAATAAAGGGTCAGGAGAAAAGCAGCTTGAGCTTGACAGAAGACGCATTGAGCACAGAATGGCAGAGCTTAGAAGAGACTTAAGTGCCATTGAAAAAGAGCGCGATACCCAGCGCGGTAGGCGTCTTAAATCAGGTCTTCCAAGGATTTCCCTTGTGGGCTATACCAATGCCGGCAAATCCACTATCATGAACAATCTCCTTAGAATGTACGGCGGTGAATCCTTTGATGAGAAACAGGTCCTTGAAAAAGACATGCTCTTCGCCACCCTTGACACCTCAGTAAGAAAGATTTCCGCTCCGGGACACAGACCTTTTCTTTTATCTGATACCGTAGGTTTTATCAGCGAGCTGCCCCACGCCCTTGTTAAAGCTTTCAGATCAACCCTTGAAGAAGCTAAATATGCTGACCTTTTGCTTCAGGTGATAGACTTTTCAGACCCCGAATATCGATATCATATGGATGTGACCAAGGACACTTTAGCAGAGATTGGCGCAGGAGACATTCCGGTAATCTACGTATTTAACAAGTCAGATGTTGTTCAGAATGAGCAGGAAATGGCCGGGCAGCTTGTAATGAATGTTCCAAAGGCTATGGATGACAGGATATATATATCCGCCAAGGCTGACGACAGCCTGAATACACTTATAGAATTAGTAGAGAAAAAACTAGGTGAAGCTGAAAATGAATGTGAGATGCTTATACCCTATTCTGAAGGCGGACTACTTAGTCTTTTAACCGGAAAAGGAGTAGTAAAATCTTCAGAATACCTTGAAGATGGAATAAAAATCGCCGCTACCTTAGGCAGCGACGATTATCAACGATATATTTCTTATATTATAGAGTAGCTTCTCTTCTGACTCCGATATCATTTGCTTCGCATTTGAGGCGGTTAAGTCCTGTCCTTACTACAGGAACCATGAGAATAATCATTGTAAGGATTGCTTCAATACTTAAATATGAAGCATTGTAAAGAAGTGAATAAACTACAGGTGACATTCCTTCAGGTGCATAATCTGCAAAAAATACAATTCCTGATAAAACAGCAAACAGATATCTTCCAAGAACACCTGCTATATATCCTTTGAACATTCCGTATTTGCTATTGTGGAAAAATCCTGCAATACCAAGTGCTGTAAAAGCAAGTACATAATCACAGACAAGCTGTGGAACGCTTACAATATAAGGATCAATCACCATCTGCAGAAGACCATATGAAAAAGCTGCCGCAAGACTTACTCTAGGACCATACATATAACCGATGTAAGTAATAAAGAACATGCTGAATGCTGTTACAGATCCGCCCATTGGCGCTTTAAAAATTTTAACATTTGACAAGACAAACGCCAGCGCGATGCAAAGAGCTGATGTTGTGAGCTGTCTGATGCTCATCCTGCCCTTTCCGTCTTTATTCACGAAATAGCTGACAACCAAAAGTGCAGCAACCATTAACCCAACGAACAAAATATACCCACCAGTTGTGAAACTGTATACTCCTTCACCACTGACGTCCTGTAAAAATAATTCCATAAAAAAATCCTCCCTTTGACAATACCGTATCAAGAGGAGGATTTATCATTATCCAATGCAAATGTAGACAATAATAAATATCTAATGCTTTCCTACGCCGGTATTATCCGGTTCAGGTAATAAGGGTCCGACGGAATCTCCGTTCAATCTCAGCAAAGCTCCCCTAGCGGTAGTATTTTGTTTTGCAATTCATATTTAACGCTTCATGCGTCGTTTTGTCAATAGCATCCTGCCTTTATCAAAGCCTGATTTCTTTTCCCATAGCAAAAGAATAAATAAATACTTCTTTTACCTTCAAATTAGTCGATGCCTCAATAGCTCTTTTATAATAATCAAGCTGCACTTTATATCTTGAAACAAGCTCAGTATCACTCTTGACGTGATCAGTCTTATAATCAAGCAGCACTATCTCACCATCTTCGATAAAGAAAGCATCAATGATTCCCTGAATAAGCACCATTTCCCCATCCGGGAACTTTGCATCAAGCTCTTTTGAAGGAATTCCCATCATAAATGGCTTTTCTCTCATAAGATTGCCATTTCTGAAAGCACCTCCCATTCTCTTTCCAATATCCGTCTTTAGAAAAGCGGCAATATCGCCGGGCTTGATCGTCTTTAAATACTCAGTTGGAATCACTGACAGCTTTTCTTTTTGCAATAGCCATTCTTTTACCTCATCCGCAATCTCATCCTTAGTTTTGGCAAAAAGACCTTCATCCCCATAGATAGGCTCATCTAAAAGCTCCATTACTCTATGGTATGCAGTGCCTCGTTCTGCACCTGAAAGCACGTCTGAAGAACCTTTAATTTCAGGCTTTTCTTCGTGATCTTCATAACTTATCTCTTTTGTGAACACCTCGCCTTCCTCATGAAGCTTTTTACTCTTTAATTCTGTTACTGTGGTTTTTGTGAAAAGACCTCTTAAATCTTCATGAGCATATTTGGCATTAAACTTGTTTTTTAGTTTCTCAGATAACTGCTCATCAAAGCAAGCTTCAATATCACCCTTTAAATTTTCAAGCCTCATAACCCCTTTTAAGTTTTCTTTTCCCAGGGCTTCTGAAAGCTCCGTATCATTCATGCTTTTAAACTCAAAGGCAATATCCGCAGCATCCTTATCCACAAATGGAATCAGATTTTCTTTTGCAATCCCCATTTTATCCAGCAATTTTTCAACACCGGGGTGTCGGATGGCAGATGGCAATATGAGATCAATATAACTATCAGCAGAAGTTCTCATGGAATACGGCAAAAGAACGTTACCTGCTATTACAGGTGCATTTCTTATCACAGCCTCTATCTTGTCATGCAGGCTCTTGGCAGTAGCCGTCATAATAAGTTTTTCCTTGGCTCTTGTAAGCGCTACATACAATACTCTAAGTTCTTCTCCCAGGCTGTCTTTTTCCATCTTGTCTGCGATAACTACACGTTTTAGAGTATCATATCGCACTCTGAGTTCAGTATTTATGCACTTAACGCCTATTCCAAGATCTATATCCGCAATCAGGTCACCCTTTGTATCCATCTTATTAAACTTTTTGGATAGCCCCGCAACAAAAACCACGGGAAATTCCAGTCCCTTACTTTTGTGGATACTCATGATTCTAACTACATCCGCATTTTCATCAATGATTCCGGCCTCACCATAATCCACCATAGCAATTTTGAGGTGCTCAATATATCTGATAAAGTGGAAAAGTCCTTTAAAGCTTGACTTTTCAAAGCTCAGCGCCCTTGAAAGAAGCTGATCAAGATTAGCCTTTCTCTGGCTTCCTGAAGGGAGCGCTGCCACATAAGTCTCATAACCTGTCTTTCTTATGATGTATTGAAGGAGCTCATGAACAGGCGTGTATACGGACATCTCTCTTAGTTCCTGCAGAAAATCCGTAAATCCTGAGAGCTTTTTATATTTTTCCCTGTCCTTATTTACAAGTCCAATAAGTCCATGATAAAAAGAGTCATCAAAAGAGCTGTTTTCATCTGCATCAATAGCTATTCTATACTCCGAAAGTTCTTCATCAGTAAAACCTCCTATAGGAGAGTGCATCACACCTACAAGTGGAATATCCTGAAGTGGATTATCGATTATAGTCAGAACATTCAGCATGGTACTGATTTCACCGGTCTCAAAATACCCGCTTTTAGATTCGATATAAGCAGGTATCCCCTGTTCTTCCAGTATATTCTTAAACACATCATCCCAACCGGCATTACTTCTTAAAAGAATAACTATATCCTTAAACTTTAGACTGGGATCAGCTTTCATAAGCTCTTTGATGCGGATTGAAATAGCAAGGGCCTCTTTTTCCTTAGGATCATATGATTCTATATCAACTTCAGGGTTGGTGGCATCTGCTGTGGGCTCCAGATCTATCATGATAAGTTCCGGAGACATATCAAAAGATGGCAAGTCATACTCCGCGCCGGTCACAAGTTCAGCGTCCTTGTCATATTCTACTCCTCCAAGATCATTTCCCATTATCTTTTTAAAGATATAGTTTGTGATCTCAAGAACTTCTTTTCTGCTTCTAAAGTTTTTGTGAAGGTCAATCCTTCGCTCAATTGAAGAAGGATCTTTAGAATAGGTTCCAAGCTTCTCCATAAAGATCTCAGGTCTGGCAAGTCTGAACTTGTAAATACTCTGCTTTACATCACCAACCATAAAGCGCTCTGATTTTGCAACATCATCACCTGAAATGGATTTCAATATGAGCTCTTGAACATTATTCGAATCCTGATACTCATCAATCAGAACTTCTCTGTAAAAATCTCTGTATTCAAGTGCTACAGCAGATGGCGTATCCCCCGGATGGTCAACTAAAATCTGCAGCGCAAAATGCTCCATATCAGAAAAGTCGATAAGCTGCTTTTCTCTCTTTATGTCATCAAAGCGCTTTTTAAACTCTTTCGTCAGCCTGCACAGTTCTCTGACTGCTCTGTCACAGAGCTTCATCTGCTCAACTATTACATCTGCAGTAAGAGCCAGATAATTCTCTGTCAGTTTCTTTATCTCATCCTTAACACCGTTTCTTAATTTCTGAACATACTCTTTTTTATCAGGAGACACGGAATCGTCCTTTTTCCCTGGAAGTCTGCCAAAAGAAATCCCGCGAACCCTGTCAAACAGCTCATTGTAGGTATCATACTGAAAAGCCGCATAAATACTGTCTTTTTCCTGTTCCAGCAGATCACCATACATATATGGTCCATCTGCCTCCTCACAGATTTTTATAGCTGTCAGGAGTTTGTCTGCTGACTCCTTTAATGAGCTTTTAATATATAAAACACAATCCCTGACCCATGGAAGCTCTTCAAAGTTTTCCCCTTCAATCGAATAATCTCCTGCTCTTTCATCAAGCCAGTCCTCAGGCCATGGCATACTCTCAGAAAATCGATAGAGTTGGTAGATATATTCTTCAACTTTTTTGTCATTGCTTCCTGTCCCGAAATAATTCATACAGTAAACAAAATCTTCGTTCTGCCCTTCCTTTGCCAGAGTATATTCTTCCTCTAAAAGCGTCTGCATGACATCTTCCATAAGGAGCTTTAGTTCTCCTTCGTCTCCTACTCTGAAAGAAGGATCAAGACCTATATGATTAAAATTGTTTCTGATAACATACTGACAAAAAGAATCAATGGTTGTTATCTGGGCATTATGAATAAGCGTCTCCTGTTTTTGGAGATGTTTATTATCCGGCTCTTCTTCCAGTTTCTTTTGAATAGCCAGTGTTATTTTTTCTTTCATTTGTGAAGCCGCAGCCTTAGTAAAAGTAACAACCAAAAGATGATCTATATCAACATCGCTGCTGATCATCTGTATGATTCTCTCTACCAGTACGGCAGTTTTTCCTGAACCTGCTGCAGCCGAGACCAAAATATTAGATTTTCTAGCTTCTATAACGGCCTGCTGTTCTTCTGTAAATGTGACTCCCATTTATCCAACCTTCTAATTTCAAATATTAAATCAACATTTAATTATTCTGATTTCTTATGAGTTCCATAGCCTCATCACTTTTTATATCAAGTTCTCTCATCGAATAGCCTGATATTTTCTCATCATATCCACAAATAGACCTGTAAGAGCAATAAGTACATGAAGTCCTGTCACCCATTTCATAAGGATTAACCTTAATCTCACCCTGAAGTATCCTGTTTCCAAACTCTTTTATCTTGGAATCCACAAATTTTGAAATAGCTTCATAGTCATTGAGTGTCACAGTTGTTGACCTTGCTGACACTGATCCATCCTTTTTAAGCTCAACAGGAATGACATCAGACTTACCGTTTAACCCTTCATCTAAAAGATTTATGACATCCATATTTTCATTGACCAGCCCAGTCGTTCTAAGCTTATCTTTTATGGCATTATTGATATCATCCGGTTGTAAATCTTCTTTTCCATCTGCCAATGGATCGTCAACGTGATAATACAGCACTGCTGCCGGAACTGTATCTTTTCCACCGTGTTTTTTCTTAACCGCTGCGGTTGCAACATTCATATACATCACAAGCTGAAGCTGAAGCCCGTAGTAAAGCGCTGCCACATTAAACTTGTGTCCACTTGATTTAAAATCTATAACCTTCACATACACATGGTCAGAGTCCTCACATAAATCGATTCGGTCAATACGTCCATGCAATTTCATGCTGGTAAGGATATTATTTTTTTCATCCTCAGAGAGAGTTACATTTATCTCATCAATATTACCGGCATCTCTAAAATCCATCTCTACATATGCAGGCTCAAAGTGCCCTTTAGAAATCTGATATTTCAAAGTGTCCACAGTTCTTGTAAGAATCCTCTTTATGCGTTCTGTCATGTACTGATTACGGGCACTGCTCATAAGTATTGTTTCACCATAACCGGTGATACATTCTGTTAAAATACGATTTAATAATTCATCAGACTCTTCTTTTGTGATGTCCTGCCATTTCTTTTGACCTTTCATGATCTCATGGGTGTATTTTTCCAACACTTCATGGAATACATTTCCAAGATCTGCCGCATTAAATTCATATTCTTTTCTCTCTTCAAGCCTAAGTCCATACTTAAGAAAATGTGCATAGCAACAACTTGCAAACTGTTCAAGTCGACTCACGGAATTTTCAAGATTGGCTCCATATAAAGACAAAGCAATCATTCTTGAAAGCGGCTTATCTTCATAGTGTTTGAAGGCAGCCTCTGTAATCCTGTTAAGAATCCTGCTGTTTTCCACATCTATCTGCCCCAGCGTCTTATAAAGAGTTATAAAGTTTTCTTTCTCTCTGTCTTCAAGAATTCCGAGTGCATACTTTCTCAACATTTCAGAAATCTTGTCCAAACTGTCATCCGCGGTCACAAGCTGATCCTCAAAGCTTCCATCCTCAGGCTTTTCCACAGTCATGCTTGGGAACATCTGAAGAAGTTTTGGCACCAGGTATGCGGGACGAAGTGACTTTCCGTCAGCACCAAGCTCCGCATATGATAAAAAGAGCCTGTCTGTCGGTTTGGTGAGGTTCATGTACAGATAAAGCCTCTGTATATACATCTGCTGCCTTGGAGTCGGTGCAAGTTCTACACCTGTATCAAGTTCAAGCAGATATTGCCTGTCGATGTCCGAGAGAATTCCTCCTGTACCTGCTCCTGACGGTATATATCCGTCATTAACTCCAAGTAAAAAGAGAACCTTAACCTCTCTAAGCCTTGTTCTTTCGATATCTCCAACAATTATTCTGTCGACATCCTGAGGGATGGTGCCAACTTCAATCTCAGAAAATCCGGCACTTAAGATGTCCCTATATTCAGAGATATCAATTTCATCATCGCCAAGAAGCTCATCGATCTGCTTTAGAAGATTTAGTATCTTGTCGTAGATCTGCTCATATTCTCTTGCTTTCTTTTCATTGCCAAGTGATCTGAACTTTTCCTTATAGTTATCGAGTTTTTCCTTGCAATTTTCAGTTTCTATTACTTGTATAAGAGCCCTGGTTATATCGGATACTTTACCTTTCTTATTCTCAAACAAAGGTTTAAGGCAAAGACTTATCTGCTCACGCATTCCTTCGAGCTTTTCAAGTAAGAGAAGCTCTTTCTCCGAGTCTTTGTCCTTGGAGGAAGACTTGAATTTCTTGGGCATATGCCTAAGGAACCTGTCTTCCCACTGTTTTCTTCCCTTGATTCCAAGTGCTCTGACATAATTTTCCAAAAGATCTGTATCTTCAGCAGAAAAAGATGTCATTCCACTCCTCATATAGTGGAATACATCCTCATACCTGTACCCTGAAATAACAATATTTATAGCACTGGTTATATATTCAATAAAAGGATTCAAAAGCAAGCTGCTATTCTTATCGATGTAAATTGGGATATTAAACTTTTCCGCTTCGGTCTCGAGAATATCACTATAATTATCAAGACCGCCGCAGACAAGTGCCATATCTCTGTAAGCATAGCCATTCTCTCTTATGAGGTCTGAGATTTTTATCAGAGTCTGTCTAACCTCCTCAAAAGGCGTACTTGCCTGATAAATTGATATAACATCCTGCTCTTCTTCATATTTTAGCTTGTTATATCTAAAGAGATTCTGCTCCAAAAACGCCAGTGGTTTGTTATTCTCAAGTCTCTTCACGGGGCTTTCCTTTATGAAAATATCCCCATTTTCACCTACAGACATTTCCTGGTTTCTAACATTTCTCCATGCATCAAAACTCATATTCCCCGGGTATTCAAGTTTTTCAAGGTCAAGTACTGTCTTTTTTGAGAGCATAAAGAGCTCCTGCTCCTCAAAAGTTCCTTCATAAGGGTCACTAAGAGGACTGATTGTAAGAGAAACCACAACTTCGCTTGCCACATCCATAAGTGTTTTGATAACCCTGTACTGTATTGGCGTAAATCCGGTAAAACCATCAAAGACTATAACGCTATTCTTCATAAGTCCGGATTTTGGAATCGCTCTGCACAAAACGTCAAGAGTCTCCTCGGCAGTAATATACTTACCATCGATGTATTTCAAAAACTCACTGTAGAGAAGCCTCAAATCCTTGATTTTGGAATTAAGTGCACCTTTAGAAGAGCTCTTTTCCTCAAGAAGAGAAAGAGCTTCATCTGAAATGCCATATTGCATAAACTCAGAGATAGTTGATTTTACCTCATCAATATAACCGGGCTTATGCATGTTTTTTCCTATAATCGGGAGTTTCGCTCCAAGAATATCTGCGACGCGCCGTAAAACAAGGCTTTTTCCCAGATCATCAAGCACAGAAAAAGAGCTTATGGAAAGCTCTTCAAATATCCTGTGTGAAAGCCTTCCAAAGCTCAGTACATCTATATTCATTATAGCGTGAGAAGGATGCATTTTTACTACATCCTTCTGTGTCTGCATCGTAAACTGATCAGGAACTATTATATAAAAAGATTTCCCCGGTTCCTTGATACTTCTTTTTATTACCTCGTTATATAATCCGGTACTTTTCCCCGAACCGGATGCCCCAAAGCAAAATCTAAGCATACCTATCCACTTTCGATTGGTGTATTTAGTTATATATCCTGTCATCGCTGACATCATCAGCATATCTGCAACAGGATATATACTTCCACCTATCATTATAGTAGAAAGGAAGTATCATGTACATCTGCATTCTTCCATTATCACCGGGAATTGCAGAATGGTAATAATCCACAAGATAATCTCTGTCAACCTTCTTTACTCTTTCAAGAACAGTTGTTATGTCATAAAACTTTCTAAATCTCTCTCTATCCTGTTCATACAGATACATATTTGAATACATCTGAACTGCTTTTACAGCATTTGGCTCTATATCTGCAACTGCAAGCTGATCTGAATTCAGGAATATATTCTCAACTGTTCCATCTTCATCATAAAGATCCACTCTAAAGTACTGATTAAATACATGTGCCATCGCAACCTGAATATTGTCAGATTTCTTGGCTTCGCCGTGCATTGTGATATTTCTTGAGACTATTGCAAAAGCAGCCTTACATCCATGCCTCGAAATGAACCTGATTTTAGTATTAATCACGCTCCCGTTAACAACCATGTCCATTTCAGCTCTCTTATCACTTGACATCTCGGCCTTTTTTGATATTTCCAAAAGTCTTTTTGTCTCGGTGAGATCAACACTCTGATTCCTTTTATTTGCCTCATTCACACTTGATATGCCAAGGCTGCTCAAAAAATTCCTATAAGCATCGTTGGCATAAATAATAATCGGCTTTTCATCAATAATTTCATATAATCCAATAGGAAGGTTATTAATAACCTGCATAGTTTTGGGACGAAGTGGTGTACTCCCAAGGAAATTTATTCCGCCTATATCGTCATAGTACTCATGATAATCAACATCTTCACAGATCTCCAAAGTGCTCTCCTTTGGCCTGTCAAAATCTGCCGCAGCTTTAGGTTTTCCAAAAAAATATCCCTGAATCTTTTCACAACCTATTCGCCTTAAGAACTCATACTGTTCCTGAGTCTCCACACCTTCGGCAAGGGTGTGAATCCCAAGCTCTTTTGCCATGTTTACAATCGTTGCAAGAATAACTCTTGATTTTTTATTTGTCTCAAATTCCCTTATAAAGCTCATGTCTATTTTGAGCATATCAAAATCATAGGATTTAAGGTTGCCGAATGATGAATATCCTGCCCCAAAATCATCCATCCAAACCTGATATCCGGCATCTCTGAATTTCTTTATTTCGCCTCCAAGAAAAGTTGAACCGCTGGCTATTGCACTTTCCGTAACTTCTATGTTAAGAAGCTTTTTGGGAATCCCATACTTTTCTCTGCACTTATCAATTTCTGCCATTATGTCGCACAGTTCAAAATCAAGTCTTGAAAGGTTAACTGAAACCGGCTCCACACAAAAACCACTGTTTATATCATCCCTTAGGTCTGCGCACACCATATCAATGATGTATATATCAAGCTTATGTACCAAATGCACGCTTTCAAGCACTTCCACAAAAATAGCAGGCGATATCATGCCATGCACAGGATCCATCCACCTTGCAAGCGCTTCATATCCGCAAACCTTTCCCGTAAGTGCCCTGACTTCTTTTTGGTAATATACAGTAAAATATCTCTTTTTGAATGCACTCTCAAAATTATCAATTACATACTGCCTTAGTTCATTCTTTTTATTTAGCTCGTCAGAATAGAAATTATTATCCTTGTCATAAACTCTTATAATGTCATCACAAGCAATCTTTGCCCTGTCTATGAACAAAACAGGGTATGCTTCATCGCCACGCACCTTATAAATGCCTGCTTTAATACGCATATTCAGGTTTCTTTCATATTTGCGCGCAGCATTTCTTAATTGATCAAGCTTTTCTATTATTTCATCTTCCTGAAGCTTTTTGGAAAGAATGATGAACTGATCTCCTGTCCTTGCAATAAGCGACTGATCAAAGATTCTCTCTATCTCTGTAGCTATTCCTTCGAGGAACTCATTTCCTCCCAGAAAACCATATCTTTGGTTAAAAGCCTTGAAATTCATTATATTGAGATAAATAACCACAGTAATACCTGATGCAGAATACTCTCCATTTCCTTGAAGGTGATCCAATACACCCGTAAGATTATGGAGCCCTGTCAGATTATCCATATGGCCATATTCATCTAACTTTCCCTGTTCAAATGAACTCATAAAGCACCCCGCATCATACCAAAAAGAGCCAATAATCCCAATTGGCATATATATAAATTGTAACACAGCTAATGTAAACAAAGTGTATTTATAACGTTATTTCAGATTTTTTTTATCATTTAGTTACAATTGCAATTCGCATATGATTGTGTGAAAATTATTAGGATCAAATATAAGTATGACAGGGGTAAAAAACATGAATTTTGAAGATATTACTGCACAAAGCCGTCAGGCCGTAACCGAGATACTTGAAAAAGCACGCCTTAAAGCAGGCGATGTCTTTGTGATAGGATGTTCCTCAAGTGAGATTCTTGGTGACCAGATAGGAACAGCCACAAATCTGGACTCAGCAAATGCAGTGTACGATGGCATTATGCCTGTTTTAAAAGAAAATGGCATATTTGCAGCTGTGCAGTGCTGTGAACACTTAAACAGAGCTCTTGTAATGGAAAGAGCCGCCATGGAAAAATACGGATTTGAACAGGTTAATGCTATCCCTCAGCCAAATCACGCAGGTGGCGCCATGGCAACAGTCAGCTACCAGAGATTTGAGGATCCTGTTCTTGTTGAATCAATATGTGGGAAAGCCGATGCCGGAATCGATATCGGTGGAACCATGATTGGAATGCACATGCATAGCGTTGTAGTTCCTATGAGAATATCGCTCAGAAAAATAGGTGAAGCACCCATCATCTGTGCACGCCACCGTCCTAAATATGTCGGCGGCCAGCGTGCTATCTATGATGAGAACTTAATGTAACATTTTGATATGTACTAAACAAACAGGCTTCTGCTTTTTTTAGCAGAAGCCTGTTTTAATATTATAAAGAATGAGTTTATCAATGATGGAATAAACGAAGACCTGTAAAGGCCATTACCATGTCATGGCTGTTTGCTGCTTCGATAACATTGTCATCACGAACAGATCCGCCAGGCTGAGCAACATATTTTACGCCGCTCTTATATGCTCTCTCGATGTTGTCACCGAATGGGAAGAAAGCATCTGATCCAAGAGCAACATCAGTGTTCTTATCAAGCCATGCTCTCTTTTCAGCCTCTGTAAATACAGGTGGCTTCTCCTTGAAAATGTGTTCCCACTTTCCATCAGCAAGAACATCCATGTAATCAGCACCGATGTAGAGGTCAATAGCATTGTCTCTGTCCGGGCGCTTGATAGTATCAAGGAAAGGCAGGTTAAGAACCTGTGGTGCCTGACGAAGGAACCAGTTATCAGCCTTGGAACCTGCAAGACGTGTGCAGTGAATTCTTGACTGCTGGCCTGCTCCGATACCGATTGCCTGACCACCCTTTACATAGCAAACTGAGTTTGACTGTGTATATTTAAGTGTAATAAGAGCGATAATAAGATCAATCTTAG
The DNA here is from genome assembly GCF_900115735.1 of Butyrivibrio proteoclasticus. Lineage (GTDB taxonomy): Bacteria > Bacillota > Clostridia > Lachnospirales > Lachnospiraceae > Butyrivibrio > Butyrivibrio proteoclasticus_B. The sequence goes on from NZ_FOXO01000014.1 coordinate 27,602, forward strand.
CTGACTCAGGAAGCTCTTTGTTATCTGTAACAATGTTTTTGAGCATTTCTTCATTGATCTCGATGAAGTTATGTCCCTGCTCAAAAGTAACACCAAATACCTGCTTTTTCTCGATCTCTTCAGGTACATAGTTCTCATCAATCTTGATAACAGCGTAGTTGCCGTTCTTTTTTGCCTTAAGGATCTCAAGAGCTTCATCTGTATAGCCGGGAGCAATGATTCCATCTGATACTTCTCTTTTTACAAGTCTTGCCGTATCAGCATCACAAACATCAGAAAGTGAGATAAAATCTCCAAATGAAGACATTCTGTCAGCTCCGCGGGCTCTTGCATAAGCATTGGCAAGAGGGCTAAGCTCTCCAAGGTCTTCTACCCAGTAGATCTTCTTTTCAATATCTGTAAGTGGAGTTCCAACTGCAGCACCTGCAGGGGAAACATGCTTAAATGAAGTTGCTGCAGGAAGTCCTGTTGCTTTCTTAAGTTCCGATACAAGCTGCCATCCGTTGAGGGCATCAAGAAGGTTAATATATCCAGGCCTTCCGTTTAATACCTCGATAGGAAGGTCACTGCCGTTCTCCATATATACACGTGATGGCTTCTGATTTGGGTTACATCCATATTTAAGCTGAATTTCGTTCATGAGATTCTCCTTTTTATTAATTACATTTTCATTTATCAGCCACAGCTCATTCAAGCCTAGCAAAATCAGGCATTCTTATTGATAATGCGTGTCTCATACTTGCCTGTCGCAATTTCAATATATCTTGTGAAAAGAGATACCTTATTATCTGCATTAAGTGCATTCCATACATTATTTGTAAATGTATCAATATCTCCTGCGATATTTACTCTTGTTGGCTCTCCTTCAAAGCTTGGAAGAGGATTTCCATCCTGCATGTATGTGTGGATGAAGTATCCTTCGCCTGCCTTTGGGTTGTCATATGTATATGTGAATCTCAGGCACTGGCTTGGATCGCCGTTGTTGCTCTTTAAGATAGACATAGCAAAATCATATTTGCCGTTCTCAACATTCATAAGACCTGAAATTCTAGGTGTGTAGTTAGGAGCATCAGGCTCAAACTCTCTGGTTCTGAGTGACTCTTCAAAAGTCTTTCCTTCCTTCATAAGGTCATAAACTGTATCAGTCTGATCACCATTAGTCACAATAGTAGAATTTCCAAGAACACGAACAGGTGCGTAAATGATAAGGCTTGGATCTTCCATCTTTGATGGATCAAAAGCCTGTGTTCTGATGCCTTCTCCATCTTCTACAAATACACGGTTCCTTGAGTTTTCACTTCTTCCCATAATGAAATATGCGCATACTGCATACTTTCCATCCTCAGAAGTACCAATAACAATGCCTCTTCCAGGGTATGAAGTGCTTCCAATCTCTTTCTGTAAATCTATCATATTGTCTCCTCTCTAGGGGGAATTGCTCCGGATCCGGATGATACACAAAAGAAAAGCCTGAGCAATCCTTAACTTGATTGCCCAGGCGGTCGACTTAATAATATTATCCATACTCCCATGTGGTTACCCACTTATCCGCCAGTTGTATGGACAAGATAAACATACACTTTTTGAGTCCAAATTTCAAGATGGCATTTTGACTAAAAATGTGTTCTATTGTTACTGTTCAGACAGAAATGCGCACTAAGCTGCGCATTTCGTGAGAACTTGATACGGGAGTGAGCGCATTCCATCGACGAAGTCGATTTGGAATGAATGCGCGAAGTGGTTACTGGAGCGAGCTGTATGCGAGTGAACAGTAACGTTCTATTATGATGCACTCACAAACTGCGATGCATACAGGTTGTAATAGGCTCCTTTTTTTGCCATAAGGCTCTCATGATCACCCCACTCAAGAATTCCGCCATCATCGATAAAGAATATTCTGTCTGCATTCTTTATGGTTGAAAGCCTGTGAGCTACAACAAATGAGGTTCTCTTTTTCAAAAGTTCTTCAATTCCTCTCTGAACCAATATTTCCGTTTTGGTATCGATATTTGAGGTTGCCTCGTCAAGTATGAGAATCTTAGGATCTGTCAAAAGAGTTCTCGCAAAAGCAATAAGCTGCCTCTGTCCGTTTGACAATCCTCCGCCTCTTTCTGTAATCACAGTATCATAGCCATTTTCCATCTTTTCAATGAAATCATGGGCATGTACAGCCTTTGCTGCAGCGATCATCTCCTCGTCAGTAGCATCCGTTTTTCCGTACTTGATGTTATCCCTTATAGTACCTGAAAACAGATAATTATCCTGAGTCATGATACCAAGCTGACTTCTGAGGGACTGTATAGTAACCTTGCTGATGTCTTTCCCATCAACAAGTACCCGCCCGCTCTTGGTATTGTAGAATCTGCTGATAAGGCTCACTATCGTTGTCTTACCTGCACCGGTAGGGCCGACCAGTGCTATTGTCTCACCCTTTTTAGCCTTAAAGCTTACATCTTTTAATATGTCCACATCAGGCTCATCGGGATATGCAAAGGTAACATGGTCAAACTCCACATTTCCCTGAATTTCTGGCATATCCTCTGCCTCCTCACCATTTTTCACAAGAGGCTCCATATCCATGATCTCGTAAACACGCTCAGCTGATGCAATGTTTGTGATCAGCTTATTGTAATAGTTTGCAAGATTTCTTATAGGGTTAAAAAACATTCCAAGGTACAGAACGTACGCTGACAAAGTACCTATGGACTCTGCAGTAACTCCAAGTTTTGTCACTGCAAGATAGTAAAGAGTGGCTGTCCCAAGTCCACCTGCTATTTCAATAGTTGGACTGTACAGGTCTGCAATGACAACTGCCCTTCTGAAGGCATGTATCACCTCATCAACAATATCTCCAAACTCCCTGTTGGCTTCATCTTCAGCGTTAAAGCTCTGTATAACTGACACACCTTCGATTCCCTCATGGATAAAGGCTGTCATGTTAGAGTCCTTCTTCTTCCACATCTGCCATCTCTTATGAGCAAGAATCTCACAAAAATATAACCCGAAGAGAATGATCGGAACTGCTACTGCCGCTGACAGGGAAAGCACCGGGCTCTTTACGATCATTATCACAAGGATCACTATAAGGCTTACTGCTTCCGGAGCAAGAGTTGTTATAGTGCTTGAAAGAACCTCTTTTAGTGCATTGACATCACCTGTGACCCTTGCAAGGATCTTACCTGAGGGCCTCTGGTCAAAAAAGTCAACTCCAAGCTCCTGAATGTGGATATAGAGCTTTCTTCTGATGTTCAGGATCATATCATTTGAAATATCAGCCATGATCCGCCTCCATACCCTGGTTGCAAAATAGCTGATAATCGCAAGTCCTATCATGATACCAGCCATTATAAACAGGCCTCTCACATTCCCGTTTACTATCTCATCATCTATTATTTTTTCTATCAAAAGTGGATAAACCGTCGATATCGCTACTGTCAAAAGAATAAGCAGCGTAACTGCCACGATCTTTCCTCTGTACTGCAGGAGATTTGCAAAAAGCCTCTTAAGAACATCGACCTTTATGCTCTCCTTCAATTCTTCATCTTCTCTGGTGCTGTTTATAGCCATTTATAACACCTCCCTATGCCTATCCAATGTTGCCAGGTAAAAGAATTACTGCCCTGAAGCCATGGCTCTTCTATAGTCGCCGTATTGAGCTTCATATGTGCTGTAATAGAGGCCTTTTTGAGCCAAAAGCTCAGCGTGTGTGCCCCTCTCTTTTACCATTCCGTTTTCCAAAACAATGATCTCATCGGCATCTTTAACTGATGAAATTCTGTGACCGATGATGATCTTACTCATATCTCTATTATCTTTAAGCTCCTTCTGAATAGCTGCCTCCGTTTCCATATCAAGGGCAGATGTGGAATCATCAAGGATAAGAAGATCAGCTTTTTTAGCAAGAGCCCTCGCAATAGAAAGTCTCTGCTTTTGTCCGCCGGAAAGGCCAATTCCCCTCTCGCCGATAACTGCATCATAACCATCTGTGATCTTTTCCACAAATTCCTTGGCATGGGCGCTTTTTATGGCGCGCCTTACAGTCAGTTCATCCATTGTATCCTTGCTTCCGAGCCTCACATTTTCAGTAATAGTATCGGAGAAAAGAAATACATCCTGCGTAACCACTGATGAAAATGCTCTTATATCAGCCATTGTCATATCCTTTATGTCTTTTCCATTGATCCTGACAGCGCCTTTTGAAGTGTCATAGAACCTCTCGATAAGATTAACTATCGTGCTCTTTCCGGCTCCGGTAGCTCCCATGATTCCAAGAGTCTTTCCCTTCTTAATGGTAAAAGAAATATCTTTAAGGATTTTCTTTCCTTCCATCTCGAAACTCACATTGTCAAAAGCGATTTCTCCGGCTCTACTTGTGCTTTCCACGTCTGGCACGCTTTCCTCACCGCATGCATCCATTGGAGCGTCTGTTATTTCAGGCTTTGTAGACATAACCTTTTCAATCTTTTTGTATCCCGCAAGTCCCTGAGAAACAAGTGACAACATCCACCCAAGATTCTCTATTGGCCATACGATGCTGATAGAATATGATACAAAAGCCACAAGGGTACCATATGTGATGCTGCCCTTAATAGCCGCATATCCTCCAATTGCTACCACGAAGGTCTGCATGATCTTTGGAATCATTCCAAGAAGAGGATCCGTGTCCGCAAGATCTGTAGCAAACTTTTTGTTGGAATCTGCATATTCAAGATTCTTTTCATCAAACTTCTTAAGCTCACTGCTCTCAGCAGAGAAAGCCTTTACTGTTCTTACTCCCGATATATTCTCTTCAACCACCTTGGTAAGAGCAGCATTCTTTTCGCTGATATCGTCATAATCCTTGTTAAGCTGTTTTTCCAGATGAAGGGCTATGTAAGCAAGCGGCGGCATGAATACAAGCGGAACTATACTGAGCTTCCAGTTAAGTGACACCATGCAGATGATGACTCCAAAGAAATAAATGGTCGCCTCTGTCATGAGCATTCCAACAAAACCTGTAAGATCCCATACTGAGCCGGCATCATCCTTAACTCTTGCCATAAGTTCGCCGGTATTATTTTTGTCAAAATATCCCTTGTGAAGTGAAAAGATATGTTTCATCATATCCTTTCTAAGGCCTGATGCCACACGGCATCCCGACATGTCACACAAAAACTCTTTAACAAACTGGAAAGCTGCCCTTCCAAGACCTGCTGCCACATACAGGAGAATATCTCTCCTGAATATATCCATATTTCTTCCCACAATTACATCGTCCACCATGGAAAGTGTTATAAACGGTACGAGAATATCCACCAAAGTACTGCATACAAGGCATATGCCCCCAAGTGTATATCTCCACCAGTTTCTTAAAATATACTTTTTCATATAAATCACATCCTTTTGCGCTATGCGCTGTTGCAAAAACTAGTTGTCCAAAAAGAAAAACGATAGGAAATCCCATGGAGATCCTACCGTTTCTTACACCCAAGACTGGCGCCATTATCTTTGTGCATAAAAAAGCGCGATCTCCATTTGCGGAAACCGCGCTGATAATACATTCGAGTATACTTACATCAAGCAAACTCCAGCGAGGTAACCACACTATTCCTATTAACTAAATTATTAAGTCTAACTCTGATAATCATTATTGTGTTTACCTCCTTTCGTAATTTTATCGACTATAAATACATTATTATGATTGACCGAACTTGTCAATAAAAAAATATCGTAAACACTATTTCTTTTTAATTCCAAGTACTGCCCACCTGAAAAAGGGGATCCTTGAGATGATCTCATATAGTCCATAGCCAAATGCAAAACCAGCGACAAGGCTAAGCATATAACATGCTAATGGGGGCAATAACCTGTTCTTGGCAAATATAAATGCCATGGATGAAATTCCCAAATAATGGAAAACATAGAGGCCAAAACTCTTTTTACTCATCCAGGTCAAAAAGCTGTTTGTAAAATCTAAGTATCTCGCCATACCTGATAACACTGCCAATGAACCAAAGTACGCACAGGCTGCAAAAAGCGGCCCTCTGTTTATAGGGACATCAGCGTAATTTTTACCCTTTTGCACCAAAAAGTACAAAACCGAGAAACTTATGCACAAAAGAAATCCAAAGATCATAAATCCCCAGGTATATTTCTTAAGCTTCTCCATTACTTCATCGTTTGAAAAAACAAAGTAACCCAGCATGAAGAATGCAAAATAAAACCCGAATCTGTAAACCACAACAATAGGTGTATTAAGAATCTGTGCTGCTCCCCAAACAGGCAGGTATAGAAGGATCACCATCCAAATGGGAGTTTTAGCCCCAAGCTCAAGAAGCCTGTTTTTTTCGATCTTCCTCAATAGAATTAGTACCATGCTATATAACCAGAGAAGATGCATAAACCACAACACACCACTTCCTGATGCAACCATTATCAGGAAAATCACGGGCTTTGGCACTCCCATGGCAGGCAGATCCTGAAAAGCTGTCCCTAAGCTAATGTTTATGTATCCTTGAATGAACTGGAATGCAAAAAGTCCAATAGTCGAAGGCACCAGTAATTTCAGGGTTCTGGCGCTAATAAAGTCCTTGTCACTATGTTTATCAAGATATATCCTGCTGCTTATCCCTGCCACAATGAATAAAAGTGGCATAAACCAAGGATACACAAAATATTGAAAAATATCGTAATATTGTACATTTAGGTTCGTGATTTTTCCAACTCCGCCAACGATTCCTTCTGCGTTATACATATATAGAACATGATATAAAACAACGATCACTACAGTAATCCATCTGATATTATCAAGATAATGCCTGCGCATTTTTTTGCTCCTTTCATATCCTATTATCATAATACCGAATATAAAAGGAGCAGTAAATGTTTTCACTTATTTTATATTACTTTACACTGAATCCTCTTTTAGTGCTTCTATGATATTGTCATCCTTGATCTTATTAACGCTAAGAGCCATGCTGATTCCAAGTATTCCAAATACTGCAGCTATCACGATCATATACATAAGCCAGTCCAGATCAAATGTAAAAAGATTGCTCTCAAATACGTTATACATCAATAGGCTGAGCACGATAGATGCCGGGATTCCGAACATGAGTGCCTTTATGCCATAGAGCATTGTCTCAAGTCTTATCATCTTTTTAAAACCGCCACTTGAAAGGCCTACTGACTTGTACATAGCAAACTCCTTTCTCCTAAGGAGCACTCCCGTTGATATGGTGTTTACAATATTTGCTATGGCAATGAGCGTCAAAAGCGCAGTGAACCCATACATTGCAGTCTTAAGCATCAAAGTGACCGTATCCATTACCATGGCTGTATCGGTCAGGTCAGAACAATAGTAATTGTGATATCCCTCACCCTCAAACATTTGGTATATTCTGTCGTAAACTTCCCTGTGATCAGTCGTTTCAACTCCCAGATCTACAACCAGTTTTTCCTCAGGAAGCACCTCTTTTGCATTGGAAAAATACATTGATGCCGGTACATAGACAGCTATATTGGTCTTAGGAACCAGATCGTAAACCTTATTGTCGGCATCATATTTCACAAAAGCTTGTATTTCCACAGCCGGCGGATACCCCTGTGTCTTATCATAGTGTACGCTCTGTCCCAAAATTTCATCATTAAACACTTCGCTTGGTTTCTTTTCGTGGAAATAGTCATTGAGCAGCACGCCTTTCACAGTATCCTGATAATAGTCATCCCGCTCAAGTCCGTTGTCAGCAAGTATCTTATCAAATTCCTGATCATCAATTGCCAAGACAAACATTCCCACCAATTCAAGTTTTGAAAACTCAGGCAAAAGAAACTTCGGGTCAGCAATTTCTGTATTGGCAAGTTCTGTCTTAGAATCAGGGCCTTTTTTGAAAAGAAACTGAATCATACTGACACTGTACACATCTTCAACACCTTCCATATCTTTCAGGGCGCTTCTCAGTTTATCCGCCTCAGATAATGAACAAGACGCTACTATCTGATACGGAATCTGGAATTCAAATTTATTAGCTCTTTCAATTGATTTGCAAAAGAAATTAATAACCAGGAACAGGATAACCGACACTGCTATAGTTACAGTGATAACCTTCCCTTTTACGCCATTTCTTTTTATATTCTTGTAGGCAAGTTCTCCCTCATATCCAAAGATTCTCCTTATAAGAGGGTTTACCTTGAGCTTTCTTGCCTTAACTTTAATAACGTTGTTCTGCCTGAGCGCATCTATTGGCATGACTTTTGCAGCCCTTATCGCCGGGACAAAAGTTGAGATCATTATTGTTATCGCTGCAAAAAATACAATTGCTGCCAAAACACTGATGTCACAAACTATAGGTATTCCACCACTCATTCCCTTGGCAGCAAACAGCATATCCGACTCAATGATCTTTTCACCAAGAATATCAAGTGTTATTTTAGTTCCTATATATCCCAGCAAAAGCCCCAAAGGGATGCCTACAAATCCCAGGACTAGTCCCTCATAATAAATCGAAAATCTCTTTTGCCTTGCTGTAGCACCCACACTTGCAAGCATTCCCAGATAGCGCATTCTCTCTGTCAATGACATTCCGATAGAATTGAAGATAAGAATAACCGAAGTTGCAATTACAATTGCAAGTGCTATGCCCATCATTACAAAAAAAGATCTGTAAGTTCCGGCACTTCCTTCAAATGAAAAAACGCTCAGCAAATACTCTGTGTTCAGGTTGTATTTTTTAATTCCATAATCCGAAACAATGCTCTTAAGCTGCTTTATTGCAGTGGTGTTGCATTTTTTTAGCTGAATGAACACCTGCGCTTTTTCAGTATCAGGATAAAAATCACTGTCCAGGCCACGAAGTATATCCCAGTCTTTTGTTGGCATATTCCCATGAAGGATTGCTGTTACTGTACATGTCTCGGTTGAAAGCGTCTCAAACCTCTCATTTGAGCGATAATTCCCACCCAGATAAAGAAAACCTTCAAGTTCATCATTTATATATCTATAGCCCTGTTCAAAAGTAAGTGAATCCCCTATTTTCAAGTTTTCAAGGCCATTATCTATAAGGAACTGCTCCTCCACAGCTATTTCCGAAGAATTCTTTGGAAGAGTGCCCTCATAATCAGTTACAACCGCCATAGAGAGATAGTTTTCATCAGCATGCTGGATATTTCCCACTCTGAATCTGTACTCTTTATCATTTATGAGCCTTATTCCGCTCTGTTCTTTTTCCATCTCACAAACGCCTGCTATGGCAATTCTTTTATCCTGAGATAGAGAGGAAAACTGCTCGTAGCTTACCTCGTCAAACTCGGCATGTACATTTCCGTCAGAGCGAACGGCTATGGTTCCAAAAAACTTAAAAAAAGAGAACACTCCAAGGATTATAGCGCTGATAAGTGCTGTGGATGTAGCTATCCCAAGCACAGTTACAATAGTTCTTTTCCTGTTTCCAAGAAGGTGCTTCAAGGTGAGTTTTGATACAATATTCATGATGCCATCACCCCTTCTTTCTTGGAATCACGGATAATCTGACCATCTTCAATTGTTATAACTCTGTCTGCAGAAAGAGCTATCTTTTCATCATGAGTAATGATTATAACAGTCTGATTGTTCTCTTTATTGAATTTGCGCAAAAGAGATATGATTTCCCTGCTATTTTCTGAATCAAGGTTTCCTGTTGGCTCATCGGCAAGAAGCAGTGCCGGATGATTCATAAGTGCTCGTCCTATGGAAACTCTCTGCTGCTGTCCTCCTGAAAGCTGACCGGGAAGGTGCGATAATCTGTCCTTAAGTCCAAGCTTTTCCACAAGATCTTTTAAAAGCTTCTTATCAGGCTTTTTGCCATCAAGCAAAATTGGGAGCGTCATGTTTTCTTCCACATTCAGTATTGGAATAAGATTGTAAAACTGATATATAAGTCCTATGTTTCTCCTTCTGAAAATAGCAAGTTTTGTCTCATCTAGCTTTCCAATATCTGTTCCTGCTATGTTGACAACACCTGAGGATGGTACATCAACTCCTCCTAAAATATGCAAAAGCGTTGACTTGCCGGAGCCTGAAGGCCCTACAATCGCCACGAATTCCCCTTGCTCTATATCAAAAGAAACGTCTTTAAGGGCATCGACTCTCGTTTCTCCATTTCCATATACTTTGCAAAGGTTTCTGATTTCCAAAATATTCATTTTTCTTTTGTCTCCCTTCTCAAACAAACTCTATTTTTTATCTGAGAACAGATTAAAACTCCAGTATTACTGCCTTGTGACTATTTCATTACAAAATTGTCACATTAGATAATTGTCTTATAAAATCTCACATTGAACTTAGTTCCCTTGCCAGGGGTGCTAGCCACCAGAATATCACCATGTTGACTGTTTATGATGGTTCTCGAAAGTGCAAGTCCTATACCTACGCTGTCCTTGCAGGCATTTTTTCCTTTGTAGAAGCGCTCAAATATATGGGGCAGGTCTTCCTCTGCAATTCCACAGCCGGTATCTTCTATTACTATTTCAGTAAATATATTGGTCTCATTTGTAAAAGCCTGTAGTTTCCCACCATCTTCCATATGTTCGATACAGTTTTTTACTATGTTCTGTATAGCTTCTACAGTCCAGTTCTTATCGCATTTTAGCAAAACATTCGTTATATTCGTGCTATATCTGATATTCCTTAGATCCATCTGAATCCCGAAAGGTTTTATCGCTTCCCTCATCAAGTCATCTGCTCTGACCTCTTCCGTTTTCATCTCTATTGTTCCAGCATCAATCTTGGATAGCTTTAAAAGAGTCTGTATAAGCCAGTTCATCCTGTCAAGCTGATTGGACTGGGTCTGCAAAAACTCCATGCGCTTGTCTTTATCATCCTCTGTCTTTAAGAGATCGTTCATTACTATCATGGATGTTAGTGGTGTTTTAAGCTGGTGACTGATGTCTGCAATAGCATTTGCAAGTGCCATCTTATCTTTTGTTAAAAGATCTTTCTGATACTGCAATGTAGAGGTTGCCTTATAGATATTGGTCTTAAGAAGAGAAAGCTCACCCTCTTCCTGATCAAGGATATTGGGCGCTTCTAAGCCTGCAAGAACCTTTTCAAGATATGAACTAAGAGAAGAAATTGCTTCATATCTCTTTTTCGTGGTCATAATAAAGATCACCGTCAATGATCCGCCCAATAAAATTGACATAATAAATGCGGGTATACCGCATAGCGCATATCCGCATATAGAAATGGCCATAGTTATAACAATCGCTATACTAACCATCATTCTGAATTCTTTGTTTTTTAGCATACCAATCCCTCTGTCTTCAAGTCTTCTAAGCTGCATTGATCAGTTGTTTTGCTACTTAACTATCTTTCTACAATATATCCCATGCCCCTTATCGTTTTTGATCTGCGGGTTTGAAGGGTCCTTTTCTATTTTATCCCTGAGTCTTTTTATGTAAACCGTAAGAGTGTTGTCATTAACAAAGTCTCCGTTGACATCCCACATGTCTTCAAGGAGCTTTCCTCTCGTCATAACATTTCCTCTGTTATTATAAAAGGCAAGGAGCAGTCTATATTCCAAAGCCGTAAGTTCTACCATATTTTCTTTTCCTGTAGTTTCACTAACTATGCCAACCTTGGCTTCAGAAGTATGGATACGCACATCCTGTATTTCCAAAATACCATCATTGCTAGCAGATTCTGCGTCTCTGTTTCTGCCGCTTCGCCTGAGGACTGTCTTTATTCTGGCCATGAGTTCACTTATTCTAAAAGGTTTACACACATAGTCATCTGCTCCCATTTCGAGTCCCATGACAACATTGACCTCTGCATCAATTGCTGTAAGAAAAATTACGGGAACATCTTCTTTTTCCTTTATAAACCTGCAGACATCATATCCGTTTCCATCCGGAAGGTTAATGTCCAATATGCACAGGTCATAGGTACCGACTTCGAAAGACTGTATGGCCTGCATCTTATTTTTTACATAAACGACCTCATAACCCTCTTTTTCCAAAGAGTACTTAAGCCCCATTCCTATAGCAACATCATCTTCAAGTAATAATAATCTCATACAAACCTCGCAAAACTTCCTCATTTTTTCAGCTTAAACCTACATGTTCATTTAACGCGAATATGTCTCTCCATGTGATTGTCCATTCACAGAGACAACTCCCATTGTTGTATAGAGCTTACCCTTCCAGTTTTCTTCACAATTTACGTATATGTCACCCATTGAATTATTTATCCTTAAATTCTCAAAGTTTCCATCAATGGTTACATTACCCATAGAATTGTTCCATTTTACTTCATTTACTGATGAAGTACTGATATTTACGTTTCCCATTGCTGCGGCACCATCAACAAGCTTCGCAGTAACATAATCAAACTTCACATCTCCCATGGAGTTTTTGATACTTACCTTTTCAAATGTGCTGTCACTTACTGTAACATTGCCCATTAGGGCATCGACATTCAAATCCTTTCCGGTAATACCATCTATTTTAATATCCCCCATTCCACTATCTAATCTTACCATATTAAACCAAATATCATCAGGAACTGTGATAGTCAGAAAAGCTTCTCTACCATCTTCATTGGAAATACCCATTACTCTTTTTCCTCTCACTATCAAAGAGCTATCTTTAATTTCGTAATCCGGTACAAGTTTCTCAGGATAACAATACTTCAACTTAAATTTATCACCTTTTTCCAAATACACATCGCCGAAGGACACATCCAGATCAAGCCTGGAAAAACTCTCAAACTCTTTTTCATAGCACACTATCTGACCATACTTATCATCAGGAAAAGGTATTACCTTCTGGCTTTCTTTTGAGAACAAACTACTTACTGACCCACACCCTGTAAAGCTGACAGTAGCTAATGCCGCAATAATGATTACAGTTACAATTTTTTGCATACTATTATTTCCTCCTCAAATTAGTCCATAAACTCATGACACCTTAAAGCTGCCTTCTTAGCTATCATTAATCCATTCTATTTATCCCTTATACATTAGCGAAAAAAACAGACCCTAAACCATTTTCACTGATTTGGGTCTGTTTTACACTTATTCATTATTTAGTCTTACGCTTAGTCTTCTAAGTGTCAAAAGAGCTCCCAGATTCTCTGACGCTATTCTCTTTAATATGCCAACAACATGATATTATTTCTCATTTAATATTATTCTTTCGAAAAAAGGTATAGAATAATAATGACGAAATATTGATAATCACACGAAAGAATGATCCTATGAATGAAAATATAAAAGTTCAACTAAAAAAATATCGTACAAACATTGAAACTGGCGGCATCGTGCTGATAATGTCAGGATTATGGGGACTTCTTAAATTTCTGATGTCTCTTGCAGTCGGCGCACAAACGCTAATGTCCATACTCGATCTATCCAGGGAAGAATATGAACATCTAAGGTTTTTTATTCTCAGCTTCATTTTTATCTCATTTGGAGCCATCCTTTTTTTCCACTTTATCGTAGGTTTAAGTGCCATCAGATATGCCCATGGAAAAAGTTCGAAAACCCGTTTTTTAATCTGGACAATTTTACTGCTTGTTATCAACTTCGTTTGTTTACCTCTGTATTTTTATCCGACAGAAGATTCCGTAGAAGATTCAACAATCGTATCGTTTTTCGTTGATCTGACTTTATGTATATGTCTCTTTGACCTGAATGCTTCAACGATAAAGCTTAGAAAATTGTTAAAAAATATAGAAAGGTCCGGAAAATAATGCAGGAAGATTTTCATTACTATGCCACATATTGCGCAGCTTTCCTTGCAGGTTTCTCCCACGAAGAAAGCCTTGATATATGTTACAGTGCCCAACTGGTCGATCTGTGTTCCGCAACTTTTCTTGCCAGAATAGGTGCTCCTCAGATTGCTGCCACAACTCAGCTGCAGCTTGAAATGATGGAAGCAAGGACAGACCTTTTAGGTCTCCAGAACATCACAAGGATCTGGGCATCATTTCATTTTTTACCCAAAGATCTCTATGCACAAAAGGAAAAGCGCAATAAGCGCTACATGAATAAATACCGGCTAATATGCGGTCCTAACGGCGATTTAGTCGTAGATACTGTCAAGAATGCAAAAGATAATTCTCTTCAGCACATTGGTATTGCCATGCATGTTCTCGCAGACACCTGGGCTCATATGTACTTTGCAGGAACACCTTCTCAGGTCATAAACAATACTGACCGCGACTTCTTTGAAATACTCACTGAAAATGGCTCTGCTATAGAAAAAAGGATTACCTTCAGGCACAGCCCTTCTGCACCTGATGATCTTGAGAAATGCCTCTACACCAACACTCTCCATCAGGGCAATGAGAATTCTGTAATGAACCTCGGACACGGGCGCGCAGGGCATTTCCCCGATTATTCTTTTGCCAGATACAGGTATTACCCTTCCTGGAATGAATACAGGGACGTATACAAAGATAATCCGAAGGACTACATGAACGCATTTCTTCAGATGGTAACTGCAATGAAGTTCCTTGGCGGTAAGATCGATAATTTCGAAAAAGAAGTCTATGACTCCGAAGTCCATGAAAAGTATGGGGACAGGATCATGGAAATCCTTGAAAAAAGGCAGCTAAACGCATGTGAAGACTGGAAAAAATTTGGTGAAGAACTGTCCGGAGAAGAGATTCCCGCCTTCGACCTTGCAAAGTACCAGGGCGAATACATAAAGGCTGATAAAGATGCGAAAAATAACACATTCATAGACTTTTTATAAACGGTGCATTATCTCAAAAAACAATGGTCTCAAACAAGATCTATCAGTCAAAAAATATGCTTGCAGGCTTTTCACGTTTTGAAACGAGGAACAAGTTATGACCTATATGCAGAAATTCAGTGCTATACTTCGTGGGCTTATCACCCTCATCATTGCAGCAGTAATGCTGATCGTTGGGAGTGATTCCTACGTTTTTGTCTTATTGTTTTTAACCTTAAGTCTTTCTATCTCAGGTTTAAAAACTCTCATATACTACTTCACAATGGCAAAATACATGGTCGGTGGCAGACTTGTGCTATATAAGGGGGTCATCTTAGTTGACTTTGCCTTCCTCACGTTTTCTTTTGCCGATATTCCGAAAGTATATATTCTTATCTACCTCGCTTTGGTTCACGCTTTTCAGGGTTTTGTCGAGATTCTGCGAGCCCGGGAAGCCCACCTGTATGGCGAAGAAAGCTGGAGAAAAAATCTTGCCCATGGACTTGTCAGCATTACTTTGGCTGTCTGCTGCATCGTTTTCGTAAGAAATCAGAGCACTGCAGTCATCATTTACAGTCTTGGCCTTATGTACACTGCTATCACTTACATTGCCGCAGGATTTAAGAAGACCACTTTAGTATATATTCAGTAGTAATTATTTCTGCGCTCCAATTTACAAAGATATAGTGTTTATGTATAATGGAAACGTTACCGGAACTTTTTTAACACATCGCTTCCTACAGCGATAGCTTTATATGGAGGGTTACAAAATGCCAAACTGGTTAAAAGATGCTGTTTTTTATGAGATATATCCTCAGACTTTTAAGGATACCAACAACGATGGTATCGGAGACATTCAGGGTATAATTGAAAAACTTGACTATGTGAAAGACCTTGGATGCAATGCTCTTTGGATCAATCCCTGCTATGATTCACCATTTAAAGATGCAGGCTATGATGTAAGAGACTACAAAAAAGTTGCTCCCCGCTATGGCACTAACGAGGATCTGTACAGATTGTTTGAGGTAGCTCACAAGAAGGGAATTCATGTTCTGCTTGATCTCGTACCTGGTCACACATCTGAAGAACATGAATGGTTCAAAGAGAGCAAAAAAGCTACTGAAAACGAATATACAAATCGCTATGTCTGGACCCACCACTGGATCCAGGGAATAGCAGGTCACCCTTATATAGGCGGAGAAGCTGACAGAAATGGCTGCTATATGCTTAACTTTTTCAAGTGCCAGCCAGCTCTTAACTATGGCTTCCTCAACAGAACAGAGGATTGGCAACTTCCACCTGATCATCCCGACTGTATCGCCACAAGAGAAGCCATGAAAGACGTTATGCGTTTCTGGCTTGACCACGGCTGCGACGGCTTTAGAGTTGATATGGCCGATTCTCTGGTAAAAGATGATGATGAAAACAAATCCGCTACAGGCGCCGTTTGGAAAAATATAAGACAGATGCTTGATGAAGAATACCCTGAAGCTGCAATCATCTCAGAGTGGTCCAATCCACGTCAGGCTCTCAAATATGGCTTCCACGCTGACTTCTACCTTGATCATCACGGAAATGGATACAACACTCTTCTTCGCGATTATGAAACAGAAGGCGGTGACCACAGTTTTCTTAAAAAAGACGGAAACGGTGATATCATGCGCTTTTTGCAGGACTATCTTCCAAAATATGACAGTACTAAAGAAGATGGTTACATCAGCTTCATCACTTGCAATCACGACACACCGCGCCCACGCAGAACTCTTGATATGGACGAACTTAAGATTGCATATGCCATGTTCCTGACTCTTCCCGGCGTTCCTTTTATCTACTACGGTGATGAAATTGGAATGAGATACCTTGATGTACCAACCAAAGAAGGCGGATACACAAGAACCGGCACCAGAACTCCAATGCAGTGGGATAACAGCAAAAATCACGGTTTCTCAAATGCAGACACTTCAAGGCTTTACTTACCGGTTGATAACGCAGATGATGCTCCTACGGTCGCTGATCAGCTTAATGACAAAAATTCTCTCTTAAATACGGTAAAAGAGCTTACTTCTCTTCGCCACAAATATGAAGACCTTCAGGCTGACGGTGATTTTGAAGTAGTATACGCAGAGCCCGAGTCATTTCCATTTGTATATAAGCGAGGAAAATTACTGGTTGCAATAAATCCTTCTGATAAAAAGGCCTATGTAAAGCTCCCATCAAAAGGCGAGTGCATATACTCAATTGGCGAAGTTGCGCTTTCTGATTATGAACTTAAGATGGCCCCACAGTCGTTTGCAGTAATAGGTTAAGCTTCACTTATCTGATTCAACACCTACGTTGGAGATTAGATAGTGTGTCAGAGAAGAAAGAATATGTATACGTCATATCTTACATTTGAGATTAGTTACAGCACATATAATAGAATTGATTATAGTTACGAATGCTTACGCTCCCCGCGTAAGCATTCTTGAATTAATAAGTTAACACGCTCGACAATTTCAATGATATAGCCGTAGGTCTTAGCACCGTCCGCTCCTTGACGGAACCTGATGGAAACGCAGGTCTATCCTTGCTCCAACTAATCGTATTGAACATTGTACGATAATATGTTATATTTTACTAAATTTAATTGTTAACATTTATTCATTCAAACAATTAGTTATAGGGAGATTTCTTATGGAATACAGGCAAAATAAAAAGGGCGAACCAATTTCAATTTTAGGTTACGGCTGCATGCGTTTTACGAGCGGTCCCGGTGGAATAGACATAGCCAAGGCTGAAAAAGAGATAATAACAGCCTACAATGCCGGTGTCAATTATTATGATACCGCTTATATTTACCCCGGAAGCGAAGCAGCGCTTGGAGAAATACTTGAACGTAACCATATAAGAGAAAACGTAAATATTGCTACAAAGCTTCCACAATATCTTGTTGGAAGCAGAAATGCCATTGATAAATACTTTAATGAAGAACTGAAAAGACTTCGTACAGATTATATCGATTACTATCTCATGCACCACATGACTGCCAGCAATCAGTGGGACAAACTGGTCGGGCTTGGTATAAAAGAGTGGATTGAGGAAAAGAAAAGTAGCGGTCAGATAAGAAACATCGGTTTCTCATACCATGGAAACACAGAAGATTTCATAGAAATACTCGATGCTTACGATTGGGATTTTTGTCAAATTCAGTACAACTACATGGATGAACACTCACAGGCAGGATTAAAGGGACTAAAACATGCCGCTGAAAAGAACATTCCGGTAGTAATCATGGAACCTCTTCGTGGAGGAAAGCTTGTAAATCTCCTTCCCCCAAAGGCAAAAGTTCTTATTGCTTCAAGCCCGCGCGGATATACTCCGGCAGAATATGGGCTTCGCTGGCTTTGGAATCAGCCTGAGGTTACGTGTGTTTTATCAGGAATGAATTCAATCCAAATGGTTCAGGAGAACTGCCGAATTGCTTCAGATGCAAAAGCAGGATCTTTCTCCAAAGATGACTTTGAAATAATCGAAAAGGTCAAAGCTATCATCTCTGAATCAGAGCTTGTTGGTTGCACAGGTTGCAGGTACTGCATGCCATGTCCCAAAGGTGTTGATATTCCGGCATTATTCAGGGTTTATAATATGACTGCTTTAGAGAGTAAATCCGCTGCAAGATTTGAATACGCTCAGACTGTCGGGCTTAAAAAGGAGCCGGCTTTTGCGACTCAGTGCATCGGTTGTGGTAAGTGTGAGCAGCACTGCCCTCAGAGCATTCCTATCCGGGAAAAAATAAAGGAAGCAGACAAAGTACTTCGTCCACTCCCTTATAAAGTCGGCATCAACATTGCCAGAGCATTTATGCTAAGAAAATAATATTATATGGCAGTTTATACTGAAGAAAAACTAATCTTCCACATACAGAAATCATCAACTGACACGTATGATTACCGGATCTCCGGGAAGACTTACATAGCCGTGCATGACTTCTATCGTACTCCCATCAATCAGGTTTTTATATCGTCCATCAGCCACATTTATAGGAATTATCCCCGGCTCTCCCTTGAAGGAAAACATGCCAATCATCTTCTTACCATTGCGGCTGTGAATAGCCTTTATTACATTTTCATCATAGGTCTTTGTCCTGTATGTACTGTCTGCAAAAAGAGAATCCTGTTTAATCTCATATAGCTTCTTCATAAGGTGTGTCAGATCAATCTTTTCTACAGATTCCCATTCCACGGAGTCTTTGTTAAAAAGATCGGGAAGATGTGATATTCCATACTCCTGTCCGGCATAAATAAGTGTCATGCCCTTCTGAAAATACAAAAAGGCAGTAGCATTCCTTAATACTTTTTCATTTGGGAAAAGAAATCTTGCTCTGGGCTGGTCATGATTTTCTAAAAAACGCAGCTTTATGTAATTATCCGGATATATGTACTCCTGTCTGTTGATGGCATCTGAATAATCGTGAAGTGTTCTTGTCCCTGATGCATATCCTGTAAGCTGACCATATATATCGTAGTCATACAAAATATCAAAAGCATCATACATTTCGCAATCGGAATGAGCCACCAATCCAAGCTCTCTCATATTCATTATAAATTGAGGATCTACGGATTCGCTCAGCCATATAGCTCCCGGATGAACCTTTTCAACCTCAGTTCTGGCTTTTTTCCAGAAATCTATCGGAACCAGCGGCGCTACATCACATCTGAAACCGTCAACTATTTCTGCCCACATTTTAAGTGTCTCTATCTGGTAATCCCATAACCCTTTATTGGAATAATCAAGATCAATAATGTCCGACCAGTCTCCAACCCTGTTTCCAAAAGAGCCGTCACTTTTATGGAAAAACCACTCAGGGTGTTCCATAGAAAGGACGGAATCAGGAGAGGTATGATTGTAGACTACGTCTATCATGCACTTCATGCCTGCAGCATGTATTGCAGCTACTGTTTCCTTAAAGTCATCCATGGTCCCGTATTCAGGGTTTACTGCCCTATAATCACTGATGGCATAAGGCGACCCAAGTTTCCCTTTTCTGGCTTTCTTCCCTATAGGATGAATTGGAGCAAACCAAATAATATCAACCCCAAGGTCTTTTATTCTATTAAGGCTTGGAATGACAGCTCTAAATGTGCCTTCCTCACTGAAATTCCTTACATAAATCTGATACATCACCTGGTTTCTATGAGATTTAGATGTGCTTTTTGCCATAAGCCTGCTCCTTTTCATGATTATCAGCGGTGTACGACGCTATTTTTGTTAAGCGAAGGTTACATTTGCGACTATCGTATTTGTATGAAAAAGCCAAAAACAATTCCAATGTTTTGCATTGCTGTATGCAAAAAATATGTGACATTAGTTTAAGTACAACACCATCATATCACACTCTGAGGCGGAGTATATTCATTTGGGAACAAAATAATAAAAATGCATGCATTCTTGTAAACGGACGCAGATGATGCGGAAGTTTAGACATAGTTCTGTTCACTCCGGTATTTTTCAATGTGATAAATTGGACATAAAACGCCCACAAAAGACTTGTTTCATGCTTATTCAGAACACAAGTCTTTTGTGGGCTTATTTATATCCATTTATCATCATTTCAAAATAAATCGTTCACAGAACTATGTCTAAACTTCCAGATCATCTGTTGCTCTGCTATAAAAAGTATTATCTTAGCAGTAAATAGAAAAATCCATTTTTGCCCATAGCTTTGGATAGAGCGATTTAGTATGAGCAATAGAGACTGTTAATAAAAAATAAGAGCCTCATTTCCTGTTTTGAATAAGTATGAAAGGAAATGAGGCGGGACTTCCTGAGAAGGCAAAAAATCAATTAACCACACCCCATTTTAAGGGTGCAGTTGGCAAAAAAGCTTACAAATAGAAACATTAAGCGATTATCATGGCGCAATTGTGAGGGTTTGAAAAAATCTCTGTAAATTAGATAATAGCATAGTTATAAGGGTCTTCCATGATAAAATCAATTATCATAAGGAGGCCTTTTTATAATGGCAAACAAAAAGAAGGAAGTTTTCAGCCCCAAACCGATGACAGAAGGAAAGAAAGCAGTAATTCAAGGATTACTCGATGAGTATGATATACAGTCAGCTGAAGCTATTCAGGCTGCATTTCCTAATACAGAACATCAGCGTTGCATAGTACACATGGTTAGAAATACCCTCAAATATGTCGCTAATAAGGATATGAAAGCTTTTGCCAGAGACCTCAAGACGATTTATACTGCCGCTGATGAAAAAGCCGCTCTTAAGCGCTTGGTCATCTAGTGCGACAGCCCCTTTCTTTATATGAGCGTAAGTTCTTGATTTCGTATGTCTTGGTTCTTGATTGGTAAGTCTTTTGCTTCGTACGCTTTGATTCCTAATTGAGTTGCGATAAGGACAAATTAGTAATAATCTTAGGTGGCTGGAAGCTTTAAAAAGCGCTATATGCCCAAATCAATTTCTATTGGTTGGCGATTCAAATTGGATAAATGTGATATTAACTGAGATGTGGGATAAGATCAAAAAAAATGTGACGTTTATCCTATTATGTCCTAGCGATCCTGCTGTGATGTAGGATAAAAGCGAAAGAATTATAATACTTATCCTATTCTATCCAAGCCGACTTTCTGAGACGTGGGATAAAACCTGAAATTCTATTGAAGTTATCCTACTTTTTCAGCCTTTGAGCACTACGCTTGAATGAAAAGTAGGATAAGCGCGATAAAAACCACCGATTTATCCCACATATCAGCAGAATTGTTAACAAAAAAGATAAGAGTAGTGGGATAAAAAGAGTAAAATTCAAACACTTATCCTACGCATGAGCAAGATCCACTATCAGGATTGTTAAATTCGTAGGATAAAAAGCGCTAAAATCAAGCGTTTATCCTACATCGGTTCCTATCTCCAGATTGTCACAGTGAAATGGGTATATAGCTATACTTTTTAAGTTACGACACCCATCGGCAAAATTCTCGGGAAGTGAAAATGGGCATATACGAGAAAAAATGGATTTGCACATCCATTGGATGATGGATTCGAGGCATAAACCATCTATAAAAGGGTGTGTAAATTTCAAAAATGCCGTATATACCCAAAATCGCAAGTCAAAAGTGTTGGCGAGTGGTGTTGTAATCTTGGAAAACAGGAAATATACCCAAGTCTAGTTTTATTGCAGATGGTAGAGAAGTTTAAAGCAAGCTATATTCCAAGGCAATACTTTGACGCTTAGTATGAAACATTGAAAGCTGCGTCAATGTGCCTTTAAAGTAGCCACTCCTACTGTTTCTGAATTCGGAAGCCGAAGCACCTTAAATTATCCCCCTACTGTTCCTGGATTTAGAGCCTGAGGCACCTTAAACCAGCCACACCGAAGGTGTTTGCCCTTGACGGGAGGCTGATGGAAACGCTACAATGCTGAATCCGACGGTGAGATAAAATCTACTGTTCCCATCATCCTCACCGTCGGCGAGGGATAGACGGCGTTTCCAAAGGCTAAAGTCAAGGGTGGCGTACGGATCCAAGCAGCTTACGTTTATAGAACAAAGAGTCGCTTACGACGCTTACTCTTAGCGCATTTGCATTTATGTAACATTTTCATATCGCGCAAGTGCACTTCCTTAGCTAGGTGATTTTTTATATCAGATGAAACAATTTCCAATTAATATAAATAAAGAGAACTCTGGCGTAAGCATATTGCTTACACAAGAATCCTCTTTATAATCTTCAACTATTCTTAAATATCAATTATTAAAGTGACTTGATAGCATCTGTCTTGATAATGAATTTAACGCTGCTATCGATATCTTCACTTGCACCGCCGAACGATGTGTAATTCTCTCCGGCTTCTTTGATTGCAGTCATTCTATCTGCAAACTCTGTAAGATCTCCATCGAATGCTTCGTAAAGTTTCTTGATACCCTCTTCATCAAGCTTTATAACACCATCAAGGAGTTCCTGGACACCATCATCAAGCTGTATAACACCATCGTTTAACTCGCCTACGCCATCATTGAGCTTGATTGCGCCATCATTTAGTTTTCCGGCACCATCGTCAAGCTGTCTTGCGCCGTCATTAAGCTGGTATGCACCGTCTTTAAGCTGATATGCACCATCTTTAAGCTGTGCCGCTCCATCATTAAGCTGAGATGCTCCATCTACAAGTTTGCCATTGTTAGAAACAAGTTCCTTTGTTCCATCATGGAGCTGTGATGCGCCACTACTAAGCTGTCCAAGGCCATCATCAAGAGTTCCTGCTCCATCATAAAGCTGATTTATACCATTTGAAAGAGCTGCACTACCATCTGCAATCTGCTTAGCAGCTGCAACTGCTTCCTGAATTTTACCAAGTGATGAAACATCAAGTCCTGATGCCTGTACTTTTGCAAGTACCTGATCAATCGCTGTATATCCTGCCTTTGTAGCACCTACAAGCTGACCATATGATGTGAATACAGGTGCGTTCTTCATAACCTGTTCTTTTATTACCGGAGTCATTATAGGAGCAAGTGCTGCCTGTCCTTCCGGAGTACTCATGATAGAACCAAGTTTGGCAAGCATCTGAGGACTGCTGATAAGTGAAGCAATTTTGGAATCATCCATTGTAGACATTATAGATACAAGTGTATCTGCATCCATATTCGCAATGATTGCTCCAAGAGTTGTTGAATCAACGCCTGCCATAACTGTACCAAGTGTCTGAACCGGCATCTTACTGATAAGTGCGCCAAGTGTTGTAGTATCCATACATGTCATTACTTTTCCAAGCGTAACCGGATCTAATCCTCCAACTACTTCCTGCAGCTTTTCATCATCCATTGTCTTTATAACATCAGCAATTTCTTGAGCTTTAAGGTTAGAGATAATAGTTGCTTTATTCTCTTCCAAATACTGTTTTACAGACTGTTCTGTTGCCTGCTTTACAAGATTTTCGAAATAAGCTTTTCCTTCATCATTAGTCTTAATATATTTAATGATATCTTCATTTGTTACAACCTTGCTCTCCTCAAGCATAGCAGCAATTTCTTCATCTGTATAATACTGGCCTAGTGAATCATTTTGAAGCTCGTCTAAGCTAAGAGTAGTTGTTCCTGTAGTTAAAGTCTTCGATTCTACAAGCTGATCTTCTGTAATTGTATCTGCAGCTGTTGTATCAGCAGTCGTTGTATCTGTTGCTGCAGCTGTTGTGTCAGCAGTCGTTGTATCTGTTGCTGTTGTGTCTGAAGTCGTTGTATCTGTTGCTGCGTCTTCAGTTGTTGTATCTGTGATTATTGTGGCATTTGTTGCGTCTTGAGTTGATTTTTGAGTTTCCTCAACTTCTTCTGTTTCTTCTGTTTCTTCTGTCGCATCAATACCTTCTTCATCAATACCATTTTCAGGATTTGTTATTGTATCTGTTTCTACATCCTGCTCAAGATTATCACCATTTGCCTGCTGTGTAACTGATGTTGTTGAAGTAGCCTGAAGTGTAGATTTTCCAGCTTCTACCATCTGTGCAAGCTGTTCTTTACTTTCAATCTTTCCACCTGCAAGGGTATTTATGAAAGCGTAAAGCTCATCTGAACATTCTCCACCGGAAATCAGATAGTTATATGCTGCATGATACATTGCACTCTGAGTCTTAAGTCCTTCAAGCTGTGTTGATAACTCTTTTATCTTAGTCTCATCAAATCCACCAAGTTTTGCTGAAAGAAGATCACTGAACTGCTTTGAACCTGCTGCAAGAGTTGTAGCGCCTGTCTTAGCACTTGCAAGCCCATCTTTAAGCTTTGTTGAACCAGCTTTTGCTGATGAAGCTCCATCAGCAAGCTTTGCAGCACCATCATTGATTTTGCTTGCACCATCTGTATATGCAACTATGCCATCCTTAAGGCTGCCTGTTCCATCACAGAGCTTACCGGTTCCATCATATAATGAACCTGTTCCATCATAGAGCTTACTTGTACCATCATAGAGCTTTACTGTTCCGTCCTTAAGATCACTTGTGCCATTCTTGAGTTCTTTGGTTCCGTCGTAAAGCTCTGTAACACCATCGCGAAGCTCTGTTGTACCGTCTTTGAGTTCCTTACTGCCGTCAACAAGCTTTGTTGAACCATCGTTAAGCTCTCCCATGTCATCTTTGAGATCATCAAGCTTGTCTGAATCAGAAAGATCAGTTAAACCAAAGTCAGAAAGAATATCTGAACTTGCCATTGTGATTGTCATGCCAAGTTCGAAATCTGTTGTATCAGCAGTTACTTCAAAATGATTTGTGAGTTTTTCATCAAGCTCGCCGTCTTCGTTAAGCTCTTCCCACTTCTCATCATCAATATCAAGAGATTCTTTAAGACCGGGAACTGCAACACCCATTACTACGTAGTTGCCACCATCTGAAATAACCTTACCATTTGATATCTCTACGTTTGAGAACTTATCTGAATCAAGCATCATACCTGAAACCATTGCAAATGGTGTATAAACTTCAATCTCTTTTCCATTAACTTCTACAGTCTGTTTTTCTTTATTCTCATAATCGAAACGAATTGTAACTCTTCCGCTCTTACCAGCAAGTTCCTCAGGAGAAATCTCTTTTCCATCAAGTGTGTATGTGATCTTCATATTAACAGGAAGCTCTTTGTCTGTTGTTCCCTGATAGTAGATGTCTGCACCTGAAGCATTCCAGGTAAGTGTTCCGTCGCCGTTATCTGTGAAAGTTTCCGAACCCTTTACATTTACGATATCTTTAAGTTCTGTTGTATCTGACATCTCGCTTGATGCATCTGCATTCTTGAGCCACTCGCTAACGATGACATCGTTTACTGCACCATTGGCATCAGTCTTTACATATACTGTCTCAACCTTGCCGGCCTCGGACTCACTTGAAGCAACAGCTGAATTTGTTACCATGCTCTCTTCAATCTCTGACTCAGCCTGTGTCTCAACTGCTGCAGTCTCATCTGTAACTGTATTAGCGCCGCATGCTACTGACATCATAGCAAGCATTGCTGCCATTATAACTGAAAATGATTTCATTAAACTTTTTCTGATCATGACTAATTTCTCCTCTTTATTATTATTTTAAATCTCAGCTGATGAAGTTCTGCTCTCGGCTAAAGCCTCGAAAAGGCCTCTCAGCTAATGAAGTTCTGCTCTCGGCTAAAGCCTCGAAAAATCCTCTCAGCTAATGGGATTCTCACTAGGCTCGAAAAAACCTCGCCAAGTCCTCTCAGCTCATGCCACGTGATGGATAAAATCCCCAAAATGATGGTGCTCATGGTGAACTGCCTCAACCCCCTTCATGCCGAAGGTTGTCTTAACAATGAGCCAGTCAAAGAGCATGTACATCGCAGGCAGTACCAAAAGAACTGTGAACATACTGATGATTGCTCCTCTTGCCATCAGGTTACAGAGTGAACCGATCATATCAATACTTGAAATAAGTCCAACTCCGAATGTTGCTGCAAAGAATGAAAGAGCGCTGACAATTACTGATTTCATACTTGTTGAAAGAGCTATCAACGTTGCCTCTTTCTTGTCATGTCCGTTCTTTCTCTCATTGAGGTATCTTGTTGTCATAAGGATTGCATAGTCAACTGTTGCTCCCAGCTGAATGGTTCCGATTACGACTGATGAGATGAAAGGAATTGTTGTCTTTGTATAGAACGGAAGTCCCATGTTAACAAAGATAGCAAACTCAATTACCGCAACAAGTATAAATGGAAGTGATACAGACTTAAGAACGAAGGCTATGATCAGGAATACAAGTCCGATTGAAACTGTATTAACTACGTTGAAATCATGATTTGTAATATTGATCAGATCCTTTGTACAAGGCGCCTCACCAACTACCATAGCCTTTGGATCATAGCTCTTTACAATCTTGTCCACCTGAGTGATCTGAGCATTGATCTCGTCAGAAGCTATCTTGTAATCAGTTGTTAAAAGAACCATCTTCCATTCATCGCTTTCGAGCTTATCAAGTGCATCCTCAGGAATGAACTCCCTTGGAAGTGCAGGTCCTATAAGTGAATCTGTGCCGAGTACTGCAAGGATCCCGTCTGTATTCTTCAGCTCTTTTATCATCTGGTTCATGGATGCTGAATCCAGGTTCTTATCAACAAGAAGCATGTACGCTGAATTCATCTCAAACTTCTCATCAACTTCGTTGGCACCCTGAACGCTCTCAAGGCTGTCTGGCAAAGTCTGTGTCAGGTCATAATAAACACTTGTGTGATTATTTCCGTAAATTGCCGGATACAAAAGAACAAGAAATATAGCAAGGAAAGCAAGGTAATGCTTTGCAATAAACTTTGGAATTCTGTTAAACTCCGGCATCAAAGGCTTATGCTTTGTCTTTTGAATGAGGTTGTCAAAGACAAGGATCATACTTGGAAGGATTGTTACGCATCCGATAACACCAAATATAACGCCCTTAGCCATTACAATTCCCAGGTCAAGTCCAAGTGTAAAGCTCATGAACATAAGTGCTATAAAACCTGCAACTGTCGTTATTGAGCTTCCAAGAACTGATGTGAAGGTCGCTGAAATAGCGTTTGCCATTGCATCCTTTTTGTCATCATTTCTTTCAAGCTCTTCCTGGTAGCTGTGCCACAGGAATATTGAATAGTCAAGTGTAACTCCCAGCTGAAGTACTGCACTCAGTGACTGGGTGATAAAAGAAATCTCTCCTTTAAAGACGTTGGTACCCATGTTGTAAACGATTGCCATTCCAATACTTAAAAGGAAGAAAAGAGGTATCAGATAGGAATCCATTGTCAGTGAAAGAACTATCACTGCAAGAAGTACTGCGATTCCTACATATATAGGTGTCTCTTTTTCTGCCATGTTCTTGGTATCTGTTACGATGGCGCTCATGCCACTCATAAAGCACTGCTTGTCGGAAATCTTTCTGATGTCCTCAATGGCCTGCATTGTTCCGTCTGATGATGTTCCTTCATCAAATACAACGAACATCATTGTGGCGTCATCGCTATTAAAGGCATCGTAGACTTCTGTCGGAAGCATCTCCATTGGAACTGACAAGTCCATTACGGAGTCGTACCAGATCACATCTGCAACGTGGTCCACATTTTCGATTTTTGATTTAAGATTTGCAACATCTTTTTCCTCCATGCCCTCAGCTACATATAAGACAAAAGAGCCTGTTCCAAACTGATCAAGAAGAATATCCTGACCTTTCATGGTTTCTATATCCTTAGGTAAATAAGTAAGGATATCGTAGTTGACTCTTGTGTTAAAGTAACCGATTGCGGACGGAACAAGAAGTGCTATTGCCACTATCAGTATAACATATCTCAGCTTTACAATTAAATGTGAAAGCTTATTCATAACAAACTGCCTCCCTTTTCGTTTAATAATTTTTATTTCAAGCGGAACTATTATTTAAGAAATAGTTTATTGACCGCTAGTCATTTTTTATATATTATGGTATAACATGAATATGACCATCGGTCAATATTTTTTAGATAAAAATTTTATTAAGTATTCCATTGCCGTTTAAATGAGGCATTAATAGCCGAATTTATGCAGATTGCAGCGTGGAATGCCATATGTTAGAATTAGTGAAACGAGGATATAAAAATGGGAAAAGCAGCAGATAATAAGAAATTAAAAATGGAAAATCTTCTCAATACTTCCTTTGAACTTTTCACTTCACAGGGAATAAACAAGACTTCCATTTCAGATATCGTTAATAAGGCAGGAGTTGCCAAGGGAACCTTCTATCTATATTTTAAGGATAAATATGATATAAGGAACAGACTCATCGCCCACAAATCAAGTCAACTCTTTATGAAAGCCTATGAGGCTCTCGGAGATGCCGGAATTGAAGGCTTTGAAGACAGACTTATATTTATAATGGACTATGTTTTAGATGAGCTCGAAGCCAACAAGGGACTTCTTGCTTTCATATATAAAGACCTTTCATGGGCAGTATTCAAAAAAGCCCTCACTACACCTACAAACAGTGAGGACATTGATTTTGGAGAAGTATACAGGAAAATGATTGAAGAGTCCGAGCTTGAATTTCAAGACCCGGAAGTAATGCTCTTTCTTATAATAGAACTGGTTGGTTCAACCGGCTACAGCTCCATAATGTATAATGATCCTGTATCCCTTAATGACCTTAAGCCACATCTTGAAAAAACAGTTAGAAATATCATAGAAACTCATACCGTAAAACATTAAAAAAGGAAAGCCAGGGGGACGGTTAATTTGACTAATGATGACTTCTTGAACTAAATTTCAGAAATACGCATATACTGCGGATTTCGTGAGAATATGAGTGAAGAGTCAGCCAAGCCTCATCGACGAAGTCGATTTAAAATGGCTTGGTTGATGCATTCTTAAAATTTTAATTTAAGAATGCATAATAAGTCAAATTAACCGTCCCCGCTGACTTCCCTGAAGTTTATCCCAGTACTTCCAATATCGCATCCTTCATCTTTTCAGAAATATCAAGCATGCGTATGCTTTCCACAGATTGAAGCTCTCCTCTAAGATAAGCATCATATATTCTCTGTTTCTGGTCATAGCTGAATTTACATCTCTTAAGGAAATCAAACAGATCCTTTTGAGTGTCATTGCGGCCAGGAGTCACGTTTTCTATGACAAACTCTGCACCCTCAGATGTTTCAACACCATCAATTTCCACATAGACCTGCCCTGTTTTTTCGTCACGGTCATATCCTTCAACCGGATTTGCACCGCACAGAACAAGCTTATAGTTTCTCTTTTCAGGTAAAAGAGCTGTTTTGCCCGTTGCTGCATATATCCTTACCACAAGCCTTCCAGTTGCCTTATCATAGTGCTGGCTTATTTTAGTAAAGCCTCCGTTGTCGTTCATATACTCATTGGTATTACCATCATCTTCGTAAAGAGTGTACTCACCATCTGCACCAATTCCAAGATAAACTGTTAGTTTTGAAGGAAGATTATTCACATCCTCATCAATGTCTGTGGACATTGGAACGATGCCTCCGGCCTTTATAAGCACAGGCATCTGCTCGATCGGCCTGTAGAGCTTTCTCATCTTCTCGCCTTCGTAAACTCTTCCATTAAAGATATCAATCCATCTTCCCTTAGGAATAAAGCTCAAAACTTCTCCCATCATAAGCTCATCGTCAAGCTTTGAGGTAATAGGGAAAACAATAAGCTCACTTCCAAAATAGTAGCCGTTTCTTGAATGGTATGCCCCCTCTGAATCAGGACTGTTGTAGTAAAGAGGCTGCATGAGAGGCTCGTCGTTTCTGTACGCCTCATAATTTGCAGTGTACAGATAAGGTATCATTTTGTGCCTTAGTCTCATGAAATCATCCACTATGCTGCGCATAGGCTCCGGAAGGTTCCAGGGCTCTTTGAAAAAGAACGGATTGCATGAACTGTGAAGTCTCATGATCGGCGAAAATACGCCGAACTGCACCCATCTGCAGGTTCTCTCGCAGTCCTCTTCTCCGTGCATATGTCCACCTATGTCATGGCTCCACCAGCCATATCCGACATTTGATGCGGTTGAAGTAAAGAATGGCTGAATATCAAGGCTTATCCAGGTAGCACAGGTATCACCTGAAAAACCGATTGGATATCTATGGCTTCCTATTCCTGCAAAGCGGGAGAATATCATAGCTCTTTTCCCGCGGCGAAGCTGATCTAAGTAGTGATAGTGGTTGAGGATCCAGAGAGGATCTACACTTCCTGACTTTGCCTTAGTGCCCTGCTGCCAGTCTATCCACCAGAAGTCAACGCCATCCTCTTCATAAGGCTGCATTACCTCTTCGAAATAGGCATCTACAAAGTTCTTGTCCATGAGGTCAAAATCAACAGCTTTTTTGGTCGCAGGATCAATTCCCATTCGCCTTGCCACTTTGTCATACATAACCTCAAAAGCTCTGATGCCATCAGCCGGATGAAGATTTAATGTAACAGCTTTTCCTCTTTTATGAAGTTCTTTTAAAAATCTCCTGTAATCCGGAAAATACTCTTCATTCCATGTATAACCGGTCCAACCGCTTCCATACTCACTGCCTACGTCGGTCAAATGCCAGTCCATATCTATAACAGCAACCGTGATCGGAACATTTTCTTTTTCAAAGCGGTCCATCAGCTCAAGATAGCTTTTTTCTGTGTACTTTTCATACTTGCTCCACCAGTTGCCAAGTGCATACCTTGGGATCATTGGTGCTTTGCCGCACAAATAGTAAAAGTCCTTTAAAGCTTCTTTAAATCTCTTTCCATATCCCCAAAAATAAATATCTTTTTCTGGATTTTGTCTGTCAAAAATCTCCTCCCCAGAAAGTTCGCAGCTCTCTCCATCGTCGAACCATGCGTATCCCTCTCTTGAAAAAAGACCTTTCTCATAAAGAACTACTCCGTTGGTCTCATCAAGAGTTCTCACAGTTCCAAAAAGATTCCATCCATTTTCTCCATAGTTCCAGACAATTTCGTTATCCAAAAGCTTTATCTTAAGCCCTCTGGGAGAAAAAGCTCTTTTGTCATAACATACTTCAAGCCTTTTCGTCCTAAATAACAATTTGTCTTCTTCGTCGCAGATAATATCCACATCCACCTGTGGAAAATCCCTGTTTAAAACTACCTGTGTTGCATTGTCTGTAAAATGTCCGTTTTCCTCATATTCCAGACGGAGCAAGCTCTCCGTCAAAACACTGATACGAAAGCTTGCTCCCTGAATTATGTTTTCTTTCGGACAAATGGGTTTAAACTCATATGTCTTCACTAAAAACAACCTCTTATATCCTAAATTAAATTACTTGTTTGAATTGTATGTATTATAAGCATCCTGCTGGATCTTGATGAAATCGTTATATCCCATTGTCTCCAATGTTCCGATATAATTATCCCACTGCTCATTTATGCCGCCCTCTGTAACCCATGTTGCCTGATTTGATGCAACATATGCGTCAAGATCAGTGAAAAGAGTTGCAAGTGTGCTAAGCTGGTCATTTGTATAACTTACGTTAGGGAATGCTTCTTTTGCGAACTTGCTAAGTTCCTTATCAAGTGCAAGCTTGGAAGCATCACCGTTTTCAGCAGCGTACTTTACTTTGTCGTTAAATCCGTCAGCAACATACTTTGGTCCAAAGTCTCTAAGTGACTGGATCCATGCAAATGTATCAGCTGAGTTTCCATCCTGTGGCTCAAGTATTGTGTATGTGCCATCTGCTTCCTTTTCAACACCGATTCCAAAAGAACCATAGAAATTCTGGATTGATGCATCTTCTGTGTAGAACTTATCTACCCATGCAAGAAGTGGACCAGGGTTTTCGCAGGCAGAAGTTACAACGAACTCATATCTGCTGTAATTCCAGTGCTCAGGGTCTGATGAGATGTACTTTTCTCCATCAGGACCGGCAAGTGCAGGAAGTGCTACGTACTCTCCGGCATTTGCACCAAATGTTGCATCTGCTGTCCAGCCCGGAGCTACACCGATGATAGGTGTCTCATTCATAAGCTTTGCATCACGCATTGAAGTATCTTCTGTGAAAAGCTCAGGATCAATAAGTCCCTTTTCAAAGCACTCATGCATCCATTCAACGCCTTTTTTGTATCCTTCAGTCACAGGAAGATATACAGGCTCACCGTTCTGGATAGCCATCATGTATGTTCCATCTGCGCCGAGTGTTGTTCCAAATGGAAGGCAGAAGAACATAACTGAATCAGCATAGCCCTGTCCGAAAGGAATCTCATCGTTAGGATCCCCATTTCCGTTGGCATCGTTTTCCTTGAAGGCTACAAGAACCTTCTCAAACTCTTCATAAGTCTGTGGTACTTCAAGTCCCAGATTATCAAGCCATTTCTTGTTGATAAACATCTGGTTTGCTACAGTTGGTCTGCAAGGCTTTTTGGATGGAAGTCCATAGATATGTCCGTCTACAGAAGTAGCAAGAGCCTTCATTGTAGGATCACTTTCAATGATGCTCTTAAAGTTTGGCATATACTCATCAATATAATCGTCAAGAGCTATGAATGATCCTGTGTTTGTAAGGACATCTGATTCTGAGAAACAAATTGCCCCCATAAATGCGTCAGGAAGATCTCCTCCTGCTAAAAGAACTGCTTTTTTGTCACCCCAGTCTGAATTAAGGATAGTATCCCACTTTACAGATATTCCGGCTTCACCTGCTGCCTGATCAGGGAATCCTGTGTGGTAATCCTCTCCCCAATCAGCCCATCTTACTGTTGCTACCTCGTAAGAAGCTGCATTGGCACCTGCTCCCTGTTCTGCTACCGCAGCTGCTGTGGTAGTACTGTCAGATGTTGTTGCTGTTTCAGCCGCCTGGCCACAGCCCGCGAGCATAGTTGTCAGTGCCAGTGCTCCCGCTACCAAATTAAACTTTCTTCGCATTATTTTTCTCCTTCTCTAAAAATATTTTATACTATTTATCCCTTTACTGCTCCTATCATTACGCCCTGATTGAAGTACTTTTGCAGGAAAGGGTAAAGAGCCATGATTGGCAATGTTGAAACCACAATTGATGCGTATTTCATCATGTCTGAAAGCTGTCGCAGCTCCTGAGCCATAGTGCCTGTAGCCGCTCCAAGAAGTGACTCATTGGAAATAAGGATTCTCCTAAGTAAAAGCTGCAGTGGAATCAGATTCTCGTTTTGCAGATAAATAAGTGCATTGAACCAGGAATTCCAAAGGCCTACTGCTGTCCACAGACCTACGACCGCAATTACCGCTTTTGAAAGAGGAACTGCAAACTGCACGAAATACCTTATAGTGCTGCAGCCGTCTATCTGCGCTGCCTCCCAAAGTGATTCGGGAAGTGAATTCTGGAAAAAGGTCCTTGCCACGATTATGTTGTAAGTGGATACCGCAAATGGAACTACCATAACGAGGAAATTATCCAGGAGGCCAAACTGCTTAACTACCAAATATGTAGGGATCAGGCCACCGCCTACAAACATGGGTATCAGGTAAAAGACATTTATTATCTTTCTACCAGGCAGGTCTTTTCTTGACATGGCATAGCCGGCAGTAATATTAACCAGTAGAGCAACCAGTGTGCCGGAAATGGTATATATTATGGTGTTCCAATAGCTTTTCCAGATCTGCTTCTGTTCAAAAAGCTTTTGGTATCCCCTTACATCTACAGTCTTTGGCCACAGCCACACCTTGCCGTTTGCCACATCCGCAGGATTGCTAAAAGAGGCAATGATGACAAACCAAAGCGGATAAATAACAGCAATTATCATGAGCACTGCTATCAGATGAAATATGATATTTACTAAAACGTCCTGTGAAAACTTTTTCTTTTTTACCATTTCTACCTCCCAATATCAGAACAGGCTGCTGTCCGTAAGCTTTTTGGCCATCAGATTTACCAGCACTAACACGATCACATTAACTACCGTATTGAAAAGACCTATTGCAGTAGACAGACTGTACTGCATACTCTGCATACCCATTTTGTAAACATAGGTTGAAATGATCTCACTGCTCATGATGTTCTGAACATTTTGGAGCAGGAATACCTTTTCAAAGCCTATTCCCAGTATGCTTCCGGCCCTCATGATAAGAAGTACCATTGCTGTTGGCATGATCATGGGAATATCTATGTACTTTATCTTCTGAAGTGTGCTGGCCCCATCCACTGTTGCCGCCTCATAATACGTGGGATCAATTCCCGCGAGTGCTGCAAGGTAAATGATGCTGTCCCAACCAAGGTGCTGCCATATGTCGCTCCATACGTACACATGCTTAAATCCTGCAGCACTTGACATTACATTTGGAAATTCATGTCCCAGGAGTTTAAAGAGATTTGCAAAAAGTCCGCTGCTTGGTGAAAGGAAGATCAGAATAAGTCCGCACATTACCATGGTTGAGATAAAATGTGGCAGATAGGTTATAACCTGGAATACTTTCTTAAAGCACTTCGTCTTCATCTGATTACACATAAGTGCAAGAAGTATTGGAAGCGGAAATCCTACAAGTATACTGTACAAACTCAAAACCAGCGTATTTTTAATGGTCACTGCAAATTGATATGATCTGAAATACTGCATGAAATTTTTCATTCCCACAAAGGGACTTTTCAGAATTCCAAGAGCAGGTGAATAGTTTTGAAATGCTATCACTATTCCGACCATCGGAAGATATGCAAAACAAAATAGCAGTACTGCTGATGGTAAAAGAAGTAAATACAACTGATAGTATTTTTTTATGTTCCCCAAAATTTTATTCTTCATTTTTTGTTCTCCTTGATTTCATGTTCTAAATCTTAAAGATTTTAAAAAACAAAAAATAGCACTATTCAGTTTTATGGATAGCACTTTTCCGAACAGGAAACTAAAAACTGTGGCAGCCCTGAAACCTTTTAATTATAATGATCTTATGAAAAACCAAGGAAGAAACAGAGCATATCCTGTTGTACAGATACTTCGAAAAACACTACTTATTTCCGTGCCAGTTGTTATCATTTTTGTGATAGTAAGTGTCTTTTCATTTTTGGAAATAAGAAAGCAGAATAATCTTGCAGTAGAGAATGCCGTATCAATATATCAAACAGAATTAACCGAAAGACTTAATGCCATAGAACACTTCGTTCAATGGACTGTTTTCCATGATCCTATCCTGGACAGTTTTTCCACTGAAGGTCACATGGGGGATTACAGGAAAGCCAGTACTGATCTGAGGCTCCGGGTAAGCGACATGCAGTATTCAACAGGTTCAGAATATATGTATTTCTTTTACTGGGATGAAGGAAATCTGTTCATTAATGCCTCTGACATGGCAGTTACCTATGACAGGTACAAGACCATCAGGAAAAGGATAATATCTGACGTTTCGCAGGGGCTTACATCAGGCGGTCTATCCTGGATACCTACTGTTATAGGTGGCAAAACCTACCTGTACTACGCAATTACCTATA
Source organism: Butyrivibrio proteoclasticus (assembly GCF_900115735.1). GTDB lineage: Bacteria > Bacillota > Clostridia > Lachnospirales > Lachnospiraceae > Butyrivibrio > Butyrivibrio proteoclasticus_B. The sequence continues at coordinate 63,173 of NZ_FOXO01000014.1, forward strand.
GCCATAGAACTTTTGTGTCACTGGTCCCGATAGAAGATCTACTCTCTCCACTGGGCAGTCTGAACCTTGGAAACCACGGCAATATTAAGTTTCAGAACCTCAAAGGTGACACCTATTATCAAACTGCAGCCAGCCCCAGCGGATTTTTGGACTACTATTACAACGAGATTGTTTTCCGCGGTGAAGACGCAGGTCTTCCTTTCACTTTAGTTGTTAACTCAGATATGCTCGGTAACTATGGAAAGATCTTTTTCCTTCAGTTCCTGGTATTTCTAACAGCCCTTACCCTTTCCTTTATCATGGGCGGCTACATTCTTTTGACATATAAAAAAGTCATCCTGCCTATCAGGATCTTTTCCGAAAACCTGTCAAAAATGGACTCACTGTCAGGTGTTGAAGTCACAACCCTTGATCTTACTGACGGCAAATTGCAAGAGCTAAATCAAATAAATGACCAGTTCAAAAATCTGATTCATGAAATAACAAGGCTCCGCATCAACATTTACGAAGCAGAGCTTGACCAGAACAAGTTCAGGATTCACTTTTTGCAGCAGCAGATAAAACCGCACTTTTACTTAAACTGCCTCACTACGATAGACAGCATGTTGAGCCTTGGAGACGTTAGCGCAGCTCAGAAAATGCTCAGCTTTACCTCCAAGTATTTCAGATATCTTTTTCAGGCAGATAAGGATTTTGTAACACTTAGCAATGAGATTTCTCACGCGGAAGATTATCTTGATATTCAGATGATGCGCCTATCGGAGGACATTGACTACGACTGCGATATCGATGATTCAAACATGGATGTTCTTATACCGCCTCTTTTACTTATAACTTTTATCGAAAACATCATCAAACATGCGGATTCCAAGGGGAATGTGTTAAAGATAACAGTCTCCAGCAAAGACCTTGAAAGGGAAGGCAGCCCTTTTGTTGCCATCTCAATTGCAGACAACGGTCAGGGTTTTCCTGATGAGATCATAGAAAAAATAAAGAACAAGGAAGATCTCACAGAAGATGGCAGCCACATCGGAATAACCAACTGCATCAGAAGACTGTCACTTCTATATGACGGGAACTTTGATCTATCTATAGAAAATAGCGTTACGGGCGGCGCCGTAGTTACTCTGGTGCTCCCAAAGAGGTATCAATAAATGAATGTTTTACTTGTGGACGATGACCGCTTTGTTATTGCAGCGCTCCAAAAAGGAATCGCCTGGGAAAGTCTCGGATTTACTGAAGTTTTCACAGCAGGCGAGATCAATTCGGCAAAAGAAATAATTAATTCAAATAGAATAGACCTGCTCCTTAGCGACATCGATATGCCGCATGGTACAGGCCTGGATCTTCTGAGCTTTTTGCGCGAGCAGGGAAACAAGGTCCCAACTATCTTTTTAACTAACTATGCAGATTTTTCTTACGCCCAAAAGGCAATTGAGCTCAAGAGTTTTCACTATTTTTTAAAGCCAATTGACTATGCAGAGCTGACCCGTATCATCAAAAAAGCAATAAAGGAAGCCTATGATAATGAGCCTTCCGAAAGCTCATTTTACAAGCTTGATACATCTGATACAGAATCGGCGCAGAAGGCTCTTTTAGCATATGTTGACGAGCATTTTAAAGAAGAAATAAGCAGAGAGCAGCTTTCTGAAATGTTCTTTTTTGATCCGGATTACATCACTAAAATATTCAAAAAAGAGACAGGCTTTAGCTACAAAAATTACGTCTTGCAAAAGCGCCTGTCCCTTGCAAAAAAACTTTTAACTGAAACAGATTATTCAATTCACGATATCGCACTCCACGTCGGGTACGATAATTACTCATATTTTACCAGACTCTTTAAAAAGAGCTTTGGAATGACGCCGGTGGAATTCAGAAACCTTAAATAAGATGTCAAATCCCCATCAGCATTCCTATGTAATAGACTATAAATGCTGCGATCCACGCAACTACACACTGCCACAGAACAACGATAGCAGCCCATCGTCTTCCCATCTCCCTGCCAATTGCAGCAACAGCCGCAACGCATGGAGTATAAACAAGTGAAAAGACAAGAAGGCTTACTGCAGACAAAGTGCTTATAGCAGCAGAAACGCCGCCTGCTTCGTCAAACAATACTTCCAAAACTGATACCACACTCTCTTTTGCCATGAAACCGCTTATGAGAGATGTGCATATTCTGAAATCCCCAAGGCCAATTGGTTTGAAGATAGGAACCAGAATTCCGGCAATTGATGCAAGCATGCTATCCTTGGTGCTGTCCACAAGTTCCAGATGGAAATCAAAGCTCTTGAAGAACCACACAACTATTGAAGCCAGCATAATAACTGAAAATGCCCTCTGAATGAAATCTTTTGACTTTTCCCACATCAGCTGCATTACACTTCTGGCACTGGGCATGCGGTAATTTGGAAGTTCCATAACAAATGGGACTGCTTCGCCCTTAAACAAAGTCTTTTTATATATCAAAGAAACTATAATTCCCAGCATGATTCCCAGAAAATACAGCGCCGTTATTACAAGCCATCCCTTATCAGGGAAAAATGCTGCCACAAAGAACGCATAAATAGGTAGTTTTGCTGTACAACTCATGAAAGGAGTAAGAAGGATCGTCATTTTCCTGTCTCTGTCACTTGGAAGGGTTCTCGTCGACATTACCGCCGGAACCGTACATCCAAAGCCGATCAAAAGCGGAACGATACTTCTTCCGGAAAGTCCTATTCTCCTAAGGAGCTGGTCCATAAAGAATGCAACTCTTGCGATATATCCACTGTCTTCAAGAAGTGATAAGAACAAGAATATTGTAACGATTATAGGCAAAAAGCTAAGGACACTTCCCACACCTTCAAAAATACCATCAACCACAAGACTGTGAATTGCTGCATTAACTCCTGCCTGCGTCATGGCATTGTCTACAAGGCCTGTCAATGCACTAACTCCCGTTTCGATAAGTCCCTGTAAAAAAGCTCCGATCACATTAAAGGTCAAAAAGAAAATAGATGCCATAACAAGAATAAACACCGGAATAGCAGTAAATCTGCCGGTAAGGACTTTGTCTATTTTCTGGCTTCTTATCTGCTCCTTGCTCTGATGAGGTTTTACAAGGCATTCATCGCATATCCTGCGGATAAAAGAAAATCTCATATCCGCGATGGCTGCTGCCCTGTCAAGGCCTCTTTCTGCCTCCATCTGCCTTGTGATATGTTCAAGCGTCTCTTTTTCATTATTATCGAGACTTAGCTTATCAATTATGAGCTGATCTCCCTCTATTGCCTTATTGGCCGCAAATCTCAAAGGAAGCTCCGCTGTTTTAGCATGATCCTGTATGAGATGCATAACTGCATGGATACATCTGTGAACAGCGCCGCCATTATCATTTTCATCACAAAAATCCTGACGGCCCGGTCTCTCCTGATAGTGGGCTATGTGCATGGCATGGCGTACCAGCTCATCAATTCCTTCATTCTTGGCTGCAGAAATAGGAACAACAGGAACTCCAAGCATACTCTCCATAAGGTTGATATCAACCGTTCCACCATTGCCCCTAAGTTCATCCATCATGTTAAGGGCAATTACGACAGGGATGTCCATTTCAAGAAGCTGCATAGTCAGATATAGATTTCTCTCCATGTTTGTGGCATCCACAATGTTGATGATTGCCTCAGGCTCTTCCTCAAGCACAAAGTTCCTGCTGACAAGCTCTTCACTGGAATATGGAGACATGGAATATATTCCGGGAAGGTCCGTTATCATTGTATTTTTTTGTCCGAGTATTGAACCGTCCTTACGGTCCACAGTTACTCCAGGGAAATTACCAACGTGCTGATTAGCACCTGTCAGTTGATTGAAAAGAGTCGTCTTTCCACAGTTCTGGTTACCTACAAGAGCAAATGTCAAAAGAGCTGTATCCGGCAAAGGATTGCCGCTTCCCTTGGGATGATACTTACCTTCCTCACCAAGCCCCGGGTGATCGATCTTTTTTGAATTCTTTTTTGACTGTCCTGCTTTACCAAGCTCTTTTTCCTCTGAAAGCTTAGTCACCTGAATTTTCTCAGCGTCAGCAAGACGAAGCGTGAGCTCATACCCATGGATCCTAAGTTCCATAGGATCACCTAAAGGCGCAAGTTTAACAAGTGTAACTTCCGCCCCGGGTATAACTCCCATATCCAGAAAATGTTGGCGAAGAGCTCCCTCTCCGCCAACAACATCAATTCGTGCACTTTCACCAATAAGTAAATCTTTTATTGTCACTTCAATTTCTCTCTTTCATTAAGGAAACATGGGTGTTTTATGTTAAGTGCAAGCCTTTTATTTTAGTAATATCAGCCAAGATGCCAGATGTCTCTGTTGTATTCAGCGATTGTTCTGTCTGATGAGAAGTATCCGGCCTTAGCTATATTGGTAAGCATCATCTTTTTCCACTTATCGCGGTTCTCGTAATCAGCGAAAATCTCGTCTTTCTTGGCAATATAGCTCTCAAGGTCAATAAGTGTCATGAACCAGTCCTTGTTAAGAAGCTCGTTGTAAAGTCTCTCAAGATTCTCTTTATGTCCAACCTTAAGGCACTCTTTACTTACGATGAAATCTACAGCTTCCTTTATAACAGGGCTCTTCTTATAGTAATCCTTTGAAACGTAATCAGCCTTCTTGTAATGCTTAATAACTTCGTCAGCACTGATACCAAAGATATAGATATTGTCGTCACCAACAAGCTCATGGATCTCAACATTGGCACCGTCATCAGTTCCAAGAGTAACTGCTCCGTTAAGCATGAACTTCATGTTACTTGTTCCTGAAGCCTCTTTTGATGCAAGAGAAATCTGCTCTGAAACATCACAGGCAGGAATAAGCTTTTCAGCGTAGCTTACGTTGTAGTTTTCTACCATAACAACCTTCATATACTTATTTACATCAGGATCATTGTTGATGATTTCCTGAAGCACAAGTATAAGGTGAATAATGTCTTTTGCAATAACATATGCAGGTGCAGCCTTAGCGCCAAATATGAATGTAAGCGGTCTTACAGGCTTCTTGCCACCCTTTATTTCGAGATATTTATGGATGATATAAAGAGCATTCATCTGCTGTCTCTTGTACTCATGGAGTCTCTTTACCTGAATATCAAAGATTGAATCAGGGTCAACTTCAACATTCTCATGATCCTTGAGATAAGAAGCAAGCTCTTTCTTTTTGTCCATCTTAATCTCTTCAAGTTTATCAAGAACTTCCGGATTGTCAATGTGCTCTAAGAGCTTTTCAAGTTTATTTGCATCCTTCTTAAAGCCATCTCCGATTGTCTCTGAAAGGAAATCAGCAAGTGGATGGTTACATGAAAGAAGCCATCTACGGAATGTGATACCGTTTGTCTTATTGTTGAACTTCTCAGGATAGATCTTGTAGAAGTCGTTGAGTTCGCTGTCCTTAAGAATATCGGTATGGATAGCAGCAACACCATTTATTGAGAAGCCATAGTGGATATCGATAAATGCCATGTGAACCTTTTTATCTTTGTCGATGATCTGAACCTTAGGGTTCTTGTACTTAGCCTTGATTCTCTTATCAAGCTCTTTAATATAAGGAACAAGCTGTGGAACTACCTTCTCAAGATACTTAAGCGGCCATGTCTCAAGAGCCTCTGCAAGGATAGTGTGGTTTGTATATGCACATGTCTTGCTGACTACATTTATAGCTTCATCGATATTAAATGCCTTTTCCTCAACAAGAATTCTGATAAGTTCAGGAATGATCATTGTTGGGTGAGTATCATTGATCTGAATTACTGCATGTTTGTGAAGCTCATGAAGATCGTACTGACGCTCTTTCTGCTCACGAAGGATAAGCTGTGCAGCGTTTGATACAAGGAAATACTCCTGATAAATTCTAAGAAGATTTCCTGCCTCATCAGAGTCATCGGGATAAAGGAAAAGAGTGAGGTTCTTGTCAATCTTAGTCTTATCGAAATCAATTCCTTTTTTTACAAGGCTCTCATCTACTGATTCTATATCAAAGAGGCGAAGCTTGTTTACTCCTGTGTCGTAGCCAACAACGTTCATATTGTAAAGACGAGAAACAACTTTTTTATCACCAAAAGCTACTTCAAAAGTAGTATCTGTCTTTTCAAGCCATGAATTCTCCTCGATCCAATCGTTCTTTTCAGCGCACTGAAGATGATCCTTAAATACCTGTTTGAAAAGTCCAAAGTGATAGTTAAGACCAATTCCCTCTCCTGCAAGACCTAATGTTGCAATAGAATCAAGGAAGCAGGCAGCAAGTCTTCCAAGTCCGCCATTTCCAAGTGATGGCTCTGGCTCGCACTCTTCAACTTTAGAAAGGTCCTTGCCATTCTTTTCAAGAATAGCCTTAACTCTGTCATAAACTCTGAGGTTAATAAGATTGTTGGAGAGAAGCTTACCGATAAGGAACTCCATAGAGATGTAGTAAACTTTCTTTTCTCCGTTGTAAACTTCAGCCACATCCATAAGGCGTGAAGACATCTCTAAAAGTATGTAGTAAGTCTCCTGATCTGTACATTCTTTAATTGTCTTGCCGAATTTCTCATCAGCAATTCCCTCAAGCTGCTCCTCGAGGTTGAGTACAAGTACGTCGCGTTGCATGTTTGTGTGCTTGGACATTTTTCTTTCTCCTCTCGTTAATAAACCGTGTTTACGGAAAACGTTTTCTTTATCTTTTATGTGTTAAGATTATCATAGGAAAACGTTTTCTGCAAGTATTTTTTCCCGATAATTAAATAAAATATTTAAAGCACCGCTAATGGTGCGGGTTTCTGAAATTTAGTTCAAAAAGTCATACATTCTTGAATCAACAATTCAAGAATGCATCAACCAAGCCAATTTAAATCGACTTTGTCGATGAGGCTTGGTTGACTCTTCACTCATATTCTCACGAAATCCGCAGTATATGCGGATTTCTGGAATTTAGTTCAAGATGTCATACAATAATATCTTCGTACTTTATACGTACAAGTTCATGCTTTATTGTAACTTTTCGTCCATTCTCGCCTGACATCAATCTATTGAGCTCACATATAGCCTTTTCAGATATCTTTGTAAAGTCCTGTTTTACTGTATTCATCTGCTTTCCCACATATCCCATAAGGATGATCCCGTCAAATCCACAAACCGGTCTGAATATATCCATATCAATAAGGGCCTTCATTGCCCCGATTGCCATCATATCCGAAGCACACACTACGCAGTCAGCATTTTTAGCAAAGCGCATTGTGAGTTCTCTTGCCCTGAGTTCTGAAAACTGTCCATTCCTTACGGTGAGTTTCAGATTCTTTTCCTCGCACAGTTTCTTAATTCCCAAAAGCCTGTCCTTAGTGACATAGCCAGTGTCTTCCCCTGCGAGGTATAATACCTTTTTACACTTGTTCTCGATAATAGTCTTTTTGGCAACGTCATACTGAGCCTTTACATGATCAACGCTAACTGAAGAAGTTGAATCATTTACCATCGGCGCATCAACTACGACCATTTTGAAATGTCCACTATCTATGAGCTTGTGAATAACTTTGTCTTTTGTAGTCATGCCATATACAATGATTCCTCTTATTCCCTGGGATTCGAAGTAACTTGTGACCTCTTCTACAGTCATGTCCTCTATCATTGAAGCAAACACAGTAATAACATCCAACTGCAGCTCTTTTGCCTTATGAACTGCCCCGGAAATATACCGCATATTTATCTCATCACTTGCCTGCGTACTTAAACTGAGTTTTATCAAAAGTGCAACTCTTCCTGTCTTTTTGGAAGATAATGACACAGCCACTGCATTAGGTACAAATCCCAACCTGTCTACGACTTCATTGACCTTATTTTTGGTCTTCTCACTTACATTGGGATAATTGTTTAAAACCTTTGAAACTGTTGAAATAGCCACTCCGGCTTCTTTTGCAACATCTTTTATCGATACCATTTTTCCCCGCCTGAAATGTAATGTTTATTCTTCTTATTCATTGATACCACAATATATCACGCACCTAGGAAATCGTTTTCCATGCCAATTAATCATATCTTCTTAGGCATAATTTGTCCATTAAAAAAGCATAAAAAAACTAATACAAATTCCGATGCTATTATCATTTATACGGGAAATAAGGATTCGGAAATACATAGTGTCAGATTTGACTACTTAGGTTTTTTGCTGTATATTGAACAACGATTTCTGGTTTACATCATAATTTTTGATGATCATTAATTCGAAATATTGGCAATGTAGTTTAATATCTTTTTCATTGCTGATGATTCCCAATAAAACATCCAAACAGAGCATTATAGTAACTATTTTGTTTCTATCTATCATAGCTATTATATTATTGCTCTACCAATATTGCAGAAATTGATAATTGAAGAGGTGTTACCTTGATTATTGCAATGTAAGCTTGTAAGCACTGCTGAGGCATAGTTATCTTCAAACAGCCTATTTTTCTCTTTGAGCATTTTTCAACAGAGCACAGCTAGCGAGTTTTTTGCTTTAAGCCAGCGAAATACTTATTTTGTTTTTCAGACCATTTAATAGATGATCATAAAGTGCAGAAGTAAAATGCTTGGTTTCTAGGATTCAAATGAGATTTTTATAAATTTAGCCGAAGAAAGGAACTTGGCTTTTAGGATTCAAATGAGATTTTTATATATTTAGCCGAAGAAAGGAACTTGATTTTTAGGATTCAAATGAAAAATTGACAAAAAGCGCCGAAATTAAAGGCAAGTTTTTTCGTATTAGAATTGAGATTATTAAAATATGATCCGTAAAGTAATGCTAAAAAATATGGCTTCAAACAGATAAATTGCTAGAAAAGGCCGAAAGCAAGGAGTAAATTCTACGGATTATAAATGATAAAAAGATAAATGAAGCCGTGAAAGAATTATTCTGCCATTTAAGACAAATTAGAACAGAAATCAAAAATGATAATGAATAAAAGGAGTTAATAAATGATTGGATTAAAGAAGCAATTGTTAGATGAAATGACAAAACTTGAGAGAATAAAGCATATACTTGACGAAAGACTTCAAGATGTTCCAGAGGGGAGATTGCGAATATCATCGACAGGAAAGTATACTCAGTATTATCTTTGTACTAGTAATAATTCTAGAAATGGCAATTATATGCCAAAAGAAAAGCAGTCGGATATTCGTGCGTTAGCCCAAAAAGCGTATGATAAAAAGCTTAAAAAGCTTATAGACAAAAGAGTGAAACAATTTCAACAAATAGCCAATGATTATGCGGATGACGAAATAGATGCTATTTATGCGCATCTTACTCCGAGGCGTAAGGAGCTGGTCGTACCTATTCAAGCCACCTATGAACAGCTAGTTAAGAAGTGGAAATCTATTCCATATGAGGGAAAAGCTTTTAAGGAAGGTATGGTTGAGATATATACTAAAAAGGGAGAAAGGGTTAGATCTAAATCAGAGAAAATTTTAGCAGATATGTTCTATGACAGAGGAATTGAATATAAATACGAATGTCCTCTTTATCTAAAAGGTTATGGTGTTGTGTATCCAGATTTTACCTTTCTAAGCAAGAAAACAAATGAGGAATTATATTGGGAACATGAAGGAAGAATGGACGATCCTGCGTATGTTGATAAAGCAATCCGGAAGATTGACGTGTATGCAAAAAATGGTATATTATCCGGAGAACGTTTGATTTTAACTTATGAATCATCAAAGTATTCTCTCAATTTATCAATTGTAGAAAAGTTGATAAATACTTATCTGCTGTAAATATTTAAATATCTTTAATGATGCACTTAAAGCATAAAATGGAAAAAATCCGCCTTCTTACGAGGTTTCCAGATTATGTAAAGAGACTATCAGAACTACGTAAATTAGAATTTCGACTGGTAATATTTAGGGGAACCCCCTAAATATTACAGCCGAATAAATTATAATCATAAACTTTCTACAAAATGTGTTTCTTACTTGGCAACTGCTTTTCCACCCTTGTGACGTGTCATACAAGCCGATCCTGCTGCTTTTATAGTTTCCTTAACAAACGCATTCATGATATCAGCATATATTGTCTTTCCATCTTTGGCAAAAGCATTTTCTAATGCATCAAACTCATTTCCCTCATAGACAATTGACATTGCACTTCCATCAGACATCTTAATAACCATTGTGGTCATGTCTGCGGCTTTATATGTGAAGTATTCAAAATCTTCGGAAGTCAGGAACTCTTCTATATCCTCTACCGCCCCTTCCATAGCATCTGCAGCTGCTGACATATCCATTTCGGCAGGTACCTGATTGCCTTCATCTGAAACATCGATGCCTACAGTCATCATATCAGCTGCAGTATCTGAGTCCATCATTTCTTCAATAACTGGCTCCTCAAGTGCCAGTTCAGCCAGCGACTCATCCATTGCTACTTCCTCCACCGGCATCTCTGCTGCGGCAGGAGCCTCCGCTGGTGCTCCTTCCATTGCTGCCATCATTGCCATCATATCTGTATCCGGTGCTACTTCTGCTGTCGGTGTTTCTGCTGTTGGTATATCTACCGGCACTTCTGCTACTAGTGCTTCTGCCGCTGGCATTTCAACCGGCATCTCTGGAGCCGGAGCTTCTGATGCTGGCATTTCTGGCACTGGTATTTCTGGCGCCGGTGCTTCCGCTACCGGTGTATCTACCGGCACTTCCGCTACTGGGGCTTCCGCTATCGGTGTATCTACTGGCATTGCCATATCTGCGGCTGGGGCTTCTGCCTGTGCTCCTTCCATTGCTGCCATCATTGCCATCATATCTGTATCCGGTGCTACTTCTGCAGCAGGTGTTTCTGCTACTGGTATTTCTACCGGCACTTCCGCTGCTGGTGCTTCTGCCGCTGGCATTTCTGGCACTGGTATCTCTGGAGCCGGAGCTTCAGCTATCGGTGTATCTACTGGCATTACTGCTTCTGGCATTGCCATATCTGGCGCTTGAGCTTCAGCTATCGGTGCATCTACTGGCATTGTCATATCTGCGGCTGGGGCTTCTGCCTGTGCTCCTTCCATTGCTGCCATCATTGCCATCATATCTGTATCCGGTGCTACTTCTGCTGCCGGTGTTTCTGCTACTGGTATTTCTACCGGCACTTCCGCTGCTGGTGCTTCTGCTGCTGGCATTTCTACCGGCATCTCTGGAGCCGGAGCTTCTGCTGTTGGCATTTCTGGCACTGGTATCTCTGGAGCCGGAGCTTCTGCTATCGGTGTATCTACTGGCATTGCTGCTTCTGGCATTGCCATCTCTGGCGCTTGAGCTTCAGCTATCGGTGCATCTACTGGCATTGCTGCTTCTGGCATTGTCATATCTGCGGCTGGGGCTTCTGCCTGTGCTCCTTCCATTGCTGCCATCATTGCCATCATATCTGTATCCGGTGCTACTTCTGCTGCCGGTGTTTCTGCTACTGGTATTTCTACCGGCACTTCCGCTGCTGGTGCTTCTGCTGCTGGCATTTCTACCGGCATCTCTGGAGCCGGAGCTTCTGCTGTTGGCATTTCTGGCACTGGTATCTCTGGAGCCGGAGCTTCTGCTATCGGTGTATCTACTGGCATTGCTGCTTCTGGCATTGCCATCTCTGGCGCTTGAGCTTCAGCTATCGGTGCATCTACTGGCATTGCTGCTTCTGGCATTGTCATATCTGCGGCTGGGGCTTCTGCCTGTGCTCCTTCCATTGCTGCCATCATTGCCATCATATCTGTATCCGGTGCTACTTCTGCTGCCGGTGTTTCTGCTACTGGTATTTCTACCGGCACTTCTGCTGCCGGTGCTTCTGCTGCTGGCATTTCTGGCACTGGCATCTCTGGCGCCGGGGCTTCCGCTACCGGTGTATCTACTGGCATTGCCATCTCTGGCGCTGGGGCCTCCGCTACCGGTGCATCTACTGGCATTGCCTTCTCTGGCGCTGGGGCCTCCGCTACCGGTGCATCTAGCGGCATTTCTGGCATTGGCGTCTCTACCGACATCTCCGCTGCCGACTCAGCTTTATTAGCCGCAAGCATAGCATCGAAATCCGGTAAATCCGTAACAGGCTCCTGGTCAACTTTCTTTCCCGTAGCAACAGGCATTGACAACTCTTCAGCCACGGAACTCGTCGCCGCAGCTGCACCTTCCTCTGCCTTCATTGCTGCTATAAGATCGTCAACATTAGCTGTGGATAAATCCTGTCCACCAAGCATATCCTGGGTATTCATGCCTTCCATGCCAAATCTCCTTTCAATATGGAATATAACATCAAACATTCCAACGCTTATCGTGATTACGTTTACCAAAAGTGACAATTAAACAGTCTATATATATTATCGTATATTTTTATTGTATTTTACAGTAAATTTTCTATAAATTTCAAACTTTCCTCAAAATAATCTAACACTATGATTTTTCGAGCAAACCAGACTAGTGTGGCTGTTTTTCCTTTTATATCATAGGAAGCAATTTCCTATGATATAAAAAGAGCAATGACTTTTTGCACAAAAAGCCATCGCCCAATATACATAATTCTGATCAGTATTACGTTACTATACTACTTTCTTATCAAAAACATCTTTCCATAAAAAGATTCTGAACAAACCAAAAGCTACAACAGTTGTTACTATATCAGATATAAACTGTGCCCTTATAACGCCATCAAATCCCATAGCAGCAGATAATATGAATATTACAGGCAAAAAAACTATCCCTTGCCTGCAAGCTGATAGAACAAATGCGCCGGTAGCTTTACCTGTTGACTGAAAGGAAACAATTGCTATAAGACAGATTCCAATAAGCGGTGCTCCAAGAAGCTGCCACCTGAGCATTGAAACTCCGGTTCTTATCATTTCAGGATCACTCAAGAACTTTGAGAGTATTCCATAAGCAAAAAATGATAACACAGCCAAAAATACAAGCCCTGTGCCACCTGTTACCGCCATTCCAAATCCAATAATCTTTCTAAGTCTCTTTTTTAGCTGTGCGCCATAATTATAACCAATAAGTGGCTGACCACCAAAAGCAAGTCCGACAATAACGAGAAGTGCAATATTGACTATTTTTAACACAATTCCCATTATAGCAATGCTATCATCCCCATATGGCTGCAGAAATCTATTGGTCAATGTAATACCAATTGTCTGCATCAGGTTTGTAATACTTGATGGAAGTCCAATTGCCAAAACACTGGAAAAAGTCGCTGCATCAATTCTAAGTATCTTTATATCTACTGACAGTACTTTACTCTTTTTTCTGATAACATGAACAAAAAAAGCACAAGTCACTATATACCCAATCACTGTCGCAATTGCTGCTCCTGCTGCTCCAAGCCCCAAAGCAAAAATAAAAACAGGATCAAGTATAATATTCACAACAGTACCGATCACAGAGCCTATCATCGATTCCAAAGACATACCTTCAGCTCGTAAAAGATTCGATGGCACGAGCGAAAAAATAACAAAAACCGATCCCAATATCAACCATGAGTAATACTGGGCAGCATAACTGTAAGTCTGACTTGTCGCTCCCAAAATCATGAGCACCTGCTTTTTCAAAGCAAGCATAACTACTGTAAAAATAAAACCTGTTATTATTGAAACATAAAAACAAAAAGTACTCTTTTTCCTGGCATCATCAACATTGTGAGTGCCAAGAATCCTTGATATTACTGAGCTTCCTCCTATGCCAAAAATGTCACCTATTGCCAAAAGAAGTGTGAATAGCGGTGCACAAATTGAAATACCTGCTATAAGATCAGTATTACCGGTAAGCGCGATGAAATATGTATCAACAAGATTATAGACAAGTGTGACTATCATACCCATCACAACAGGGAGCGCCATTTTCATATATGCTTTATGGATTGGCGCTCTCTCGAATAACTCATTTTCCATTAAATCAAAATCCTGCTTTCTTTAAGAGATCTCCAAGTGAAGTTGTAGCATCTCCATCACTTTCAAACTCTATTTTTTCTTCTGTAATTTCAGTTGCTGCTATCTCTTCCAAAGCTTTCATGCTAAGGCTGAGTTTACCGTCTTTTATAGCTATAACTTTTACTTTAACTTTTTGCCCAACTTTAAGAACTGAAGACGGGTGAGCAATTCTCTGATTACATATCTGAGAAATATGAACAAGTCCGGTCATTCCATTTCCGAGATTTACAAACGCACCATAATTCTGCAGACTTTCAACAACGCCTTCAGTTACCAAGCCAACCTCTATGTTAGAAATCATCTCAGCTCTTCTTGCATCTGCCTGTTCTTTTAAGTACTCTCTTGCAGAAAGAACCAGCTTATTTGCGTCCTTGTCGGCAGTAATCACTTTTACTTTGAGAACCTTTCCAACATATTCAGGAAGTTTATCCTCTTCTACAAACTGAAGATCCAGCTTTGATGCAGGAATAAATCCTCTGATACCTTCAAGAAATGCTACACATCCACTTTTTACCGCTTCTGAAACTTTCACATCTACATATGCATCCGTATCAGCAATTTCTTTTATCTTGTCCCAGGCTATTAACTGATTGGCTTCCTTTTTTGATAAAAGAATATTTCCATTTCCATCATCAGTGCTGATCACAGTTGCAGAGATTTCATCGCCGATCTTCACATCTCTGTGAATAGAAAACTTGGGATCATCACTCATATCAGAAACTTTAATCACGCCCTGAGTATAATACTTAAGGTCAAGTGTAATCTCAGTCTCAGAGATATCTATTACTGTTCCCTCAAGAATGTCTCCCTCTTTAACCTTTCTAAAGGATCTTTCAATCTCATCTTGAAAATCATTCATTGTTTCTTCTGCCATTTACTTGTCCTCCAAAAACTTTTCTTTTTTATATTCCACAGCAACAGCGTTGATTATAACTATATCATTATTATTTGTTATTACAAAAAAAATCTCAATGCATTTTTGTATTTCATAAGACTAATACTTCCAAGTTATTTGTTCTATATCGATAATCCGTTAAATATACAAGAGAAAAGACATGCTCGTTTCCATTATCATTCAGAAAAAGATGACTGACATAGAAATCAGCACAGAGAACGCGCAAAAAAACTTTCCACCAAAGAGTTTTGCACAAGCAAAAATATAGGACTCTCTTGTATATTTAACGTATGTGAGAATTGGATGATACCGGATTTAAAGTATTAACTACAGTGAATTAGACACACTGCTTGTATCACCCTTGCCCCAAACGGGGCAGAATTTTATGTCGTTTGATAAAATATCATAAGACTTTTGTTCTGTAAATAGTTTCATACGAATTTATTTTTGAACATTTTGTGAAAAACAAAAAAATGACCACAATCCGGTTTTAACACCGAACTGTGGTCTTTATTTTCTTAGTTCTCAGAAATCTTGTAGCTATAATCAGAAAAATCAGCTTCAAGAGCGGCTTTATGACCATTATTCTCCCAAACAAATTTCATAAGACTGCCATCAACTGTCACATCCAGTTTTGCGTCAAATCCAAACGCAGGACATGTGTTGCGGAATCTCAGAAGATCAAGCTGTTTTTTTACAACATCTTTTTCCATTGCCTCGTTTATCTGGTTAAGAGTAAGGTTAGTTCTGTTAATTTCTTTATGCCCGCCTGCCCCGGCACGCTTTACAGCTTCGTGGTCGTTCTTGCCTGCAAACAGATCAAGATACCAAACCTGAGGTTTACCCGGCATAAACATCTGTATTGCCCTTGCAAAAAGCATCTTCTTATCATCGTCTCCAAGAGCACTGTAATACGTAGCATTAACCTGATAATACATATTCTTGGCGCCATGAAGATCCTTTACAAATCCTCCTCTGCCAACAATTGTATCGATCATATTCTGAATATCTTCTTCAGGAAGGATTCCCTTAAGATCAAGAAGCGGAATTCCATCGTGACATCCAAGCATGTTAACCACGCGTATTTTCTTTTCCTGAATCTCATCAGCCCACTTCTTTAGAAGTTCACCTGACTTTGACTCAATTGCATAAATGAGAAGCCCGGGAAGGAAGAAGTCATAAGTCATATAGCCCTTATCAGCTACAACTTCATAGATCTTTTCACTGTAACTTGCATGAATCTCAGGTAAAAGAGATACCTTAAACTCATCAGCAAGTTTCTTAACTTTTTCAAGTACATCCCATGTATCAGGTTCATTGAGGAAATTCTTCTTGCCAGGCTCCTTGGGAGCATAAGCAAAGGCATCAAGACGTACAATGCTTGCTCCATAGCCTGCAAGACTCTTAAGAGTATTTCTGTAATGTTCCCAAACAAGATCAGACTTAATGTTAAGATCCATCTGTCCAAGATATCTTCTTCCAGACTCTAAATAATCAACAACTGCATCCTTATATTTTTCAAAACCTGTGTAATCAATTTCAGCAGGCTTCTTTCCCTCATCAAGTCCCTCGCAGACTTTCACCGCTAATCTCTGTGCAGAAAGATACTGAATATCCATCTTTTCCATAAGATCCTGAGCATCAGGCCTTTTGTACTGCACTTCCTGATAGAATGTATTCCAATAAGGAACATCCTTGCCATCAGGCATACGTACCATAAGGATTGGAAGTCCAGGTTTTCTGAAAAACATGTCTTTTATGTATTTCTGATCAGGCTGAATATAGCCTTCATCAGTCATCTCGCCATAGCCATCCCAGAATTTATTCCAGTTTATAAAGAAATCGGCATATTTAGACTTCTCACCATTCTTAATAAGATCCTGGAACTGTGGAGAAAGAACTGATGCATGATTAAGAATAAAATCAAGCTTCAGATTGATATCAAGCGCCTTTAAAGCCTCAATATCTTCTTTGCTGCCAAGCTGTTCATTGATTCCATAATCTATTACAGAGAATCCTCTGTCTAAATCTGTATTGAAGATACTTGGAAGAATGTAAAATGACTGAAAAACATCCTTGAACGCATCTTTTGACAATACCGATACAATATCCCCCAGTGTTCCTCCCATGCTATCAGGATAGGCATTCAACATAGGGCCATTGTCCACAAATTTACTCATATTATTTCCTTTCAAAACATGTCAAAATGTTAATCAATCAAATTACTGCATTAGCTTTTTGAACTCATCATAGCTAATGATCTCACCTGCTTTGGTGATGATTATCTTAGCCTTATGAGCCTGTTTAACAAGCTTATTCTGTTCAAGCTCAAGTACCATCATAGTAAATGGGCTGTCAAGCTTTCCATCTCTGTTTCTGGATCTTCTATGTTCAAGTGTCTCCTGCGGAGTACTGTTCAAAAGAACCGGAATATCAACCTGAGTCATATAATCACTGTTGCCATGGGTCCACTCAACAATAAGAACCTGCTTTGCAGACATGTCAACTTCATCATACCAAAGAGACGCTTCATCTCTTCCCATTCTCTTGAGCCAGAGCTTGTCCGCTCCATCCTTAAATGCCTTCATTATCTGATCAACTTCTTCAAAGTCAGTTTCGTTTGGAGTTCCAAGATAATTATCAAGTCCCTTTTCACCGGCTTCTATATATGCCTTGAACCAACTGTCAGTTTCAACGTGAGCCTTATTAGCATCATCTTCTGCAATCTGCCATTCCTTAACCTTAGCAAAATTTTCAGGGTTCATGACACCACTGTCAACCATCCCCCTGATTCCACTTTCTCTAAACACGTGAAGTCTTTCAGCATCATTATACATAGGTATTCTGTGTGGATAATTATCTCCGGACATTGTGTAGCTTCCGATTCCAGCCTGCTCAAGCAAATATGAGAGAAGCGAAGCAATCTCAGATTTTCCTACTCCTGATCCTCCGCAAACCGCTACAACAGAACGATTATATGGATTAGCACCCATTTTCTCTTTTAATTCTTTAATAAGAACAGGAAAGATTGTTTTTGCTTTTTCGATATGACTTTCGCCAATCTCAATTTTATCTCCGGGCATATCTCCGTGAGGTATATCCTCAGGTATTTTTAAACCAGTCAAAATGTTATTTGCATTATCAAGTTTTTCCAGGACATCTTTTGCAGATGATACTCTGTTATATTGTGTATTCATAATTCTCCTTTTACTCCTCAATTTGAAACAAACACACAAATACATAACACCGCCAGAATCACGTATTTATGCAGTTTTCGCACGGCTCGTATGATTCAAAAAATAAATTGCGTACACTTTTCTTTTTGACAATACATACTCTACCATGTTATTTTGAACACAAGATACAATAACTTTTTTTCTTTGTAAAGACCAAAATAAAAAATGATAACTATTAAAGAGATTGCAAAACAACTAAATATGAGCACCACAACGGTTTCAAATGTTATTCATGGAAAAACCAGTGAAGTGTCAGACGATACAAAAAAAATTGTTCAGGATTTTCTGGAAAAGGTTGATTACGTTCCTAACATCAGCGCAAGAAATCTTGCACAGAATGAATCAAAAATAATAGGTCTTGCCTTAAAGGCACGTGCCGATAAGTATGAGAACCTGATAATGGATCCGTTTGTATCAGAACTGATCGGTGGTGTCGAAGAGACCATAAGAAATGCCGGTTATTTCATGATGCTCTATATCTCAAGTGATACCAATGAAATAATGCGCCACGTTTCCACCTGGAACGTTGATGGACTGATTCTTTTTGGAATGCTGAACGATGATGGAATACGTGTCAGTGAAAAATACAAGAAACCAATCGTATGTATTGATACTTACAGCATCGAAGGACTTAAGCACTTCACCAACGTCGGCCTGGATGATGAACAGGGTACCTACGACATGGTCAATTACCTGATATCACAGGGACACAAAAAGATAGCATTCCTTTCTGATAACACCAACGGCGTTGACCTTGCCAGATTAAACGGATACAAAAAAGCTTTAAAAGATGCAAAGATAAAATACAGTCCTTCAAACTTCCTAAAGATCAGGCCTCACACTAAAGATCTTCCTGAAAGTTTGGAAGAAATATGTGAACGTTCAAAAGAATTCACTGCTATTATGTGTGTATCTGACCTATACGCCGTTACTCTAATGGCAGCCTTTGCTGACAGAGGAATATCAGTGCCGGATGACATTTCGGTCGCAGGATTTGATGACAATATGCTTGGGCAGCTTCACAGACCTGCACTTACTACTGTTCATCAGAATGTCAAGCAAAAAGGAACTGTGGCAGCTGACACTTTGCTGAAACAGTTGAAGAAAATAAAAACACCTAATCAGATAGTACTCCCGACCAACCTGGTAATCCGTGATACTGTAAAAAAAATATAATCACCGTAATAATGCACCAGAGTCCGCTATAATAGCGGGCTCTGGTTATTTATTGGTCAATAATACTTATATCAAAATGATATTACAAACACTTTTCTTTGGATTTTTTACAATCAAATCTTAAAACATCGATCTTTTCTTGTAACATTTCACAACACACCTTATGCGCATAAGCAGTTAATTTTACGCTAATTTATAATTTATTAATACGTTTTATTATAATTTCACATTTTTCTTCTCCGCACGCAACCCCGCTAACCACGGGTTTTTATGCACTTTTTGTACGCGTGGTCAATAATAATTTTAGTAATTCTCCTTGAATTTCTAGTGTTTTTATGCTAATTTGAATATAGCGTACAACTTATGCGCAAAAGTAACCGCCAAAAAGTAAATATGTTATGGCAATTTGCACAAAGCAACAAAAAGGAGGAAACAAAATGAAAAAGAAACTCATGTCAGTTCTTCTTGCAGGCTCAATGGTTCTTTCACTTGCAGCTTGCGGAGAAACAGCAGCTGACACAACAACATCATCTGACAACGCTGAAGCTCAGACAGAGACTCAGACAGAGACTCAGTCAGCTGATACTACTGAGACTGCAGCAGCTACAAGCGAAGTAGCAGGAACTCAGGAAGCTGTTCGTCTTCTCAATGGTAAGCCAGAGATCAACGATCAGATGCAGGCTCTTGCTGCTAAGTATCTTGAAGAAACAGGCAATGTACTTACAGTTGAGACAATCGGTGGCGACACAAACGCTTCTGACGAACTTAAGAAAATGTACCAGGCTGACAACATGCCAGATATCTTCGTTATCGAAGCTAACCAGGCTGCTAACTGGGACGGAATGCTCGCCGATCTTTCAGGTGAGGAATGGACAAATAAGACTGGATTCGAACTCGTTGATTCTACAATGGGCACAATCGGATTCCCTTACACTGTAGAGGCTACAGCTCTTGGTTACAACGCTGATATCCTTGCAAAGGCAGGAATTGATCCTTCTACACTTACAAGCCCTGATGCTTGGAAGGCTGCTTGTGAGACACTTGATTCCAAGAAGGATGAACTTGGCATCACAGCAGTATTTGGCTGGTGTGCAGAGCCTACAAACCTTGGATGGTCTTCAGGTACTCACGTATTTGGTCAGTATCTTGATGCTGGTCTTAAGGCTGACGACACAACATACATCGATCTTCTTAACGATGGTGGAAAGATTGATGAAGCAAGAATGAAGAATTTCGCTGAGTTCATCGGCATGATGAACCAGTATTCAGATCCAGCTCTTCTTGTAGACGGAACATATGACAATCAGGTTGCCGGATTCAAGGAAGGCAAATATGTATTCATCACACAGGGTAACTGGTGCATAACATCTCCTGCAGATGTTAATTTCGAATGTGGATTTGCTCCATATGCATTTGAAGATGGAATCAACACAATTATTGCTGGACCACCTTCATATTGGGTAGCATATTCAAATGGTAACGTAGAAGGTGCAAAGGCATTCTTCAACTGGTGTGCTGGTGATTCAGCTCAGAATATTCTTGTAAACGATGCTGGTCTTGTATCTCCTTTCGATGATTGCCAGTATGAAGCAGTTAACCCATTCTACAAGAGCATGAACAGCTACATCACAGCTGGTAACTACTCAGGATGGCACACAATGCTTAAGAAAGACGGTCTCCAGAACGAGACATGTAACGTATTCGCAGATTATGCAAAGGGCAAACTTGATGCTGATGGATTCGTATCAACAATGGCTCAGGTAATTTCTGCTTACTACGCTCAGTAATAAGAAGTAGTTTGGGCAGGGCACACGTGTCCTGCCCTTTTATCAATCAAGAGAACTTTTGCCTCACGGAAAGGGGGATCACTTATGAGTACATTTTCTATAGGGAGAAAGGCATCATCATTTATATGCCTTATAGCAGGAATTGTGCTTACAATAGTTGGTTTGGGTCTGTCGATTGCCGGCACCGGAAATGTGTATAGGGGAGCCATGTTCGTATGCGGAATCCTTCTATTCTTCATAGGATTGTACTTGTTTCCAACTCTTAAGCACCACCGTTCAATTATCAATTTCATATTCTTGTTTCCACTTTTGTTTGCCTTCCTGGTAACAGTTATCATTCCACTGTTCCTTGGTATCGGATATTCTTTTACCGATTGGGATGGCATCAGACTTAAAAACTTTGTTGGTTTTTCCAACTACGCAAGAATGTTCAAACAGCCAGCCTTTTTATGGTCAACGCTTTTAACATTTTTATTTGTAGTATTTAATATGATCCTTGTTAACCTTGTAGCTTTCCTTTTAGCACTTCTTTGCACATCCAAGATCAAGGGACTCGGATTCTTCAGAGCAGCTTACTTTCTTCCAAACCTTATTGGCGGAATCGTACTTGGTTATATCTGGCAATTCATTTTCAGTAATGTAGTAACTAAGTTCTCAGGAACTTACTCAATGCTTTCGGATACTAATACAGCGTTTATCGCTATTATCATCGTATACATCTGGCAGTATGCAGGTTACATAATGCTCATCTACATCACAGGTCTTAATACAATCCCCGGAGATGTACTTGAAGCATCTGCCATAGATGGTGCAAATAAAATTCAGACCCTATTCAATATCAAACTCCCAATGATTGCACCAACTATTACAATATGTACTTTCCTTACACTTACATCCGCATTCAAACAGTTCGATGTAAACCTTGCTCTTACTAATGGTAAAGGATCAGTACAATTCCTTGGCAACTATATTGCAAACGGAACAGAGATGTTAGCACTTAATATCTACACTACAGCAGTTATCAATAATGATTATGCACTCGGACAGGCAAAGGCCGTTCTCTTCTTCATCATACTGGCTGCTGTCTCAATCATTCAGGTTCGTATATCCAATAAGAAGGAGGTGGAATTATAATGCATACAAAAGAAAAAACATCCAGCATAGTAATCAGACTTATAATAGCAGTCATCGTTGCAATTTATGTATTATTCCCATTTTTCCTGCTTCTTATTAACTCAGGAAAAGTTACCGCAGATATTACATCTAATCCTGTAAGCCTTGCAGGTGCAAGCTTTTCACAGCTCCTTGAGAACATAAAGGCTGTAATTAACGATCCTAACTTCTTATTCTGGAGCTCATTTGGATCATCAGCAATAATCACAGTTATTTCGCTTGTTCTCTTATCACTTTTTGGAGCCATGGCAGCATGGGTAATCTGCCGTAACAAAACAGTTTGGTCAACAGTTATTTACTTTACTTTCATCGCATCAATGATCATTCCTTTCCAGGTAGTAATGCTTCCACTTATTTCTACCTTCAGAGATGTCGGAAAGTTCATTGGAATTCCAATGCTTCAGTCAATTCCCGGTATCGTATTTGCTTACCTTGGATTTGGCGGTGCCATGACAGTATTCATCTTAACCGGATTTATCAAGGGTGTGCCTTTTGATCTTGAAGAAGCCGCTTCAATCGACGGATGTTCTCCAGAGCAGACATTCTTCCAGATCATCTTCCCTCTTTTAACTCCTGTTATTACAACAGTAACAATCCTTAATGGTATGTGGATCTGGAACGACTATCTTCTTCCATCAATGATGCTTGGACAGAATGGTAAAGTAATGACAATTCCTATCGCCATTCAGAAATTCGTTGGATCATACGTAAAGAGCTGGGACAGAATTCTTCCTGCAGCTCTTCTTGCAATCATTCCAATGATCATCATCTTCCTCATCGCTCAGAAGCAGATCATGGAAGGCATGATCGAAGGCGCCGTAAAGGGCTGATACCACTACTTTTTGACATAAATACGTTGCGATAAAAGAGAAAATACTTTTTCACTCGGTATCTTTCGCCAGGATTCGTGACGAATAAAAATATAGGGATTTGCTTGTTTCATACTTATTCAGAGCACAAGCAAATCCCTCTTTTTTTATTCTACTCATCCAAGGCTTAAGATAAATCGTTCAAAAGTGTTTTCTCTTCTATCTCCACTCACACATACAAAAGTGGTAGTAATCATTTTCGAAATGTTTTTCGGTAATCTATTACTTCCATAGCTTCACTTATCGCTCGGAGTATTTGCAAAGAAACAGTAAATACATAATAATTCAATTACTATTTTGCGTAGAACAGCATGAATAGAGATGATTAAAATAATGATTTTTGAACGATTTATCTTGAGCTGATGATGTATGGCAATTAGAAAAAGAGCTTTGACTTGTGTTCTGAATAAGCATGAAACAAGTCAAAGCTCTTTTAATAATTGTCTAATACATCACAGCAAAAGATCCGAGTGAGAAAATCGTTATTTTAAACATATCTATCATGCGTTCGTTTGCTAGACGTATTTTTATGCGTTATGCTCTGCGAGGTAGTCGTTGAGGGCGTCGACGATTTCTTCGCCGTCGATTCCGTGAACTGCGCAAGCCTCGGCAAGTGACTCCATCTGTGATGCAGGGCAATGAATACATCCCATTCCACATTCCATAAGGAACTGTGCAGCAAGAGGATGCTTTGTGATGATATCACCAACAAGCATTTCTGTTGTGACTAAGTTCTCGTTTTCCATTTCTGTTCTCTCTCCTTCTTCATTTCCGAAAAGTAGGTCCTTTAATCCCATGTAACGACCTCCTTAGATTTTAAATAAGAATGTTTTACTATGTAAATTAAATTGTGTAAAATGATTTTACCGCACACTCACTTTACCTGCAAGTACATTTTTGTAATCTTCATAATTCTTTTTAAGAAGTTCAGGTGTACTAAGCTCATATGGGCATTTCTTTGTGCAGGCTCTGCAGTTTATGCAGTCATCAATCTTAGCCATTTCTTTTTGCCAATGTTCGTTAAGCCAGTTTTCAGACGGAGCTCTTCTAAGCATGAGTGACATTCTGGCACAGTTATTTATCTGTATCCCCTTTGGGCAAGGCATGCAATAACCACATCCTCTACAGAAATCACCGGACAATTCCTCTTTTTCTCCGGCAATAAAGTCCTTAGTGGAATCTGTTAATGCAGGTGATTCATCCATATATGAAAGCCATTCATCAAGCTCTTTTTCTCTCTGAACGCCCCAAATTGGCATAACATTATCAAACTGGCTCATAAAGGCAAATGCAGCATCTGACCTGTTTATAAGTCCGCCCGCAAGGCCTTTCATAGCTATAAAGCCCATGTTGTGCTCTTTGCACTTATGAACAAGCTCTATTTCTTTATCAGTAGAAAGATAGCTAAATGGATACTGCAAGGTCTCATAAAGTCCGCTCTCAATGATCTCTTCAGCAACCATGAGCTTGTGAGTTGTGATTCCGATATGCTTTATAAGTCCTTTTTCTTTGGCCTCCACCATGCACTCATACATACCCGTGCCATCTCCGGGTTTGTAGCACTGCGAAACCATATGGAACTGATAAATATCTACATGATCAGTCTGAAGAAGTTTAAGAGAAGTCTCTAAATCCTTCCAGAAATTCTCCGGATCCTTGGCCGCAGTCTTAGTTGCGATATAGATATTATCTCTTACTCCATATTCCATAAGGCCTCTGCCAAGCTTTTCCTCAGAATCGCTGTAAGCTCTGGCAGTGTCAAAAAACCTCATGCCACCATCGTAAGCCTTTCTTAAAATATGGATTGTAGTCTCCATATCATCTCGCTGAATGGGAAGTGCTCCAAAACCATTTTGAGGTGCAGTAATGCCGGTACTGCCCAAAGTAATATTCTTCATATTAAATCCTCCTACCAGAAAACAACCTATTCACACTTCAATGCATTCTATTTGCCAAATCACCTGTTGCAAGCATGAGTACCATATGTCTAGTCAGTTGTTTTAAGCCTGTGTAAACACATAAAGCCTTGTGTCGCCGGTACGCATTATACGTGTTCCATCATTGTTGCCTGTGCCACAAAAAGCGGAATTAAGTGCTACTCCGTGTCCATTAAATGCAGCACCAAGAGCAGTTGCCTTCTGCTCCTCACCATTAATGTCCATGAACTTATCGATTATGCCATGAACAATTCCGTCCTGCTTTACATGAACAGGTGTGAACATATTTATAAGACTTCCAAATTCCTTAATGCTATGTGGAACTACTCTTCCGACCATGTTATAGATTTTTTCATCATCAAGGCCGATTGTCTTAAGGCACTTGTAGTCATTATTTGGTCTTGCATCCTTCTGAACAACAAAAGCAACTGCTTTAGTCTTATCTTTACTTACTATAATATATCCGTCCTCAGGAAGTCTATAATAATCTCCAAACTGGAACAATTCTCTGTTCTTCTTATAGAATTCTACCTGGTTTGCGATAGCTTTTTTGTCTGCATCAGACATATCGCAAAGATTGAGCTCGTATCCAAAACAGCCTGCCGCTGCAACTTCAAATCTTGTCTCAAGAGGCACAGTATTGAGTGTCTGATGGTTAGGGCATGCGGAAACATGGGCACCAACTGTACTTGCCGGATAGCCATAGCTGTATCCTCTCTGAATATCAATCCTGCACATTGCATCAGTATCGTCACTTCCCCAGATCTGCGGGAAATAGCTAAGAATTCCAAGGTCAAATCTGTTACCACCTGCAGAGCAGCCCTCAAACAGTATTTCAGGGAACGCCTCAGTAAGTTCTTTCATGATTCTGTACAGTCCAAGATAATATCTGTGCTGGAACTCGCCCTGTCTCTCAGCAGGAAGGCTCTTTGAATATCTGTCAGAGAATGTCCTGTTCATATCCCACTTTACATATGAGATCTTTCCGGATGAAAAGATCTTTTTCATGGAATCAATTATGTAGTCCTGAACTTCACTTCTTGTAAGGTCAAGGTTCATCTGATTTCTACAGGTTGAGTGATGATGCCCCGGAACAGTAACAGCCCAGTCCGGATGAGCTCTGTAAAGATCACTGTTCTCATTGACCATCTCGGGTTCAACCCAGATTCCAAACATCATTCCAAGCGCATCGAGCTTTTCAGAAAACTCTTTTAAGCCTCCCGGAAGTTTCTTTTTATTTTCATACCAGTCACCAAGTGAGCAGTTGTCATCATTTCTTACACCGAACCAGCCATCATCCATCACAAAAAGCTCTATTCCGCACTTCTTAGCCTCTTTTGCAAGAGAAAGAAGTGAACTCTGAGTAAAGTTAAAGTATGCTGCCTCCCAACTGTTGATAAGGATTGGTCTCTCTTTCTTTTTCCAGGTTCCTCTCACTACATGCTCTCTTACAAAATCGTGCATGTTGATGCTCATGGCATTCATTCCCTTTGAAGAGAATGTCATGACTGCTTCCGGAGTCTCAAAGCTTTCACCGGGAGTCAAAAGCCATGTAAATCCTGTTGGCTGGATACCGCTCACAAATCTGCTCATGCTATAGCCATTTGAAGAAAGAGATTCATAATGGTTACCACTGTAAATAAGATTAAATCCGTAGCAATCGCCATGATCATCATCAGCATCCACGCTGCTTACGATTACAAAAGGATTGGATCTTGATCCGGATTCTCCGGCTGCAAGCTCCTCGCATACTACCTTACCACCATTGCAGATGCTCTCATATTTGCCCATCTCATCTGCCCATCTTCCATGGAAAGATGTCATCTTATAGGATGAAGAGTTAAAGTCTACTGCAGTACTGAGGATTCTTTCCACTTTTATATCCTTATCAGAATCATTGTAGAGAACTGCACTTCTGGTAATAACGTCACACTCAGGAAATACTGAATAGATAAGCTCAAGGCGTGAGCCATATCCTTTGTCTTTCAAGGTAACTACAAGCTGCTCAACCTTACCATCAGAAGTTTCAACAGACTCTGCATAAGACGAAGGAAGAGACGTAAGCGCCGCCTTGCCTTCTTTTATCTCATATTTGTCAAAAAGAAAATCCACAGTATTGGATCCATCGGCATAGGTAAGCTCCACAAAAGGATCTCTGATATCTCCTTTTCCAAAGCTGCTCATTTCAAGACAGAGCTGTTCAAGAAGAATCTTATTGTGCTCATCTGAATATACAATTGTATTTCCGGCTCCGTTGAAATGCTTGGGTGCAATGGTCTCTGCAATACTATCAAGCATGCTTACCCCAGTCTCTTTATTTGAAAAAATCCTGTTCCCATAATGCAGGTGCTCCAAGTGGCCACTAGCAAGCTTTCTAAACATATATGATGTGTTTTTTGTCTGTAATAAAAATACCTTCTCGTTTGTTAAGATCATTTATCTTCTCCTTGTGGAAGTATAAGTCCATTCATTACTATATTGATCATCTCATTAAGAGACTCCTCATAGCTGTATCCTGTGTTTGAAAGTTCTTTTGAACTAAGGAATTTCTCGATAGCACCCTCTATTATCAGCTTTATGAAGGCAATTGGCATTCTCTTTATAAGTCCCTCATCCATAGCCTGTTCAAGGAGCCTTTCGGTCTCACCCCAATCACTTTCAACTCTTTCAGCTATCTTTTTATATACATCAGGAAACTTTTCTCTTAACTGATAAACCCTTCGGAAATCAATATTTTTGTAATTATCAGGAAGGCAAACAATAAGCTTCTCAATCTTTTCCAAAAGCTCCAAAGAGTCATCCGCAACAATCTCCGCCTCTTTTTCTTTGATAGCAGAAAAGCCATAATCTACAGTCGCAAAAAAGAGCTCGTCCTTATCGTTAAACTCCTTATATATAGTCTTTTTGCTGATGTGAAGTTCCTTGGAAATATCATCCATGGTAAACTTCATACCTTTAATATTGAACTGGCTTATAACCGCATCCATGATTTTCTTTTTTATCTCATTCAAATGTATCCCCTCCTACATTGATCATTACTTTAAAACTGCCTTAAGATATTCCCAAACATTTCCTGCTGATTTAACAGAAAGCTTCTCTTTTGTTGAGTGAATATCCTGCATATCAGGGCCAATCGAAATGCAATCAAGACCTTTGATTTTCTCGCTCAGAAGGCCACACTCAAGACCAGCATGAATAGCCATAAGTCTCGGACTCTTTCCATACATTTCTTCATAAACTTTAACCATGTGATCACGGAGCTCAGAATGCTGTCTGTATTTCCAGCCCGGATACTGTCCGGATACAGAATATGTTCCGCCAAAAGTAGTAACGATTGTTGCAACCTTTTTTATAAGCATATTCTTTGATGACTCAACGCTACTTCTAACTGAATGTTCAAGTGTGACAGATGAGTCTTCTGTCTTAATGATTCCAAGGTTCAATGAAGTCTCAACAAGTCCCTCAACAGCTGCGCTCATAGCCTGAACTCCGTCAGGTAAAGAAATAATAGCGCTGACGATCATTCTTCCGTCTTCAAATCTAGCACATGAGTAGTTGTCCTCAGCTCCTGCCTCAGTGCATGTGATATTTACGTTAGGATCCTTAACTTCAAGCTCACCCTTAACTTCCTCAAGAGTCTGCTCTACGCTCTCCTTAAAATCAACTACGTTTTCAGCAGGAACTACAACCTTAGCTACAGCTCCTGAAGGTATAGCGTTATCAGCAACTCCGCCTTCTATAGATACAAGTGAAATCTCAGCAGCATCCATAGCATTCAAAAGAGTTCTCGCTAAAATATGGTTAGCATTTCCTCTTCCGCACTTTATCATTTCACCTGAATGACCGCCAAGTAATCCATCTACCTTTACTTCATATAAAACGCCGGTCTTATTCTCTTTTTCAAAAGAAAAATCCGAGTAAACTCTGGCACCACCTGCACAGCTTGTAATGAAGGCACCTTCCTCTTCATTGTCGATATTGATCATCTTCTTTCCCTTTAAAGAAGAAAGGTCTATCGCTGAAGCACCAAACATTCCTGTTTCTTCATTGGTTGTGATAACAACCTCAAGTGGTGGATGCGGAATTTCTTTTGAATCAAGAAGTGCAAGGCAATAAGCAACCGCAATTCCATCATCTCCGCCAAGGCTTGTTCCCTCAGCCCAAACATATTCTCCATCTGTCTTGCATCGAAGTCCCTCTGTGAGCATGTCGATGTCACAAGAATCTTCCTTAACTGCTACCATGTCCATATGTCCCTGCAGGATCACAGGCTCTTTATCCTCATATCCCCTGCTGCCCGGAGCTTTAATAATTACATTAAGTTCACTGTCCTGAATAACTTCAAGGTTTCTATCCTTGGCAAAAGAAACAAGATAATCGCTTATTTTCTGTAAATTCCCGGAACCATGTGGAATATTGCAAAGTTCCTCAAAAAAATGAAATACTTCCTTAGGCTGTAAATTCTCGTATGCCATATCTATATCCTCCGCTTTATTACTATCAGTTTCCTTCAATGCTACATTTTTTCTGTATTAAAAAAAGGAGCATCACAAAGTGATACTCCTTCATTCTATATCAAAAAAACTATATTTTCAACGAAAGTTTCCAATTGAATTATGCAATCTTTGTCTTTGCAAGTTCAGCAAGTGTCTTGAATCCTTCTGGATCATTTACTGCTAGCTCAGCAAGCATCTTTCTGTTCATGTCAACGCCTGCAAGCTTAAGACCATGCATAAGGTTGCTGTATGAAAGTCCGTTGATTCTGGCAGCTGCGTTGATACGTGTGATCCAAAGAGATCTCATATCTCTCTTCTTCTGCTTACGACCAGCAAATGCAGAAGTAAGTGCTCTCATAACTGACTGCTTTGCTACTCTATACTGTTTTGATCTTGCTCCTCTGTAACCTTTTGCAAGCTTTAATACTCTATTGTGCTTCTTCTTGGCATTCAATGCGCCTTTAACTCTTGCCATCTTAATATCCTCCTAATTTCTAAATCTTTACTGAACCAAATCTCAACTCAAATGAACTTATGGGATGCTGCACTAAACTCGATGAAACCTCGTTAAGTGCCCACCCATGGCTCGCACTAGATTCGATAATACCTCATCAAGTGCTCTGCTCATGCATAAGGAAGAATGCTCTTCATTGCCTTAACATTTGTAGCGTCAACAAGTCCAGCATGTCTAAGATTTCTCTTTCTCTTTGTAGACTTCTTTGTTAAGATGTGGCGCTTATACGCTTTGTTTCTCATGAGCTTTCCTGTGCCAGTAACTTTGAATCTCTTGGCAGCAGCTCTCTTTGTTTTCATCTTTTGCTGCATAACTTAAATCCTCCTGTGAATCTCAGTAATTTTGTGGAACTTTATTTTTAACCAATACTTGGCAAAAATCAATTTTTCTTTTCAGCAAGGAACATTGTCATACTACGTCCTTCAACCTTAGGCTGTTTCTCAACAACGGCTACATCGCTGAGTGCCTGAGCGAAATCTGTAAGGATGTGCACGCTTGCTCCCATATGAGCCATCTCACGGCCACGGAAACGAAGAGTGATCTTAACTCTGTTTCCTTTCTCAAGGAACTTCTTAGCTGCATTCACTTTAGTATTGAGATCGTTTGTATCAATATTAGGTGAAAGCCTGATCTCCTTAATTTCAACAGTTTTCTGTTTCTTCTTAGCTTCTTTCTCTTTGCGAAGCTGCTCATACTTAAATTTCCCGTAATCAACAACCCTGCAAACAGGTGGTTTAGCTGTTGGCGCGATCATAACAAGATCAACACCCTCATCGTCAGCAATCTTTCTGGCATCTGCAATAGCCATAACCCCAAGCTGCTCACCATCAATACCAATTACACGAACTTCCTTAGCTCTGATCTGTTCATTAATAAATAACTCGCTAATGGTTTTATCCTCCATACTATGAAAAAAGGTGAATACGCAATGTATCCACCTGTAATCTCAATTCAAGCAAACATAACCTGTTTGTTTCGAAGATATTAACGCCTGAAGCCATTGCCGCAGGGTGAGAGTGGATACTCTGCTTTATTTTCAAATACTCATATACGATATCACACTACATATATGCTGTCAATACCCTTTTTGTTTTTTCTTGTTAGCAAGTGGTCTGAATATCGTCATTCGTCCAGTCCAGCCAACAATTCTGGTAAGGATTATCCCCGGCAAAACTCCCATGCAGTCGATAATAACATCTCTCTTTGATGGGCTTCTGCCGGAAACAAAGGACTGGTGATACTCGTCAAGACAGGCAAATCCCGCGCAGAACGCTCCGGCAAAAAGAACCAGCAGCGGTCCTCTAAGTCCATATACATATAGAGGAAAAGCAACAGATACTGCCAGCAAAAAGTATTCTGTGAAATGAGCCGTTTTTCTTACATAGAACTGGGATGCTTCGGACAAATCTTCAATCTGATCCTTTGACCAGCCTCTGTCAAGCTTCTCATTGGCGTAACTAAAAACCTTGATTCCAACCTGGTAGCTGAGCTGACTGCTCGCATCACCTTCCTGTCCGGAAAACATAAATATCACGCACATCATTATGATTGCGGGTACAAACGAAAGTGGCTTAAGCACAAACCGCAATGTTTGTTTAATATACATTAAAAAATACTTCATTTCTTCTTTACCTTAGCTGTTTTGCTCCTGCCTTTATTCGGCTTTGGACTGTCCTTCTTCGTCAGAGTTTTTTTGGCCACGCTATAGCCAAACTTTCCAACCTTTTCTCCGAGCATGAAATACTCGCCATGGGAATAAGCCACAAGTTTAGCCTTTCCAAGATCGAGCTTTCCCTTTTCATCAAGTAGCTTGTCATCTACTGTAACACACATGACCTCTGCGATAAAGATAGTATGGCTTCCCAGATCAATTGACTGTTTTACCTTGCACTCAATATTAACAGGGCTTTCTGCTATTCCCGGAGCTGATATTTTCTGGGATTCAAGCGGTGTTAAGTTCATTTCTTTAAACTTATCATAGTCACGTCCTGAACGCACGCCGCACCAATCTGCTGCCCTTGTAAGCTTTTTACTTGTGAGATTGACTACAAATTCCCCTGTTTCCATGAGAATATCATAGGAATATCTCGCTTTACGCACAGATATTGATAGCATGGCCGGGTCGCTGCAGATAGTCCCAGCCCATGCAACAGTTATTATATTTGGCTTTTCTCCCTCACGCTTGCAGCTTACCATAACTGCAGGTGTGGGATAAAGCATATTACCTGGTCGCCATATTTCTTTTGCCATATAAGCACCGCCTTATATCCAGGCAGAAAAAACTTTCTGCCACAACTTACTTCATGATTTCTTCCATCTCATCGATGGCTTCACCAAATACCTTAAGCGCCGCATCAATAGGAGCCTTTGTTGTAAGATCAACTCCAGCGATCTTGAGGAGGCTTACAGGATCCTGTGTGCAGCCGCTTGAAAGGAACTTCTTGTACTGCTCAACTGCAGGAGCACCCTCTTTAAGGATTCTGTCTGCAATCGCAACAGCTGCTGCAAAGCTTGTAGCATACTGATAAACATAGAAGTTGTAATAGAAGTGTGGAATTCTGCACCACTCCCAACCAATAAGTTCATCAGAGATCATATCCTCGCCAAAGTACTCCTTATTGAGGTTATAGTATACATTATAGAGAGACTCTGCTGTAAGAGGCTCACCATCTTCAGCCATCTTGCATGTCTTTCTCTCAAATTCCTCAAACATAGTCTGACGGAACATTGTGCTCTTAAAGCTCTCAAGGAAGTGATTTACGATAAACGCCTTTTCTTCCTTGCTCTTAGCATGATCTTTAAGATAATGATACAAAAGAACTTCATTAGTAGTAGACGCTACTTCTGCAACGAAGATCTTGTAACCTGCATCAAGAATGTGCTGTGCCTTGCTTGAATACCAAGAATGCATTGAATGTCCCATCTCATGAACAAGTGTAAAGACATCATTCAAAGTATCATTGTAGTTAAGAAGCATATATGGATGTGTTCCGTATACATTTGAGGAATACGCACCACTTCTCTTTCCTTCATTCTCAACCACATCGATCCATCTGTTCTCATATGCCTCTTTTACGACTGCCAGATAATCTTCGTCAAGAGGAGCAAGGGCCTTAAGAGAGATCTCTTTTGCCTCATCATATGTGACATTCATGTCAAAATCAGGGATCATTGAAACATAGACATCATACATGTGAAGTTCGTCTACTCCAAGGAGCTTTTTCCTGAGTGACACGTATCTGTGCATCTTGTCCATGTTGCCATGAATGGACTCAAACAGTGAATCGCAAACTAAAGGTGATACGTCGTTGCCATCAACTGCCGCCTCAAAGCATGAATCATATTTTCTAGCCTTTGCCTCGAAGATCCTTGCCTTAACTTCACCGTCATACATAGCAGTCCATGTATTTTTGAACTCTGCAAATCTTGTATAGAAAGCCTCAAAACTTGCCTTTCTTAAATCTCTGTCATGAGACATCTGTGTTGGAACAAATCTTCCCTGTGAAAGCTGAACTTCTTCTCCCTTTGAATCTTTTACTGAAGGGAACTTAAGGTCAGCGTTTGCAAGCATTCCGAAAGCTTTCTGAGGAGCGCCCTCAAGCTCACTTGCTGATGCCAAAAGAGCTTCCATGTTGCTGTCAAGCATGTGAGCCTTTAATCTTCTGACATTCTTTATTGCTCTCTTGTATCTGTCAAGCTCAGGAATCTGCTCATAGAGCTTTTCAAGGTCCTCATCAGAAATATCAACAATCTCAGAGTTCATGAAGGCTGTTTTTTCCTCGACTGCAGCATATGCAGACATGGCCCTTGCGTTCATACCCTGGTATTTGGAATTGGATGTATCCTGATCAAATCTCTTATGAGAATAGCCAACAACCCTGTCAGCTAAAAGCTCAAGCTCCTCTGTAAGCTTAAGAGCTTCAAGAAGACACTTCCCATCAGAAAGCTTCCCCTGAAGAGCTGCAATCTTATCAGCTACTTCACTTATCTTTTTAAGCTCCTCTTCCCACTTTTCTTCATTTTCGAAAATATCCTCAAGTCGCCATGTAAGTTCCTTTGCGACCTCATCTCTTTTTGGTAATCTGTCCTGCATCCCCATTCTCCTTTTCATATTATTTTAGAGAAATCTCCATCCTGTACGAAGATGTAATCTACGCCATTTGCCTTGGCTACTCCACCATCGCTAAAAACCTCATTCCCTATCATAACGCATTCAGTAGGGTTTAATCCATGCTTTTTTAACAGTTTTTCCATGAATTCTTTCTGAGGCTTTTTGACACCATTATCAGACGATATGAAAATGTCATCAAAGTACTTTGCAATATCCACCTCCTCAAGCTCTTTCCTGGTAAAAAAGAGCTGGGCATTAGACAAAAGAAATACCTTTTCTCCCGCACTTTTTAATTCAGATAAAAGTCTGTCCGTATCCGGGTATTTGCATAGCTTATCACGTGAAGCTTCTCTGAAGAAAATGCAAAGTGCTTCTAAGCTGCAGGGATCCACTGCATATTCATTTCCAATGAGTTTAGCCCATACATTTTCTATTTTTATCTCCGGATACTCCGCGTGAGTTTTCTCTGTAAGGGCCTCTGTTTCCTCTTTGCATGCCAAAAGATATTTCTCACGAAGGTCTGCTCCTGTGTAATCTGCGCCATATTCTTCGGACAGCTTTTTTGCCATTCTCACCCAAAGCTCAGGCTGTTCCTCATCTGTGTGGATATCCACTAAAGTTCCATATAGATCAAAAATGTAGTTCTTATACTTATAAGGCATATATTTTTCGTGCTCCTTTAATATAATTAAAATAATAATAATTTAAAAAATATTACTTTACAACGCCTATTGTCTATGCTAGAATAACATTCGTTGGTGCAAAAGAAATAACCTTTTGCAAATTCATATAGGGGAATCATACAATGGCTAGTATGCCGGTCTCCAAAACCGCTCATGCGGGTTCGAATCCTGCTTCCCCTGCTTGTTTTAAAAAGGCTGGAGTCCAGATAATTACTGGTGCTTCAGTCTTTTTTGTTACTAAAAATCTTTTATTCTTAATGTATGTTTTGGTTCAAAAAAGTACGTTTTGGAACACTTAAATTAGGGTAATTTTAGGGTACAAATCTGCGTACTAATCATGTATAATGTGGGAAAACAGCTATTGATCACGTTTCTTTATAAGAGTTTTATTTGACTGAACATAACAGTTGTAGTAATATGATTATGCGGAAACGCAATAAAATGCGATTATATATTCTATGACAAAGCGAAACCCTCGATGTGGCGACATCGAGGGTTTCTTGCTCGTTAGAGTGAGCTGTTCTCAGGCTAGTACCGTGTTACTCATCCCTGTCTAACCATTTGCAAATATAGTAGGCGACTATACCTGCCAATACAGAGATAATGAATGCGATTATATACTCCATGAGCTGCCTCACCTCCTTTCTGCTGGAGGGACACGGCTTAAATACATTATCATATTATTTTTGTAAACACAATATGACTACAAATGTGGCTACAAAAATCATCCAATCTATGTAATACCGATGTTTTCAAGCTTTATAGGATGTGGTTTATCCAACTCCAAAACCGCTCATGCGGGTTCGAATCCTGCTTCCCCTGTTAAATGTAAAAAGACTGGAATCCAGATATTCTCTGAGGCTTCAGTCTTTTTTGTTACTATAATTCTTTTATTGTAAATGTCTGTTTTGGTTCAAGAAAGTACGTTTTGGAACATTTAATTTAGGGTGATTTTAGGGTGGTAAATCGCTTGTCAATCGTAAAAACTTACTTGAACTTATTCTTAAAAATAATCTTTCCTTTCGTTAATATATCTCTGGCTACAAACTCTTTACTCTTGTCAAGTGCAGCTTGAGAATTAAAAGTCAAGATATCATAATCCTGATCTTCGTTTATCTTATAGAGCTTTGTCTTGAAGTCATCATAGGACTTTGACCTAAACAACCTTGACCTTGTTACGTTACTCACTATGGCTAGATCGATGTCTGACCGTTTAGTACATCTCTTTTCCAGAGATGAACCAAACAGATAAATAGTATCAATCAGCTTACATTCTGCTGCAATCTTAATTATTCCTTCAATAATATCTTTCTTTATGTCTGCAACTCCAAAAGAGTCACCAACATTATTCTTCATTGTTACAATATTGCACATGATAACTCCTTTCATCACAAATAATAGCCCAAAAGGGTCCAAAATAAGGCATTGATTTTTATGATATCGAATGTATCTAATGATGTCTTGGTACAATTATAATAGCAAAAATAGGATGGTATTTCTACCATCCCATCATTGTCACAACTATCTATTTTCCACTAAGGGGCTCGAACCCACGACTCATGGTTTAGGAAACCATTACTCTCCCAGCTGAGTTACAATTCCTACAAAGAGGGTCAATAGTCTGTTGACCCTCTATTCAATATTCAGTTATCAAATGTTGAGGTTACTGTACTGTAACGACTTAAGCGCTAGGAATTTGGCATCATATTGCATTTATTGACAATAAGGTTCTTAACATATAAAATGATTATAGTGACTAAGTTCCAGATACTCGTGAGGACTGGGACCGCGGGAGGACCTGAGGGCCCTCCTTTAATTTTTTTCTTGAGGAGTTTTTCTAATATACCTAAGCCATATCTTCCGTATGGTAAACAAATCCAGAAACTTATAAATAATAAAGGATATAAGTTTAGCTGAGAGGATGCTAACCGATATCAGCTATTTCTCTCTAATTGGTGGATATAAGAATCTGTTTATCAATCCTATGACAAGGAAATATGTAGGTGGTACTACCTTTGAAGATGTGCTTGCCTTATATCACTTTGATGAAGAATTGAGAGCCCTTACTTTTAATTATTTAATCAAGGTAGAGCAAAAGATACGTCAATTAATATCAGATAGTTTCTGCGCATCATTTGGTGAGAATCAATCTCAGTATCTTTCATCAGTAAATTATAACCAAAGTCCTAAATTATCCCATGATGTTACCAAGCTTATTAGTATTTTGGATTATCACGCAAACAAGAACACTGAGAAACCCTATCTTGTACACCAGAGAAAAGTATATGGTAACGTTCCGTTATGGGTTACAACTAAAATCCTTACTTTCGGTCAGTTATCTAAATTCTATGGCTTATTACAGCATAGACAGCAGAGTATGATAAGCAAGGCATACACAAATGTGTCCGAGAAGGCGCTTGGTCAATATCTAGGATGTCTGACACTTTTTAGGAATGTATGTGCCCATAATGAGAGATTATTCAGTCATAACCTTGTACAAAGAGAATTTCCGGACACTACTATTCATAAGAAAATGAATCTCCCTATGACTGGATCCATGTATTCTATTGGTAAGAGGGATTACTTTGGATTAGTAATCGCTTTTAGATATTTACTAAGAAGAGATGAGTTTTTACAATATAAGCATAGTCTTAAGAAACTTATAGATCAATACTGCAAGAAGAGTCAGAGACTAACCAAGTCTGATCTGCTAGATCAGATGGGATTGCCTTCTGATTGGGAGAATATAACCAAGTATAAGATATAAACTGGTTAAGAAATGGTTAAACTCAAACCAAGGAAGATGCTCGATGCTTTCTTTATAGTTTTGGACAGGGTAGCATGCGCGGGTTCGAATCCTGCTTCCCCTGCTTGTTTTAAAAAGACTGGAGTCCAGATAATTACTGGTGCTTCAGTCTTTTTTGTTACTAAAAATCTTTTATTCTTAATGTATGTTTTGGTTCAAAAAAGTACGTATTGGAACATTTAAATTAGGGAAATTTTAGGATACAAATCTGCGTACTAATCATGTAAAGCAATCAATCATAGCTACAACTCAGGTGATCATTTACGAAAAAATAAAGCCTTGTCATCCTTATTACGATTTGGATTTACAAGGCTTAATTTATTGCTATAATGATACTATTGGTGCTACCTAAACGGTTGCGGTTAGTCCTCTATCAGGGAGTGCAAGCCCTGTTAATATAGAAACTCAAAAGAGAATAACTATAGGAGGAACCTGCCCTATGATAACCATGGAAGGCTTGATTGCAGTACTTGCGCTTTGTGCAACGTTCTTTGGTCTTGGCTATTCCATCGGTAGGAATAGCAAGCATTAAAATAACCGCCCAGCCTGAACAACTAGCGGTTATTTTAATCACTATGTAATTTCGGACTAACCGTTGCTGTACGGGTAGCACCTTTTTATGCTTTCATTATAGCAAATTAATCTTAATAATCAACACAGTTACTCTAAAATTATTAGAACTTTTGAGGTGCAAACGCTGTGACACGCTCGTACCCTAAACAGATAATAAGAATAAACACTATATAGTAAACGGTGCTCAATCCGTTACTACCTGACTAATTACTGCTCAACAAAGAAATACCCCGTTAATATTAATTACAACTCCAAAAGGGCTGATATCAGCCCTCATATTATTAATTTATTTACTGTACTGCAACTTTAGTTCCCGGCTGCTAAAACTGCTATTCCATAGGCAGGTATTACCACTTTCCCACCATTATATTCACATTTTTCCTCAGAAGTACAAAGGTTATACACAATATTCCCATAATCTTTCGACATATCATCTGTGGAAATATCCACTTCTTTTGACTCATCTGAGGTATTTATCAGTATAAGAAGTCTCTCCACATCTGTCTCATATGTGCTTTCCTCTTTTTTCTCCCTGACAAAGGCTGAAATATCACCGTCTGAAAGTGAGTCCACAACTACAGTCTTCCCTCTTGCGATCACAGGGAACATATTTCTGAGTTTTATAGCTGCCTTGTAATAGTTAAAAATTGAGTACTCATCTGCCGCCTGCTCATCAAGAGCCGGATACTTCATGTCAAACTTATCCATGTCGGCAGGGCCATTGCACATGCCTGTCAGGTCAGTAGAACTCCACTGCATCGGAGCTCTTTTATTCTCATCCTTGCCTGAGCCCTTCATGCCAAGCTCCTCACCGTAGTAAATAAACGCATTTCCGTTCATAAGAAGGTTAAGTGCTCCGGCAAGCTTCACCTTGTCCTGACTGCCCTTACCGGTAAAATAGCCAGCCGAACGGGCCATATCATGATTGGTATAAAAAGGTGCATCAATGGCTGTGTCGCTAATTTCAGCAAGCTGACTCTCTATTTTTTCAAGAGCTTTTCCGTAATTTGCTGCAGCGCTCGTTCCTCTTGCCACGCCTGCAATAGTGCCTTCACTTCCTGCAAAATCAAAGTCAAAAAAGCTGTCAACACCGCTTTTATAGTACTTTAGATAAGTACTTGAATTTGTCCAGCACTCACCAACAATATAAGCATCTTCTTTTTGGGCTTTAACAGTGTCATTGAGCCATGTCAAAAACTCAATGTTTTTTGAGTCATCACCTGTATAATAGTAAGACACCGCATCCAGCCTGAATCCGTCAACTCCATGATCTATCCAAAACTGCGTAATATCTTTTATCTCATCCCTAACTGCCTCATTATCCAGATTAAGATCAGGCATTCCAGACCAGAATCTCGCCTCATAATACAGATCTGATCCGGCAAGCGCCTCATAGCCGTCCTGAGGTTCAGTGGAAAAATTGTAGTAATCATTGTAAGGAGCTTCTGCTGAAGCCTTAAACCACGGATGTTCTACAGATGTATGATTGAGTACCAGGTCAAGAATGACATTGATACCTCTTTTATGACATTCATCCACAAGCTCATCGAAATCCTCAATTGTTCCGTACTGCGGATCAATATCCTTGTAATCAGTCACATCATATTTGTGATATGTCGGTGATGGTGAAATCGGCATAAGCCATATTTCATTACAGCCAAGATCAGTATCTGTGGTATCATCCCCATCATTTATGTAGTCGAGCTTCTTGGTAACTCCCTTGAGATCTCCTATTCCATCTCCATCACTGTCGTAAAAAGAATAAACGAAAATCTCATAGGTAGTTCTATACTTATCATCAATAACATTTAGCTCTGATGCGGCTTTATCTGCTTTTCCGCACCCAGGCAAAAGAAGCGTCGCAGCAAGGAAAGCTGCAGTAGCCTTATACCAACAATTCTTTTTCATAATTTTTCATCTCCTAACAAAGCATATGATAGCACATCTTTGAGCATATTTACCAATTGCAAATTCTATCGTATATGCCATTCATAACATCAATAAATCTGCTATAATAGCCTAAGATACTATCATACAGAAAAGAGGACGAACTTATGGCACAGAATCCTATTGTTACAATTACAATGGAAAACGGTGATGTTATCAAGGCTGAGCTCTATCCTGAGATTGCACCTAACACAGTCAATAACTTCATTTCACTTATTAACAAAAAATTCTACGATGGACTTATTTTCCACAGAGTTATCCGCGGTTTCATGCTTCAGGGCGGAGATCCTGAAGGAACAGGAATGGGCGGCCCCGGATACGGTATCAAGGGTGAGTTCTCATCCAACGGATTCAAGAATGATCTTAAGCACACTGAAGGAGTTCTTTCAATGGCAAGATCAATGATGCCCAATTCAGCAGGCTCACAGTTTTTCATCATGCACAAAACTTCTCCACACCTTGATGGAGACTATGCTGCATTCGGTAAGGTTACAGAAGGAATGGACGTTGTAAATAAGATTGCTGAAACAGACACAGACTGGAACGACAGACCTGTAAGCGACCAGATTATGAAAACAGTTACTGTAGAAACTTTCGGCGTATCTTATCCAGAACCTGAAAAGGCCTGAATCTTATAGCGGCAAAAGAAAAAACAAAGACCTGAAGGCACTTGGCTTCCAGGTCTTTGTTACTATTCTTCTTCGTCAATTTTTTCTCTTATCTGCTGCATTCTAAGATCCAGCTGATTGATAAGATCTGCACTAAACTTAAGATCGTCTGAAATAACATCCTGATGCTGAATATTCTTTTTATACTTCATCTTGTGCTCAAGACTTGCCCAGAAATCCATTGCTATGGTTCTGAACTGAACTTCCACCTTCATGTACTCTTTTTCCGTAGTAAGGAAAATAGGCACCTCAATAATAAGGTGGAGGCTTCTGTAGCCACTGGCTTTGGGATTCTCAATATAATCCTTTCTCTGGATGACAGTAATATCATCCTGTTTGGCCAGACAATCTGCAAGCATATAAATGTCATCAATAAAAGAACATATAACCCTTATTCCGGCTATATCTGAAAGATTCTTGCTTATATTCTCAACATTAAAATCCACGCCCTTGCTGTTTAACTTGTTATAGATACTAATCGGCGTCTTAATTCTCATCTTGATTGATTCAAAAGGATTTCTATTATTGATTAATGAAAGCTCCTTATTAAGAACATCCAGCTTGGTTCTAACCTCTGATAAAGCACAATCATACTTCATCATAAGAATCTGGAAATCCTTAACCTGATCCTTCATCTTAAGTAGATTCTCAATATCTATCTGATTGCCCTCTTCAGTGTGACTTTTTTCAGATCTTCCCGTAAGCTTAGTAAAATCTATCTTCGAATAGTCTAACCTCTTGACTGCCATAGACTTCACTCCCTTTCGCTTAATATCTCATGTACAGTATATCAGTATACCTTAAACGTTCTGTGAACTAAATATTAAATTTTAAATAAACAAAAACCCAAAATTCCGCGAAAGTGATAAACACTCTCGCGGAATCCTCATAAAAAAACCACAATCCCCACTAATAACTTATAATAATCATTTTGCCTCTGACAAACTCTGAGGAAGCTCAGCAAGTGAAACTACACTGTATTCAAGCTCCGCTCTTGGTCCGGCCAAAACTTTATATTTGTTCAATACTCTCCTGTAAACTATTTTACAACTTTCTTTGTTTGTTCCCAAAAGAAGAAGTAAAAACTGAGATGCCGAATACTTACAATATGTGTCACCCTGTCTCAATGTCAGAGCAATAGCCTTCTGCAATAATTTAGCCCTTGCCTCAAGTTTATTCTGATTAGTAATCTGTTTTCCCTCATAATCAACCAATGTGAAAAGCATCATGTATACTGACTGCCCGCTTCTCTCCATGTTACGACTTAAAATATGATAAGCATCGATAAAGCTAGGATATGAGCAATCATATGCTCTTCCATCTTCTACTCTGGCGCTGTCTCTTCTCTCTATGATATCGTCTCTTATCTTAAGTATTTTCCCTGGTGTATTAGTAATCTGCCTACTCATCCTTTCGTAGCACTCCATCAGATCATTACTCGGAGTGATTCCTAATTCATCAGTATAATACCTGACTGTTTCGTCATAAACAGCATACGCTTCGTCGTAAGACTCCATGCCGATAAGAGCATTGATCTCGCCTACCTGCCACTCATCATCCGGATATAACTGAGACGCTTTTTTGTATGTGCGATACATTGCATTGTAATCTTTTTTCTTTTCATAGTAATTACCGAGGGCAACTACACACTCTGCATACATCTTCTGGAGTTGAACACTCTTGATAATAACCCACTCCTGCGTTGCAAGTTCCGGAAGAAGCTCCGCTTTATAGAGTTCTACAGCCTGTTTGTAAAAAAGGATTCCCTCTGTAGTGTCACCGCAAAGTCTTGCGTTGCGCACTGCGGATTCGAAACTTCCCGCATCAGTAACAACTTCAACATTCTCATCGCAATAGAAAATGCCATCCTTATTAACTATATACTCATAATCAGGAAGAGTTGAACCCTTAAGCTGTTTATGCATCTGATAGATCAGATTATTAAAGCTGTTATTAAGATTAGACTGTTCTTCTCTATCATAAAGCGTGTTTATGAGCTGCTCTTTTGTAATGCCATTATCACCGGCAAGCCAAACAAGTTCAAGAAGCTGAATATACTTCGCGCCTTTGTTTTTTCCGACTGATACATTTCTTCCCTCATAAGAAATCGCAAGTCCGCCAAACATTTGAACATCTAATCTGATCCTAAGCCCCTCGTTCATATATTCACCTCAACTGCTGATTGCCGTTTTAATATTTCCCTCGTAATTGCAGACACTTAAATTTTCAACTTCAGAATTTGTACCTTCAAGCCTGAAATTAGACCACTTGCAGCACCAACACTCCCTCATGGGTACCAACGCACCATCGTCTGGTTCCCAGTGTTCGCAGCAGTAATCTTCCCGAACCACTCTTAACCCCTCATCATTGTAAATAGGATCACTCATATGTTCTCTCCTATACAATCACACTTTTATTTCTCTGATTGTAGATTAACATGAAATAAAATTGCATTTATAAAGTTTGTCGTAACTTGTATTTTTTTTGTCGTCTAATGTTCATATTATGATATAGAAAAAGAGCTCATGATTTTCTGCGAAAAACATGGGCTCTCACTAACATTTTATATTATGGCTTTTTCCCTTTAATCGTATTATGGAACTATGCGCCTTACTACAGGAATTTTCCTCATGCACGCCGCAACTGCAATTATCATGGGAACGATAACAAATGGCGCCCCAAGGCGATACAAAAGTGACCTCGTATCCACAAAAGGAAGAAGGGGTATCGTCTTAATGAAAATAAATTGCATCAGATAAACCGGATAAGTGTATCCACCAAGAAACAGCACGAAATCTCTGCCCCTGCTATCCATTACCTTTTTTCCAATATCTTTTAACAGGACAAAAGCTCCGGCAGAGTAAAGAACACTTGGAACGTTTTCATATCCCTTAAATGTCCCATCTATCATTCCGATTCGCATAGACAGCACGTACGTACCAATTATATGAAGCAAAAGACCTGCAATCGCAAGTCCATATATAGTAAACTTCTGAGTTTTACTAAGCTCTGTATCATGGAGCAGCCATCCTATCGGCACCCAGATAAGTACGCCCATTACACTTGTAACAGCATAAGGTGTATTTATATCAAGCTGAAAAACGCCGGTAATAAAAGGCGCCAGGCTATTCAGGGCAAAGCCCGCTCCAACAAGGTAAGTAAAGACAAGCCTTCTCTTTTCTTTTTCCACTGCTGCATACAAAGGCATGCTAAGATACAGAACAAAAAGCGAAGAAAAGAACCAGTAATAATCCACAATGGTCGTTCCGGTGACACTCTGATAAATAAAGTGCGGACTCAGCTGCTCTCTTGGTATCTTGTGACTCAACACCTTGCCAAGCATAATGATAAGACTCCAGGCAATAAATGGCACAACTGCCTTATGCCATCTTTTAATAAAGAACTCTTTTAGCGAATATCTCTCATAGAAATCCATAAGAGTTATCCCGCTTATCATAAAAAAGAGGGGCACTCCTGGATAAAAAATACACTCAATAATGTTCGCCGAGACCCAATACTTCTCCGTCGCGCTAAACTCCCAAAAGCATTTGTTAGTATGAAGCACCAACACAGAAAATGCCGCAATCACGCTAACAAATACAATGTAATCAATTTTCTTTTTCTCCTTCACAACACAACTTCCTCCCCGTTTGCTTTTTTAAGCATATCATAAAACAGATTATTGGAAAATAAAAAGAGCTACCGGCCTTACGACCGATAGCTCTTTTTTGGATTTCTTA
The DNA here is from genome assembly GCF_900115735.1 of Butyrivibrio proteoclasticus. GTDB lineage: Bacteria > Bacillota > Clostridia > Lachnospirales > Lachnospiraceae > Butyrivibrio > Butyrivibrio proteoclasticus_B. The sequence continues at coordinate 107,687 of NZ_FOXO01000014.1, forward strand.
GAGTTTAATTACTCTTCTTCTTTTTTCTTTCTTGTAACGAAAAGTGAAATTGCTACTGCAGCTGCGATGACAATTGCAAATGCTCTTGATGTGTCATCTGTCTGGTCATCAGTTCCTGCGCGTCTTGCACCAAGAACTGCTGCACCATTTGTATTTGCTGCATCTTCTCTTCTAGCTCCAAGTACTGCTGCGGCAGGAGCTGGTGCCGGTCCTGCTGCTACAGGTGCAGGTGTAACCGGTGTAGGATCATCTCCGCCTGCTGGTGTAGGATCTGGAGTTGGAGTAGGTGCCGGTGCAGGTGCTGCTGTGATAGTGAATGTATTATTCACATAATCAACCTTGAAGTTACCCTGATATACATCACCTGTTACTGTTATAGCGTAATCTCCTGCTGTTTCGCCAGTTGCACGAGCTACTGCATACTGAACAGTATTCTGTGCCTCTGTCAAAAGAGCTGAGTTAGTAGTTGAAACTGCAGCTGTAAGCGTAGGATCTGTTGTGCCTTCTACCTTAGAAGCACTGTCTGCTGTAACTTTTGCATCTGCGTATCCAATCTGGAGTTCACCAAGTTCATAGCTGATCTTAAATTCATCAGTTACAGGAACTTCTTCTCCATCAATTATCATTGTGACTACTTCTTTTCCAGTAGCAACGAACTTGTAATTTCCTACATTTTTTCCGCTTGCTGAAACTGTTACACCTGAAAGTGTATATGTTGTTCCATCCATATCAAATGGCACACCGGTTGTTGCACTGCTCTTAAGTGTGAAGAGATTCTTAAGAGCATCCCAGATCATAGCTGCGATATTTACATCCTCTGTATCAGAAGATACACCATAACCTGTTGTGTATGTCTGAACCTTGCCATTATATGTTACCGGAACGTTGTCAGCATGTACTGTTACTTGATACTCATCACCAGTGTCTTTTCTGCTGGCAATCTTCATTGCATCTTCAACGTATTCAATTGAATAGTTATCAGTAACATCTTCCTTAAATATAAGGATTCCGTCTGTAATCTTTACTGAGCCCTCTTTGATATTGAACTTATAGTTACCAACAGTTGTCTGAGTGTTGTTCTCAAGCTCAGCTTCAAGTTTCTGTCCATCTATAAGTCCTCCAGCCTCTGTTTCTTTTGTCCAGTCATATCCTGATGCTGTATGTGGCTTACCATCAAACATGAATGACTGTTCAGTCCCGTTTCCGGCCATTACAATAATAGGTCTCTTTGAAATTGTTACTGTTGCTGAAGCCGTAGCCTCTTCATAGTTCTTATTCTCTGTCTTTACCTGGACAGTCTGGCCTTCAACAACATTTTTAAACTGAGGTGCATCTTTACTCCAATCATTTCCATTTGTTCTGTACCAGATTGTTGTAGACTGCTCAAGTTCAGGATTCATAACTACATCTACTGTATGATCCTTAGCATCATATACTCCCTGATATCCTTCAACACTAAGTTCAAGAGCCTGACCGGATGCTTTCTTAATCTCGAAGTTACCGGGTACAAATGTGATATTGTAGTTACCATTAGCATAATGAGGTCCACTCGCTTCTGCACTTGCGCTATCACTTGTTTCTTTTGCTATAAGAACCTTCTCATATGTTCCGGCATCAACATCCTTGTCAGCGTTCTTTCTGGTAATAGTGTAACTAATTACATCATCACCAAGAACTTTTTCAAGTTCTCCATCCTCAAGTTTAAATTCAGGATCTGTTTCACCATAAGTCTTCTTAGCGTCTGCAACTTTAAGTTCGATTGCTCTCTTTTTGATTCTGATCTTTACTTTCTTCTCAGCATTGTTGTAGTTTGCATTCTCTGCCTTTACAGTTACTTCGGTCTCATCTATTACATCTGTGTACTCTGGTGCTTCTGTTTTCCACTCACCATTTCCTACCTTGTAAGAGATTGTTGTTCCCTCTGTTACTGTTGTGCTTGCTGTTACCTTATGTGACTCTGCATCATATGTTACATCAAAGCCTTTTGCATCAAGTCCAAGAGCATCTCCATCTGCCTTTTTGATTGTAAGGGTTCCTGGCTTATATGTGATAGCATAGTTTCCTGTCACATCTGTGTTTCCATCCTTAACTACACCA
>NZ_FOXO01000031.1 GCF_900115735.1 Butyrivibrio proteoclasticus
TCAAGAAGGTACATGAAATTGATATCACGCTTGCATGAGGTTTCTATGTCTCGAGATGAGAAGATTCTGTTCATTGCCGCATAGACTGCTATCTTCATCATATGACGGGGCGTTGCCTGGCCTTTTCTGATTCTTTCATATGTTGCATAAAGATCAGAAAGGTCCATCTCCTCCACGAATGCGCTTACCAGGCGTACCGGATCGTCATCTGCTACTGATAGGTCTATGTCGAGCGGAAGTTTTATTTGATGATTTAAGGAAGAAAGGCTATAATTTCCTTGTAAGATTTTATTTAGTAGCATAAATATATTTTACAGCAAAAACCAGGCTTTTCGAAGCCTGGTTTTTGTGTTTGTGTAGCATCTTTTAATAAACCCCTGCTCTGCAGGGGGACAACAGCTGCTTCAGCTTACAGTAAAAAACCTCCCGTGATAGAATTACTTACGGTTCGCCAACCAAAGTAAAATCACAGGAGGTAGTCCAAAATGGACATGAATAGTTTATCACACACAAAATGGGAGTGTAAGTACCACATAGTATTTGCACTTAAGTTCAGGAGAAAAGTTGCATACGGTCAGATCAAGCAGGATATAGCAAATATTCTCAGTACATTATGCAAGAGGAAAGGTGTAGAAATTATAGAGGCAGAAGTATGCCAAGATCACATACATATGTTGGTAAGGATCCCACCGAGTATGAGTGTATCAAGCTTCGTAGGCTACTTGAAAGGAAAAAGTACACTTATGATATTTGAGAGGCATGCAAATCTCAAGTATAAGTACGGCAATAGACATTTCTGGTGCAGAGGCTATTACGTAGATACTGTAGGTAAGAATGCAAAGAAAATTGAGGAGTACATAAAGAATCAGTTAAAAGAGGATTTAGAGTACGACCAAATGACATTAAAAGAGTATATTGACCCGTTCACGGGTGAGCCGGTAAAGCAAAACAAATAAAAATGAGCCCAGGGGGCTCTGTAGGAAAATGATGTTGCGGCTGGCGAACCATTCGCGAGTCTTTAGACTCAGTGCCGGCAACAGGCCCTTATAGGGCCAGAACAAACCACCGGCTAAGCCGGTGGTTCTGATTTGGGCATAAAAAGGGAGCTGAGCACTAATTACTTAGTGCGACAGCCCCATAAAAAAACGCTCCGCTAAGGAAGCGCACTACTGTGTATGACATTTCACTAGGCTCGAAAAAACCTCGCCAAGTGATCTGCACATCGCGCGATTGGAAGATGTTGCATAAATGCAACCGCGCTCGGCGCGAGAATGTCGCAAGCGACATTCTTTTTTACAGATCTCTTTCTCTGGCTCCGTCTACCTCTCCACTAAGGAAATGTCTACGACAAAGAGACACATATGACTCATTACCGCCCATCATGATCTGCTCACCGCTTCTTACAATCTTGCCATCACTTACTCTGGCATTAAAATGTGCCCTTCTTCCGCACCAGCATACTGTAGGAACTTCCTCTATATAGTTGGCAATTTCCATAAGCCTTTTTGATCCACTGAATAAATGGCTCGTAAAATCTGTCCTAAGTCCATAGCAGATTACCGGAAGGTCATATTTATCCACAACCTCCGCCAGCATATCCACCTGTTCCTCTGACAAAAACTGAGCTTCATCTACTATGACGCAATCAAGTTTTTTCCAGCCGTCACTTTTTCCTGTGAACCATTCGTTTTTTACCTCTTCAAGAAAATCTTCAACAAAGGTGCACTCAGCACTCAACCCAATCCTGGATTTTACCGTCTTTTCACCATCTCTGTCCTCGGCTTTAGGTTTTAATAGAATCGCCGTCTGCCCCTTCTCAAGATAGTTATAGCGCACCATCAGTGCGTTGGCTGTTTTAGAACTCCCCATAGCTCCATATCTGAAATACAGTTTTCCCATCATTTTTCCCCTTGCTTCACATATTTTTTGATTTATAAATTTTTATATCTGAATTATCTTATACCATCATGCACCCATGTTTTTATTCTTTACCATTAATCAATACCAGCTTGTTATACGGTATCTCGATGCCTTCTTCACTAAATCTCTTCATAAGCTCAATGCGGACATCGGAACATGCTATAGGATTATCCTTGAAATCAGCTGTCTCCATAAGTGCTCTAAGCGTAACACCACTATCATCACAGCTCCTGCACAAAACACTGGGCCTGCTGCCACAATGCTTTGGATGAGCTGTTATCACGTCTGCCATGATTTCTTTTGCCCTTTCCATGTCCGTGCCGTATGCAACCGAAATATCTATCGGATAAGAGAAAGACTTTTCCTGTGTATAGTTAACTATTGTTGCTGCACCAACTATTGAGTTAGGAATATAAATGATCTCATTCTGATAAGTCTTTATTACTGTATGTCTTAAAGTAATATTCTCAACAAATCCTGGGTCATAAGAATTGATCATTATCCTGTCGCCGATATCAAATGGCCTTGAATGAGATGCAGAAAGAGCTATTCCTGCAAAAACATTTGCAAGAGTTGACTGGGCTGCAAGACCAAGAACCACAGCTGCTATTCCTGAAGAAGCAACGGCTGTCTCCCATGTTTTAGAGAATGCCGGAATGCCGCTTAATGCAGTCAATGCCGCAGCGGCCCAGATAACCGCAATAATTATACCTTTAAGAAAAATAAGATGAATTTTCCCCCTAAGCATTTCCTTACTTAAGAATTTATTCATTAAAAAATTAAGAAGATATGCCACTATAAATGGCAAACAATACTTTAGAAAAAAATTAAGTACTTCAGTCATAATCCGCTCCATATAGTATATTTTTAGTTTTTTAACCTCTAAAGTATACCATATATGGTCTAAAGAAAGAATGCGCCATCAGAGCGATTTCCAATCAGAAACATGCTCCGCCTGGCGCCCCATGGAAAAAGCCCATCTGCCAGAAGCAGATGAGCTTTTTATTCAACATTTTATAATGCTGCCATATCAATCTGATGTACTGTACCTACGCCGCCGCTTTCTTTAAGGAACAATCCGGAAGCTTTCATCATACCGGAGACCATAAGATCACTATTCTGATGTGTATACTCTGTTGCCACATTTCCAAGATATATGGCACCCACATCTGCAGCCTTAAGAGACATAAGGTGATCAACTCCTTCTTCATCACGGATCCATATCCTAAGAGCTTCATAAATCTCGTCATTTTCATCAATCCACCCGTTATGATCTTTGTCATATACTCCCAAATCTTTGAAGCCATCCCCGCTTTTTGTTCCAAAAAGTTCTGACCCGTCATTGATCTTCCCATCTTCATTTTTATCAAGAGCCAGGAACCCGCTGCCCGGATTCAGCGCTGATATCTTCTCCTCTTTACCATCGCTATCAAGATCAAAATAAAAATGCTGATCGGATATAGTAGTAACTTCATTTCCCACATTTATAACAAGCGGATCTACAAGTCTGGCTGAACTTGCCCTTGTTATTCCTGCATATTGACAGAGCTTTCTGGACATAGAAAAATCAACATTAAAATCGATTCTTCTTCCGTCTTCGGTAACAGCAGCTCCTGATCCGGAAAAAGTAGTGGTCTCTTCCTCCAAATGCTTCATTTCTACCGTAGTTACTTTGAGAAAAGAATTGCTTGTCAGCATGTTCGCTGTATTAGAAACTGTCTCTCTGAAGTAGCTGCTCTTATCCTCACCTCCAAGCATTTGTAACAGACTCAATATTCTTTGAAGAATAGAATTTCTGATATCAGCCAGTTGCTGTTCCATAGATGATTCAGTATTTCCCAGATATTCAGTTTTTGACGGTTTTAGTGAATTATAGGATTCACTGCCCATAGCCTTGTTTTCTGTAGCATCACCTATACTGATCTCAAGTGTATCCATCTTCTTTTCCTGCTCATTTAGGCTTTTTAGGAAAGAATTCCTGGTTACGATACCACTTTGTACGGTTACTGTGTTTTCCTCATAATACTTATGGGTTGAGCCCATATTTACCTGTGCCTGTGCAATTTTCATGGTACCTCCTTTGGTGTTGCAATGGTTCATTTTTTGGCATAAAAAATGAACCTTCAAATGAAGAAATTACTCCTCCATGAAGATTCATACCCTCCCTAGCTTTAGTTGTAAGCTGCTGGCTATGCTTACTTTTGATGCAGCATCTGAGCTACTTATAGTATCGGAAAAAAACAGTTAAACATTAGACAGTAGAAAGAAGACTAAATATTCAGACTTCTTCATCATCCATTTCTTCAAAGGCAATGATAGAATCGATGATATCCTCAAAGTCCTCCTGAAGTTCCTCTAAAGTGTCACCTTCATAAGTGTATATCTTACCGTCTATCTCAACTTCGCCTGTATAAAAATCACACTTCTCGTCGTACTCGACAGTTCCCTTATATCCCTCGTATTCAAGTTCATTTTGTGACATAAAAAATCTCCCTCGGCCATTCGCCGCGGGAGACTTTATAAACTGATAAATCTCAGTCTTTAACTTCGATCCTTGCTGCCTCTTCCTTCTCAGGAATTACTTCCTTTTTAGGAAGTGTAACTGTCAATACACCATTTCTGTACTGGGCAATTATATCTTCAGGCTTAAGACCTTCTACACTAAAGGACCTCTGATAAGATGAACTTCTTCTCTCACGACGGATGTACTTACCATCATTATTCTTTTCATCCTTATTTTCGCTGTGAGAAGCACTAATTGTCAAGACATCATTCTTAAGGTCGATATTGATATCCTCTTTATTAAATCCAGGGAGCTCAGCTTCAAGCTGATAGCAATTATCTTTTTCGATCACATCGGTTCTCATGAGGCCTGACATGTTATCAAACTTTTTGCCTGCGCCTTTGTTGTAATCGCAAAGCTCGCCAAAAAATCTGTCATTAAATAAGTTGTCCATCTCATCAAAAATATCATTATTACTCCAAAGCATAGGCATTAACATAAAACATCACTCCTTTTCTATTTATATTTTTATTTAGGTTGTAGTAGTTTTGTGCCGCCACTTAAGATTGCTTAAAATTTAATTAGCACTCTTATGTGTTGGCTGCTAATTTCTTGTTACAAGTATGTTATAGAACATGTAGCACATAATGTCAACACATTAATTTCTAAAAAAAATATAAACTCTCAAATACAGCGTAAAAACTCAACTTCAAGCATAACTTATAGCAAGAAATTGGAACCATCCGCCACAATTGACTGTACCTGAGGGAAACGCTTTGGTCTGCGAGCCGACGGTGATGATGATGGGAACAGTAGTTATCTCTCACCGTCGGATCCAGCATTGTGGCGTTTTCCTCAGAACCCGTCAATGGCGAGCACCTAACGGTGTGGCTGGTTTTATTTGCCTCAGGCTCTGAATCCAGGAACAGTAGGGGCGGCTACTTTAAGGTGCCTCGGGCTCTGAATCCAGGAACATCAGAAGTTGCCACATTCAAGAATGTGTATGGCTATATGCTCGCGGCTCCCAATGTAATGAGAGCGGAAATGCTGTTTTGGGTATATAGCTTGATTTTGAGATTACAGCACCACCCACCAAGATTTCTGACTTGTGATTTTGGGTATATACGGACTTTTTGAAGTTCACACACCCTTTTATAGGTGGTTGATCGTCTCATATCACTCATTCAATGGATGTGTAGTTCTATTTTTCTCGTATATACCCATTTTTCCTTCCCGAAAATTCTGCTGATGGGTGTCGTAACTTAAAAAGTATAGCTATATACCCATTTCACTGTGACAATCCAGAGTTAGGAGAAGATTTTTGAGTGATGTATGAGAGGATGTGGGATAAGTGCTTAAATATTGTTCATCTTATCCTATGAACTTAACAATCCGCATAGTGTGTTTTCTCATGAGTAGGATAAATGCTTGATTTTAGCGCTTTTTATCCTACGGATTTAACCATCCTGATAGTGGATTTTGCTCATGCGTAGGATAAGTGTTTGCATTTTGCTCTTTTTATCCCACTATTCTTATCATTTTTGTTAACAATTCCGCTTATTTGTGGGATAAATCTATGTTTTTTTATCGCGTTTATCCTACTTTTCATTCAAGCGCAGTATTCAGAAGGCTGAAAATGTAGGATAACTTCGATAGAATTTCATGTTTTATCCCACATCTCTGAAAATCGACTGTGATAGAATGGGATAAGTTTTACAAATCTATCTTTTTTATCCTACATCGGAGCATGATCCCTATTCCCCAGAGATTGGGATAAATATTACAGATTTTTCGCTCTTATTCTACTTCTCAGTTAATCCCGCGATAATCCCATATTTACCTGGCTGTGGACAGATAAATGCTGTATATGCCCATTTGTCTTCTATAAAAACTATGACGAGGGGTGGCATAAAGCCTGATATCCGGCTTTATGCCCAAACCCGGTTTTATTACGGCTGAGCTATTGAAAATGAGCTATATGCCCAAAGCAACGCCTTAGCGTTCTTTAAACTACTAACCATAGAGTGGAAACATACAAACTACCTTTAGCCCCACTTCCAGCATGCAGCCTAAAAAAACTCCGCGCTTATGTTTCCATGAAACTAGCTTCTCCTGCTGTTCCTAAATGTGGAACCTGAAGCACCTTGAAGTAGCACCCCTACTGTTCCTGGATTCGGATCCAGAGGCACCTTAAACCCAGCCACACCGTAAGGTGCTTGCCATTGACGGGTTCTGAGGAAAACGCTACAATGCTTGTCCCGACGGTGCATGAATGAAGCTACTGTTCCCATCATCCTCACCGTCGGCTCGCAGACCAAGGCGTTTTCCTCAGGCTCAGTCAATGGTGGTGTCCGGAGCCAATTACCTACCAATTTCTTAAAGTTATTCAGAGAATTTCTTACGCATATACAAAAAGAGAGTATTTATGCGAAAGCAAAACACTTACGCAAAAATACTCTCTCTAGTGTGGCTGTTTTTATATTTCTCGACTATATTGCTTAGATATAATTTGCAATCTACAAGGCGGAAGATGGAGTCGATGGGCGTCCATCGACGACTGATGACAACGCAGTAGATTCAAATTATAGCAAGCATATAGTCGAGTTAATATAAAACAGCTACACTAGTCTACATGATTAATCTCTTATTCTTTTAAGATATCTTATGAATAGCTTTCTTAGGACACTTCTCTACACATGTACCGCAATGTGTGCACTTCTCCTGATCGATGGTTGCCACATTGTTTTCCACAGTGATTGCGCCGGCAGGACAGTTCTTTTCACAAATATGGCAGGCAATACATCCAACCTTGCAATATCCGTTAACAAGCTTACCCATATCCTGTGATTTGCAGGCAACTGATTCCTGTGCTGAATATGGAATAAGATCAATGAGGTGTCTTGGGCAGATGTCTATACACTTTCCGCAAGCCTTACAATTCTCTTTATCCACAACCGCTACGCCATTAACCACATGTATCGCATCAAACTGGCAAACCTGTACGCAGCTCCCGCCGCCAAGGCATCCATAAGAACAGGTCTTTGAACCGCCGCCCGGAGCCTGCGACTGAAGTCTACAGTCTGAAACGCCTTTGTACTCATATTTCTGAGCTGCATTTTCACAATCACCATTACAATGAACAAATGCAACCTGCCTCTCTGTCTCAACAGCTTCAACTCCCATTATCTCTGAGATTGCTGCCGCAACAGGAGCACCACCAACAGGGCACTGATTAACTGCTGCCTCGCCTTTAGCTATGGCGGCCGCACAACCTGAACATCCGGGGAAGCCGCATCCACCGCAGTTATTACCAGGAAGTGCCTCTAAAATAGCAGCTTCTTTTTCATCCACATCAACATGCAGTTTCATGTCTGCCAGTCCAAGGATAAGACCAATCACAATTCCTACACCGGCTACAACTGCTGTTGCAATGATAATTCCATAGGTCATAGTCTTTTATCTCCTATTATTATTATAGAGTGATATACGGATTGCTCCACTTCGTTTTCGCAATCCTACATACATTCGGAACACGATATGCTCATTAAATTCGCATATCTTTATTCCTCATGTATGTTCGGTCTTCGAGGTTACAAGTATATGCATGCAAGCATGCATACTTGTAACTTCTCATCCCTTATCACTCACTTCAAAGCTGAGAATCCGGTAAATGCGATAGCCATAAGTCCTGATGTCAAAAGAACCATTGGCATTCCCTTAAATGGTGCAGGGATGTCATTGTATTCCATTTTTTCACGAAGACCTGCCAGAATTACAATAGAAATTGTAAAACCAATAGCTGTGGCGAAACCGCAAATTGTACTCTCAAGAATTGTGTATCCATCAGTTACGTTATTGAGTGCAACACCGAGAACTGCACAGTTTGTTGTAATAAGAGGAAGATATACACCAAGCGCCTGATATAAGGAAACGATGTATTTCTTCAGAATCATCTCTACGAACTGAACCAGCATGGCAATTACCAGGATGAACACAATAGTCTGAAGATATGAAAGATCCAGTGGATTTAAAATAAACTTATAAATTATACTGCACACCAGTGAAGCAAGTGTGATAACGAAGATACATGCGCCACCCATTCCAAGAGCTGTATCTGTTTTCTTTGAAACACCAAGGAACGGACAAAGTCCAAGGAACTGGCTAAGTACTACGTTATTAATAAGTGAAGCTGAGATCATCAGCCCAATTAAACTAAGTATTGTCTCTCCCATGATTACTTAGCCTCCTTTTCTGCTGCAATCTTATCAGCCGCTTTTTCTTCAGCTGAGCCGCAGCAACCCTCGCCAAATTTTGAAGTATCCTTGCCTTTCTTGGCCATGTTTGATTTGATCTTGTTCATGATAGCAATCAGGAATGCAAGAACAAAGAAGGCTCCGGCCTGCTGTACAAAGATGCTGATTGGCTGATATCCGGAAAGGAATGCACCAACTGGTCCGGGAACAACTGTACCTGCTCCAAGGATCTGAACATCAAAAGCTGTGCCTGCTCCGACAAATTCACGAATAAGGCCAATAACAGTGATAGCACAGGTAAATCCGATTCCCATTCCTATTCCATCAAAGAAAGCCGGAACGACGCCGTGCTTACTTGCGTATGCTTCTGCTCTGCCAAAAATGATACAGTTAACAACGATAAGTGGAATATATACACCAAGTGCGCTGTTAAGTGCCGGTACATAGGCCTGCATAAGAAGCTGAACCAATGTAACGAATGAAGCAATAACTACGATAAATGAAGGAATTCTTACAGTTCCCGGAATTACCTTACGAAGAGCGGAAATAACCGCATTACTAAGCGCCAATACAAAAGTTGTTGCAAGTCCCATTCCGAGACCATTTATTGCTGATGATGTTACTGCCAGGGTAGGGCACATACCGATCATCAACACAAGAGTAGGGTTTTCAGCTACAAGGCCGTTAAAAAATCTCTCTAAAGGAGTATCTTTCTTAAATCCTAAAGCGCCCGTTTTTACATCTGCACTCATGACTGACCTCCTTTCAAAACATTCTCAAAATAGTTCACAGCTGCATTCACACCATTAGTTACGGCTCTTGAGGTGATCGTTGCACCTGAAATAGCCTCGATCTGTGTGGCTGAATCTGTCATCTGACCATTCTTAACAACTGAGAACTGCTGAGCATTTTTGTCAACGAACTGTGGAACAAGCACCTTTTCTGCATTCATTCCAAGTCCGGGAGTTTCAGCAATTGAAATGATTGAAATACCATTTACATTTCCATCATTTGTAATACCAACTGTGTAAGTAATGAAATCGCCATATCCTTTTGAGCTTACCTGAATGACATATCCAAGAGCTGCACCTGAAGCATCCACTGCCTCTTTTACGCTCTCAATAGTAACTCCCGGGAATGCTGCACCAGCCTGCTGTGCGCCGGCTTCATCAATCTCTGTATCATTGAATGTTGCCGCTGCTGCGAATACTGACTGGTTTGCTTTATCCTGCGCAAGCTTTTCCTGATAAGCTATAGGCGCTTTTGTCACCTGGTATACAACTCCAAGAAGTACACCTGCAACTAAAGTAATTGCAAAAAGAATCAGGGCGTTTTTAATCATGCTCTTTGTATCGTTCATGTTATTTCGCCTCCTTTTTTGCAACTCTCTTTATACCAAAGGCTCTTGGAATAGTGAACTTCTCGATAAGTGGAACAAGAAGGTTTGAAATGATGATTGCATATGAAACGCCTTCTGCATTTGCTCCGAATATACGGAATATTCCGGTCAAAAGACCTAATATAAAGCCATAGATATATCTTCCCTTGGTAGTGATAGGACATGTTACATAATCAGTTGCCATAAAGAAGGCACCAAGCATAAGTCCGCCACCTGCAAGGTGTGCTGAAATATAGGACCAGTTAAATCCATATCCTCCAAAAAGACCTACGAAAATAATGAAGGTGATTATGTAAGTAAATGGAATTACGTAATCGATAATGTCTATTGCAAAAAGGATCATCGCACCGATTGCAATGCAGAGCATTGATGTCTCACCGATAGTACCTGCTGTTCTACCAATGAGCATATCCATTACGTTAACCTCTACACCATTCTTCAAATTGGCAAGTGGTGTAGCTCCTGTGTAAGTATCTGTAACGAAGTTGGTCATGATAGCCGGGAAAGAAATAACCAAAAAGCATCTTCCACCAAGTGCCGGGTTCATAAAGTTCTGACCAAGTCCGCCAAAGAGCTGCTTAACAAGGATAATTGCAAAGATGCCTCCAATGATTGGGATCCAGAACGGAACTGTTGATGGAAGGTTAAGCCCCAGCAAAAGTCCTGTTACTACCGCGGAGAAATCTCCAATAGTTATCGGCTTGTGCATTGCTTTTTCATAAATGAACTCTGAAAGCACACAGGAAGCAACCGATAACAAAATAATAATTAGTGCATCCAAGCCAAAGTTATAGATACCAAAACCTGTTGCAGGCAAAAGAGCTATCACAACCCACATCATAATATTTGAAGTAGTGGTTTTGGATCTCACATGGGGATTGGATGATACGCTTCTTAAATCACTCATCTTATCTCGTCCCCCTTACTTTTTTCTTTTTCCGAGCTGTATTTTTCTCATGCCCTTAATGAGCTGAGTAAGCTGGCGTCTTGCCGGACAAATATAACTACAGCATCCACATTCGCAGCATTCCATTCCATACATATCAAGGAATGCCTTCTCATCACCATGTTCTACAGCATCTGCCAGATTCTTTGGAATAAGTCTTTCAGGACATGCCTCAACACAACGCGCACAATTAATACATGCACTTGGCTCAAACTCTGCCACTTCGTCCTTAGTAAGACAGGTAAGTGCTGAAGCTGTCTTTGTTGTAGGAATGTCGAGATCAAAGATTGCAAATCCCATCATAGGACCGCCTGAAATGATCTTGGCTGGTTCTGTCTTAAATCCTCCTGCATCCTCTAATAGCTCTTTATAATTGGTTCCGATTCTTACCTTATAGTTTCTTGGATCTGTGACAGCGTCACCGGTAATGGTAACAATTCTCTCCATGAGAGGACGTCCCTCTTTTACCGCTCTGCACACAGCACAAAGAGTATCAACATTATCAACGATACATCCAGCATCTGCCGGAAGCATTGAAGAGTTGATCTCTCTACCTGTAACTGCATAGATAAGCATACGCTCAGCACCCTCAGGATACTTTGTCTTGACGGGCTTAACGCTTATCTTTTCCTCATCTTTTGTTAATTCTTTGAATTTTGCGATTGCATCAGGCTTATTATCCTCAATTGCAAGAATTCCTCTCGCATTAGGGAAAATACTAACCGCAATCTTAAGACCTTCCAACAAAAGCTCAGGCTCTTCGATCATACGCCTGTAGTCGGAAGTCAGATATGGCTCACACTCAGAGCAGTTCGCGATAACATAGTCGATCTTATCCGGCTCTTTTGGTGAAAATTTAACAGCAGTTGGGAATCCTGCACCTCCCATACCAACGACACCAGCCTCGCGAACAGCTGCAATCTTGTCCTCGGCGGTCATTTCTTCGTACGGTTTTAATGGCTTAAATTCCACTTCGTCATACTTACCATCGTTTTCAACTATGATGCTGTCACACATAGCTCCTGTTGCAAGACGCCTTGGCTCAATTGCCTTGACTGTTCCTGAAACAGTTGCATAGATTGGCGCAGAAACAAAGCCACCTGCTTCTGCAATCTTCTGTCCTGTAAGAACATGATCCCCAACAGCAACGATTGGTTTAGCCGGTGCACCTATATGCTGTGATATCGGATACACCAAATCCCCTTTAGGGAGGACTGATTTGATGGGCTTATCCTTGGATAATTCCTTACCTTCGTAAGGATGGATTCCGCCCGTAAATGTACCTCTTGCCATCTCCTACCCTTCTTTCATATTTTTGTTTATAGTAAAAGTGCTGAACCTATCCCAGCACTTAATACTACTTATACAATTATACTAAATTTTGTACAAGATTGCTTGATTAATATCAAAATAATCTATCAATTTTTAAGGTGTTATTTAATTGAAATACACTTTATTTAATCAGTTTAATTGACTATATATTGTATAATGTAACATTTTACCCTATAAGTCGTTTTATATATGCGTTAGCTTTAACTCTGCATATAAAAAGAGCCTCGTCTTGAGGCCCTTATTGTTTTTCTTCAATCACCTATGAATCCCCTACAGTTCAAGCACATGTGCAATCACATGGCAAGCGTACAGGCTCATTGCAAACCTGCTCTTTTTCATATTCTCATTAAGGTCAAAGAAAAATTTCTTATCGTTATAATCTGACTTAAAAAACGGAGCAAAACACAGATTCCATTCCTGTAAATACTGCCCCTCTTTTTTTGTGTAACAATTCTCAGGTGATGCCTTTACTCTGTAATCTTTGTCCACAAAGCTGGCAATTGATTTATGCAAAGCTGTGTCTTCCTGTGGAAGATAGTAATAGTCCTTATAATTAGAATAGAAATACTTCAGTGTTGTTTCGTATAACGGAACTCTGAGAACTGCTTCAGTTCCATCAATCTTGAAATAACATCCGTCAAGATTTCCTGAAAGCGAAGAAGGAAGAGGCTTCGGAACTGCCAGTTTCATGTAAACTTCCTTTTTCTGTGTTCCATCAATGTCGTTATAGTAGTTGGCCTGAACTTTTTTAGCGCGGACAGGCAACAGCTCAAGTAATTCTTCCGATGATGGAATCTCTGCGTCAGTTCTGATTGCTTCTTTAGGAAGCTTTGAAAAAGAATTAAAGAACTCCTTGTACTTAAGCATTGTAAGAACATCAAACATTCCTTTGACATCTTCAAAATTGTGAAGCATGAGGAGCTTTAACTTCTCAGCATCTTTGGAAACAGTATAGTCCTGATAAACTGGAATAAGCTTTCCTCCATCATATTTATCTTCTCTCTGAATACCCAAATATAGCTCAATTGTCTTTTGCTTACAGTCAAGAAGCCCCAACTGCTTTTTATAAGGCTTTACCTCCTTATAAATATCAAGGGAGCTCATATGTGCAAACGGATTCGGAAGTTCATACTTTTCAAATTTGGATAAAAGAAAAGGAATATCAAATCTATCACCATTAAAATGGATAAGTATCTTATACTCCTTAGAGAATTCAATAAATGCCTCAAGAATTTCTTTTTCCTGATCAGGTGTTTCAGCAAAAAACTGACAGACATGCCAGTTACCATTGTCATAGTAAGCACATCCTATAAGGTATATATCAGCACTCCTAGGAGAAAGCCCAGTAGTTTCTATATCAATAAAAAGAAAATCCTCCGGCTTGCAGTTTAACAGATCCGGCAAAGTCCTGACAAAATGACTACCAGAAAGAACAATTCCCTCACTAGTCTTAATCATACACGTTTCCTCTTTCGTAATAATACGAATCTCCTATGAAAAATATTTTATCAAATAGGTATAATAAAGCAAGCTTGTCATTCCATGGTAAAATGATTCAAACTGATTCATCTATTTATGGAGGCTCAAATGGTAAAACAGTTCTTTTCACCTTACAAGGTCGCAATGTTTGATCTGGATGGAACACTCACAGACTCCGGAAGAGCAATTACATCCTCCGTTGAGTATGCTCTGTCACAGTTTGGTATAACTGATCAGCCGCGCCAGAAACTGGAAACTTTCATTGGTCCATCTCTTTATGATTCATTTACAAGGGAATATCACATGAATGACGAGGACTGCAACAAGGCAGTAGCCCTTTACAGAGACATATACGAAAAAGAGCGAATGTACGACGTTGATATATATGAAGGAATTCCAGAACTCCTTGAAACTCTGAAAGAAAAAGGCTTCACTGTTGTCTTGATCACCAGTAAACCTCTCGTTTTTGCAGAAAAAATACTTACTCGGATAGGTCTCGATAAATACTTTGACCACATGGTTGGCCCTACACTTTCTGACCACAGTTCTGACAAAAAGAGGCTCATTGAAACAGCCATTAGTACCTATAACCTGGAAAAAAAATCCTGCATAATGATTGGGGATACCGCCTATGATATAAAAGGTGCCGTAGATGCAGGCATAGACAGCATTGCCGTAACCTACGGCTATGGCAGCACATCAGCGATGATACGTGAAGGTGCAACATTCGTTGCAGATTCAGCAAAAGAGATTCTATCTTTTCTTTGCTGATTGATATAACAAATACAAAGAGCGGTACGCAGATGAGACTCATCTGTGTGCCGCCCTTTGTAGTCTATGTTATTCAGTTTCCTGATGCTGGAGCCTGCTCGTTTGTAGTAGTCTGGTCATTTGCAGGTGCCTGGCCACCTGTTGGCATCTGGCCGTCTGTTGGCATTTGGCCCTGCATCATACCACGGCCGCCCATGCCGCCGTGGCCACCCATTCCCATGCCTCCGGTGCTGTTAGTTGTATTAATGCTGTCTGCTGTAATCTCACCTGACTGGTCACCGGCTGTAAATGTGTAGGTCTCGCCTGAAACAAGATCTGCTGAAGAATAAGTAACTGCATTTGCGCTCTTAATAAGTGTAAAGCTTGCAACTTCATTTCCTGATGAGTCACTGACTGTAATAACAGTTCCTTCTTCAAGTTTCTCGCTAAATACATAAGTAATAGTCTGCTGAGTTGATGAAGAGTCTGCATTTTCAAGCATTCCTGATGATCCAACCGCTGTCACTGTTCCTCCGTTTATAACGAAGATACCCTGATTTTCAGTTCCTATGTCAATTGCGGCATTCATATCATCAGAAGGACCATCAACATATACTGTTCCGCCATTTATAGTAAGGTTCTTATTTGAATCAAGTCCATCACCGCTGGCATTTACATAAACAACACCGCCATTTATTGTGATATCAGGATCTGTAAGAGTTGTAGATGCGTTAAATCCATCATCTGAAGATGTTACGCTTACTTCACCATCATTTATAGTAATGACTCCCGCTTCAATTCCTTCATAGCAATCTTCTACAGTTACTGTTCCTCCATTTACTGTAAGGTTTGTATCTGAGTGTACTCCATCATCACCTGCTGTAATGGTAAATGTTCCGGAGTTTATAACAACGTCTGATGTTCCGTGAATTGCATCATCCACTGTATCCATAGTGAATGTACCACCATCAATTGTCATTACGCCTTCTGCTTTGATACCCTTCTGACTTACACTGTTTGAATCAGAATCTACGCTGTCTGCAGTATCATCCATCATTCTGCCGCCAAAGCCGCCACCACCCATTTGAGGTGCCTGGCCATCTGGCATCT
Organism: Butyrivibrio proteoclasticus; assembly: GCF_900115735.1. GTDB lineage: Bacteria > Bacillota > Clostridia > Lachnospirales > Lachnospiraceae > Butyrivibrio > Butyrivibrio proteoclasticus_B. The sequence continues at coordinate 15,693 of NZ_FOXO01000031.1, forward strand.
GTGGTGCTTCACCTGCTGCCGGTTGTGTCTCTGCGCTATCGGACATCTGTGCTGCTCCGCTGTCTGTAGGCTGCGCTGCTTCGCTATCTGCAGGCTGTGCTGCTTCACTGTCTGTAGGCTGCGCTGCTCCGCTTTCAAAGTTCTTTGAAAACATACCTGCGCCGCCTCTTCCACCCATGCCGCCACCGCCTGGCATAGCTTCAGATTTTTTTTCCGCTGAGGCAGAACCATTTCCTGTAAAGATATCAAAATATCCATCTGAGATATTGAGAGTTCCGTCTGACTGTATTGCATCACCATAAGAATCAATATCAAATGTTCCTGATGTTATGTTAAGTTCTGTTCCTGCCTTGATTCCATCATTTGCAGAAACCAGAGTGAGATTAACGTCACTTATTGTCAGTATTTCTTTTGACTGAATACCATTGTTGATATATCCATTAACAGTAAGTGAACCGCTTCCGCCTACAGTGAGGCTGCACTTTGCCATGATTGTTGCCTTCTGGCTGTTGCTAAATCCTTCATCCACTGCTTCTGTACTATCTGTACTTTCAGATGCACTTGCAGTATCTGCAGAAGAAGCTTCAGTTGTACTTGTGCTTTCCTCCGCTGATGCACTGTCATCAGCGCTGCTTACATCATTTGTGCTGCTATTATTTGTTTCTGTTGTACTGGCAGGATCAGTAGTTGCCACACTAGTATCGGTACTTGCATTTGCCTCGTCAATAGTAGCCTTAGCCTCTTCATAAGTCGCTTCTGTTCCGCTTGTTAGCGTATTCTCAGTGCCCTCCATTACGTAAATTGTTGCACTGTTTGCGTATTCAATATATATTGCATCCTTCTCGCTGTTTGTAATTGTCACTCCGTTTAGAATGATCGTTACATCCTGACCCTCAGCCTCAACTTTGATCCTTCCTTCAGTTAAAGTTCCACTGAAGGAATAAGTTCCACCGGATGTGATCACAATGTCATTGTCTTCTACACTTGCTCCGTTACCACTCACAACTGATCCATTATCAGAAAGTGTGATCACTGCTGTAACATCGCTTAAATCTATACTTGTATCGGTACTCGCAACAACTGTTGCGCTTTCTGTACCTACTGTAGCTGTCTCAGTTCCGCCTGTTGTTGTCCCACATCCTGCTACAAGCAAAGCAACTGCAAGCACTGTAGCAAATCCAATTCCCATTTTTGATTTCAAATTTTTATTCAACATATTATTCTCCATTCTACTTTTCACATGCCTTTAGGCTGCTCTTTTAACTCATTCTCTTTGTCTACACTGCCATTCTAAAAAAACAACCTAAATCCAGCCTAAAAAAATATTGAGGAAAATATAAATTCAGGGCGCAAAGCAATTTCCAAAAACACAAAAAACTCACACTGATCATTCAACCAGTGTGAGCTTTAAATATTAACTTTATTAAATTAGTCGCCTATACTGAATATGCGAATCTGTCACGCAGAAAATCCACACATTTAATCATCTGGCCTGAGCCCATGTAACTCCGTACATCTGCTCCATGAGCTTTCTGAGTTCATCCTTCATGGAATTGCAGGCAGATGCTTCATCTACAAAGTTCATAACTCCGATGCGTTCTTTTTTATCCTGGAAAAAGACAGCCCAACCATTCTCAGTTTTATCAAGGCAAATTCTATTCTTATGATGTCCACCAATTTTGTAGAGTTTTGATGGTACTAAGTGTTCTTTGAAATATTTCTGAAGTTCTTTTGCGTTCATAGTTGCCTCCCAATTGAAGTCTCTATTTGTCATCATGAGAAAAGTGGTTTTTCAAATGATTGCATGTAGTTTTGATTACTACATATAATATATCACATAACTACTTAAGTGGCAACACACTTTATGCGTAAAAATAATCATGTTACTGTTCACTCGCATACAGCTCGCTCCAGTAACCACTGTGGATCAGTTCGTATCCCTGTTCACATACTTATTGTGGAACTTGGAATAAACAATCTTCTGACTGCTGTAAAGGCTTGAGTATCCGGAGAAGGTATAGCTAAGTGCAACAGCCAAAAGGTAATATGGCATGCCTTTGAATCCGAATAGTTCAAAACATATAAATAGTGATGAAATAGGGCAGTTAGTTACCCCGCAGAACAGTGCCCCCATTCCGATAGCAGCACAAAGAGCCGGATCAAATCCTAAAAGCTGTGAATAAAGGCAGCCGAACGTTGCGCCTATATAAAGAGCCGGTACAATCTCACCACCCTTATAGCCGGCGCCGAGAGTCAGCGCTGTAAAGATTATCTTCAAAAGAAATGCAAAGTAAGGAGCATCACCATTTAAAGCCATTTCAATCACATTCATTCCAGCTCCGTTGTAGTACCTTGTTCCGGAAATAAATGTAAGAGCCGCAACGATACATCCGCCAACAAACACTCTCAAATACGGATTGGCAAAAAACTTCTTATAAAGTCGTCCTGATGTTTTCAAAACGTCGCAAAAGATCACGCTGACTACTGCACATAAAATTGCAAGAATTGCAGTAAATATCGCATTGTAAATTGTAAACTCCGGAACTATGTTTACAGCAAAGATTTCTCCCTGCGCTCCCAAAAACTCCGCTACTCCCGAAGCTACAAGAGCCGATACAACGCAGGGAACAAGAGCTGAATAGTACATGATACCTACATTTTCAATCTCCATCGCCATAAACGCGGCAGTCATTGGCGTTCCGAAAAGTGCTGAGAAAGCAGCACTCATACCGCACATAGTGATGATCTTTATATTTCCATCTTTGAGCCTGAACAGCTTGCCGAGATTGTAGCCGATACTTCCGCCCATCTGAAGTGCCGCACTCTCACGACCTGTTGAACCACCGAATAAATGGGTCAAAGTCGTAGAAATGAAAATAAGCGGAGCCTTTGTAATAGGTAGGTTCTCCCCCGCCTGGATCGACTTGATCACAAGATTTGTTCCCTTATCCTCGTAATCCTTGCAGAGCCTGTACAGGAACACTATCAAAAGACCTGCAAAAGGGAGCCCTAAAATAATAAAGTCATGCTCATTTCTAAAACCTGTAGCCCAAACTATTGCGCGGCCAAAGGCTGCACCAATAGCTCCAACCACAATTCCCGTGATACTTCCCAGAATTATCCACCTGAAAAAGACTCTTATCCTCCCAATCAGATCCATCTCCGGCATATGATCAATGATGTACTCGATAGGATTGCTGTTCTTTTCTTTATTTTCCATACACTTAACCTCAAACTTCTGTAAAAAATAATACTTATAGCACGGCAATACCGCGATATTTTTAGGATTATGACATATTTGCCCCGGTTTCGTAATACTTTTTTGGAATAACCATAAAACTTTCAAAATTTAAAATCTGAGTTTTCATAATGTGCAAAACAGGGCAATGAAATGCTTTTTTTGCACTGCACTGCCCTTTATTTATCATATTACTTTTTACTTGTACTGGCTTACATTGGACGCATCTACAGATTCAAATGGAACATAGATACATTTGTGATCCTCTGTAGCATAATCGATTCCCTCGATTGTGCCGCCGCTTCCAAGTGCTATCGCTGCCTTTACAGCCGAAGCTCCCTGGCCTGCTGCGCTCTGAAGAACCGTAAATGCCATCTCACCAGAAGAGATTGACTCGCAGCCATCTGCTGTTGCATCGACGCCGCACACAGGAATCTTGGTATAATCCAGACCATATTTTTTCATTCCACTGATAACACCAAGAGCCATCGTGTCATTATTACAAAAAACAGCATCAACGCTCTGCCCTGTCTTCATAAAGATTCCGAGCTTATATTCAGCTTCAGCGTCAGACCAGTTTGCATAATCCTTAAATACATAAGTTGCGTTGCAGCCATTTTCTTTAAGAGTCTTGATAACTGCATTAGTTCTTCCGATTGTAGCTGAATGTCCCTGCTCTCCCTCAAAAATAATTACATTGAGACTTGAAGGATTGCCAAGTTTTTTTAGGACATATTCAGCCTGAAGCTGTCCGGCCTGCTCCTCACTTGAACCTGAGTAAATATATTTATCGGCAGTAAGATGTTCATCCGAAGGCTGGTTATTGATATAGATGATTGGAAGATTTCCTGCTGCCACATTCATCTGAAGAGCTGTGCTGGCATCAGATGGTCTCATAATTATTGCTGTATATCCCTTTGATGCTGCACTTGCAACAAGTTCTGCTTCCATCTCGACACTTCCGCCTGTCTCAACAAGATCAACAGTCGCTCCGCTGCTGGTTGCAGCCGATGTAACCGCATCAGCAAGCTGGCCTCTGAATGTATCAGTAACATCATTCATTATCAAAAGAATTTTTGCTTTTCCGCCACCGCCTGTGCCAGCTGATCCTCCTGAAGCAGCCCCGCAGCCTGCAATGACCGTAACCAGCAATAATCCTGTTAAAAGAACTGTAATAATCTTTTTCATCTTACAAGCCTCCTCAAATCTTGAACTTCTGAACATAAGAAGTGAGCGTGTGGCTGGTTCCTGCAAGTTCTTCAGAATTATCTGCCACATCCTGACTACTTCTGGTGATATTCTCAGCCATCTCAACCATATTCTCTGATGTAGCAAGGATCTCATCTGCACTGGCCGCCTGCTCCTCAGAGATAGCTGCTACATTGGTTGCAACATCATCAACCTTCTGCACATCTTCTATCATGTTCTCAATAAGCTTGTTGGATTCCTGAATATTGTTATAAATCTGGTCAAAAGTACCAACGGCAACACCGATAAGTTCACTGTTTTCCTGGATGCTTGTAGCACTGGCATGTGCCTGTCCTACCGCATTCTCAATAAGTTTGTGCACCTCTTCAATGAGGTTTGCTATATTCTGAGCACTTTCTGCTGATGTCTGCGCAAGTTTACCGATCTGAGTAGCAACTACAGCGAAGCCTTTTCCTGCTTCACCTGCTCTGGCTGCTTCTATGCTGGCATTAAGAGAAAGAAGATTTGTTTCCTCAGCGATCTCACCAATCATTCCAACAATATTTGTGATCTCTTCAGAAGCTGTTCCGACCTTGTTGATAGAATTAACAAGCTCGTTGTTTGCAGCTTCGATATCCTGCATGGCTGTACTGAGTTTCTCCATATCCTGACGGCCTTTTTTAGATATCTCAACAGTTTCCTTCATGCTCTCATTGGCCTTGTCACTATTATCTCTTGTGTCAGAAACAATAGTTGCAAGAGTTGTTGCATTCTGCGCAATATCATTAACCGCTGTTGCAAGCTGATCAACTGTTTCATTTAGCTGCTTCATAGCCTCTGATTGAGCCTGAGAAGCATCATACATTGTTCGCGAAACCTGATCACTGCTGTCAGACTCCTGTCTGAGTTTCTCTGATTCCTCGCTGATACTTCTAAGCATTTTTCTCATGGAAGCGACAAAATCTGTAACCTTTCCTCCCATGATTCCAATCTCATCATTGCTCTCAGAATTAACTTCGATTGTAAAATCTCCCTCTGACATAGCTGTAATATTCTCGGTAATGTGTCCAAGAGGAGCAATAACTCTTCTAACTACATAGAGAATTGAAACAACTATAAGAACAACTGCGATAATACCGATAATGATAAGAAGATTACTCATCTGTGTTATTGCTCTTAGGATAATACTTGTAGGAATATATGATACAAGCACCCAGTCAGTTCCTTCAATTTCCTTAAAAGCTGTCATGTAAGTTGCAATTTCTTCCGTTGTATAATCGCCTACTGAAAGTTTTCTGTAGGCCCCATCAAGAAAAGCATCTGATGATGAACCGGTCAGCTTTGTTGATACAAGGCTTGAATTTCTATGTGCAAGAATTGTGTAATCAGACTTATCCACAAGGAAAGAGCTTGCATTTGTCATTTTTACACCGGAATTAACGATGATACTGATGGCGTCAAGTGGCACGTCAGCTGCAAGGACCTTCAGCTCATCTCCTTCCATATCTAAAATACCTGTAGCACTGATAACTGTTGTACCGTTTGCATCAGAATGTGCTCCGCCATAGGCCATGTCCACTCTTGTGATACCCTGCTTATACCATGCACTTCCAAGAACATCCGACTCAGTAGTTTCAGATTTAGACGCTTTTATAAGCTTTCCATTTGACGTTCCAACATACAAACCGTTTGGACAGCTGGAGTTGTAACCATAAAACATATCCAGCATTCCTGAAAGTTCTTCGTCTGCAGGATTTTCTTTCTCAATAAAATACTTAACTGTGCTAAAAAACTGCAGATTCTCACTAAGCCATGCCTCAATATTGTCAGCCTGATTCGAAATAGACGACTCAAGAGTTTCATTCGCCATCTCAGTCATCCTGCTCTTTGAAAGCAGCGACGCCACAAGGACAAGCGCTATAACCATCGCCGATACAAGCGGAACGATGTAGCAAATAAGCTTAGTACTTATCTTTTTTGTTTTTTTCTTCTTTTCAGTTTTTTCACCCATTTTTCTCTCTTTCTCGCTTTCGCGGACACAAAAATAGCACATTACTAAACTTGTAATGCATGTTCATTATAGCATCAACAATTTAGGAATGTGCTTGATTCCGCACTAATTTATACATTTTTCAGACAATTTACAGACTATTAATTAGCCCTTCAATTCCATTTGCTTTGTAAATTTCTTTGTAATACTGTACTTCATCCTTTATTATTGAGTCAATCTGTCTCATACCAAGTAGTTCAACAGGCGCCTTGTCATCAGTCATGATATTCTTACCTGCTTCATACTCTGTTACAGTCAAAAGAGCTCTCTCCATCATTGCCGCCAGTTTTTCATTTTGCTCTTTTGCCGCATTGCTCTTCAGTTTAGTAAGGAACTCATCTGACTCAGTAGCAAACAGCTCTTTATTAGTTGCACCTGGTACATCAACTACTACAACGTTCTCAAACACCGATGAAATGGTGTCTGCCAGATACGTGTTGATCGTGGCTTCCTGGCTTCCACTTTGGGACTCTTCACTGTACATATTCATGTTAACCACCATAACTCCGCCGGGTGCCAAATGTTCTTTTACCAGTGAAAAGAACTCCACAGATGACATCTGAAATGGAATAGTTATGTCCTGATATGCATCAACCATTATGACATCATATTGATCACTGACTGCTGCCAGATAGGCCCTACCATCGTACGTGGTAACTGAAGTAGTGTCCGGCAGTTCAAAATACTTATGTGCAAGATCTGTGATCTTATCATCAATCTCAACACCTGTGATATTTACATTATCAAAATATCTGCTAAGCTGTGTCGCATATGTGCCTGATCCCATTCCAAGGATAAGTACATCCAAATCCTCACCATTTTCTGCCTTGTCTTTTACTCCGCACATGTAAGGAGCTGCCATGGCATAGTCATAATACATGCCGGTCAGCGCGCCATCTTTTACCAGAACCGACTGAACTCCAAAGAGAACGTTTGTTGAAAGAATTACGGAATTTGGTGTTTCTTTTACCTGAAGATAGTTGTATACAGACTCGCCTTCATAGGTAAGACCACTTTCCCAAAAAGCAAAGCTGGTGCTATGTCCAAAAATGCAGCATATTGTAAATATCAGCATTCCTGCTATTACTCTACTTAGATTTTTTTTTTGAGATTTTTCTTTTTCCAAATTCTCATTAGAAGCAGCGTCAGCTTCATCAGGACTTAGAAAATAACAAACGCAAAGTGCTACCAAAACACCTGCGAAAATAAGGAATGTAACTGAAGTTCCAACTGCAGGGATGGTTATAAATGTAGGAGCAAAAGTACCGATGATGCTTCCTACCGTATTGAAAGCCCCAAGAGTTCCGATGATTCTTCCGTTATCTTCAAGGGAATCCGTTGTATATTTTGCAAGGCTCGGTGTAACAGTTCCAAGCAAAAACAATGGATAAACAAACACGATCATACATGCCGCAAAAGCTGCGATCACGAGAAAATTCGAATTAACAGTAAATACCAGAATTGCTGAAATTCCAAGTATTATGTACTTTCCAACAACAGGAATCAGTGCAATCCAAAGGGCTGCAATCAGAACCCTTCCGTAGAGCTTTCCGGGATCCTTGTCCTTATCGGCTTTTCGACCGCCGTAGATATTGCCAAGCGCCATGGCTATCATAATCGTTCCGATTATTATAGTCCAGACAATCTGCGATGAACTAAAATACGGCGCCAGTAGCCTGCTTGCTCCAAGTTCTACCGCCATGACAGACATTCCTGAAAAGAACTCTGTCAAATAAAGAAATAACTTGTTTTTCAATATTTTCTTATGTTTCATTTACTCACCCAACACTTCTCATTTTTTATTGCCTGTATCAGTCATTAAATTTTTTTAGCTCTGAAGCGGCAAGGGGAATAGCCAGTCCAAAAGAAAGCACATCGGCACAGGACTGCGCCATCTCAACTCCAAGAATACCTAATAATGGAGGTAATATCAATATCATAGGTATAAAGAATAGACCATTTCTTGATGATGCCATTATGGAAGCTTTGACCCCTTTTCCAATAGACTGAAGCATCATGTTGCTGATAACAATGGTTCCTGAAAACGGCAACGTGCAGGCCTGAAATCTTAGCGCTGCCACGCCAACCTCCATCGCCATCGGATTTTTGGAGAAAAGAGCTATTATATCCGGTGCAAAAATAAAGCATACAACGCCTATTCCAACGAGAAATACTGTTGAATACTTCACACAGAAAATGAATCCCTCTTTTACCCTCTTAGTTAGTCCAGCTCCATAGTTAAATGAGCAAACAGGCTGATATCCCTGTCCAAATCCGATAAGAGCAGAAGCCATCATCATCATGACTCTTCCGGCAACAGACATGCCTGCGATTGCAGCGTCTTGCCCAATAGCACCAGCCGTTCTGTTTAGGATAAGAGTGGCTATAGCTGCCATTCCCTGTCTAAACAAAGAAGGCGCACCGCCATTTACAATTTCTTTTAGATAATAGCCATTGATATGAACATTTTTTATATTAAGCTTGATATTTTCGCCCTTGCTGGTTCCAATTAAAAGAACAATAAAGCTTGTAATCTGTCCAATTACAGTAGCGATTGCAGCACCTCTTACCTGCATGTGGAAAACCAGAATAAGAAGGGGATCAAGAACAATGTTCATGACAGCGCCGCACATAAGCCCAATCATGGCGTATACAGCACTTCCCTGGAATCGCAGCTGATTGTTGATAACAAACTGAGCCATCATGAAAGGAGCTCCAAACAGGATTATCCTCATGTAATCCATGGTAAACTGCATGGTTGTGCTTGTGGCGCCAAGAAACTGTGCAATTTCTTTCATATAAATATTTCCGACTACCGCAAATATAACTCCCAAAATCAGTGACAGTGCAAATCCGGTAGATGCCATCTCATTGGCTTCTTTGTGATTGCCGGCCCCCAGCATTCTGGAAAGGAAATTGCCGGAACCATGACCACAGAAAAATCCCGTTGCCTGAATAAGTGCCATTACTGTAAATACAAGTCCTACTGATGCAGTGGCTGCAGTATTGACCACAGGGTCAGATGACACCCTTGCTACAAAAAATGTATCTGCCGTGTTATAAATAGCCGTTACCAGCATGCTTATGATAGTCGGGACAGACAAAGACAAAATAAGCTTTGGTACCGGTGTTGTTGTCAAGTATTCTCTTCTATTTTGTGTTGCCATTAATAATCTAACCTGTTTTCTTTATTTATTTTTGTTCTTTCAGCTCATCGAACTTTGCCTTCATAGTAGGATTGTTCCTTGTAAGCTTTTTTACACTGACATCATCCACCTTGCTGTTGGCAATTCTGAGCTGATTGTCGCTTCCAAGAAGCTCTTTTTTAACCTTCTCAAGATGCTGGATGGTCTTATCAATCTCATCAATCGCGGTGTCAAAATGCTTATGAGCAATTTCGTAATTCCTACTAAAGTCATCCTTAAACTTCATGAGAGAATCTTCAAAATTGGAGATATCAATATCCTGATTACGGACTGCTGCCAGCTCCTGCTTGTATGAAAGTGCGCCAAGAGCTGCATTTCTTAAAAGCGTGATCATTGGAATGAAGCACTGTGGTCTTACAACGTACATCTTGTCATACTTGTAAGAAACATCAACTATTCCTGCATTATACAGCTCACTGTCACTTTCGAGAAGAGATACCAAAACCGCATATTCGCAGTTTTTTTCTTTTCTATCCTTATCAAGTTCCTTAAAGAAATCCTCGTTTTTATGTTTAGTGGCAGTTTCATCCATCTCGTTCTTCATCTCGAACATGATAGATATGATCTCTACCCCGTTCTCATCTGTTTCCCTATAGATGTAATCACCCTTACTTCCGGTTCTTGCATCATTGTCTTTTTCAAAATACGCATTCCTAAAAGCTGTGGCACGGAGCTGATTAAACTGAATCTCACAGTGCTGCTCAAGGGTCTCTCCAACCATCTTTGTGGACATCTTGGTCTTTAAGTCTTTATAGAACTCTACTTCTTTTTCCTTCTGCTCAAGAAGGATCTTGCCCTTTTCTTTTTCCTGGGTCAGCGCATTTTCAAGGTCTCTTGCCTTCTCGTTAAATGAACTCTCAAGTTCATGCTTTTCATCCTCAACCTTTTTTACCGCCTCCAGAACCGCAAGCCTGGTCTTGTCAGAAGTGCTTTCTATCTCAAGCTGGAGCTTACTGTTCTTCTCCTGAGCTTCACGGAGCTTGTCTTTTAACTGCTCAATTTCTGCAGCCTTCTCCTCTTTTAATTCATTTATTTTTTTGTTTTGCTCTTCAAGCTCTTTATACTGTTTCGTTTTTAACTCTTCGATGATCTTGATCTGATTTTCAATCTCTTTCTCATACTGCTGCTTGGTCTTAAGAGTGATCTTGTCCTCCTGCGCAGCCATCTCCAGAGCATGCTTCTCCTGGAGGTGTTTCTCAAGCTCACTCGTTCGTCTGTCCAGGTCTTTTTCAAACTCTTTATCCCTTATCTGCTGAACGATCGAACTGAGCTCTGTATCATCAACTGTAAATGCCTGCCCGCAATGTGGGCACTTAAGTTCTGCCATATCAATATCCTCCATCAAATCCTTTACATATTATAGCGAATTTTTGTTCGAACATTTGTTCTTGTATTAAAAAACTCCACATGCTATTATTACATGTGGAGCGGTAGCCTCGCATATGCGAGGAGGTGATGCCAATGGTGAGCTTTGCAGATATGTTTACTTACACCTTAGTTTTACTTGCACTTGCAACACTCATTGTATCAATAAAGAAGTAACCGCCCTGTTCTTGACCGGACTAGCGGTTATAACTTTGTAGCTACAGTTCATATCAAGCGGGGTTACCGCTTCTTTATTTAGATTATATCAGACATGGTTTGCTTCGCAACATCTTTTTTACAATTCTTCTACTATGCATTCCCTTGTATTCATGCCACGCGGAACAATATGAACATTGGAATACGTACACTTCGGTGCATGCCTGATAAACAGGCCGTATGCCGGCACATCGCCCATGGCACTGTTCTCAGGATAATCAGTGACATTCTCATGTACTTCAGGTAAAAGATTTATCTCTTCCTTGTCGTCTCTATATACCACTTCAAAGTCACTGATCATGATTTCCCCAAGATTTTTTCCAATTATATTATCCGAAGAATCATTTTCATTAAATTCACATTCATCAGCAACAATTCCGCCAGCTACTATCTCAGATACCCCTTCCTTGGCTAAAAGAGCTTCCATCTGCTTCCGTGTCATCCTATATCCCGTCACAATTGACGGCACTTCAGCATTTACAGCCTTGATATTCTCGATAGTCACGCCCTCAATAGAGCCGCCCAAAAAGCGCTTCTTCTCATCCTCTGCATCAACATATCCAAACTTATTTCTCTTGCAAAGACAGATAAACAGCGGACATGCAACGTTGTCCATGGTGATATTTCTCACAGTAACATTTTTTACATTGCTACCATCGGCAGATTCAATAGCAATTCCGGAGCAGGTTCCGGGATAGATATCCAAGAAGAAATGACAATTCTCGCATGTCACATTTTCAATGTCAAAGTAAGTCTCTGTCCCAATCTTAAAAGCATTGGCAACGCTAAGAACCGTGCAGTCTGAAAAGCGTACATTCTTCGTGCCACGCATTTTTCCTTCGGAAGCCACATTTAATCCGTCGTGGTCGTGGACCCTTGGAGCCTTAACGCACAGTCCGTCATCTGCAGTTGAAATAAAACAATGTGTAACTTCAACATCCTCACTGCCCATAACATCAATACCATCAGTGTTTGCCACGTGGCGATTTCCGTTGATTACTACATTTGAAACCTTCACATTGTCGCAACCATCAATGCACAGATTCCAGTCCATAGAATCCTCCAGGATGACATTCTCAATGATCACATTCTTGCAACCATTAGCCCACAGCATATACATTGGTCTCTTGATCTTTGGCTGACCATTTCCATATTTATCCTCAGCGTAGCGAATGCGGCTTCTGATCGCATATCTCATAGTATCCACAGGATATCCCATAGGATCGTATAGCAATGGTGGCTGTTTGATCTTTTCAAGAGGTGTCAAAAGAGGCTTCTTAAGAGGCAAATAAACAAAGTATTCTCCGCTACCATAAATCCTTCCACCACCTGTAACGCGGACATTCTCCGCATTATCAAGGATCACAAACGCATCTACAAAATTGTCATGGTCTTTGGATGCAACCAGAGCACTATCCCCGGTTATCCACAAAGTAGTATTGTCATAGATCTTAACAGTACCTGAAATATACCATCCGCCATCCACCAGCACTACTCCGCCGCCTGAACTTTTAGCCGCATCAGCAGCCTTTTGAACAGCTTCCGTATTAACTGTCATTCCATCAGCTACTGCTCCGAAGTCTCTTATATCAAATACCTTCGACATATTCTTGTCAGGTAGGCCCTGCTGCCTTATATACTGCCCATACGGAATTCCTCTGTAATAATCGCCCTCATAGATCACACCATTATCAGGCATTGTCGCCTTATCTATCTGCATACCTGCTTCTCCTCCGCGATTCTTATAGCATTTTATGATGACACGAATTGCTCCGTGATAAATCACTCTCGCAATTCTAAAACATTCGTAATTCGCACAAGTGCTACTTCCTCATGTTTTGCGGGTCTCAATGTCATAAAGCATATCATGCAAGCATGAATGCATGATGACTTCGATCCCCTGTCATCATTATATTACATATTGCGTCTTATCTGTTCCTTTTACGTATTTCATATATTCGGTTCCTGAAACAAAAAGTTTTCCACAATTTTTGTCGTAATAAGGTGCAAAAGAAACAGCTTTATTCCTGAAATCCTCAAAAGATCCGTCCTCAGCTTTACTTCCACAGATCACAACATAAGCTGAATTTCTTGAGGCTATCCTAAGCTCACTGTCAAATATCATATCAGAGTATTTGTAAGGTTTTTCACTGCACCAAATCGCAAGATATCCTTCTGCCTTTCTGAGGAACAGCCACGAACTATTGCCCTCGCCATTTGACTTCACGGCAGCATTTTCAGTACCAAATGGCAACGCACCGATCACACTTCTGATATCTTCAAATTCGCAGACCTCATCAAATCTCTTTTCAGGCAGATATATATGCACAAAGCCCACAGGATGCTCATCCGGAATCTTATAAATTCCGCCAAGCACATTGCCCTGCTGCCTAAGGGCAGGCATCACGCCATTTCCATGCCAGTATCCGGGTCTCATTCCTGAGCCTTCTGCCATGCATCCGGGATGATTGATAAATACAACTGCTTCTGCTGAAAGTGCTGCGTACCACATATGCTGCTGATAGCCATATGTTCCAGGCTCAAAAAATGTAGTGCCATGAAAACTCTCATTGGCAGCCTTTAACCAAGCATGAGAATCGAGAGGAAAATCTCCTTTCTCATTTTTCCACCTTTTATAGCCATCTGATCTCGGAGACTGAACGGAAGTAAGACAATAGTCCTCTGTCTTTTTTATATTTATAAGCGCATTGCCTGTACTATATGACGTATCCAGAGGCTTTTCCATCAACTCTTTTAATCTTTCGTCAAAAACGTACTTACTGGTTGCCACATAAGAAAGCCATCCTTCACCGCTTATTGACGGAGCATCATTGTTAATCATGTGCACCAGGCTCTGAACACCTTCTCTAAAAGGATATATTACGCCGCGATACACCCTTCCCATTGGCGCAATCATAGTTCCTTTAAATGAATGCATGGCAATCTCTTCAAGCATCCTGTCACACAGCTTTGACGCCCTCTTGGATATAGATTCATCTGCAAAATCCACAAGGTTTAATAAAGCTCCAAAAGTAACATTGGTATATGTGGCACTAAGAAACTCTTCAAATCCATACTCTTCAACATCCTTAAGCCATTCCAAAACTTTTCTCTCACCGTATAAAGAAAGCTCTTTTCCGGTCATCCCTGATCTTGTAAAAACATCATCACGGTACATATTTCCGGCAAACATCATGCATGAATAAAACATCAATGAATGGTTTTCGCTCCAAAAGCACATTCCATCGCTGCCTTCCATATTCATCAAATATCTGAAGTTTAATAATACTTCCCGAATTCTTGAAGCCAATTCTTCATCAACTTCATAATTCTTTATATATCTGATAATCCCGCATAAAAGAAAATCCGCACAATCAACTCTTTTCTCCACAAGATCAAGATCATCAAAAAATCTCTTCCTGTCTAAAGGATCATCTATTCCCAAAGCTTTTCTTGCCAGAATATTCATAATGGAAAAGCCAAATTCTCCGCGGTTTGCAGACTTTACCTCTGCTATTGTCTTTAAATACCTCTGCTTATCTGCTTTTTCTTTCTGTTTTTCAACAAAAGAGCCTATTCTGTCGGAAAGTTCAATAGTTCTTCCTATTGTGTACGAAGCTCCTCCCACAAGGTTTTCACAGGACACTCTCACAGATTCTTTGCCGTCGGGAATTACAAATTCCCCTGTTCCCTTAACGCTTTCATTCTCGCTTCCATCTTCATAGTCACTCTTCCATTTTGGAAAAGAAATTGTGTATTCCTTTAATCCAAGATAAAGCTTTCCGTCTTCATATTTCAGATTTCCCAGCTCATTTAAATTTTCATATACCTTTTCCCTGATCCTTTTGTCAGGTAAAGTGACACAAATCTTTTCTCTTTTATCAAGAACCTGTACTCCGACAATATTTCTGGTATCCCTAACCCCTAAGTTTAAGCACTTGATAAGAACTTCGTTTTCACCTTTATTAAGCTCTATTTCCACATCTTTGTAATTAATAGGCTTATAAACGGGCGTATCCGTACCGCCTTCATAATTGCCATTCACGAATAAGGCCGCAGCCATATATGACCATAGCCTAATTGTAGTCCTTGTACTTTCTGATGCTACCAGAACTGTTGACACCTCAAGTTCTATTTTCTTTAAGGTCGAATAAAACGCAGACTTATCTATAAATCCATTCCCTAAAGTTGCTGCTATTTCCCACTCACAGCAAATGTCTGACTTTTCGCCGACCAACGCTTTCCCACTGCCAATATATGACTTTTCACCGGCCAACGCTTTCCCACTGCCAATATCAATTCCTGCGTCATCTTTCATTATCAGGTTCCTGGCAATCTGCTTTCTTAAACGTTCCTCTAATTTAAACTGATCTTTATCAATAATATCTGACTCATAATCGCTCACCTTTGGCCCCGAAACCATATACTGACAAACAAATCCTTCATATCCTAGTTTCCATCTGTCCATAGCTATCTTCATCTCCTCTAAATAATGCTTTTTCGTTCTGTTAATAGTCACGAAAAAGATGCCGCAGGACTTACCCTGCGGCATCTTTTTTATCCTTTAACAGCTCCGCTTGTCATACCACTCATAAAGTTTCTGCTGAATATGCAGTAGATCACCAGCATAGGAATTATCGCAATGTTTGCTCCTGCAAACATGATGTTCCAAGCTGCAGTACCATCTCCTGCATTCTTTAACATATTGACGCCAACTGTAAGAGGTCTCTTGGCATCGTTGGTCATTGTGAATACTAATGGCAGTATATATTCATTCCATCCCTGTCTGAATGATAAAAGAGCTATCGTTCCCATTACAGGTTTCAGAAGAGGAAGAATTACCATATAGAATGTCTGAAAAAAAGTACATCCGTCTATCTTTGCTGCTTCATCAAGCTCTTTCGGAATAGAATTTACAAATCCTCTGCTCAGAAAAATGTATGTAGCCTGTCCGCCACCTGCGGAAATCAGAACAACCGCCAAAAGAGAGGTGTTAAGGTGAAGTTTTATTGCAAGTTCATACATAGGGCGAAGTGAAACAGATCCCACATTTATAAACATGAACATTACAAAAAGTGAATAAACAAGTTCTTTTACCTTAAATTTACTGCGGGAGAAAACGTAACCTGCCATACTTGCATTCACCAGAGAAACAATCATTACTCCAAGCGCAAGAAATATACTGTTCTTGGTATATACGGCGAAATTTGCCTGATTCCACGCAGATATATAGTTATCAATAATCCACTTTTTAGGGAATATATTGCTTCCACCTACAAGAAGTTCGGCATTTTCCTTAAATGATCCGAATACTACATATAGAACCGGGAAAATAGTAAGTACTGCCAGAAAAAGAAGCAGTATCCATACTATTGTATTTATTATTTTACCTTTTGTTGATACAACCGCATGTCCTTCCATCTTTTCTCGCCTCCTTATACTACATCATCCAGTTTTCTTGAAATGAAAAGATATATAGCAGTCACTATACCAACGATTACTGCAGCTACCACTGACAAAAGAGCTCCATATCCAATCTGTACTGCGGCCGTTGAAGTGGTAGAACCAAATATCATTCTGTAAATGTAAAGGAACATAACCATTGATCTGTTACCCGGGCCACCATCGGAGAGGACCATAATTGCCTCATAGTCTTTAAATGCTCCTGTAATTGCAAGCATCAGAACAACTTTAAGTACCGGAGAAAGCATAGGAAGTGTCACATAGAAAAATGTCTGAACACCGTTTGCTCCATCTATTTTGGCTGACTCATATACATCATTTGAAATGGAATCCATTCCTGATGTAAAGTACAGCATGTAATTACCAAAGCCGCCCCATATAGCCAGAATTGTCACTGCCGCCATTACGACATTTGTTCCGGTGAGCCATGGAATCGGCGATGATACAATATGCAAGGATTGTAAAACAGAATTTAAAATGCCGTTTTTAGTTGCAAAAATAAATGTGAATATCATGCCTGCAATTGATGAACTTATTACAGTTGGCATGAAGTACACTCCTCTGAAAACATTTGATCCCATAATCTTGGTATGAAGAATGACCGCGATTATAAGCGCCAAAGGAATAATAAACAATAGCTTATAAAATGCATACTCAAAAGTATGGACAACGCTCATCCAAAATGTCTTGTCTGAAAGCATTCTCTCAAAGTTTGCTGCCCCTGTATATGTGGCAGTAAAACCGTTGTAGTTGTAACAGATATATCTGAATATCCATATGAAAGGATATATTGAACAAACTATTAAAAAAATGATTGCAGGCAGCAACATCAAAAAAGAAGCTAATCCCTCGTGAGAACCGCCTGATCTTAACTTGATTCTTTTTTTGCCTCTTCCATCATTACCAGCCATACTAATGCCCCTTTTCTCTTAGAAAAAGGGGACCTTAAAGATCCCCTTTTAGTTTTTTACTCCGTATTACTCTGAAAGATATTCAGCAGTTCCCTTACTTGGGTGAAGCGGATCATAATCTTTGATTACAAGTCTCTTGACAGTTCCTGATGCAACGTCAGCTTCAAGTGCTTCGTTATAACGGGTATTCAGATCTTCGATAGCTTCATCAACATCCACATAACCCATTACGGCATTCCAAAGAACGGTTCCGTAATCATCACCTGTGAGGTTGATTGAAGGTGTCGGAGGATATACATCTTCATAGTCCTGTGTTGCAAAATCCACCATTCTTCCTGTCTGTGAACTGTCGATGATGCCAGCCATGTAATCTGTTATAGGAAGACAATATCCATTCTCAAGGTAAGACTTCATAACTTCCTCTGACTGAAGGTAAGAAATAACCTTCCATGCTGCATCCTGGTTAGGGCTTGATGAAAGAATGTAGTAGCCCTTCTGAGGAACCATGTTAAGCGCACCCTTTACTGTACCATCAAGTGTAGGAACTTCAGCAACACCCCACTCAAAGCCTGTTACAGGAATCTGGTTTGTAAATACTGAAACTTCCTGCGAAGCGTTGCTCCAAAGAGCGAACTGTCCTTCTGCGAAAAGAGCTCTCATGTTATCAACACCCTGCTGATCAGGGTATGCAGCAGCTACAAGTCCCTTACCGGCTTCTACGATTTCTTTGAATCCTGAAAAATCAAATTTACCGTTTACATAGTCGTATGGGTAAATTCCTGACATCTGAGCTGATGCTTCAAGAAGTCTTCCAAAAGGACCTGATGATGTAAGACCGATTCCATAATACTGACCTGCGCCTTCATCTGTTACCTTCTGAGCAAGTGCCACATAATCCGAAAGTATTGATGGTATTTCTTCTGTAATAAGAGATGTATTATACTCAACTCTTACACCTGAACGAACTCCCGAATATACGCTGTAGATGTTTCCATCCTTTACGTTGTAGCCTTCATACATATGATTGTATGGGTCATTGACCTTCTGATATTCTTCATCTGCTGAGATGTAATCGTTAAGAGGAATAACGATTCCTGTATCAGCAAAATTGTTGATTGAAATATCAGAACCGTTACCTGTTACAATGTCAGGTGCTGTTCCGCCCTGATATGCAAGCTGGATCTGATTGGCATAGTTGTCAGTTACTGTCTGGAACTCTACCGTAATACCATCTGTATTGGTTGAGTTAAATGTATCAATAGCTGACTGAATGTAGTCCATGTCATGACGGTCATTTGTCCACATTGTTATTGTGATGCCGTCTCCTGATGCTGTCTGTGTTGTGGCAGCAGCTTCAGTAGTATCTGCTTCAGCAGTCTGTGTATCACCTGTCTCAGTTGTAGTAGCAGTAGTGTCAGATGAAGCGCTTCCGCAAGCTGCAAGTGAAACAACCATTGTTGCAGCCAAAATGCTGCTTAAAAGTTTCTTTTTCATTTTTCCCTCCTGTTCACTGTAAACATTTGTTATAAAAATGTTATCATTCGCATTTTTTTATCTAAAGGACTTTTTCAACTCACTATGTAACACTTTTTTCATATAAATGATAGAATAAAATATCTATTGGAGGAAAAAAAATGGAGGATTACAAGACCATCACTGCCATTCTGGTTGATGATGAACAGTCAGTTTTAAACGGATTACAGGAAGTAATAGATTTTGACCGATATCAGATAAAGCTCATCGGAACCGCCATGGACGGCGTAGAAGCATTAAAGCTTCTTCTTGAATGGCAGCCGGATTTTGCCATCGTTGATATTAACATGCCGGGAATGAGCGGTCTTGACATTATTCGCGAGGCAAGAGCCAACAAGATCAGGACAGATTTTATTATCCTTAGTGGTTTTGGGGAATTTTCTTATGCACAGGAAGCCATTTCCCACGGAGCCAAAGCCTACCTTCTTAAACCTGTAAATGCCGAGGAACTTAATAACCAGATCGGACAGATATGTCTTGAACACTCAAGGCACAGTCAGATGCCAATAAATCAGAAGTATACGCAGCATCTTATAGACAACAATTTCAATCGTCTGATAGATGGCAAATATACTGATTCCTCAGCAATAAGCAGTTTTCTTCAGAGCCTTGATTTGTCAATCGGTATGGGAAACTGTTACGTAATGGTCATTCAGACCAATATTGAGCTTACAGAACCTGAGAAAATGTTACATAAATTAAATGAGACATTTTCAAACACTAAACATGTTTTCTGGCAGATTGATTCAATTAAGCTCGGAGCAATTTTTAATATTACAGAGGAAACTTCTTTTCGCATTGCCATGAAAATTGTTGAGGTAATGTCAGAGTTTTGCCCCGGAACCACTATAGGAATCGGTGACATTGTAAACCAACTGACAAATGCTTCTTACTCATACGGAAGAGCCATGACTGCCCTAAGCTACAAGCTGTTTGACTCAGCATCAAGAGTTTTCCCAAGTGATATCATATGTACAACTCCTCCCACTCTGAGACTACAGGAGATAGACTGCCTTCCACTTGTCCAGTTCATAGTTAAAAGAGACAAAGATTCAATACGCAATTTTTGTAAAGACTTTTTTAACAGTCTCTTATATGTAAAAATGCCTCCGCCAAACTATGTTTTTAGCATGTGTTACGCGCTCTTTGCCCAAATACAAAAGGAGTTCTCCAATTTTCTTCAGGAGAATATAACTGATTTTGCAGGAAGTCAGGAGCTGTATCAGTGTACAAATACTGACCAGATTATCGATTGGCTCAGCAATACTTTTTGTAAACTATCAGACATGGTTGATGCCATCTACGGCTATTCCAATCCGCAATCAGAAAAACGCGTGGATATAAGCTCTGTTGAAGATGACATTATTGTCGCTTCCCAAAAATACATCAAAGATAATATTGCAAAGCGCATAAAGCTTGAAGACATAGCAAGAAACGTGCATCTGTCCCCTTCATATTTTGCGACTTATTTCAAGGAAAAAACCGGGGCAAACCTTCGTGATTTTCTGCTTCAGACAAAAATGGAGTATGCGGCAGCTGCCCTTAGAAGCGATAATCAGACTGTAATGGAAGTCGCAGACTCACTTGGATATAGCGACTACAGATCATTTTCCAGAGCCTTCAAAAATATATACGGATGCACTCCTTCTGATTTTCAGAGCAAATAGTTTATTATGGAGAAAAGATGAAACAGAAATTTCAGGATCAGCCTTTATTCAAAAAAATCAGTATCTATCTATTTGGCATCACAGTGATACTTATATCTCTTATAACATTCTTTTCCCTGTTCATATATGCTGCCAGAACTAATAAATGGTTCATTCAGGAATCTGATTCTCTTGCCTCAAATGCTTCATATTCACTTGCAATGCACTATGAAGTTATCACAAGGCGTTTTGTCTCGATTTTCGGAAACGAAGATTTTGCCACTCTTTTAAAAAGAGAACAAAATGAAGAAAATACTCTAAAGCTTCAGCAAAAAGATCTTCAAAGCTATCTGGCGGACCTTCAGGTATCTGATTACATCATAGACTCTGTTATGGCAACTTCCACCAAAACCGGAAATATTTTTTCTTATAACTGGTCCGCTACTCTGGCTGAAAATGCTTTGCTTACCTCTGATGATCTTTCTCAGATCAAAGGTATAACCTGGCTTTCAAAAAGGTCAAGTCCTCTGCACAAGAGCACTTTAACCATTCCTATAGTCTATCCTCTTAGCACTGATTATAAGGATTACGTCACTATAACAAACAACATTGACTACACAGACATTTTTGTAATCGTATACCTTGATTATGCTAAGCTTTCCTCTGCCATAACCAATCAGGACTTAGATCAGCGAGCCACTGAAAGTTCTGAATTCTTTTTATTCTCGACAGATAATGTAATACTTAATCCGCCTGAAGATGCGGATTATATGCTTACTGTAAATGAAAAGCTTTCAAAATTATCAGATATTACCACTAGTGTCAGCAATGTAAGTGGCGATGATTACTGGTACTACTCACCCGTCAACAATTCAAGACTTTTTTTGTTGTACCACACAAGACCCGCATCATTTCTTTCTGCAATCGGAATAACATCCAATACCTTTGTACTTTTTGGCATTTTAATTGTTATGATTCTGGGAATTGTCTCTGTACTTATGTCACGCTTTATCAGTAGGCCCATTCAAATTCAGGCAGGAATAGTAAAAGAAATAGAGCAGGGAACCTATAATGTAAAAAGAGAATTTAAAACCAATGACGAGATTGGGCAGCTAAACAAGGCAATCAATCAAATGTACGACACTATACAGTCGCAGATTGAACAGATAAAAAAGGAAGAATCAGAAAAATATGTTGCCCAGATGCTAAGGACTTCAGAGCAGGTAAACCCTCACTTTCTGTACAACACGTTGGATGCCATCCAATCAGAAGTCAGAAAAGGAAACAGCGAAACTGCCGCTGACCTCATTCAATATCTCTCTGAATATATGCGCATCGGCTTGTCGTATGGAGATGACTTCATTGCTATACCGCAAGAGATACAACATGCCAATGCATATATTCATCTGATGGAAAAACGATTTGGAAAAGATATCAACTTTATCTATCAGGTTTCACCCGAGTTATCCACTTTCAAAATACCAAAAACAATACTTCAGCCTCTTTTGGAAAACAGTATCCGTCACGGATTTGGTATTGACAGCGAAGGAATTCCTGTGCAGCTTCCTACTCTGGAAGTCAACATTCTTTCAGACAGAGAAAATCTGACAATTGAAGTTGCTGACAATGGCTCAGGATTTGATATAGAAAAAACCGCTGCGATCATGATAAACGGTAAAGATGATCAGCAGCGGCATATAGGACTTCACAATGTCTATTACAGATTTATAACAACTTATGGAAAAGAAAACATTGATATCTTGCTGGATTCCATTCCATATTACAGAAACTCTATAAAAATAGTTTTAAAGAGTTACAGAAACAGTAATTATCTCAAAGGGACTGTATGATATTTCATCAGTCTCTTTTTCTATATCTTCAAGCATGTTCATGATCGTAACCTTTCGAGGAAGTTTTACTTTTCCTCTACATCCGTTCTGCTCTGAAAGTCTTATAACAATGCTCTTTCCATCTTCTGAAAGCTTCATTGCCTGTAGAATAGGCCCATCAAAAAGCTTAAGTTCAGGAATGATTTTGCCTATAGAAAAGTTCTTTTCCACTTTTATAAGTGGGTTGTTGTAGCAAAGCGCCTTCTCATTTATCTTTGCCTCAATGTGGCTGCCTTCATGAGGAAGGATCACATAGGAGAAGTGATGCTTTCCTATATCAGAGTTAACGTCAGGTCTTATGTTGGACCTAAGAAGGCTAAGGGACATTCCTTTCTCTTCAACGCCAAGCCCATACTTACCTTCATTTATAATTGCGACGCCTGCTCCCTGTTCCGCAAAGTCACACCATTTGTGAGAGCAGACTTCAAATCTTGCCTGCTGCCATGTTGTATTTTTGTGAGTCTCTCTCTTGATATATCCGGCACTTGTATCGCAAATAAGTTCTCTTGAGAGTATGTTGCAGGAGAATTCAGCTTTAACAAGCCTGTGCTTTTCATCCCAGTCTACGTCATGCTCAACTTCAATATAAGGTGAATCCTTGAAAAATCTAAGGATAACTCTCCAGGTACTCTTTCCCTTTGCAGGGGAAAGCTTTGCCTTGTTTTCCGGAGTCTGTAAAACCGTCTCGAATTCAGCAACAATGGCATTTGAAAAAGTGAGTTTTAAAGGTTCTGTTACTGTGAATTCATACTCAACATCTTTATAATTGGGCAAAATATCCCAAGCATCATACATACCCGGTACATCCTGATAAAGGTGAAGCTTATTAAAGTTTCCGTCTACCCACTCTCTGCCTGTTTTTACATCTACAAGACTCCCAAAACTTCCATCTGTGTTAAGCTTTGCTTCATAGAATGGAGTTTTTAACTCAAGGACTCCATCTGCGCATTGGTTAATTGTAATCCATTTTCCGCTGCAATTTTTATTATCATGCTCATTGGAACCGGCGTTATTCTGTGCATTCTCTTCCCTGACAGCACCATAATTGTCATTGGATATAGGGCTGTGTTTTAAGATATCTTCTGTTTTTTTGCTTTCAAGTCCTTTAATTTCAGGATATGCAAAAAATCCTCTAACTCCTTCTCTTGTGATATCTCCTTTTTCATCGGGAATAAAGGTCACCTGATCAAAGGGCACATTAAGTGTGTTTAAAAAATACTCTCCGTTCTCATTGATGATGTTATCAAGAGTTTTATCAGCTTCCTCATAATCCCTGATTGCATCCTTAAATACAGGATTTATATGGCTTCCCGGAAGGATATCGTGAAACTGATTTACAAGCATCTTTTTATAAGCTTTGTCAATTTCGGTTTTGGGATATTCTTTTTTATCAGTAATCATCCGCATCAGAGAAAGGATCTCTGCTGCTCTTATTTTGCTTTCCAGTTTTCTGTTATATCTTTTCAGGATGGACTTGGTTGTAAACGTTCCCCTGTGCATTTCAAGGTACAATTCACCGTCCCATGTGGATAAGTTCTCATTTCCCTCAAGGTTTCTGTGGAGAAATTCATGCGCTGACATATGTTCAGTCTTTGGCATGACGGACAGCTTATCAAATCTGTGCATAAGCTCAATCATCTCTTCAGTAGCCCCACTTCCTCCATCTCCATATCCAAACATACTTAAAGTCTGGCCGCCGCTTTCTTTATCCTGGTATGCATTCCAGTTTGCCATGATCTGGCTTGGCATATTCCATGTGATGAAGTGAGTAGGTGGAACGCTTGCATATACAGATGTTCCATCAATACCTTTCCACAGAAAGTTATTATGTGGAAATCTGTTTGTGTCATTCCAGGTTGACATCTTATTTGACACAAAGAAATCCACTCCACTCTTTTTCAGAATCTGAGGAAGTATCCAGCTGTTTCCAAATACGTCCGGTAGCCATGCATTGTCGGCGGTTATCCCAAACTCTTTTCTGTAAAAAAGCTGTCCATAGAGGCATTGTCTGATAAGGCTCTCAGCACATGGAATATTGCAATCGGGTTCCACATACATAGCGCCGATTGGCTCAAACTGGCCATTTTTTATCTTTTCTTTTAATTCATTAAAAAGATCTGGATAATTTTCTTTTAACAATTCATATACATAAGGCTGCGTGTGAGCATACTTAAAGTCAGGGTACTTGTCCATGAGCCTCATCTGAATGAGAACGGTTCTGGCATTCTTCTGCACAACATGCATCCTGCGCCAGTAGTAGGCGATATCCAGGTGTGAATGTCCAACCAAAGCCACGTCGCCGCTTGACCTGAAATCTTTGTTCTGATAAATATGCTCATCTATATATTTAAGGGCATCAGCTGCACCCTCATAGGTATCAAAGTCTACAAGGTTAAGGGCTTCATTGAGCTCTCTGTTAAGGAATGCCCTATAGTCTTCGTCAAACTCCTCAGCCCCTGCTATATCCAGTAACAGTGTCAGGTCATAATAAAGATTAAGCATATCCTGATCAACAGTGCAAATGTAGGCCCCTTCAAATATCTGACGACATCCTCTTGAGTCCATGGCGTCAGGATTTCTTTCATCATCGGGCTTTGATCTGTTAAAGCCTTCGATTTCAAAATCAAAGCTTCCATCCTCGTTAAGCCATCTGTTTAACTCTATCCTGTCTCTGTTTGGATCGATGCCACCTGCATACTTGCCATTTATTTTTACTATCATTTCAGCAGCTGTATGAAGCAGGAGATACAGCTCTTTTCCCATAAGTTCAGGCGGAACCTGACCTTGTCCTCTAATAAACGCTGTTCCATCGGGAGTAAAGTAGACATCTCCCTGCTTCAGCGGTCTGTAATCATTGTCATAAACATACTCATTTTCACCAATCTGGTGCGCATCACGAACCTCAATATCAGTTATCTCGACCTTTGTATCGATGATAGCTTTTTTTATCCAACCATATCTAAGCGCCGTCCACTCTTCAGGGCGCATGCTTCTTCTTACTACTTTTACAAATGCCATTATTTTTCCCTCGTATTTTTATCTTGTTTCCGGGTTTCTTTGTCTCTTTCTCTTTTCGCGTTCCCAGTTGTCATTGTCCTTTTCCGGGTCATATCATGTTTCCCAAAAGAAAGGCTTCTTCCTGATTGCTTCGATTTCCACATTTTGCCCCAGATCTTCCAAAATCCTACCCTTGATCCAGTTGCAGCATCTGTCCAGGATGAAACACTTTGAGCATTCTGCTCTGAATAGAAGTGTGAGCCTATTATCCTTGAACGAAACAAATTCTACCCAGCCACCATCCCCTTGGATCATACCGGCTATTGTATTCTTGATGTAATCTTCCATAATAATTTCCACCTTCAATTTATGTGTCTTTTCTTCCATCTTTGAAATTCCTATATTTTTACTTTTACATGATGCACTGAATCTATGTTCATCCTCAAGGACACTTTCCTATGAACAATGTGGCATTTTCTATTTTCTTAATTAAAATATGATAATCACTGAATTTTTCCTATTTGTAAGCTTTTTTGTCCCAAAAATACCTATACTCCGCCTCAGAGTATGATATGATGGTGTGGTACTTAAAATCACGTCATATATCTTTTGGAGACAGCAATGCAGAACATCGGAATTGTTTTTGGTTGTTTCATACCTATGCACAAGGGACATGAGTCACTTATCAAAAGAGCTCTTTTAGAAAATGACAGGCTGATACTGGCAGTATGTGGATATCAGGCTGACAGGGGCAAAGATTTTCTGGACTTTGCCACCAGATTTAAAATCGTCACAGAAATGTTCCAGGATGATCCACGGGTGATCGTTATAAAAATCGATGATAAAAAGCTGGGGCTTGATGGCACCTTTACCCACGAAAACTGGGTTTTATGGGGAAACGAACTTTTTGAACAGGCAGGGATTTCGCCGGATAGCGCACACTTTAACTGGTACACCGGAGAGCCATCTTACATTGATAAACTTGGAAAAATTTATCCTGATCACACATTCAATCTTGTAGACAGGGCAGTCATTCGTGTATCCGGAACAGAGATCCGAAACAATCCCACAATCCATGCAGATGACATCAATGAAGCGTTCAGAAATTACCTGGAAGAGACAGGTATGCTTAAGTAGAGAATTCTTTTAGCGAAAACAAGAATCAATAAATCAAAGAATAATATTTTTTCTTAGGGGAAAACTATCATGAAAAACATTATTGAAAGTTTACTTGAAACAGATCTTTACAAATTTTCTATGGGTCAGGCTATCTATCACAACTTTCCTGACTACACCACAACCTGGTCATTCAAATGCAGAAATACTGATGTGAAATTCACACCTGAAATGGTTGAAGAAATCAAGCGTCAGATCTACGCATACTGTGACCTCAATTTCGATGAGGATGAACTTGCATACCTTGCAGGCATTAAATGGATAAAAAAATCTTATGTGGATTTCCTTCGTTTATGGCACCCAAGATATGAGGATTTCACTATTGGAACCGACGCTCCATGCGGACTTTCAATTGAGACAAATGGAACCTGGCTCAATACATCCATGTATGAGATTCCAACTCTTGCTATTGTAAATGAAGTGTACTTCCGCATGGCCTATGACTATGATGAACTCTTCTCATCGTTTGAAGAAAAGCTCGATGAAAAAATATCAATGCTCACAAGCGGCACTTACAAGATTGGTGCATTCAGTGAATTTGGTCTCAGAAGACGCCTATCTGCTGAAGCTCAGGAACTTGCTGTAATGAAGCTCAAGAATGCCAAGCTCGACGGTTCAATCTTTGTAGGAACATCAAATGTATATCTTGCAAAGCTTTTAAATGTAACTCCTGTAGGAACAATGGCTCACGAATGGATCATGTGTGTCGGCCAGGGTAACCACAAGCACAATCCTGCATACTCCAACTGGTACGCCCTCGATTATTGGGTAAAAGAATATGGAATCCTTAACGGAACAGCTCTTACAGATGCTATAACAACAGACTGTTTCCTTCGCGACTTCCAGCTCACATATTCAACTCTTTTCTCAGGTGTAAGACACGACAGTGGCGATCCATTTGAGTGGGGTGAAAAGATGATAAAGCACTACGAGAGCCTTGGCATTGATCCCAAGACAAAGACTCTTCTCTTCAGCGACAGCCTTGATTTCAAGCGCGCCAATGATATCTTTGCCCACTTTAACGGAAAGGCAAAGGTTGCTTTTGGAATCGGTACCTATATTGCCAACGACACAAAAGTCCCACCTCTTAACATCGTAATGAAGACAACAGCCTGCAACGGACAAGATGTTGCCAAAATCTCTGATGTTGAAGGCAAAGGAATGTGCAAAAATCCTGCATACGTCGACTATCTGCAAAGATGTATCGATTGGAGAATGGAGAACGAAGCGATTTGATGCTCGCATGATCCCTACAAATGACTGTAAGAGAATTTTTGATATAGGTGGCAAATATGAATAATATAATAAGAGATTTTAATGCTAAAAAAGAAATTGAAAACATAACAGCCTGGATCAAAGATTGGTTTGATAATAACGGGCCAAAAGCCAGTGCTGTCATCGGATTATCCGGCGGAAAAGACTCAACAATAGTCGCTGCTCTCTTAGTGAGAGCTCTTGGAAAAGACAGAGTTGTCGGTGTTCTAATGCCTGACGGAGAGCAGAAAGATATTGATGATTCCAAAAAAGTCGCTGAGATACTCGGCATAAAATCACATATTGTGAACATCCACCCTGCAGTTGAAGGCGAAAAGAAAGCTTTAGAAGCAGCCGGCGTCACTCTTTCAAAAGATGCCATGATCAACACACCGCCCAGGATCCGCATGGCTACACTCTATGCCATTGCCCAATCTCTTCCAAATGGCGGCCGCGTTGCCAACACCTGCAATGCCTCAGAAGACTATGTTGGCTATTCAACCAAATACGGCGATGCCGCAGGAGATTTTAGCCCCTGCTCTGACTTCCTTGTATGCCAGATGCGTGCCATCGGTGATGAACTAGGTCTTCCATCCGAACTCATTCACAAGACTCCATCAGACGGACTGAGCGGAATGTCAGATGAAGACAAACTCGGCTTCACCTACGATACTCTTGATAAATACGTCCTAACAGGCATCTGTGAAAATGAAGAAACAAAAAAGAAGATTGACCACCTTCACGCGATCAACCTTCATAAACTTCAAACCATACCAACCTATCGCCAGAGCTAAGTAAGAATCAAGGAGGACGGATTAAATGACTTTATAAAAACAATTCATTTAATCCGTCCTTTTTTCTTTGTATAAACTTAAGAAATTGGTCATTGATTGGTAAGTAATTGGCTCCGTACGCCACCATTGACTGAACCTGAGGAAAACGCCTTTGTCTTCGAGCCGACGGTGAAGATGATGGGAACAGTAGATAGATTCTTTCACCGTCGGATTCAGCATTGTAGCGTTTTCCTCAGAACCCGTCAATGGCAAGCACCTTCGGTGTGGCTGGGGTAAGGTGCCTCGGGATCCAATTCCGAGAACAGTAAGGACGGCTACTTTCTAGGCTCCATGGACGCGGCTTTCGAATGCTGCATACAAAGCGTTATATGCCCAGAATAACTATCTCCATTAGATATGGACTGTTATACGGACGGATTGATATGGATTGAATGAGCATAATGATCCATACAAATGTTTAAGAATTGCAATATATTAGGTAGGATTGAAGGGAAATCGTAATATAAAAGCGTGAACGGCACTTTACAAGTGATTGATATCTGGTAAATACGGGATTATCGCTGGATTAACTGAGAAGTAGAATAAGAGCGAAAAATCTGTAATATTTATCCCATTCTCTGAGGCATAAGGGATCATGCTTCGATGTAGGATAAAAAAGATAGATTTGTAAAACTTATCCCATTCTATCACAGTCGATTTTCAGAGATGTGGGATAAAACATGAAATTCTATCGAAATTATCCCACATTTTCAGCCTTCTGAACACTGCAATTTACCAGAAAGTAGGATAAACGTGAAAGAAACCATCGATTTATCCTACAAGCCAGCAGATTTGTTAACAAAAATGATAAGAATAGACTAACTATTAAAAGTCAACAAGAAAATGAAGATTTTTGAATAAAACATCGTTAGGTGTTTTAGATAGCCTGGAGGCAGGCTTAAGCCTCAATTAGTACCTTGAAAACTGCATGACAAACAGAGCATCTGAAAAGGTGCTCTAAGAAAAGGATGTAAGTTAAAGACTCTTTATTTTCGGTAGGCTTCGCCTGTAAGTTCCATCCGATAGATGGTGCGTATCAGCTTTTTCGCCGCATGACCGACAGCAACATTGTAATGCTTGCCTTCACTTATCTTCTTTGAAAGGTAGGCTCCGAAGCTT
>NZ_FOXO01000033.1 GCF_900115735.1 Butyrivibrio proteoclasticus
GCTGCGTAGCGATTGCTTTGATAGCGTTATCAACTACACCTTTGAGAGAGTGCAGACGGAATTTGATAAGTTTGTAGATTCGAACTGATAAATTCCTGTTTGCCGGGATAATGTGATAGTAAGTTTTACCGGAAGATAATCTTACAAAAGACAGACAAAGATTTAATGAGTAGAAAGTAAAATCAGAGTATTATTTTTGATTGCGGTTATTAAAGTTGCCACCAGCAGCATACAGTAGCCCTGAGCTTTCTACCGTACGCAGCAGGTAAACAGCAACTCGCCTTACAAATGCCCAAAACAAGGCATTTAAGACAGTAAGAAAGTTCTCAAAGAGATAATCACCTGCTATTGCAGAATTTTATTTCTTTGGAAATATTCAAAGATCTATTGCCGGAAGCCATTGTGGCTTCCGGTTTTCTATTTAAGTCGTTCCTATTCGGGAATTAAAAATTTCACTTTACAATTCTATAAGATGCTTCAAATACCCTATTTAGGCATGTCAGTTGGCTTGTGTTTCTGAGTGTTCTTGACTACAAATCTTGTTTTATACTGTTTGAGTCAATGATCGCAGAGTGTCAGATGACTGCAAATCCGGTCTTATTCAAAATGAGTCAATTTAAGGCTAAGTAGCTAGTTGACTTCATTTCTACTAATGCTCTATTTGAATCATATTCTGATGAAAAAATTGACCTATTCTTAATAAAAACTTATTTGAATCAATTCATAATCTCCTAAAGAAAACAATTTAAATAAAAGAAAACAGCTTCAATACAAGAAAATACTTATTATTATCACCAATCGAAAGAAAATATAAAAGAAAAGAGGACAAATAATTGCATGGATTAAGAGAAATGCTTTTACAGGAGCAAAAGCACCTGCGAGGCATAATAGCTAATACAAGAGAAAAAGATATTGCTACGCCTGAAGGGCGACTTCGCATATCAGTTGATGATGGACAAGCCTGAATACGCCATCAAGGCGGTTAAAAAGCTCAATAGCTATCAAATGAACGGGATACTTCCCGGAGAGCGCTTGATCCTTACGTTTGAGACGGAACAGGATGTTTTGAATACGAGGATTGTCAGTGAATTGGCGGATAAATATCTCAGGTGAATATATGTTATTATAATATTGATCTGAGCGAAAGCTATTTGGATCACCGCAGGCGGGAAGAGTTTCCCGTCATTTTTTTGAGTAACAGTATGAAAGAATTAGGTAAGGCTTGCCTATTTTAATATGACTTTATTAAAATGTAAGAAAGCACCATGGAATAATATTGGATTAACCGATGAGAGAAGATAGATTATGGACAAATCATGGTCAGAAAACAATAAAGAAATACAGAAATTGCTGACGAAGGAAGCAACCTTTAAAGATGCTATAAAGAAGCTTTTGGCTTTCCGGGAGGAAATGTTTGAGCAGATTACTCAGATTGTGAGTGGATACCCGGATGAGGCCTTTGACAAAATGCCTTTTGCGGGTGCAGATGGATATCACAGTAAAACCCTTGCCTATTCTATCTGGCATATTTTCAGGATTGAAGATATAGTTGCCCATGAGATGATAGCAGGGGATAGTCAAATCCTTTTTACACATGACTTTCATAATCGCATTGGCGCACCTATTATTACTACGGGTAATGAACTTCAGGGAAACGAGATTGCAGAGTTTTCAGAAAAACTGAATATTAAAGAACTATATCTGTATGTAAAAGCTGTAAAGGAGTCTACGGATCAGATTCTTGGAGATCTGACATACAAGGATTTAAAGCAAAAATTCGGCGGCGATGTAAAGGAAAAACTTATCCGCAGTAAATGTGTCAGTGAGAATGAGAATGCCTTTTGGCTGATTGATTACTGGTGCGGAAAGGATATAAAAGGACTGATTCAGATGCCATTTTGCCGTCACTGGATCATGCATATCGAAGCCATGCGCCGCATCAAGAATAAACTCTGCAAGATAGCACGAAAGGGTGTTGATCCTGTTGCTTATTGTGGCTTTTCCTGTAATCACTGTTTCCTTTCAGAGTGGTGCGGATCATGCAGAACGAAGTACAATGTCTGCTCTTTTGCCACCTGTGCTGAGGACAGAATATGTCCGAATGTGAAATGCTGTAAGGAAAAAGATTTGGACGGATGTTATGAGTGTGATGAACTCGAAAAATGCAATAAAGGGTTCTATATTCCATCAAATGACGGAGCAAATGCAGCAAAGGCTCAGGCATTATATATAAGGAAATACGGAAAGAAAGAGTTCTTAAAGGTTCATGACAGACTACATGAGAAGTATGACTTCCAAAAGACACAGGAAGTTTTGGGACAGGATTATAAGGAAGGACTGAGAATTCTGGAGGAAACTTGAAAAAGCCTATAAATATGCTATTATATCAATAACAGAGTTGCCAGGTGCGAATATCACTTGGGACCTAGCCGAGCGTGGAGCTTGGCTATTCTATTAAAGGTGATGCACAGCCATACAAATGAGCGAGTTAAATAGTGGATGCGCTGTGGAATCTTGAGATGCCCATGGCTAAGGGAGTTCAAGTGTGGACTCCCTTTTTGATTACATATAAAAGCACGCATTGCGAGCAATGGAAAGGCATGATATAATTCACTTAACGCATTGCGTGGAGGTGCAATTATGGATATAGCGGAGAGAATTAAACAACTAAGGGAGAGCACAGGAGAAACAAGAAAAGAGTTTTCATTTCACACAGGTATTCCGGTTCGCACTTTAGAGGATTGGGAAGCGGGACGTAGAACTCCTCCGGAGTATATTCCGAGGCTGATTGCTTATCAGATTGAATATGAGAAGGTGATGAAAAGTAGAGGACAAGATGATGAACAAAAATGAAATAGTATTGTTTGAATCTAAAGATAAGAAAGTGGCATTATCGGTTCCGATGGATGGTAATACAGTTTGGCTAAATCAAGCGCAGATGACAGAATTGTTTGAAGTTGATAGAACCGTAATAACAAGACATGTTAATAATACATTCAAAGAAAAAGAACTCTTGAAGGAAAGCAATGTGCAAAAAATGCACATTGCAAATTCAGATAAGCCCGTCCAGTTTTACAGCCTCGATGTAATTATTTCTGTTGGGTATCGCGTGAAGTCTCAACGAGGAACAGAGTTTAGACAGTGGGCTAACCATCTATTTACCCTTCAGAACGGAAGAGATGTTCTGGGAAAAGAGTTTGCGGATGTAGAGGTGCGCCGATACGAGGATTCTCTTCATGTTACAAATATAGATGATCTTGCAGATTACCTTCAGAGTCTGAAGGTTCTTCATGGCATTGGAACTATGGAAAGAGAAGAGATTCTTAATATGCTGCTACCTCATGTAGAAGGTGGAGCCATCAATCTTCAGAAGGAATATGGAACTTTCATAGCACAGGGGATAAAGTAAGTGGACCCGGGAGCAAAAGGTACTATATCTTTTCTGACAAGTTTGTGGTAGGTTCAAAGTAGGTAAAGTTATTCGCATTTGAAAGGAGACCTGCCATGAAGAATATAAGACTGGTTCTAATCGGTGAATTGATACTGTTCATTGCGGTATTTATGATGACTGTATTAGGTGGAAGCTGGGGGATGTCTGCTGTCTTATGGTTCCTTGACTTGCCATCAATACTGCTTATAGTACTAATCTTTGTTCCGGGATTACTTATCATGGGGGAATGGAAGAATTTCTTAAAAGCATTTTCAGTTGGCATCAGGCCATTTAGTCTGTTGGAACTGAAAAATATAATAGGCGCTGTCGATGCGGCACAGAAGCTTACTATATATGCAGCTCTTTTTGCAATAATCATATCAGGAGTTCTGTTGATGGGACGATTAGACGATCCATATATGATAGGTCCCAATTTGGCAGTCTGTTTTCTGGCCGGATTATATGCAGTTATTATTGAGTTTTTGCTTCTTCCACTGAGGCTGAATGCAGAGCGGAAGATGAATGAAGAAATGGATCTGGGAGAATGACGAAAAATGAGATAACAAAACAGCAGTATCTCAAAGTCGCTCAGAAATACAGCTTTACTAGACGTGAACTGGAGCTGGGCTTTCTGAAGGTGTCCGGTTTTTCAAATAGAAGAATAGCATTTATGCTTGGAATATCGGAGCAGACTGTTAAGAATCATTTTACGCATATTTATGAGAAAGCGTGGGTTCCGGGAAGAAAGGAATTCCAGGAATTGTTTGTAAATAATCAGGACTAAATGAACCTGGGGGACGGGGTTAATTACAAGAGTAAAAATAAAACTTTCCACAGCGGAAAGTTTTTCTTTTACAACTAGTACAACAAGTGTATTATACTAAGTGTGAGTTCCATATAGAATGAAGTCATGAAAACAAGTAAGGAGGCTTCAGATATGGAACAGAACAGGAAAATGTATGGGGAAATCATTAAGGAACGTGAATATAGAAAGCTGATTTTTGCTACGGTTATCAACCGATTTGGTGATTCTGTAGATGCAATCGCTTTTACATGGCTGGTTTATCAGATTACACACAGCGCAGCATGGTCAGCAATAGTTTTTGCACTTAATACACTTCCAAACGTGGTGGTTCAGCCCTTTGCAGGAGCTATTGTTGAGAAGATGGACAAGAAGCATGTGATTGTAGCAACACATCTTCTTAGAGCAGTCATTATTACATTGTTTGCACTTCTATATAGAGCAGGCCTGATGAATGCACTGGTTATGGCAATCTTTACTTTGGTCATCACAACAGTGGAGTCCTTTAATCTTCCTGCAACTTCAGCATTTACAATGCAGGTGGTCAAGAAAGAACATATGACCTGCGGAATGAGTCTTAATTCCATGCTTTCAAGTGCTGCATCATTGGCAGGTACAGGTGCTGCCAGCGTAATCATTGCAACAGCAGGTGTTTCTGCAGCAATGATGATTGATGTAGTAACTTTTGCAGTTGCAGCGGCTCTTATCGGTGCAATGAAGGCTGGGAGAGCAAAAGTTACCGAAGCGGCACAAAATGAAGCATCCAAGACAACATCCGCTACCGGAGAAACAGAGAACAAAATAGAGCAGAGTAAAATTGAATTCTTTTTAGACGGCTTTAGATATGTGGCAAGCTCACGAGTTATCTGTAATTATGGTTTACTTGCAGTTGCCCTTAACTTCATGCTCATTCCTATAAATGCACTTCAGGCACCAATTGCCAGCGAGATTTTCAAGATGGGCGGAGAAATCCTTAGTATTGCAGGTGCATTTGCTGCAATTGGAGGTATTGCAGGATCCGCACTCGTACCGGTTCTTTCACAGAAGCTTTCACCACTTAAGATGATCATGCTTGGAACCTCTCTTCTCGGAGCAGGAATGCTTGGAATGGCATGCGGTGGAGTTTTTGCTGGAAATAATATTGCTTGTTATGTGGACGTAGCAGCTTCATTTTTTGTCATGATGGTGGCAGCTTCAATCATAGGCGGTACAATCAATATCCAGTTTATGAAAAATGCTGATCCAAAATATATTGCAAGAGCAGCCGCAGTAATGGGCGCTTGCGGAACAGCATGTATGCCTGTGGGTTCACTTCTTTTAAGCGCAGTTGTGACTAAGGTCAGCACAGGAGCAATTCTTGTATTCTGCGTGATTTTTGCAATAGCTATTCTTGCAATCTTAGTCTTTGTAAAGCCACAGATGGAGATTGAGGAAGGCTCCCTTGGAATTAAAAACGAGAAAGTATCAGCAAATTTAGTATAAAAATTCTTTCGTTGAAGGAGTTTGCAATGCAGATAAAGCTTAATGAAAACATAAAGAAGTACCGAAAGAGCATGAATCTGACCCAGGAAGAACTGGCGGAAGCCTTTGGAGTTACGGTTGGAGCTGTATCAAAATGGGAAAGCGGCAGTAATGTGCCGGATATTCTAACTCTTATGCAGCTGGCAGACTTTTTTAGTATTTCTGTCGATGTGCTTCTGGGCTATAGCATGTCCTCCAAGAACGTCAAAGATATTTCTGACAGGCTGGATGCTCTTTTACATGAGGATAAATATGACGAGGCTATCATTGAGGCAGAAAAAGCGCTGGTTAGATATCCGGGTAATTTTAAGATTCTCACAAGCTGTGCGGACACATACCATATCGTTTCATCGATGAAAGATTTGAAGGATTATCGGGACAAAGCAATCGAACTTTATGAGTCGTCTCTTCGCTATATTTCACAGAGTGACAATCCGGAGCAGGAAACCTTTGGCATTAAATATCGCATAGCAACTATAAAAGGTCGTGATAACCCTGAGAAATCTCTTGAGGAGTTTAAAAAGATAAATTATCAGGGGATAGCAGACATCAATATAGCTAACATTTTAAGAATGACGGGCAAGCCTGAGGAAGCAATGGAGGTTTATACAAGAGTTCTGGTTTCAATTCTAGTCAAAACCTTGGAGTTTTCTACAGAAATGTTTATGGTGCTGGTTTCTATGGACAATACGAAGGCATACAAGGAAGCTTGCGAGATTATGGATTGGTATATGACTATAGTAGATGCTACCAGTACTGACATGAGCAAGAACAGCTATCTTTCCAAGATGAAGATCATGGGGCTTGTCTTTAAAGCGTTGGTTCTTACCTGTCTCAAAAATGAGGATGAAATGAAAACCTGCATTGATACAGCCTTAGAAATAGCAAAGCAGTACGACAAAAATCCTTCAAATGATTTTGCCGGCAAAATCAAATTCTGGCATGGAAGTAAGGATTATCACATTTCTCTATATGATAATTTTGGTGTTGGAGCCGTGGTCGGCATCGATAATCTTTTTAATATGGGACCTAAAGTGCTGCCTCCTAAGGTTATAAAAAAGATGGAAATAGCGCTTGAATACTGGAATAGCGTAAAATAGACTGATTATGAAGAGTTAAAAAAGTATTTTCTCTTTCGCCGGAGGCATCATATTTGAGTAAAGAAGGGGTATAGTCTGATGAAAACAAGAGAAGAAGCGCTAAGCTATGATCTTGTCACAGATTCCCCAACCAAAAGAATATATGAAGCGGTAAAGAAAATTCCAAAAGGGAAAGTTGCCACCAGCCGCATACAGTAGCCCTGAGCTTTCTTGCGTACGCAGCAGGTAACCAGCAACTCGTCCTAGAAATGCCACAAACACAGCACTTAGGGCATTGAAAAAGTTTTCAAAGAGATAATCATCTGCTATTGCAGAATGTTGTTTCTTTGGAAATATTCAAAAATCTATTACCGGAAGCCCAGGTGGCTTCTGGTTTTCTATTTAAGTCGTTCCTATTCGGAAATTAAAAATTTCACTTTACAATTCTATAAGATGCTTCAAATACCTATTTAGGCATGTCAGTTGGCTTGTGTTTCTGAGTGTTCTTGACTACAAATCTTGTTTTATACTGTTTGAGTCAATGATCGCAGAGTGTCAGATTGACTGCAATTCCAAGATTATTCTATATAAGTCAACCAGTTACAGTTGAGGATTTGACTGCAAATCCGGTATTACTCTATATGGGTCAACTATTGCATGGGGATGCGTTGACCTCAAATCATGTAATTTCAAGAGAAAGTCAGGCAATAGTTGTTTTGGATATTATAGCGCCAATCCTGCTGATGATAGGCATAAAACTTGGAACAGCAGCCAACGCATCACTTCTTGGAAATTCTGAGATCGTTGCAACAACGTTGATCACATTCGGACTTTGTAAGATGACTCGGGAATACAACGTATCAAAGAAGACAGCGCAAGAAGCTGGAAGAGAAAATAAGTAACTAATGATTTCAGAATATTTTTAGAGGCTCTTTAGTTTGGATTTAGTTAACGGATATATCATGAGAATGTAAACTGAAGAACAGAACTCTTAGAAATTCTGAAAAACAGGCTTACTGCGAATGGTAGCTCGCAATATAAAATACTCCAAAACTATTTAATAAACAGGAACAGATATATGGAGGAATTTTATAATGTTCAAGAGATTAGCAACTATTTTGACAACATGTGCGATAACCGTATCTGCAGTTGCTTGTGGAAGCCAGGCACAGCAAGCAGATAGTACCCAGACCGGATCATTGGAAAGCACTCAGGAAGAAAGTTCTTCTTCTGAAGAGGTAAAAGAAGAAGCTTCAGATTCTGCTGCAGAAACTGAAACAACTACAGATACCGGTTCTACGTTAGAGCTGGGACTTGTCAGTGACACGCTTGCGGAAGATGAAGAGGGTCTTGTGGAGACATATACAGATCTTTTTGACCAGCTCACTTATACTGATGAGGAGACAGGTCTTTCTATAACTTATAATCTGTATCTTCCTGAAGGATATGATGAAAATGCAGAATATCCAATGGTTGTGTTTATAGGTGATTCAACAACTGCAGGAACTGATGCAGAGTATTCACTTACACAGGGGCTTGGTGGTCTTGTATGGGCAACATCAGAATGGCAGTCAGTATATCCGACCATAGTAGCTGTACCAACATATCCTGAAACAATTCTTGATGACCATGATGGATATAGTACAACAGAATATGTTGAGCTCACCAAGAGATTTATTGATTACATGTCAGATGAGTACGCAGTAGATACTGATAGAATCTATGGAACAGGTCAGTCCATGGGATGCATGACGACACTCATACTTGCATCGGAATACCCGGATTTATATGCTGCATGTATGTTTGTTGATGGTCAGTGGGATACGGAACTTCTTTCAAATCTGGAGGGGCAGACCTTCGTTTATTTCGCAGCTGAAGATGATACGAGTGCATGGACCGGAGCACAGGACCTTATGGCCAGATATGATGCAGATGG
This sequence comes from Butyrivibrio proteoclasticus, assembly GCF_900115735.1. Lineage (GTDB taxonomy): Bacteria > Bacillota > Clostridia > Lachnospirales > Lachnospiraceae > Butyrivibrio > Butyrivibrio proteoclasticus_B. The sequence continues at coordinate 8,769 of NZ_FOXO01000033.1, forward strand.
TGTCACTTACACATATGCACAGTGAAATGGCACATGGTCAGCAGATGAGCTTTCAGCAGCTGCCTCAGAATTATTCAGTGGAGAAGCTACAGGAGCGTACTTTATATCCTGGAAGACAGGAACGATTGATGCAGGAACAGGCAATTCACCTATGGGCGGTGGAGATGTCAGCTTTGGCGAAAGAGGAAACGGCGGGCAGATGAGTTCTTCTGAAGAAGGAGGCTTTTCAAATCCCGAGGCTGTTACAGATTCTTCTTCAGATGTAAGTGAAGATAAGCCGTCAATGGAAATGACTGGCGAGAAACCTCAAGGAATGATGGGCGGAAATGGGGGAGGCACCGGAGGCGGAGCAACATACCATATGGCTTCATTTGATTACGCCTATAACTGTATAGCAGTTATGGAATGGTTGTTCCAGCAGTAAGAAAGCATGACTTCTTAGATGAAATTACAGAAATCCGCACTAGCTGCGGATTTCGTGAGAACATGATACGAGAGGCAAATAGGCCCTTCGACGAAGTCGACTTTTAATGGCCTATTTGCGGCATTCTTGAATCTCTGATTCAAGAATGCATAAGAATTTAATACGGCACATTACAGCAGCTATGGAGAAATCTGTAGCTGCTTTTATAAAATTGCTTTCGGCTGAAAACCCATTAGCTTTAGCTGATGGGATGAAAGCCGTTCTACTAAATCAAAATCTCGCCTAAGCGAGATAAACAAGATATAATTCTATTCCATGAATAAAGAATAAATCGAAATAAATATCTGCTTTATTACCACTTAATTTTAGTATGTAAATATCGTAGACATTTACTAAGTGCTAATAATATTTCTTCAGACATGAATACACTTGCAAAAACTATCTCTGACAAACATAATGTGCAGATACATTACATGGAAGCTGATAAGGATCATCTACATATGATGATAGAAACAACTCCAAATATCAATTTGTTAGATTATATCAGAACTCTAAATCCTACACTACCTTCCATATTTGGAAGAAATACACATCTTACTTGAGTAAATGTTTTTGGAAAGAAAGAACATTCTTGTCAGATGGTTACTTCATAAGCTCCATAGGTGAAGTCAGTAGTGATACTCTAAAACATTACATTGAGAATTAGGGTAAAAATGTTTGATATTATACAACATTGTTGTATAATAATCTCAAGAGGTAATACTTATGACAATTTTAGAGTTACGCCAAAAAACAGGACTCTCACAAGGTCAGTTTGCGAAGCGTTTCCATCTTAATGTACGAACAGTACAAACATGGGAACAAGGCACACGCAAAACACCTGATTATGTAATTTGGTTAATAGCCAGAGTGATTGAATTAGAGGAAATGTTAAATGCTTAAAGGAATGGAATTTAGAATCTATCCAAACAGAATTCAAGAAACCATTATTCAAAAAACATTTGGTTGTTCCAGGGTTGTATATAATTCTGGACTTGCTCTTCGTATAGAAGAATACAAGAATGGTAATTCTATTGGATATAAAGAAACTAGTTCCATGCTCACTTCCATGAAGAAAACTGAAGAGTATTCATGGCTTAAAGAAGTTGATTCTATAGCTTTACAGCAGTCCCTCAGAGATTTGGATAAAGCCTATAAGAACTTCTTTGCAAAAAGAGCATCATTTCCTAAATTCAAATCAAAACATAGCCACAACAAAAACTATCGCACACAGAATGTTGGCGGTAATATTTCAGTTGCAGGAAAGTACATCAAACTTCCTAAACTTGGATATGTTAAATCCAAAATTTCAATGCCCGTTAATGGAAAAATCAATAACGCTACCATTAAACAGACTCCAAGCGGTAAATATTTTTGTGTACTTAATGTTGAAGTACCTGATGTATTCTATTCCAATGATGGTTGTATGATAGGATTGGATGTTGGCATCAAGACTTTCTATACAGATAGTAATAATAACATCCTTACGAATCCTAAAAACCTTATCAAATCCGAAAAGAAACTCGCTAAAGAGCAGCGTAAACTTTCCAGAATGGTCAAAGGCTCATCTAATTGGAATAGACAGCGTATCAAAGTTGCAAGAATCCATGAGAAGATTTCAAATCAGCGTAATGACTTTTTGCATAAAGAATCTGCAAAACTGGTGAAAGAAAACCAAATCATCTGCATTGAAGATCTAAATGTAAAAGGAATGGTTCGTAATCATAAACTTGCTAAAGCAATTAGTGATGTTTCATGGTCTAAGTTCTTTGATATGCTTGAGTACAAATCTGCTTTCTATGGTACTGAGATAATCAAAGTTCCAAGATTCTATCCAAGCAGTCAGATTTGTGGATGCTGTGGATATAAGAATCCTAATATTAAAAATCTCAGCATTAGAGAATGGGAATGTCCTGTCTGTGGTACATATCATGATCGTGATGGTAATGCCGCTAAAAACATACTAAAAATGGGTCTGTCACTTCGCGTGACGGCTTAACGAATAACAATGTAGGCATGGGCTATGCCGAACCAAACGCTTGTGGACATCGTTGGGAAAACTGCTCTCTACGGAGAGTGTGACAATAACCGTGGTGGTTGAAGCAAGAATCCCATCAAGCTTTAGCTTGTGGGAGTGTCAATAAGTAAGGTAAATTGTGATATCATTTTAGTATGAGTCTACAGGTGTTAGGAGTGCTTTGCCATGAACAAGAATGAGAGCAAATATTTTAAGTCTGCGGAAAAAATGCATACAGCGTTACTGACACTTCTTGACAGTAAAGACTTTGAACTTATTTCTGTTAAGGAGATATGTGAAACTGCTGGCGTAAACAGATCCACCTTTTATCTTCACTATGATAATGTAAATGATCTTCTGCAGGAAACTGTGGAGGCTGTGTATAAAGATTTCTTTGGGCGCTTTGGTGCTGTGGGGCCGGGAGCACTTGATGTTGATGAAAAAAATGAGGATGAGCTATTTCTTGTAACACCCAAGTATCTGATGCCATATCTGGATTTTGTGGAAGAGAACCGCAAGCTCTTTTACCTGATGTATGAAAAGAATGAGATGATGGGCGCTGAAAAGACCTATGAAACATGGTTTAAAACTATATTTGGCCCCATTCTTACAAGGTTTGGAGTTCCCAAAAAAGAACAGCCGCTTATCATGGTCTTTTATCTTAAGGGCATTATCGGAGTTGTCACTGAGTGGGTACGAGGTGGATGCACCGAGTCAAAAGATGAGATCATAAGCGTCATACAGAAGTGTATCATCAAGCCATAACGAAGTAAAAACACTATATCGGATTTACAAATCAACACTTTTTCTTTTGACAGTTCAAATGAACTTCTTAATAAGTTCGTCGAGAATACACTTTGGTCCCTTAAGAACAATTCTGCCGATCTTCCTACAGACTGTCCCACGAATGTCCCACAAGAGAGCGCCATGGATGGTCAGGAGATGCGCAGATTGTCATGAAACATCGTTTTTTCTCTCTTTCTTTATTCCGAGTACCGCCCATCTGAAGAAAGGAATCCTTGATATCACGGCATTCAAAGCATATGCTACCACAAATCCGGCAATCAGGCTGATGGTATAAACCATTGTTGCCGGAAGATTCCCGGGTTTTCCCAGAAGCAAAGCAACTGTTGATATCCCAAGATAATGGAATACATATAGCCCGAAATTATTTTTGCTCATCCATGCCGTAAAAGCATTTTGCTTATCAGCATACTTTGATGCACCGCTAAGAATCGCCATGCTCATAAGCCATCCAAATCCTGAAAATAGCACTGATTTGTTAATAGGAGCATCCGCATAGTTTTTACCAAAGTACACGGCACAGAATGAAATTCCCACACCTGCGGCAAGTGCAAACAGCAATACGAAATACTTCTTCAGCGTCTCGATTACTTCATCATGTGAGAACACAAAATATCCAAGCATGAATGCAACACCGTAATATCCGAACCTATATACCACAACAACCGGAGTATTAAAAATCTGCGCCGCTCCCCATATTACTACAGTCATCAAAAGTATTGCTATGATGTTAGCCTTTCCTCCCAGTTCCCACAGTCTATCCTTCTCGATTTTTCTAACGAGCAAAAGCACCATCGAAAACAGCCATAACAGCTGTATGTACCAAAGAACTCCGGTTCCGCTTAACGCCATGATTAAATACTTGATTACACCAGGTACTTCCTGCATAGAATCGAAAGCGTCGCTAATTGACATATTGACATATCCCTGGATGAACTGAAATACAAATAATCCTATAGTAGAAGGAATCAACAGTTTTCTTGTCCTGCTTTTTGCAAATTCCTTTGCGGTATGATTATCCAAATAATATCTGGAGCATATTCCCGATATAAGGAACAGCAGAAGCATAAACCACGGATAGACTGCATACAGGAAAATGTCATAATACTGCACATCAAGAGCAGTAATCTTTCCTAAGCCACCAAGAATATCTTCGCCATTATACATGTAAAGCACATGATAAATGACAACCAGAACTACGGTTACCCATCTGATATTGTCTAAGTAGTTTTTTTTCATAAATACCTCACCTTTGCAATTATTTTTAACATTATCGTAATTGTAAGGCAAAGAAATGTCCACTAACCAATAGGTGGTTGGTGAGGGCTGAAACTTGAAAAAACCTATAAATATGCTATTATATCAATAACAGAGTTGCCAGGTGCGAATAACACTTGGGACCTAGGCGAGCGTGGAGCTTGGCTATTCTATTAAAGGTGATGCACAGCCTAATAAGTGAGCAATTTATGTAGTGGATGCGCTATGGAATCTTGAGATGCCCATAGCCCGGAGAGTTCATACGTGAACTCTCTTTTTTAAATTATTGTATTGATTCATGAGGTAAGTCTATGTGTGATGTAAAAAAATATAGTGATATCTATAAAGAAATAGCTAAATTAAATCCTAAGGATACTTTACAGCTTGTTCTTGAGAGTGAGACTGAAGAAGAAAAAGATTTCTATGAGATGGTAGGAGATTTTTTACTCCAAAGAAGGCAAAAAGAAGTTGTTGAAATGAATCTTTTTTGAGTAGATGAAAAAGTTTACTATAGTTGCGGGAGTTAATGGTGCAGGTAAATCTACGTTATATCAGCTTGATCCGGATCTTAAATGTGAAAACGGAGATAATCATCTGCTATTGCAGATTTCAAAAGACTCGGTACAATGTACCGGGTCTTTTTTGTGTGCCGAAAGCCTTCAAAACATTCAAGGAATGGTGGGACAAGACTAAGAAGCCTGAGATAGCTGAAAAGGCTAAAACAAGCATTTTACAAAAGCTAAGAGATAGTCAGGCAATAGTTGATCAGAGAAAAGAGCAACAAGTCCCTAATCTTAATAGGAATAATCTAAGACCTGAGAGATAAATAACTGATAGTGTAATAGGCAGGGGCGTGAAAACGCCATTGTTTTATGCACTTAATATTGAACAGGATGGTAGATATAGGTATAATTATAAACAGTTGCTACAAAGAAAAAATTTAAGGATTATGTACAACTTGAGCTGGCGTAAAACTGCCTCTATCTAAGAGGCTTCATTTAGTGGCAGTTCAATTTTAGATTGTGGTTCTGCCTATATTCCGAGTGATGCTGATATAGGTAGTTGATTATTCGGGATGATTTCTGCCCATATTTTGAGTGTTATTGATATAGGCAGTTGAAATTTGAGTTGTTATTCTGCTTCTTTAGAGATGTTTGCGATATAGGCAGAATAATTAAGAAAAAATAAACTGCCTATATTTATAAAAATGTGATAGAAGCAGAAAGACAGGCCTAAAAAATACTGCCACTATTAAATAAACTACAATAAAGGCAGTACAGCCTTATTAAATCGACTGCTATTTTAACAAGTTCAAGAAAAGCGGCAGAAGCAGAATAAAATGTAATAGTCAGTTATATTGGAACGTAAACAATCGGTGTAAGCCCAAACAAAAAACAGACTTCATATAACTAAAATCTGTCCTTTTGTTTGGGCTTCAGACCGATTTTTATCTGAGTGAACTAAGTCGCGTCCGGGTGGCTATGGAATTTCAATCTGCCACCTCATAAACAAATCTTATCATTATCTCACGGTTTTAGACACCCTCAAAGCATAAATACAGTCTTTATTCCACGACAAATAAGCCTTCGTAAAAAGGCTTGTTTTTCGATATGAGATCCACTTATTCAACAAAGCATATATCTGCCGTACATACGAAAAGTAATAAGAGGTTCACCACATTTGGAGCATTTGCAAATGTCATGTTTATAAAGAATCTTAGTCTTTTATGCGGTTGTTTTCCCTCTGAGCTTTGAAATGTATTTTTTACAGCTGAGCAGATTCCTACAGAGAGTCATTTTCTGTGTTTTACATCTACGGGCAAGAAGGCCATAGTAGCGTATCCTTACAAATCCCTTGGGAAGTATATGGAGCAAAAAACGGGACAGAAATTTTTCTCCTGAGATTGTCATAGGCCTATATTTTCCATCTGTACGATAGTCCTTTGCACTAAAGGTGACGTTCTCAGAATCCATGCTTAGAATACGACTGTTGCTAATAGCAATCCTGTGAGAATATTTTCCAAGGCATTTAAAGACTTCCTGAGCCCCTTTAAATGTCCGTTTGGAATACACAACCCAATCTATTGCGTAGAGCTTATCAAGAAGACACTTGAATTCATATTGATTCCTAAGTGTTTCTGCACCACCTGTGTAGGTCAGCTTTTCGATATCATCCCTGGAAGCAACCTAGGGTAATGTCCAGTTCCGCTTCATTCTGGGAACTATGTCAAGATCCCAGGTGACGTGAAGAATGTATCTGTAGAAGAAAAAAAGCGCAGAATTAATGCCATTACAGCTTTCCGGTGTGACACCATCATTTCGCTTTTTTATGATATATTCCCGCGCATCATAAAGCGTAAGTTCATTGAAAGGTTTGTTTCCGGCCCATTCCAGAAATTTACCTATATGATATGTGTATTGCTTACAAGTGCCCTCAGACCGATTCCTGATCCTGCACTCTTCATAATGTACTAACCTGAATGATGAGTAAGTTGATTTTTTTGCCTTTGGGATATACAATGTATATACAAAAGGAGGTATTGCTTATGCAGGCTCAAGTTAAAGCATGGGGAAATAGTCAGGGAATTAGAATACCCAAAGAAGTGCTTCAGGAGGCAGCTATTTCGGTTGATGATGTTCTCGATGTCAAGGTGTCTAATGGCATGATAATGCTTGTTAAACCATTTAGACATAGAACACTGGAAGAACGTGCTGCAGAATATGGTGGGCAGCTCCATTTAGACGGTGAATTTGACTGGGGTGAACCGGTAGGAAGAGAGATTTGGGAATGAAGGAAGAATTGCATCAGGGGGATATACTTAAGATTGAACATATCAAGAAACCGGTTCTTATTGTGAGTAAGGATTTCTTTAATCAGACCTTTGAAATAATCGGCTGTCCTATTTTTGAAAAAGGGGAAGCAGGACCCTTACATATACATATCAAAACTGAAGATGTAGAAGGTTATGTGCAATGCGAAAAAATGGCACTCCTTGATTTGAATATCAGGGGTTATTCAAAGATTGATAGGATACATTATCCTGACATTATAAATATCACAGACGCTATCCAAGGAATCTTTGACTAGATCTGAAAATGAATGAACTAGCCTCATCGACGAAGTCGATTTAAATTGGCTTGGTTGATGCATTCTTGAATTGTTGATTCAAAAATGCATGACTTATTAAATGAAATTACAGAAACCCGCACTTGCTGCGGGTTTCGTGAGAAGGTGATACAAGGGTCAACCATGCCTCATCGACGTAGTCGATTCAATTTGGCATGGTTGATATATTCTTGAACTTTATGTTCAAGAATATATGGCTTTGTAAAAATGAATAATGAAATGGAACTTAATGGAGATGCAAAATGATAGTTGAAGGAAAACATGTCTATATATATGGCGAAAAGTGGAAAGCTGCGCCACTCATAGTCATGAATACATTTCAGGGCGATGGAAGTGATGTTTATAGCGCACTTTGTACTATGACGGAAAAAGAGCTGAATCTTGCTGTAATAAGTGATATCAACTGGAATGAGGAGATGTCCCCCTGGGAATGTGCTCCTTTGTATAAAAATGACAGCCCCTACACAGGAGGGGCAGATAAATATCTTGATAAGCTGACTGGGAGCATAATCCTTGCGATAAAAGATGAGCTTGGCGCAGAACCTGAATATACGGCCATCGCAGGCTATTCACTTGGGGGATTGTTCGCCATTTACAGCTTGTACAGGACTGATGTGTTCTCAAGAGCAGTAAGTGCATCTGGTTCCATGTGGTATCCTTCATTTTTAGAATATGTAGAAAAAAATGATTTTTGTAAAATGCCTTCAAAAGTATATTTTTCCCTTGGTGATAAAGAGGCGCGCACTCGCAACGCGCTTCTTAGCACAGTTGAAGATAAGACCGGAAAAGTTTATGATCAATACAAAAATAAGGGCATAGAAACTACGTTTGAAATGAATCCCGGAAATCATTTCAAAGATGCGGATCTGCGTCTTGCAAAGGGAATAGCCTGGATACTTAAATGATCTTAACTATTAAATAATTAACATCAAGAGAAAGACTAAAGAGAGCGGCCATGACAAATACAGAACAGACCACACAAAATATGACCTCAGGAAACAGTATGAAACAGATCATACTGTTCTTTTTGCCCTTATTATGGGGAAATCTTTTCCAACAACTATATAGTCTTGTGGATAGCATTATAGTTGGCAAAGGAATCTCGGATCAGGCGCTGGCTGCTGTTGGGGCAACCGGTACACTTAACTTCCTTATACTTGGATTTGTTGTAGGAATGACAAGAGGATTTGGAATTACCTTTGCCCAGAGCTTTGGAAAAAACGATATGGGTCTGCTAAATGCATACATCAGAGCTGCCAAGAAGCTCAGCATCACGTTTGGAATAGCCTTTACTGTTGTATGCGTTTCTTTGCTCAATAAGATGCTGACGTTCTTGAACACTCCTGATGATATCTATGACGATTCATATAGATATTTTGCGGTGATCTTACTGGGAATTGTTGTGACGGTTATGAATAACCTTGAGATTACAATTCTCCAGTCAATGGGAGATTCCAGGACACCGCTTACTGCTATGATCTGTTCCTCACTTGTGAACATCATGCTGGATATTATTTTGATAATGGCCTTTGGCACAGGAGTTGCCGGGGCAGCAGTGGCAACAGTGGTTTCACAGTTTGTATCATACCTTTTGTGCCTTAAAAAGCTTAGAACCATCAATTTTATGAGCCTGGAAAAAGATACATCAGAAATAGCAGATGAAAAGAATATATTGGTTGAACTGATGAAAATAGGACTTCCTGTGGCATTTATGAATTCGGTCACAGCTGCAGGCGCTATGGTTCTGCAGTACTTTGTAAATCTTATGGGAAGCGCATATGTAGCGGCGTATTCAGCCTGCATGAAATTTGCATCTCTTTTTGAGCAGTTCGGAATGTCTGTGGGCCTATCGATGATGACCTTTGTGGGGCAAAATAAGGGTGCTGGCAAATATGACAGGATACGCACAGGAGTAAGACAGGGCCTGATGCTCTCTACACTTGTGAATGTGCCTATATCGCTTCTTATGATATTTGTGCCCGGAAGCCTGGCAAGGATGCTGCTGACTGACAACATGATAATCGGTTATTGCACCGATTTTATGCCAATCATGGGAATGAGCTTTTTTGCCTTGGGATGGCTTTTTGTATACAGATACTCTGTTCAGGGATTGGGCAATACCTTTATACCAATGCTCTCAGGCGGTCTTGAAGTCATTATGAGACTGATCTTTGGCTTTTTGGTAGGAAGGAACGGATTTAAGGGAATTGCCGTTTCTGAAGTATCTGCATGGATAGGAGCTTTTCTGATGCTCATGGTGACATACTATTGTTTAATTGGCAAAAGAACTAAATCAATAGCCTAAAGTGGTAAGAAAAAGAGTCCATGGATTATTATCCAAGGACTCCTTTTTTAGCATTCACCTTCTGCATCCGGATCTTTTGTAACAGAAAGCTTTATTGCTTTAAAAATATGCTTCTGGATAAATCCGGTTCTGACGGTCATAAAAAGGTGTTTTTTCTAATCTTAAACGAGATTAAATATCGTACAAATTGTTATTGAAAAATGTTAATATTTATTTAATTTTTCTGGTTGCCATTTGTAGTTGTTTTGGTGAATATCCGATCCGTTTGGAAAATGTTCGGGAAAAATTGGAATAGTTGTTAAAACCTGACATATAACATGCGTCGCTGGGAGAATAGCCCTCCTGTAGCAATTTGCAGGCCAGAGCAATCTTTTTGGCAATAATATACTGCTGTATTGTAAGTCCTGAAAATTTCTTAACGCAGCGTGAAATATAAGTTCCATTGTGATGAATTTCTTTTTCCAGGATACTAAGGGTAATCTCTTCAGTTAAGTGTGCATCTATATATTCAAATGTTCTGCTGACAATATCTGGAAGGGCATTTGGAGTATCTTCCATTGGATTATCAGAGTGTTTGGAAGTGAGTTTCACCATTATCAGTTTGAGATATGCGTCGACCAGAATATCGGAAGAAGCTTTAGGATGTTCGATATTCTTTTGAAGGCAGATGCATTGTTTTTTTATTTCCTCCAGTTCTTCTTCTGACAGATGTATAGAGTGAAGAGATTTGTCTTCACTGTCATATGGCTCAAAACATGAGCATAGAGAGAACTTTTTGTTAGAAGCTTTTTTGAGAACCGCGTCAGAAACGTTTATAACGACGCGGTCATATTTATTAAGAGTGTGAATATCTGCCGTGTGAAACAGGTAGTGAGGTATGAAAGCAACATCCCCCTTATGCATGACTTTTCCTGAAAACTCGGTGTATAACCAGATTTCTCCGTCTAGTAAGATCAATATCTCGTGGCAGAAATGATTGTGCATGTCATCAGTATAGTCGAATGGAGCATCGATAGACTTTACTTCACATTGAAGATCTCCTTTTACCGGCTGAAATTTCTTTAGTATCTTCTTGCCTGTCATAACAATTCTCCTTATCAAGATATTAAAAATAGGATAATGCAATATTGATAGAAACACAATATATATACATTGCACAATCTGATATTAATATTTTGTTAAAATCATACAAATACGCAAAAAATATCAGAAAAACACATTAAATGTGCAGATATTGCTATCTTAAAGAGGTCATTTTGCGCAAAAAAAATATACATAGAAGTGTAAGAAACATCAAAGGGGTAGTGTTATATTTACAACTAGGGGAAGGTTCTTTTTCAGAAAAAAAGTTGGGGTGAAACAAATGAGAAAGACAATAAGGAAGGTATGGAACTATAAGTGGATATACGTGATGCTGGTACCGGTAATTTTATATTATGTAGTGTTTAAGTATATCCCAATGTATGGAATCACCATTGCATTCAAGAATTACAACGTTTTTAAAGGGATTACAGACAGTCCCTGGTGCGGATTTGAAGTATTCTCAAAAATCTTTAAGAGCAAAAATTTTTGGAACGCTATAAGAAATACTTTAGTGTTGAATTTTGCTACTTTATTTGTAAGCTTTCCGCTTACGATCATCGTGTCTCTTATGCTTAATGAAGTAAGAAACAAACATTTCAAGAGAATAACCCAGTCAGTTTTATATTTACCACATTTTATATCATGGGTAGTTGTAGCAGGAATTGCTACAAATCTTTTCTCTATGACAAACGGAAGCATCAACAGAGTGATTGAAAATATGGGAGGAAGTCCTATTCCGTTTATGAGTGATCATGGATGGTGGATATTCACTTATGTTGTATGTAATGTGTGGAAAGAGATAGGATGGGGAACTATTATTTATCTCGCAGCTTTGACAGGTGTGGATGAGAGCTTATACGAAGCAGCATATCTGGATGGCGCCACAGAATTTCAAAGACTAATCTATATAACTCTTCCCTCAATCAAGTCAGTAATTGTTACAATGCTTATTCTTCAGATTTCAAAGATGATGTCAATTGGTCTTGATGCTCCGCTTCTTTTGGGAAACAAGAAAGTAATGGATGTATCAGAAGTTATCAGTACATACACTTACAGAATTGGTATTGAAAAGGCAAAATATAGTGATTCTACTGCGATTGGCCTTTTTCAGTCGGTAATAAATATTATCATTCTGTTTGTTGCTGATAAGTTTGCCAAGGCAATTGGCGAAGACGGAATAATCTGACGGGAGGAATAAAGCGTGAAAACAAAGAAACTTACAGCGGGACTAATTGTCAATGATCTGCTTTTAGCAGTACTTGCTTTTATATGCATATATCCTTTTTTGAATGTACTGGCTTACTCAGTAAGTGGTTATAATGCAGTGCTTTCAGGGAGAGTAACTTTTTATCCGATCGATTTTAATATTGATGCTTACAGACAGATCCTTGGAAAGACACAAATTTGGATGGCGATGAAGAATACTGTGATCATAACAGTTGCAGGAACAGCATTAAGTCTTGTTCTTACAATTCTTGCATCATTTTCGCTTTCTAGAAAAGATTTGCCTGGAAGAAGCTTTTTTACAGCGTTTATTCTTTTTACTATGTATTTTAGCGGCGGAATGATCCCAACTTTCCTGACAGTTAAGTCTCTGGGACTATTTGATACAGTATTTGCGCTGTTTGTACCACAGTCCATCAACGTATTTAACTTTATCGTTATGAGAACATTTTTTAAGAATATTCCGGAGAGTTTGGAGGAGGCTGCAAGAATTGATGGCGCATCATACATGAAGGTATTAAATAAGATCATTCTTCCTCTTTCGGTTCCTATCATCGCAACCATGGGACTGTTCTATGCTGTTGGTTATTGGAACACATATTTTGACGCACTTATTTATATTCAAAAGCCTGAACTGTATACATTACAGCTTCGACTCAGGAGTCTTTTGTTTGGAGAGGAGCTTAATAACTCTAATGCAAATGCAGAGGGTATCGGAACGCAGGTTATGAGCCAGTCTCTTAAGATGGCGACAGTTGCTGTATCAACAATACCTATTCTTATTGTATATCCATGGCTTCAGAAGTATTTCGTTAAAGGTGTAATGGTTGGATCAGTAAAAGGATAATCATACCTCATATGGGGGTAAAAAAATAAGGAGGCACTAATGAAAAACAAAGTATTGAAAAACTCATTGGCTATTGCACTTGCAGCAACAATGGTAGTTGGATGCGGAAGTACAGCGCCGGCTGAGACGGGGGCAGAACCAAAAACAGAGACACAGACTCAAACAGCGACTAGTACTGAGAGCACTGATAGTGCTACAGCTGCAGAAGCAAGTAAGTATCAGACAACTTACGGCTCAAAGCAGTTTGATAATGTGACGATCACAGTAGAACTCTTTGACAGAAGCAATGCTCCTGATGGCTCAACTATCACAGATAACAAGTGGACAAAGTATGTAAATGAGCAGATGAACAAGGTTGGAATCAACGTAGAGTTTGTCCCTGTTCCAAGATGGGATGAAGTAACAAAGATGCAGGCTATGGTAGCTTCTCAGACAGCTCCTGACCTTACGCTGACTTACACTTATGCTTATGCAGAAGACTACTATAACCAGGGCGGAACATGGAATTTATCAGAGTTCATTGATGGAGCTGACCAGGCTCTTAACATGAAAAAATATCTTGGAAGTGACGTTATTGATATCGGAAGAAATGAAAGCGGCGAGCTCTATGGTATCGTGGCTAAGAGAGCTACAACTGCAAAGAGTAACTACTTTATCAGAAAAGACTGGCTTGATAAGCTGGGACTTGAGATTCCTACAAATCCCGATGAACTGTACACAGCACTTGATAAGATGGTTCATGAGAATCCAAATGGTATGACAGGTGTTTCTGGCGCAATTATTTGGAACGGCTGGAACTTAAAGCAGGTATTTTCAAAGATTGCAGGGGACCCGCTAAAAGTTAATGTATGCGGCGGTGGTGAGGATGTCATTCAGGATTACTACGATCCTGGTATGTATGATTATTATCAGTTCCTTAATAAACTCTACAACGGCGGAATCCTTCACCAGGAGTATTATAACCTTACAGAAGATGATTTCAAGAGTGAAATCGTAACCGGTAACCTTGGGTTCTGTGAATACAGCGTAAACGGTAATGTTGACGTACTTCGTGGATCACTTCTTAAGACATTAAAAGAGAATGTAAGTGATGCAGATTTTGTTTCTATTCCTCAGTTCAAGAATATAAATGATGGTCAGGTTTATTCAGCAGCATATGGTGCTGGCGGACTTATTGCTTTCTGCCCTAAGACAGCAAGTGAAGAAGTTGTAGAAGCATGCATGACATATCTTGACTGGATGTGCACAGAAGATGGCGGTTTCGTTCTTTATCATGGATTTGAAGGCGAACATTACGATATGGTTGACGGAGTTCCGGTTGTTAAAGATGCTGAATACAATGCTCAGGATAAAGACTGGATCAGAACAGACCTCTTTATTGTAGGTAATCAGGGATACTTCGAGACAGTTGATGACTTCAATAAGTGCACATCAAAGGAAGCTCCCGGATATGAAGATTATGTTATCCAAAACTATGAGTATGCTCTTGCAGGAACACTTAATCACGATGCATCCTACACATCACCTTCTACAGCAGATCTGATCACAGATCTTAACATAGCAAAAGATGATTATCAGGTAAAGATGATCACATGTGCTCCTGAAGAATTTGATCAGATGTACAACGAATACATGGATGAACTTAAGTCAGTAGGAATTGACACAATCATTTCAGAGAGAGAAGAGCATTACAATAACTAACCATATCTATAGGGAAGCAGTTATTTTGACTGTTTCCCTATATTAAAAAAGAGGAGTATTTGGGGCTATGGATAAAAAAGATGGAATGAATTATGCACCAAAAGGTAAGCCGGCACCGGTTGTGAACAAAGGAGAATTCGTCATTGCAGCGATAGCCCTTGATCATGGTCATATCTATGGCATGTGCAATGGACTTATTGAAGCCGGAGCAACGCTCAAGTGGGTATATGACAGGGATGTAAAAAAAGCTGAAGCTTTTCAGAAGGCATATCCGGAGGTAAAAATAGCATCTTCAGAGGATGAGATATTAAATGATTCGGAAGTAAAACTTGTTTGTGGAGCGGCAGAGACCTGGAAGAGGTGTGAACTTGGAATAAGAGTAATGGAGCATGGGAAAGACTATTTTACCGATAAAGCGCCACTTACGACTTTGGAGCAGCTTTCAATGGCAAAAGAAACAGTAGCCAAAACCGGAAAGAAATATATGGTCTATTACAGTGAAAGAATCCACGTTGAGTCTGCAGTTTTTGCTGCCCAGCTTGTGGATGAGGGGGCTATAGGAACACCCATCCATGTGGATGGCTTTGGGCCTCACAGAGTAGGTAATCCAAAGGGGAGACCAGACTGGTTTTTTGAAAAAGAAAAATATGGCGGAATATTATGTGATATTGGTTCCCATCAGATAGAGCAGTTTTTATACTATTGCAGAGTCAAAGATGCGCATGTGGCATATAGTGAAGTTGGCAATTATGGGCACCCGGATTATCCGGAACTTGAAGACTTTGGTGATGCAATAATTGTAGGTGATAATGGTACAACCCAGCATTTCAGAGTTGACTGGTTTACCCCGGATGGCCTCTCAACCTGGGGAGATGGAAGAACAATAATACTTGGAACTGAAGGATATATCGAGATAAGAAAGTATGTAAACATTGGTACAGGAGATGGAACCTGTGATCATGTTTATCTTGTAAATAAGGATGGAGAACAGCATTTTGAAGTTAATGGAAAAGTGGGATTCCCATTCTTTGGACAGCTCATTTTGGACTGTATCAACAGAACTGAAAATGCAATGACGCAGGAACATGCCTTTAAAGCGGCTGAATTGTGCGTAAAAGCTGAAATGGAAGCTAAATATTTAACGCATAAATAATAGGGGAGAAAAGTATGATAAACGTTGCAATAGTTGGAACGGGTAATATTTCCAATCTTCATGTACAGGGACTGTTGGAGTTTCCTGAAAGATGCAAAATCGTAGCTCTTTGCGATATATATCCCAATAAAGCTGAAAGCATAAAAGAAAAATACAATCTTGGAAGTGATGTAAGAGTATTTGCTGATCATAAGAGTATGCTTGCTTCAGACGTAAAAATAGATTTAGTTCATGTCTGTACACCACCTTATGTACATGCATCAATAAGCATTGATTGTATGAATGCCGGGAAAAACGTCCTTGTGGAAAAGCCAATGGCAGCAAGCCTTGAAGAGTGCGATAGGATGTTGGAAGCTGAAAAGAAAAACAACGTAACCCTTGGAGTAATAGCGCAGAACAGATTCAGAGATGGGGTATATAAGCTAAAACAGCTGGCAAAGTCAGGCCTTGCCGGTAAAATCTGTCTTGCCAGAGTTGATTCCCAGTGGTGGAGAGCCCATTGTTACTATGATCTTTGGTGGCGAGGAACCTGGGAAAAAGAGGGAGGTGGGCCTACGCTTAATCATGCAGTTCATCATATAGATATGCTCAATTGGATAGAAGAGAGATCTCCTGTTGAAGCGACCGCGGTATTGACCAATGTTATGCATGATAATGCTGAAGTGGAGGATTTGTCACTGGCATGTCTGAAATATGAGGATGGATCTGTGGCAGAAGTTATTTCATCTGTAGTTAGCCATGGTGAGGAACAGGGAATCACTCTTCAGTGTGCCGATGCCAAGATTTCCATGCCGTGGAGTCTTAAGGCTGAGGTAGGAATGGAAAATGGATTCCCGGTAGATGGGGGGAACACTGAACTTATCGAGAAAATAAATAAGTTCTATGATGAATTGCCTGATCTTAAATATGAAGGGCATACCGGCGAGATAGATGATTACCTTTCCGCATTGGAGAATGGCAGAAAACCACTGATAACAGGAGAAGATGGAAAAAGAACGATTGAAGTAATAACAGCTATTTACGTAGCGGGGTTTGAAAAGAAAACTATCAGCCTTCCTATAGCTGAGAACTCGGAATATTACAAGGCTGACGGCATACAGAAAAACGCAGTGCACTTTTATGAAAAAAAATCATTTGTTGAGAATTTTACAGAGGAAAAAATAACAGTAGGAAACTATTGATGGGTATGAAAATGGTTCGATATGGCATAATTGGAATTGGAAATATGGGAAGTGCGCATGCAAAAGCTCTTTTCAATGGTGAGGTTAAAAATTCGACTTTGACCTGTGTATGTGATTGTGATAAAAATCGGATTGACTGGGCAAGGGGACAGTTTGGGGACAAGATCTCATATTACGCGGATTATAGAGAGATGCTTTCGTCTAGCAATTTGGATGTGTGTCTTATTGCAACGCCCCATTATCAACATACCAAAATGGCAATAGATGCCTTTGATAGAGGATTACATGTTTTAACAGAAAAACCCGCAGGAGTTGATACAAAGTCAGTTGAACTCATGGATAAAAAAGCTTTAGAGAGCGGCAAAAGTTTTGGAATAATGTTCAACCAAAGAACCAGCAATATATTTAGTGCCCTTAAGAGCTTTGTTGACCTTGGGATACTTGGAGATATAAAGAGATTTAACTGGATAATCAGCAACTGGTATAGGACTCAGGCATACTATGAGTCATCAGGCTGGAGAGCATCCTGGAATGGCGAGGGAGGCGGAGTATTGCTTAATCAGGCACCGCATAACCTTGATATATGGCAATGGATAATGGGAATGCCTTCATCGCTTACAGCTTTTTGTCATGAAGGATTGTTCCATGATGTTGATGTTGAGGATGATGCAACGATATATGCTGAATATAGCAATGGAGCAACAGCTACTTTCATAACTTCAACAGGAGAGTATCCGGGCAGCAACAGGCTTGAAATCAGCGGGACTTATGGCAAAGCAATTGCAGAAAATGGAGTGCTGAAACTTTTTCTTTTGAAAAAGGACGAGAGGAAGATTTGTTTTAACTCTAAAGAATCCATGCCTTGTGAAGAGGTTACAGAGATAGTCTTAAATCTAAAAGACGAACGGGATGGACATATTCTTATTATGGAAAATTTCAGTGATCACATTTTGAATGGAACAAAACTCATAGCACCGGGAGAGGAGGGGATTAAGAGTCTTGGAATCAGCAATGCTGCATATCTTTCTTCATGGAAAAGAAGTGTTGTTGACCTTCCGGTTGATGAAGATGAGTTTTTATTTTATCTCAATAGAAAAAAAGCATCTGAGGTGTCTGGCAAATTAGCTAAAAAATCTAAAGGTGCTATAAATGATATGGGTAATTATAGCAGACGATGGTCTGTTCAATGGTAAAAGAAAAAAGTGCCTTGTAGGCACTTTTTTACATTTTCGTGGATTCTCTATAGATCAGATCTGTTTCTGTATAAGTGATGCGGTAGTTAAGATCAGGCTGCTCAATTCTTGACATTATCAGGTTGGCAGCAGAATATCCTATTATCTGACTGTGGATATGACTGGTAGAAAGAGATGGTGTCATTATCTTGGACTCCGGTGAATCGTCAAATCCAAACAGCTTAATATCTCTTGGACATTCAATTCCCATTTTTCTAAGTCCATACAAAAGATCCAGTGCAACGAAATCGTTGGCACATATGAATAATTCAGGTAATTCTTCCATATTCTCAAGAGCTTTATATAAATAATCTTTGTACTGGCTGTCGTGACTGTGGACTTCGGACAGACAGTATTTTTCGTTGAACTCAAGGTTATTGATGTAAAGAGCTTCTCTGAATGCTGTGAAACGCTCATAGAAGGAGCGGCAGTGAGTTACCTGTCCGACAAATCCGATTTTTGTGATGCCTTTTTTGCTCAGGTCATTTATAACGGTGTAAATACTCGAAGAGTTATCCATTAAAAGAAGATCTGCATTTAAAGGTTTCCAATAGCTTGCTACAGGTGCATCAACCATAAGAACAGGGATTCCCAGATTGCACAGCATTTCACAATAAGGATGATTGAACATCTCAATACACATTATTGCTCTGGTGTTGTCAGGATTAAATGAAAGCGGGAGACTGAGTTCTGCCACATTGTTCTCGTCTACTCTGTGCATTGTAAGGCTGTATCCAAGAATCGATATCTCATTCTGAAACTTGTCGATCATAGTGGAAGCAAAGTGAGAGTTAGTAAGAAGTCCTCCGGTGAAAAGAGCTATCTCTCCGGCAGCTTTATTTCTGGTAAAAGAAGGATTCTTGATATCAGCTACAGAGTTTGCATATGAAAACTGTTTGTATCCCATAGCTATAGCTTTTTCTAAAACCCTTTGCCTCGTTGTCTCAGCTAAAACACCCGTATTGTTGATCGCTTTTGAAACTGTATTTCTGGATACTCCAAGAGCATCTGCTATATCCTGAAGTGTAACCTTGGTTGCCATTGTAATCTCCGTTCTTTAGTGGTTTTTCTTATGCATAATATCCATATCATTATAAAATGTAAAAATCATTGTGTCAAATGTAAAAATAAAATGATGCAAATGTAAAATAATTATGTTGACACCAGATTTTGCTTATGTTATATTTTACATACGCAAAAGAAATTGTTACATTTGTAAAATGTTTAAGGAGGGGCGTTATGAATGCAAAAGCAAAGGATAACAGCTTACATAATACATTCATATACATTAAGCAGCACTGGCAACTGTACGTATTCTTTTTAGGACCTGCACTGATTCTTACTATCGTATTCAGATATATTCCGATGGGTGGAATTTTGATCGCATTCCAAAAATATAATCCTTTTAAAGGAATACTTGGAAGCGAGTGGGTAGGGTTTAAGTACTTCCAGCAGTTCCTATCATCACCTGACTTTTTCCAATATCTTACAAATACATTAAAACTTAGTATTTTCGGTCTTCTTTGGGGCTTCCCAATGCCGATCATATTGGCACTCTTACTTAACAGAGTGACAAGCAGCAGTATCAAGCAGAAAATTCAGCTGGTTCTTTACATGCCAAACTTTATTTCAGTCATCGTTCTCTGTGGTATGGTCAGAATACTTCTTTCAGTAACAGGACCTCTTAACCTTTTGCTTGGAACGAGCATAAACTTCCTTACGATCCCGGCAGCTTTCAGACCAATTTACATTATAAGCGGAATCTGGCAGGGAGCAGGTTGGGCATCAATCATGTACACCGCGGCTTTGTCCAATGCCAGCAAGGAGCTTAAAGAGGCAGCGCAGATTGACGGAGCGAATATCTGGCAGCAGATAAAGGCAGTTGAGTGGCCTGCTATAAAGGACATGGTTGTTATCCAGTTCATACTTCAGGCCGGAAATATCATGAGCATAGGCTTTGAGAAAGCTTATGCATTACAGTCAGATATGAACCTTGCTTCATCTGAGATCATAGCAACTTATGTTTACAAAAAAGGTTTGCTTAATGGTGATTACAGTTATTCCACAGCGGTAGGTCTTTTCAATACTATCGTCAATGTCATTCTTCTTATCACAGTTAATAAAGTAGTAGAGAAGCTCAATGACGGACAGGGATTATAAGGAGATATCAAAATGGAAAAATCACTTTCAATCAGGAAAAAGAGCGAATTCGCAAGGGCATCGCTTGGAGATAAGACATTTCTTCTTGTTGGATATATTATCCTTGCAGCATTTGTACTGGCTATTATAGGACCCATGATCTATATCATAATTGCTTCATTCATGGATCCTATAACACTTCAGAATAAAGGAATAGTCTTTGATCTTAGCAAGTGGACACTCACAGCTTACGAGAGAGTAATGACAAACCCACAGATCTGGACAGGATTCTTCAACGCAGTACTTTATTCAGTATTGTTCGCATTCATATCAGTTTTCGTTACACTGCTGTGTGCTTATCCAATGTCACGAGATGATTTTAAGGGTAAAAAAATATTCAACACAATTTTTATCATAACGATGTTTTTTGGAGGCGGACTTATTCCTACATACCTTCTTGTCAGCAACTTAGGTCTTCTTGACAGTATGTGGGCAGTAATCCTTCCGGGATCATTTAGCGTTTGGAACATGATAATTGCAAGAACCTATTACAAAGGAATTCCAAGTGAACTCAGAGAGGCAGCAGACGTTGACGGAGCTAATGAGCTTGTGTTCTTCTTTAGAATACTTCTTCCTGTCTGCACACCACTTATTGCAGTGCTTATCCTTTGGCAGTTCGTTGGAATGTGGAACAGCTACTTTGACGCAATGATCTATCTTAATTCTGCATACAAGCAGCCACTTCAGCTGGTGCTCAGAGCAATACTTATCCAGAACGAGCCTGATCCGGGAATGATTGCAGACATGCAGAGCACAGCCCAGAGAGCACAGCTTGCAGAACTTTTAAAATATGCAACCATCATAGTTTCAAGCTTACCACTTATAGTTATGTACCCATTCTTCCAGAAATACTTTGATTCAGGAATAATGGTGGGGTCGGTAAAAGGTTGAGCAGAACTTCCTTATGGAGGTTTACTATATAAGTTAGAGGGAAAAGGAGAGGAAAAATGAAAAAGAAAGCATCAAAATTTTTAAGTGCTGCACTTGTACTTGCACTGACTGCAGGCATAGCTACAGGTTGTGGCAATGGGGCATCAGGTAGTGGAGCAGCCAGCGTATCAGCTGATGATCTTAGCTTTCCACTTGAGAACAAGGTAACAATCACAGGTATGATCAGCTATCCATCAGGAACTGAGTCAGAACCTAACAACAGAACAATCTTCAAAAGACTTGAAGAAGAAACCAATGTACATGTTGACTGGACAGCTATTTCAAGCGACCAGTGGGGTGATAAGATCCAGCTTAGCATGGCAAACAAGAACACTCTTACAGATTTCGTTTTCAACGCAGGATTCAGCAACTCAGACCTTATCAGATACGCAGATCAGGGCGTTATCATTCCTGTAGAAGAGTACATCGATAACTATATGCCTAATCTTAAGGCTGTATTTGATAAGTATCCTGAATACCGCACAATGTGCGAGGATTCAGAGGGACATATCTGGGCACTTCCTTGGATCGAGCAGCTTGGTTCAAACAAGACAGCTATCCAGACAGTAGGTAACAACTTCACATACATCAACCAGAAATGGCTTGATTTCCTTGGACTTCAGACACCTACAACTGTTGATGAGTTTGAAGAAGTACTTAAGGCATTCAAGGACCATGCAGCAGACCTTCAGAAAGAATTTGGTATTGAAGGTGACATTATTCCTATGTCATGCATCATGAACGATCAGGACCCAAGCCTTCTTATCAACGGTTTTGGCGAAGGCTATGGCGACAACGACATGGGACAGCACATCGCAGTTACTGATGACAAAAAAGTTATCTGCACAGCTACACAGGAAGGCTTCAAGTCAGGTATGCAGTGGCTCCACAAGCTCTATGAAGAAGGACTTATCGATCCTGAGTGCTTCACACAGGACTGGTCAACATATGTAGCAAAAGGAAAATCCCACAGATACGGCGTATGCTTCACATGGGACGTTGCTAACATCGATAACCTTGAAGACTTCGTTCCACTTGCAGCTCTTCAGGCAGATACCAAGAACGTAACACCTTTAAATGCTTCATTTACATCAGGTTTTGACCGCGGCAGATGCGTTGTAACATCAAAGTGCGCTAACCCTGCATTCGTATGTGCTTGGCTTGATCTTATGTATGATCCATTCCAGTCACCACAGAACAACTGGGGAACATACGGTGAGGATGATGAATTTGATATCTTCGAGCTTTCAACAAATGCAAACGGCGACAAGATGCTTAAGCACGCTCCTCTTGGAGATGCATCACCTGTAGAAGTTCGTGAAGCTGAGTGCGTAGGCGGACCTCTTGCAATCCTGGATGAGTACTATGGCGTATACGTAACATGTCCTGATGATGCACAGTATCGTCTTGACTGGATAAAAGAGTACTACACAGATGACATGCACTGCAAATACGTATATCCTAACGTATTCATGACAGCAGATGACACAGAAAAGCTTACAACTATCCAGACAGATCTTATCAGCTACATCAACTCAAGCAGAAGTAACTTCGTAATGAACGGCCTTACAGATGCTGACTGGGATGAGTACCTCAAGCAGGTCAACGCATATGGCCTTGATGAGTATCTTTCAATCTATCAGAAGTACTTTGATGAGTTCTACAAGTAATTAAGAATGATTTTTACATTATGAAAGGCGAGGGGGAGGAGAAGTAATTTATCCTCCCTCTTTTATGAAAAAAAACTGTCGACCAGATCTTTCATCAGCCGGAAAAAGAAATACAGGATTTATTTAAGTGAGGAACAAAGAATGAGTGATAAATTAAACAAAGCCAGAGAATATGAAGCAAAGAAGGAAAAGATGATCCCGGAGGAGCAAAGACCTCTTTTTCATCTTACTCCCAGATGTGGCTGGATGAATGATCCAAACGGTTTTAGTTTTTATAAAGGTGAGTACCATCTCTTTTACCAGTATTATCCATATGATACAGTATGGGGACCTATGCACTGGGGACACGCAAAGAGTGCTGACCTTATAACATGGCAGTACCTTCCTTGTGCAATGGCACCGGATGAGGAGCATGATAAAGACGGATGCTTTTCAGGAAGTGCCATTGAAATGGAAGATGGCAAACAGCTTCTTGTCTATACAGGTGTTGAAAAGAAAGAAGATGAAGAGGGCAATATCAGAGAAGTTCAGACTCAGTGTATTGCTCTTGGTGATGGAACAGACTACAAAAAGTATGAAAACAATCCTGTTATTGACAGCACTACCTTGCCTGAAGGCGCAGGAAAGTATGATTTCAGAGACCCTAAGGTTTGGAGAGAAAATGGTAAGTACTACCTTGTAGTAGGTAATAAAACAGAAGATAAAGACGGACAAATCCTAAAGTATGTGAGCGAGGATGGTATCCATTGGGAATATGACAAACTTGTAATAAAGAACAACCGCAGATTTGGTGTAATGTGGGAATGCCCTGACTATTTTGAACTTGATGGCAAACAGCTTCTTATGACAAGCCCACAGGATATGCTTCCTGAGGAACTTGAATTCCACAATGGTAATGGAACTTTGTGCGTAATTGGCCATTTGGATGATAATGGCGATTACTGCGAAGAAAATTTCCAGGCAATAGATTACGGAATTGATTTTTATGCACCACAGACAATCCTTGCTGCTGACGGCAGAAGAATCATGATCGGATGGATGCAGAACTGGGATACATGCGGTATAAGACGCGATGATTTCCCATGGTTTGGACAGATGAGCTTCCCAAGGGAAATCTGGCTTGAAAATAACAAGCTCATGCAGAGACCGGCCAGAGAAATAGAGAATTACTACGGAAAAAGAATAAGCAGACAAAATGTGCTTATATCAGATAGCGCATCACTTTCAAGCATTGAGGGAAGATGCATAGATATGACAGTAAAGGTCAGACCAACATCAGATGACCTTTCATATAAAAAATTTGAGATCAGATTTGCAGATAACGGCAAAGCTTTTTCAACCATCGAATACGATCCGGAGATGAACATCGTTAAGATTGACAGAAAGCATTCCGGCAGCAGAAGAGCAATCGTTCATCAGAGAAGATGCAAAGTGTCTAATAATAAGGGACAGATTACACTGCGCCTTGTCCTTGACAGATATAGCATGGAGCTGTTCATAAATGACGGCGAGCAGGCTATGTCAATGGTCATTCTTACTGATGTTAAGGCTGAGGGTATCAGCTTCAAAGCTCAGGGCGAGCTTTTGATGGACGTTACAATGCATGAACTTGTGAGGGGAAAAGATGAATAAAAAAATAGATGTTGTTGCTCTTGGAGAACTTTTGATAGATTTTACAGGCAGTGGAGAGAGCACTCAGGGCAATCCTTTGTTTGAGGCTAATCCCGGAGGAGCGCCCTGCAATGTACTTTCGATGCTTCAGAACCTTGGAAACAGCACTGCTTTTATAGGAAAGGTTGGAGATGATTTTTTTGGAAGACTACTTGCTGAAAGAATCAGTAAACAGGGCATAAGCACAAAGGGACTTACCTTTGATAAGGAAGTTCACACAACTCTTGCTTTTGTGAATAAGCTTCCAAACGGTGACAGAGATTTTTCTTTTTACAGAAAACCGGGTGCTGACATGATGCTTAGCATCGAAGATATCCTTGCCAATAAGAGCCTTATTGAAAATGCTGACATTTTCCACTTTGGAACTCTTTCAATGACAGATGCTGCTGTGAGAAAAGCAACAGAGCTTGCTGTTGATATAGCTAAAAAAGCGGGATGCCTCATTTCTTTTGACCCCAATTACAGAGCACCTCTATGGGAGTCGGAAGATAAGGCCCTTGAAGCCATTGAATATGGTCTAAAAAACTGCGACATCCTTAAAATATCTGATAATGAAGTGGAACTTGTTACAGGAATATCCGATATTCAGGCAGGTGCAGAGAGGATAAAAAGAGAGTTTGGCATTTCTCTTGTTTTTGCAACTCTTGGACCAGATGGAAGTATGGCTTTGTATAAAGACATGGTGATTAAAAAAGAAGGATATCTGAATCCTGACACAATAGAAACTACTGGTGCCGGTGATACCTTCTGTGCCTGTGCAATTGACTATGTACACAAAAAGGGTATAAACGAACTTACAAAAGATGGACTCTTTGAGTGCCTTGATTTTGCCAATGCAGCAGCTTCAATAATCACAACACGTAAAGGTGCACTTTCTGTAATGCCTTCAAAAGAGGAGGTTGAAGCCTTCTTGTGTCAGTGAACCATAGGGGGAAAAATAAAGCCCCTCACGCAGGATCTTGCCTACGCAAAGGGCTTATGAGCTAAATTGCATTATTCGTTAATTCTAAATTGTCTAATGAGATCATTAAGTGATTCAGACTGCTCCGAAAGCTCCTGGGAAACAGCACTTGATTCCTCGGCAGTAGCGGAGTTGCTCTGAACTACATTGGAGATCATCTCAATTCCCTTGTCTATCTCATCCATGCTCTGAGCCTGCTGATTGGCAAGATCACCGGTCTGGATTATCATTTCTGTAATATCTTCAACGCTATGCTGCATAGCGTCAAGGGCTTCTGTTGTTTCAGCAACTACTGAGTTTCCGTTTTTGATTTCGTCCATAGTGTCTGCAATAAGCTGATGAGTATTTTTAGCAGCTTCGCTGGATTCATCTGCCAGCTTTCCAATCTGATCAGCTACTACAGCAAAGCCTTTTCCTGTTTCACCAGCTCTTGCAGCTTCGATAGAAGCATTGAGGGCAAGGAGGGATGTCTGTTTTGCAATGGCTTCAATAGAGTTTGTGACCTGCTCAATTTCAGCGGAAGCCTCTGTAATTCTTGTCATGGCGTCTGTAACAAGGTGCATTTTTCTGGCGCTTGCTTCAGCATTGTCTCTAACCTCTGTTGCCATCTCCTTACTCTTTTCAGCTACATCAGCGAGTTGTCTTGTCTGTTCAGTAATGGAATTAACAGATGCTGTGAGCTCTTCAACTGCAGCAGCCTGATCTGTAGAACCTTCAGCCAGATCGTTCGCTCCCTGTGACATATTAACAGCACCTTGTGAAACTTGCTGTGAAGAATTCTTAACTTCTGCAAGAGTACTTGAGAGATTATTGGAAATATCTGCAAGCGCTTTTCTGATTGCGTCGTAGTCACCAATGTAAAGCTTTTCGTTTTTGGAACCTGCGGTGAAGTCGCCGGATGACATACGTGTAAGTGTTTCGGCAATATCTTTTACGATGTCTGCTATAGCATCTGTGGCCGCTGTGATATCGCATGCAAGTTTTCCCAGTTCATCTTCAGAATTTGTCTTAACCTTAATTTCGATTTCGCCTTTAGCCATTCTGTCTGCAGCTTCAGTAATTGCACTAATAGGCTCCAGAATACTGCTTGTAAGGGATCTTCTGGCTTTTTGTGAGTATAGAATCGCATAAATAACAACGATGAGAGAAACCAGTGTCATAGCAATTACGCTTATAATTGCAAGTGAGTATGCGGAAGCAGCCTGAGCTTTTGCTGAATTACCAACTTCTTTGAAGTCTTTAACCACAACTTTAATTGCTTCATTTACGTTATTTCCATAAAAATCATATAATTCCTGAGTTGAGGAACCATTTGAAAGCATTTGAATAAGGGTATCATCAGAAGAATCAATGTTGTTTATATGCTGGCGGATTGTTTCGAGATCGCCTTTATATACTTTTCCAAGTGTATCAAGACCATCGTGGAGCTCTTGTATTTTTTCCTGAGCACCGGCAATCTGGGCATT
The DNA here is from genome assembly GCF_900115735.1 of Butyrivibrio proteoclasticus. Classification (GTDB taxonomy): domain Bacteria; phylum Bacillota; class Clostridia; order Lachnospirales; family Lachnospiraceae; genus Butyrivibrio; species Butyrivibrio proteoclasticus_B. The sequence continues at coordinate 36,059 of NZ_FOXO01000033.1, forward strand.
TCTATCATCAGCATCCTGAGCCGCAAGTGCCCAGAGGTAGTACTTGGCAAGAGCTTGAATTGTTGTTCTTACTTCCCCCTGCTGTGTGTTCTGTTCATAATATACTGCATAGATATTGTGTAGATTGAAGATTGCAACAATATCGATCAATATGATAACAACAAAAATAGCAATTAGGTTTGTTTGAAATTTGCTGAAAACTTTTTTGAATTTGTCAGATACGGAGAGTTTTTTAAAAGAACTCGATGAAAACACATTATTTGTAGAAGCTTGTTTAGCCATGATAACCTCCTATCATTTTCTGTAAAAGAAAATGTCAATTCTAAATGATATATCGACAATGTATATGTATTATTTTAGATAATAAACGTAAAAAAATATATAAATATGCGCGAATATATGTTTTTTTCACACATAAGTATTGCTTATGGCATATATAATAAATATTGATTTTACTTATACGGTTCTTAAGAGTACTATTAATATGCATTGAAAATGCTATTAAGAAAAAAGTGAGGGTTAAAAAATGGTTAAAGCAGTTGTAGGCGCAAACTGGGGAGATGAAGGAAAGGGTAAGATCACAGATACTCTTGCAGATAATGCCGATGTGGTAATTCGTTTTCAGGGAGGCGCTAACGCAGGCCACACTATAGTTAATGATTATGGCAAGTTTGCACTTCACACTATGCCATCAGGTGTTTTTCATTCACATATTATGAACATCATCGGGAACGGTGTTGCTTTTGATATAACAAAATTCATGAAAGAACTTAATGAGATTACTTCAAAGGGCGTTCCAATGCCACAGATAATGATCTCAGACAGAGTTCAGGTGATGATGCCTTATCATGTACTATTCGATACTTTGGAGGAAGCACGTCTTGCAGGAAAGAGTTTTGGCTCAACAAAGTCAGGTATTGCTCCTTTCTATTCAGATAAGTTTGCCAAGATCGGATGGCAGATAAACGAGTTTTACCAGAATGATGAGGCAATTAAGGAAAAGATTGCCAGAATTGCTGAAATCAAAGACGTTATCTTAAAGAATCTTTATCATGCTGAACCAATCGATCAGGAAGCGCTCTTTGAGCAGATTGTAAGTTGGAGAGAGCAGGTTAAGCCTTATATTGGAAATGTAGCCCTTTATCTTGATAAGGCAATTAAAGAAGGAAAGACAATTCTATTAGAGGGACAGCTTGGAACAATGAAAGATCCTGACCACGGTATCTATCCTATGGTTACATCTTCATCACCACTTGCTGCTTACGGTGCAATCGGCGCAGGTATTCCTCCTTATGAGATCAAGCAGATTGTCACAGTATCAAAGGCTTATTCTTCAGCAGTTGGAGCAGGAGCATTTGTTTCAGAGCTCTTTGGAGATGAGGCGGAAGAGCTTAGAAGACGCGGCGGCGATGGCGGCGAGTACGGTGCTACTACAGGAAGACCCAGAAGAGTTGGCTGGTATGACTGCGTGGCAAGCAAATATGGCTGCAGACTTCAGGGCACAACTGATGTTGCATTCACAGTACTGGATGTGTTAGGATACCTTGATGAAATACCTGTTTGTGTAGGATATGATATCGACGGTGAAGTGACAACAGAGTTCCCTGTTACACACCTTCTCGAGAAGGCAAAGCCTGTATACGAGGTACTCCCTGGCTGGAAATGTGATATCAGAGGTATAAAGAATTACGAAGACCTCCCGGAGAACTGCAGAAAGTATATTGAGTTTATCGAGGAGCATATTGGATATCCGATTACTATGGTAAGCAATGGTCCTGCAAGAACAGATATAATATATCGTAAAAAAGGATGATATTTTAATGGAAAAAACTCCTAATTATAAGAGAGTTCTTGCTCTTTCAGCACTTGTTCTGATTATCGGTTTGATAGTTGCATTTTTGCTTGTCGCTTTGTTTGGCGGTCCTGATTCAAAAGATCTGTTTATGGGACTTGCAGGAGCAGTAGTAGCAGTTCCAATACTGACATGGCTTTTGATATGGTCAATCGGAGCTATCACAGGAAGGCATACTATTGCTTCTCTTGATGCTATGAGCAGCAATAAAAAGCACGACAAATATGGAAATGTTATTCCCGATGGTGAAATTGACACAATAGTATTTGATATAGGAAATGTCCTTACAGATTTTGCATGGGATAAGTTCCTGGTATATAAAGGTTATGATGACGCAATGGTAGAGCGTATTGCCAAGGCAACTGTTTACAGTGATGATTGGGTGGAATACGACAAGGGAAACCTTACTAATGACGAGATTATTGCAAGATTTGTGGAAAACGATCCTGAGATTAAGTCAGATATAGAGGATTCTTTCAAAAACATCGATGGAATCATCTTAAAGCGTGAAAAAACAATTCCATGGATCAGAGCTCTAAAGGCTGCAGGTTACAAGGTTTTATACCTTTCAAACTTTTCTAAACAGGCTCTTGAAGGATGCCCTGATGCAATGGAATTCTTAGCTGAAACAGATGGTGGAATCTTAAGCTACCGTGAGCACGTAGTAAAGCCGGATCCGGCAATCTATAATCTCCTGGTAAGCCGCTATAACCTGACTCCATCCAAAACTGTATTTATCGACGACACACCGGTTAACATTGAAGCAGCCAAAAAACTTGGCTGGAAAGGCATAATATACCGTGACTACAACCAGGTAGTTGATGAACTTGCAACTCTTGGTGTGAAATTCTGATTTTTGTAAACGCACGTTTTGCAGGCGCTAAAGAGAGTATTTTGTTGTAAGCTTTATGCTTATTACAAAATACTCTCTTTTATTTGCGTAAGTGAATTGGATACGTATATGACCTTCTTAAAAAGTATGACATTTTGAACTAAATTCCAGAAATCCGCATATACTGCGGATTTCGTGAGAATATGAGTGAAGAGTCAACCAAGCCTCATCGACGAAGTCGATTTAAATTGGCTTGGTTGATGCATTCTTGAATTGTTGATTCAAGAATGTATATGTTGTGGCTGTGTACGCCACCATTGACTGGACCTGAGGAAAACGCCTTGGCTTGCGAGCCGACGGTGAGGATGATGGGAACAGTAGATTTTCTCGCACCGTCGGATTTAGCATTGTAGCGTTTTCCTCAGAACCCGTCAATGGCAAGCACCTGCGGTGTGGCTAATTTCCTTGCCTCAGGCTCTGACTCCGAGAACAGTAGGGGCGGCTACTTTCAAGGATATGTGTGACTATATTCCCGCGGCTCCCAATAAAGAGAGCGAAGATTCCATTTTGGAAATATAGCCTGATTTTTGAACTTACAACACCAGCCGACAAGGATTTTGACTTGTGGTTTTGGGCATATACAGCTTTTTTTTAGTTACCACACCATTATAAAGATGATCATATGTCTCAGTTTACTCATCCAATGGATGAGTAAATCTATTTTTTCTCGTATATGCCCATTTTAACTTTCTGGAAATTTAGCCGATGGATGTGTTAACTTAAAAAAATAGCTATATACCCATTTCACTGTGACAATCCAGAGGTGTAGAAGATGTAGGAGCGATGTAGGATAAGTGTTAAAAAATGGTTCTTTTTATCCCATAAATTTAACCATTCTTATAGTTGATTTTGCTCATGAGTAGGATAATCTTTTGATTTTTACTCCTTTTATCCCACTATTTTCATTGTTCTGACCGGAAATTCTATTAATAGACTAACTATTAAAAGTCAACAAGAAAATGAAGATTTTTGAATAAAACATCGTTAGGTGTTTTAGATAGCCTGGAGGCAGGCTTAAGCCTCAATTAGTACCTTGAAAACTGCATGACAAACAGAGCATCTGAAAAGGTGCTCTAAGAAAAGGATGTAAGTTAAAGACTCTTTATTTTCGGTAGGCTTCGCCTGTAAGTTCCATCCGATAGATGGTGCGTATCAGCTTTTTCGCCGCATGACCGACAGCAACATTGTAATGCTTGCCTTCACTTATCTTCTTTGAAAGGTAGGCTCCGAAGCTTTCATCCCATTTGCAGACGAACTTAGT